>CP027224.1:2472500-3213333 GCA_002973635.1 Lysinibacillus sp. B2A1
ATATTTCACATTTGCATAAAGTTGTAGAACGTATTAAACAAACTCCAGATATTTATTCAGTGCAACGTGTGATTAATTAAAAAGTCCTTGGTTGGATTAACTTTCTTGTTTATGGAAAGTTACAACGATAGAATTGAGGTTTTAAAGAATGAAAGTAGTTTTACAACGTAGTAAAGCGGCCACTGTTACGGTTGACGGGAAAGTAACAGGCGCTATTGATAATGGTTATGTCCTTTTGGTAGGAATTACACATGAAGATACACAAGAGGATGTTAACTATTTAGCCAAAAAGATAGCTAATCTCCGCCTTTGGGAAGATGCTGATGGAAAAATGAACCATTCTATTTTAGAGCATGGAGGGGCTATACTATCCGTCTCACAATTTACATTGTATGGGGATGCAAAAAAGGGGAATCGGCCAAGTTTTATAGATGCAGCTAGACCAGAAGTTGCGGAGCCGTTATGGCAGGCTTTTAATGATGCCTTACGTTTACACGGTTTACAAGTGGAGACAGGTATATTTGGTGCGATGATGGACGTTGCATTTACAAATGATGGACCAGTTACTATACTTCTTGAGTCAAAATAATGGTACATTTCCTATATTTCCTTCATACACTATAAAGTATGGTTAGTTTTGTAGGAAGGAAGTGTCTTAAAGATGACGAAGATGGGAAGCATATCAAATCCATATTTATACGAAACTCTTAACATGATGATTGGTCAGGCTATTGTAGTACAAACCGAAAAAAATATTCAGCAAGGTGTATTAGCCTCAGTATTACCTGACCATATCGTTGTAGAGATTAGTCGTACGCCTTTCTTCATTCGTATGGAGGAAATTGTATGGGTTACCTTGGCAACAGTTAAAAAATAAATGAGTAAAACCTTCAATTCACAATACGTGACTGGAGGTTTTTTTCATGTTGGAAAGCTATTTTTATTGTATAATTATCTAAAAATTCCGCCATTTAGAAAGGTGAGGTAAAATGATGCAAAGGATAGCCATACTTGGTTCATTATTTTTTTGGAATAACATAAAACAAAACTTTTCCGCATTTCCTCAAGTGCAATTTATTCATTTTCCTTACATGGTACCTGAGCAAAGTATTGAATTGATTGATGAGGCAGCCGCCCATGCAGAAATCTTATTATTTGCTGGCTCGATTTCCTATTATTACTGTATGGATAAAATAAAAGCTAAACAGATTCAAGCAGTCTATATTCCCTTTGATGAATTAACATTATCCCTATCATTGCTATCTATACAACATAACCAAAAGGTGAAATTATCCAATATGTCCATTGATTTACCTAAAATAAATACTCTATATCAAGTTTTAAAAGAGGCAGATATTAAAAAGTCTCCAGAGATGCATGCAATAGATTATGCTTGGGTGTACGATCAAAATGAAAAAATAGATCACTTTCAGATTGATGACTATATAACTTTCCATAAGGAGTTATATAAAGCAGGGAAAACAGAGCTGGCACTTACTAGCTTACATGCTGTTTATGAAGCGTTACAACAAGCAGGAGTCCCAGCGAGCTATATGGTCGAAAGGAAACAGACTTTTATATCAACGGTAAATAAAGCCCTGAATACCTATAAAAACACCCTGTTAATTTCATCACAAATTGCAGTTGTTTCAATTCGCAGCAGAGAGAATTCTATTGCTAATAAACAATTATGGATGGAGAATTTAGAAAAAGTATGTAAAACGTTTCATGCAAGGATTGCTCAATCCCTTCAAGAGCCCTACTTAATTTTTTCTACAAGAGGAGCGATTGAAACACTTGATAGGGTCTATTTAACATCGTTAATGAAACAGTTTGAAGTACAATTCGAAACGTCTTTTCGTATTGGAATAGGGTTTGGATATTCATTACATGAAGCTGAGTCACATGCCTCCCAAGCATTGTTTTTTACAACAAAATTTGACGAGCATTCCTCTGTTTTGTGCCTAGTTGATGAAGAAAATCGACTTCATGGACCATTATTTGAAAATAATAAAAATATAGCATTATCGAATAATGATCAGCATATTTTAGAGATTGCTGAAAAATTAAAAATGAGTGCTAAAAATTTAAATTTAATTAGGCAATTTATTAAGTTAAATAATAATAGACCTTTTTCTGCAACAGAATTAGCAATGTATTTAAATCTTTCTCGTCGATCAGCAGAACGAATGATTAATCGATTAATCGAGCAAAAATATCTTGTATTATCAGGTGAAGAGCATCCATACCATCAAGGTCGCCCGCGAAAGTTATATAAAGCAACTAATCTATTAAAGATCTGAAATGATAGAAAATTAATACTTTACAATAAATTTGAACTATTGTATATTTATTTTCAATTAAACGACATATAGCGACAAAATTTAAAAGGAGGAATATCCATGCAATTGAAAAAACGCTAATGTCTAAATTATTGAAGATAAGTGGGTGGAGAAATGGAAAATGAACAAATTGTTAAAAAGAAAAGCTGGCTAAAGGTACCTCATACATATACAATCATTTTTGCTATTATTTTTCTTGCGGGTATTTTAAGTTATATTATTCCAGCGGGGGAATTTGACCGTGTAGAGGACAAGGAAGGTCGAATGCTGGTTGTAGATGGAAGCTATCATCATATCGAGAGTGATCCCGTATCATTTTTTGAAATGTTTACAGCCATTCCAATGGGGCTAGAAAAAGGAGCCCAGATTATATTTTATATTTTCCTAGTAAGCGGAGTATTTGGAATTATTCGTGCTACTGGTGCGATAGAAGCGGGTGTTTATAAGGGTGTAAAAGCATTAGAAGGCAGAGAGAAACTGCTTATTCCATTATCAATGATTTTATTCTCTGTTGGCGGTTTCACGATGGGAATGGCAGAGGAAACAATTATTTTTGTGCCAATCGGGGTAGCAATTGCCCGTGCAATGGGGTTTGATGCAATCACTGGAACAGCTATGATTACGCTTGGTGCTGCTAGTGGTTTCTTTGGAGGAATGCTCAATCCATTTACAGTAGGGGTTGCACAATCCTTAGCGGATGTACCTTTATTTTCAGGGATTGGCTTCCGTGCAGTTGTATATGTGTTTGTATTAGGCTTTGCGATTTTCTATGTATCGCGCTACGCCTTTAAAGTCAAAAAGAATCCGCAGGCAAGTGTTATTTATGACATTGAACAGAAGGCTAAATCAAATCTTTCTACAATTGCTATGCCAACCTTAACAGGGAAACATAAATTAGTGTTCATTGCGATGGCTTGTGGTATTGGATTTAATATTTATGGAGTCTTTAACTGGGGCTGGTTTTTAACACAATTAACGGCATCCTTTTTAATTATGGGTTTACTTGCTGGTCTTTTAGGAGGATTAAAACCTGGAACAATTTTTGATTCCTTTATTGATGGGGCTAAGGCTGTTACTTTTGGTGCGCTTATTGTAGGATTTGCTCGTGCCATTACAGTTGTGCTTGAGCAAGGAAAAATTATTGATACAATTGTTTATGCTGCATCTGAAACGATTGGTCATTTGCCACATTCCATCAGTGCGATTGGGATGTTATTAATTCAAGCCCTCTTAAACTTGTTTATCTCATCAGGTAGCGGTCAGGCAGCAGCAACAATGCCAATTATGATTCCAATTACAGATTTACTAGGTTTAGAGCGTCAGGTTGCTGTTTTAGCTTTCCAATATGGGGATTCATTAACAAACTCTATTATTCCTACTTCATCGGCATTGATGGCATATTTGGCTGTGGCAGGTATTCCGTATGAAAAATGGATTAAATTTATTTGGAAGATGATTCTTGGCTGGGCTGTCATAGCGTGTATTGCATTAATTGCGGCTGTCGCATTGGGAATCTCTTAAAAGAAAAGCTGTGCAGAAAAGTAGATGATTATCTTCTTTCTGCACAGCTTTTTGATTTTTAATCGCTTTCATTAAAATAATTCAAGATGCCTTGATAAATCCCCAGACTTGCTTGTTCCCGGAATTTTGCGGTTGTAACGACACGCTCCTCACTTGCATTACTTAAGAAGCCTAATTCAATAAGGACAGCCTTTTGTCGATTTTCTCGGAGCACTAAGAAATTCCCTTGCTGGGCCCCACGATCCCTTAAATCAATTTTACTAGATAGCCCATTATGAATGGCCTCAGCAAGGGTCTTTTGATTACTGTTCAAATAGTATGATGTAAAGCCATTAATAGAGCTATCATCTGTCGCATCGTAATGAATACTAATAAAAGCATCTGCCTCATGCTGATGGGCTATTGAGACACGTTTTCGAAGTGCTACATATTCATCCGATTCTCTAGTCATCACTACATTGGCACCAGCTGCACTCAACTTTGAGGCAAGTAGAGAAGCAGTTTTCAACGTGATTTCCTTCTCATCAGTACCTCGTTGACCAGTAGTACCATGATCATTTCCACCATGTCCTGCGTCAACAACAATTGTAAGCCCATTTAACGTTCCTTTTTTACGAGGCTCAGATGTATTTTTTTTGTTTGTCACAGCTTTATTGGAGGTAGTTGTAACGACCCAGTTCGCTACAAATGCAGTTTTGTTATCTAATTGTATTTCATAAAAATCATCTTTCGCACCTACAATAGGGTAGCTTTTGCCTGCATCTACACGTTCTACAACTTCAGCCGTTGTAGTAGCATCTGTCCGTAGGTTTGTCCCATTATAGATAATTGTTACAGATTCCAGCTCTGTAGCTGAGGAAGATGTAGATTTGGTTTTTTCTACATTTGAAAATGTGCCATAAAAACTATATACCCAGCCAGTTATTTTATTGCTGTACTGAATTTGTACCCAGTTATGTTCTTGGGCTAATACCTTAAAGGCTTTTCCCTTTTTAACAGAACCTACTTTTTTCGCATTTAAATCGGGCTTTTTTCGAACATTCAATGTATCCACTAACACTGTAAAAGTTGTATCCTTGTTCACCTTTTTTGTAGATACCTCAATGACAGGTTTTTCCGAATCAGTTTTTTTCTCAGGTTTATTATTAATGGTAACATAATCTGTCGAAACCCAGCCAACTAGCCCGTTCCAATCAATTTTCGCCCATTCGCCGCTTTCTTCAATCAGATTAGCTTGCTTACCAGTTGAAAGTTGTCCAAGAACTGCAGAAGAAATGTCAGGTTCCGTGCGAATATTAAGACGATCAACCTGTGAGATGACGGTTTTATCAATCGTTTGTTTAGCATTTATAGGAGCAGTTAGCCATGAGGCTACCCATCCTTCGTCATTGCCAGATTTTACTTGAATCCAGTCCCCTTCTCGACCAATAGAAGTTAAGGAATCACCTTCTTCTAACGTCGTAATAATAGGATAAGACAGTCCCGGTCCCTCACGTAAATGAAGAATCGTCCCCGTCACTTTTAAATCACTGGTGTCGGCAAATGCACTTTGAACATTAATTTTACTTGGAATGGCAATCGTTAACATTAGCAAGAAGATGATCATGATATGTAAAAGTTTTGTCCTCATCAAATTCCTCCTATTCCTTGTGCTATTTTACCATGCTTTAGTAATAGAATTCGTGGGAAAATGGTAATGGAATTTGCCGTTTTCGCAACTGTTTCGTGAAAAATACAAAAACAGTTGACATTATCTTTCGTTGTGACTAACATAAAGGGTAATCAAAAAATGATTTACTGCTTATGACCAAGCAAGTAGCGTATACCTCTATTGGAAAAGAGAGGGAAAGACCTAGGCTGCAATCTTTCCTGCAAAAATGTATAACGTGAACAACACTTGAGAGGCTTTTTTCTGAAAAGTAAAACTTAGTAGGGAAAAACGGAATCGGCCGTTATCCGATTATGAGGAGGACGCTCGTTGTTAGGCGCGTCAACTAGGGTGGAACCGCGGAAGCTTCTATAGCTCTCGTCCCTTGCAATATGCAAGGTGGCGAGAGCTTTTTTGTTTCTAAAAAATTGGAGTCGCTGAATTTGGAGAGGAAGCCCTAAACATAGTGAAAAAACACCGTTTAAACGAGCAGGCACTCAAAAATCTATCATAAGCAATCAATAGAGGAGGTAGTTATATGAGTTTTAAAGTACCACGTGGGACGCAGGATATATTGCCAGGTCAATCAGAAAAATGGCAAAAAGTCGAAGCGATTATTCGAGATATTTGTCATGTTTATCGTTATAACGAAATCCGTACACCTATTTTTGAGCAAACAGATTTATTTGCACGTGGTGTTGGTGAAACAACTGATGTAGTACAAAAAGAAATGTATACCTTTGAGGATCGTGGAGGGCGTTCATTAACGCTACGTCCTGAAAATACAGCTGGTGTAGTCCGTGCTTATGTTGAGCATAAAATGTTCGGTGCACCTGATCAGCCAGTTAAGCTATCGTATTTAGGACCAATGTTTCGTTATGAGCGTCAACAAGCAGGACGTTATCGTCAATTTGTTCAATTTGGTGTGGAGGCAATTGGTTCAGCTGATCCAGCTATTGATGCTGAAGTGATTGCACTAGCCATGGATGTCTATGAATCAGTAGGCTTAAAGGATTTAAAATTAGTCATCAACTCACTTGGAGATAAAGTTACACGCGATACACATCGTACGGCACTGCTCCAGCATTTTGAGCCACATATTCATGAATTTTGTACAGATTGTCAAAATCGATTACAAAAAAACCCATTGCGTATCTTAGACTGTAAAGTGGACCGTGAGCATCCATTAATGAAATCTGCTCCAGCATTAACAGATTTCCTAACTGAGGAATCAGCAGCCTATTTCGCTCAAGTTAAAGCATATTTGGACATTTTAGGTATTTCATATGAGGTTGATTCAAATCTTGTAAGAGGTCTTGACTATTACAATCATACGACATTTGAAATTATGTCAACAGCTTCTGGCTTTGGTGCCATTACGACTCTTTGTGGTGGAGGGCGTTACAATGGGCTAGTCGAAGAAATTGGTGGTCCAGATGTACCAGGAATCGGTTTTGCATTAAGTATTGAGCGTCTTTTACTAGCTCTTGAAGCTGAGGGAGTTGAATTAGACACAGCATCAGGTCTTGATGTTTATATGATTGCAATGGGTGATGAAGCGAAGCTAAAAGCGGTTGAATTAACGAGTACCTTCCGTGCTAAGGGCATTGCTACTGAGATGGATTACTTGGATCGCAAAATGAAGGCACAAATGAAATCCGCTGACCGTTTAGGTGCACAATATACGATTGTTCTAGGCGAAACAGAGCTTGAAGAGCAAGTGGCTGCTGTTAAACATATGGAATCAGGCGAACAACATAAAGTCGCTTTCTCAGAATTAGTAAATTACCTATTAAAACAAAAATGAACACAAACATCATCATATTGCCAAGATCGGAATTGATAGACAAAGGTATTATCTGTCCAATTACTGATGAAACATACATTTCATTTTGGATAGATAATGTTTAACAAAAAACGAAGATTCCTTGGCAGCAATTCACTACTTAGTAGGAAATGTATACTACATAAGTAAATAAATCATTTGGAGGAATTGTTAAAATGGCTACAAGAACACATGCTAGTAACGAATTATCAGAAGCGTTACAAGGCGAAAAAGTCGTATTAAAAGGTTGGGTACAACGCCGCCGTGACCTAGGTGGTTTAATTTTTATTGATTTACGTGATCGTACTGGTATCACACAGGTTGTTTTTAGTCCTGATGTTGCTGAGGCACATGCTTTAGCAGATAAAGTACGTAGTGAATATGTCATTGAAGTGGAAGGAACAGTTATCCTTCGAGCAGAAGATCAAATTAATCCAAATGTGCCAAATGGAAAAATTGAGGTAGAGGCATCAACATTAATTGTAATTAATACAGCAAAAACACCGCCATTCCAAATCGAAGACCGTACGGATGTTTCAGAAGATTTACGTTTAAAATACCGTTATTTAGACCTTCGTCGTCCAGTTATGTATGATACATTCAAGCTACGTTCAGATGTAACACGTACAATTCGTAATTTCTTACAAAACGAAGACTTCCTAGAAGTGGAGACACCAATTTTAACAAAATCATCTCCAGAGGGAGCTCGCGACTATTTAGTACCATCACGTGTCCATGAAGGTGAATTTTATGCATTGCCACAATCACCACAGCTATTTAAGCAATTATTAATGGTGGCAGGCTTTGAGAAATACTTCCAAATCGCACGTTGCTTCCGTGATGAGGACCTACGCGCTGACCGTCAGCCAGAGTTTACACAGGTCGATATTGAAACAAGTTTTTTAACACAAGAAGAGATTTTAGAAATGAATGAACGCTTAATCCAGGCTGTTATGAAGGAAGTTAAAGGTATTGATATTCCTGCTCCGTTCCAACGCATGAAATATCAAGAGGCAATGGACCGCTACGGCTCAGATAAACCTGACGTACGTTTTGGCTTAGAGCTTGTTGCTTTAAACGATATTTTTGATGGCTGTGGTTTTAAAGTATTTGCTGATACAGTAGCACAAGGAAAACAAGTAAAAAGTATTAATATTAAAGGTGCCGCAGATAGATACTCACGTAAAGATATGGATGAGTTAACAAAATTCGTCGGTATATATGGAGCAAAAGGTCTTGCTTGGTTAAAGGTAACAGAGGAAGGCTTAAATGGTCCGATTGCGAAATTCTTTGATGAGGCATTAGCAAGTGCGTTAATGGAGCGTATGAAAGCGGAGGTTGGGGATATTCTAGTATTTGTTGCTGATCAAGCATCTGTTGTAGCCGCTTCTCTTGGTGCACTTCGTACGAAATTAGGCCATGACTTAGACTTGATTGATGAATCACAATTTGCTTTCCTATGGATTACAGATTGGCCACTATTGGAATACTCTGAGGAAGATGGCCGCTACAAAGCAGCACATCATCCGTTTACACGTCCATTTGATGAAGATATTCCTTTAATGGAAACTGATCCGTCCGCTGTTCGTGCACAAGCATACGATATCGTATTAAACGGCTATGAGCTTGGTGGAGGCTCACTTCGTATTTATGAACGCGAGCTACAGGAAAAAATGTTTGCATTACTTGGTTTCACAGAAGAGGAAGCAAAAGCACAATTTGGCTACCTATTAGAAGCGTTTGAATACGGTGTGCCACCACATGCAGGTCTAGCATTTGGTCTTGACCGCTTTGTCATGATACTAGCAGGCCGCAACAATTTACGTGACACAATTGCATTCCCGAAAACAGCAAGTGCTAGCTGCTTATTAACAAATGCGCCAAGTGCTGTTTCTTCAGAACAGTTGGATGAGTTAAATTTAGCGATTAAGGCATTTAAAAAATAATTAGTACTTCTAAATACCTGGATTCTCTAGCAAAAAATGTTGAGAATCTAGGTATTTTTTGCGTTTTCGCAGGAATTTATATTTTAAAAGAAAAAATCGTTTGAATTATCTGAAATATGATGTTATGATAACTGTAATACGAATCCTGATGTGTTTGTTTATCTGCTGATTCTACCTAACAGTTTTGACCGAACATTATAGAATTGGGAGCCTTCATTTTGTAGTCGCAAACATGCCCTAACAAGGAGCGGGACGTTTAAAACTGCAAAGCGGGCACCCCCCTGCGAATTGCGGGTTCAAAACGAATGTTTCTTGGCATTACGGCACAATCGGGATTCGTCAATACATAATGAAACAAAAGGAGCATGTACTGCTCTTTTTTTATTGCTCAAAAATGCATGATATCATCAATAAGTTAGTGAATAATCAAATCATAAAGAAAAATTTAGAAAATATGAAAAAATTACTTTTTATTTTTGTGAAAGCGGCATATAATTGGTATAGACAACTATACCAAATGAAGATTGGTAGCTTGTTTGCTTCAGCAATGCTCCTTCATAAGGAATAAAGGGGGGTGACTCATTGAAGGGGACACTATTGATTTCAAATGTTACGATAGTCAATCACGATAAGATGCCATTTAAAGGCGACTTGCTGATTGACAATGGTAAGATCATAAAAATAAGTCATGCATTATCCAATCGTGCTGATCATTATATCGATGGCAAAGATAAAAATTGGTTCTTACTTCCTGGCTATATTGATATGCATATTCATGGTTCTGCTGGTCACGATACAATGGATGCTACCCCATCTGCCTTACATCAGATAGCCCGTTCTTTAGTAAAAGAGGGTGTAACGGGCTTTCTTGCTACTACAATGACACAATCAGTAGAAGCAATTGAAAGCGCTTTAGCCAATATTGCACTTTTTGAAAATAGTGAGGATGAAGCAGATTTACTAGGAATCCATGTAGAGGGCCCATATGTTTCCAAAAAAAGGGCAGGTGCTCAGCCAATTGAATACATTATATTACCCTCCATCGAGCAATTTGCAGCATGGCAAAAAATAAGTAACCAACGCATCAAACAAATAACGATTGCACCTGAAGTAGAGGGAGGCTTTGCCTTTCTTAAATCCTTAAAGGGCTCACATGTAATTCCCTCTATAGGTCATTCTGATGCCACAATTGAGGATGTAGAGAGGGCAGTTGAACTAGGTGTAAGGCAGGCTACACATTTATATAATCAAATGAGTCCTTTTCATCACCGCAATCCAGGTGTCGTGGGAGGCGTGTTAGTAGAAGATGGTGTTAAGGTTGAAATCATTGCAGATTTTGTGCATAGTCATCCTCAGGCTGTCAAGCTGGCGTATCGGACGAAGGGAGCTCAAGGAATAATTTTAATTACCGATGCGATACGGGCGAAAGGCTTACAGTACGGTGATTTTGATTTAGGTGGGCAAACCGTTCATGTTTCTAAGGCTGGGGCACATTTATCTAATGGAGCTTTAGCTGGCAGCGTGTTAACGATGGAACAAGCGGTGAAAAATATGAAAGCGATCACAAATTGCTCCTGGCAGGAAATTGTTGCAATGTCCTCTACAAATGCTGCTGAGCAATTACAGCTTACAACTAAGGGGCGTATCTCAGAAGGTTATGATGCAGATTTTGTATTACTTGATGAAAAATTAAATGTGCAAAAAACTATTTGTCAGGGTAAAGTTGTATTTGAGAAATGAAAGTAAAGAGATGATAAGGATGGTGCAAGACTTGTTAGATAAAAATTCTCATATACCTATCTATATACAAATAGAAGAGATTATTAAGCAACGCATTTATTTAGAAGAATACAAGATTGGGGAAAACATTCCCTCTGAACGTGAGCTTTCAGCGCAATTTGATGTCAGTAGAATGACTGTTCGTCAATCTATTACAAACTTAGTGAATAGTGGCTTACTGTACCGTGAAAAAGGAAGAGGCACCTACGTAGCTAATCCAAAATTGGAGCAACCATTAAAGGGATTAACGAGTTTCACAGAGGATATGCGGGCAAGAGGGATGGAACCTAGCAGTAGGGTTCTACGCTTTGAAAAAATTGTCCCTCCAGTTGATGTGGCTGGAGATTTAATGTTAGAGCCTGGCGAAGAGGTATTCTTTGTAGTTCGAATTCGTAATGCGGATTCTAAGCCAATGGCAATCGAAAGAACATATATTCCAGTAAAAGTGTATCCAGAGTTAGATGAAAAGAAAATTATGGGGTCATTGTATGCCTTGATTGAAGCAAAATTCCATCAAAAAATTGGAAATGCCATTCAACAAATGGAGGCAGCTATTGTTACAAAAGAGGATAGTAAATTTTTACAAATTAATCATACAGCACCTGTCTTAATTATTAAACGTACAAGTTATTTATCAGAGGGCGTTCCGTTTGAGCTTGTGCGTAGTACTTATCGAGCTGATCGATACAAATTCATTAGTGAAATTAAAAGGTGATTCTATGCATGTATACTTTCAAGAAATACAAAAGTTAATGCAAACCATACAAGAGCAAGAACATACTCAAATAACTGAAGCTGCGCAGTTAATTGTCCAACGGCTTCAACGTGGTGGTATTGTGCAATTATTTGGTTGTGGTCATTCTCAACTTTTAGCACAGGATGCATTTTATCGTGCGGGTGGTCTCGTACCTGTACGCCCAATTATCATTGAAGCTTTGACATTACATGCAGGTGCTATAACATCATCTAAAAATGAAAAGGATCCGACGATTATAGAGCTGTATAAGGAGCAATTTGACTTTCATGAAAATGATGTATGTATCATTATCTCAACTTCAGGGCGAAATCCTGCACCTATTGATGCAGCACTTCTAGCAAAACAATCAGGAGTACTCGTTATGTCACTCCAATCTCTTAAATATCATAATCAGCCCTCGCGTCATGCAAGTGGAAAACGCTTAGAGGAAATAGTGGATATTATGATAAACACACATACACCAGTAGGCGATGGGGTACTGAGTTACAATGAAACACAGTTTGCACCAGCTTCCACAGTGATTGGGGCATTTATTTTAAATGCGTTATTTAGTGAAGTTATCAATAATATGGCAAGCTTAGGGTGCGTATTACCAGTATTTGAAAGCAATAATGTTGAATCCAATCGATCTCATAATGAGGTTTTGATGGCTAATTATCAACATCGGATTGACTTTAATTGAAAAACGGGGGAGATATCGATGAAAAAGATCTATAAAATAACAGCACCAGAGGGGCTACATGCTAGACCTGCAGCGTTGCTTGTAACTGCTGTTACGCCATTTGAATGTGATGTTACTTTAACGTATAAGGAGAAATCGGTAAATTTAAAATCAATTATGGGGTTATGGCTCAGGGAGTAGCTACAGGAGGCATGGTAGAAATTTTTGCAGAAGGTCCTGATGCGGAGAAGCTTTTTCAAACGGTTACAGAAGTATTCATTTCTAAAGGAATTGGTGAGGAATGCTAGAAATACAGGGAATAGCTGTGTCTGATGGCATTAGTTTTGCAAAGGCATATTGTTTAAAGGATCCAGATTTATCGTTTGAAAAAGTAACTGTATTGGATGTACAAGAAGAACTAGAACGATTCAAGGCAGCTATGGGGAAGGCAAAAAAGGAGCTTCAAGAGATTTACGAAATTGCTCAGGGCAAATTTGGTGCAGACAAGGCAGCGATTTTTGCAGCACATTTATTAGTGATAGAAGATCCAGAAATGATTGCAGCAGTTGAGTCGAAAATTCTAGCAGGTGTGAATGCAGAGTCTGCCTTAGATGAAGTGGCAAATATGTATATCGAGATGTTTGAGGGAATAGACAATATTTATATGCAGGAGCGAGTGGCAGATATCAGAGATGTCTCTAAACGAATATTAGGGCATTTGCTTGGCATTGAAATGGTAGATATCAATCGTTTAACCTCTGAGGTTATAATCGTTGCAGAAGATTTAACACCCTCTATGACAGCGATGCTAGATACGAAGTATGTAAAGGGATTTATAACGGATATAGGCGGTAAAACATCGCATTCTGCTATACTTGCACGAACATTAGAGATTCCAGCGGTGGTAGGAACTAAAAATGCTACACAAGTCATTCAACAAGGAACTTTAATTATTTTAGATGGCACAAACGGCAAAATTATTGTGAACCCAACCTCAGAAGTATTCAGCTTTTACAAGCAACTGCACACACAGCACATAGCAGCGTGTGAAGAGCTTCTTCAGTACCGTTCTTTGGCAAGTTGTAGCGCGGATGGATATGCTGTAGAAATAGCTGGTAATATTGGCAAACCAGAGGATGTAAAAATGATTCTAAATGCTGGTGGTGATGGTGTAGGTCTTTTTCGAACGGAATTTTTATATATGGGACGTCAGGAGCTACCTTCAGAGGAGGAGCAGTTTCAAGCTTATAAAAGTGTACTTGAGAAAATGCAGGGAAAGCCAACGATTGTTCGAACTTTAGATATCGGTGGTGATAAGCATCTGCCTTATTTACAACTACCAGCAGAAATGAACCCTTTTCTTGGTTATCGAGCCATTCGAATTAGCTTAACACAGCACGATATTTTCCGCGTACAGCTTCGTGCATTATTAAGGGCAGGTGCCTATGGTCATTTAAAGATAATGTTTCCAATGATTGCAACTTTGGATGAATTTCTAAGAGCAAAAGCGATGCTTCTGGAGGAACAGCAGCATTTAAAAAATAATGGCTATTTAGTCGCTGAAAATGTAGAGCTTGGCATAATGATTGAAATCCCATCAGCAGCCATTATAGCGGACATTTTTGCTAAGGAAGTAGATTTTTTTTCAATTGGCACAAATGATTTAATTCAATACACATTAGCGGCAGATCGCATGAATGAAAATGTGTCTTATTTATACCAACCATACCATCCAGCCGTTTTAAGATTAATAAAAAATGTTATTGTTGCAGCCCATCAGCAAGGTAAATGGGTAGGTATGTGTGGAGAAATGGCGGCAGATGAAATAGCCATACCAATTTTACTAGGATTGGGATTAAATGAGTTTTCAATGAGTGCCTCCTCTATTCTAAAAACGAGAGCGCATATTGCTAAGCTTTCAAAGCAGCAATTAGTGCTACACATTGAGCGCATTTTATTACTCTCTACAGCAGATGAGGTGAAGGCGTATGTTCAAAGACACTTAAGTCCTTGAATTTCAAGAATATTCAGTATTGAATAGGGGTGATTTGTTTTGGATATAAAAATAATTCCACCAGAAGATTATTGTCAGGTACATCAACTAAGAGATTATTGTTTTCCTAATAAATATATAGGAGCACGTCGAGAGGATTTTCAGTACTGGATTGAGCATAGCACAACGATTGGGGCTTATGATGCACAGAAGGTAATCGGTCAGCTATTAATATTACCTCTTAATATAACTGTACATGGTAAGAGTTATGCTATGGGCGGAATTGGCTTTGTAGCAACCTATCCAGAATATCGGCAGCAGGGAATTATTAAAAAGCTGATGACAGAGGCACTCTTGAAAATGAGAGAAAACGGGCAATCCGTTTCTGTCTTAGCCCCTTTTTCTGTTTCCTTTTATCGTCACTTTGGGTGGGAGCTATTTTTTGAAAAACTACATTACTCCATTCCACAAATGCTGTTTCCTGCCTTTGGAAAACAACTAGACATTATTAAACGCATGAGCTTTGAATGGCGAAATAGTGGCCTCTATCGTGAAATTAGGGATTTTCATAATGCACAGGCACTTATTTGTAATGGGAGAATGCTACGGGATGATGCTTGGTGGCAAAGAATTGAGAGAAGGATGCCAGACAGTCATTTGGCAGCCTACTTTAATTCTGATAAAGTGGCAGGCTATATTCGTTATACCATACACAATGAAATATTTGAGATTCATGATTTTATAGTGGAGGATTTGCAAGCAGAACAAGCAATTTGGCGTTTTGTCACATCACATGCTGCAAGTGTCAACAGCATTAAGGGAACTACCTCTATCGATCATCACTTTGGCTTTCATTTTAAAGAACCTCAGTTTAAAAGAGAGGTTGCTCAGGATGTCATGATTCGAATAGTCGATGTACTGTCTTTTATGCAGCAATATTCGTGGCAGGAAATACAAGAGCCCTTGTATGTGCGTATAGAAGATTCCTTTTGTGAATGGAATGAGCATATTTTTAAAATAAATAAAGATGGAAATGTTTCAATAGCAGAGACAAATTCAATCCCTGCGATGCATATGTTAGCATTACCAATCAATCTTTTTTCAGCTATGATGGTAGGCTACCTTTCTGTAATGGAAGCAGTTAAATATGCCCATCAACAGCCGACAAAAGAGATTATTGAAAAATGGAAGCTTGCGGTACCTACTGAGAAACCTGCTTTTTATGAGTATTTTTAATGGGTTTTATATCAGCAATTTTATATGGGAGCCAAAAATTTTTTTAAACTTTTTTCTGGACTATACCAGTTTGAAAAATCCCTTTATTTGCCTGAAACAAGGTTATAGCCCAATTTTTGAAACCCTTTTCTAATGAGGAAAATAGTGAAGAAAGTGTATTGTGGTATATACCAATTGATGCTATTCTCAACTTAAGTAAGCGATTTCAAAGCTGGAAAACAACAAATTTTCGCTAATTAGAAAGACCATTTAATAATTAAAGGGAGTGCTGAAAATGAAAAATATTATGCTAGTGTGTGTAGCAGGAATGAGTACTAGTTTATTAGTGTCAAAGATGCAAAAAGCTGCACAGGATCAAAAAATGGAGGCAGATATTTATGCAATTGCTGAGGGGGAAGTTGAAAAAGTATTAGCCAATAAAATGCCTGACGTGCTTTTATTAGGCCCTCAGGTACGGTACTTAAAGGGATCATTTGAAAAAAAATTTAAAGATATGAATTTTCCAATTGATGTCATTAATATGGCTGACTACGGCATGATGAATGGTGAAAATGTCTTGAAACAGGCATTAACACTAATTGGTTAAGGGGGCAAAGTCAATGGAAGAAACTGCTTTAATGGCATCTGTTATGGGCTTGATTGTGCATAGTGGAAATACAAAGAGTGAATGCATGGAAGCCATTCAGCTAGCAAAAAAAGGACAGATTGTTGAAGCAAAAGACAAAATAAAGCTTGCCAATGACGCTTTGATTGAAGCACATCATTCTCAAACAGCTTTATTGTCACAAGAGGCAAGGGGCGAAAAAGTAGAAGTATCCATGCTATTAATCCATGCTCAGGATCATTTAATGAATGCTATAACATTTCGTGATTTAGCTGTAGAAATGATTGAGCTATATGAACGAATCAAAGGGGAGTAGCATCGAATTTTGATGTCCAAATAAAAAATAAGGGGAGTGTGTGAAATGTTCCGTTTTTTAGAAGAAAAATTTGTGCCAGTTGCTGCTAGAGTAGGGAATCAACGTCATTTAGTTGCCATTCGTGATGGGTTTATTACAATCATGCCATTGACAATTGTTGGATCATTTGCTGTGCTTATTAATACTTTTCCTCTTGAGCTATATCAAAATGCACTCGATTCCATTTGGAAGCACGAAACCTGGACTCAGTTTGGCGGCAACATCTGGGGTGCGACATTTGGAATAATCTCACTATTATTAGCATTTGTCGTAGCATACCACCTAACAAAAAGTTATGACAAAGATGCGATATCTGGTGGTGTGATAGGGCTTGCTAGTTACATGACCTTTGGGACATTTGGGGAGGGCGGCTTAACAGGGCTAACGACAGGTACTGGCGGCATATTTGTAGCCCTCATTACAGCCTTAATTTCTGCTGAATTATTCTCACGTTTATCGGGCAATCCAAAACTTTTAATAAAAATGCCTGCGGGAGTACCGCCAGCAGTTTCAAAGTCGTTTGCCGCATTACTACCAGCAATTATTATAATTGGTTTAATAGCATTAGTACGTACAATTATTTCTGCTGGCTTTGATATTCCAGATATTATTGGTACATTTTATTCAACCGTTCAAGAGCCATTTATGGGCTTAACAAATACATGGGTAGCAGGTCTTATTTTAGCGTTTATTCCAACATTTTTATGGTCGTTTGGTGTTCACGGGGCAAATATTATTGAACCATTTATGCAATCGATTAATCTACAAGCAATTGATGCAAATGTTGCTGCCATTTCAGCAGGTAAAGTAGCACCGTATATTATTAATAAACCATTCTTTGATGCATTTATCAATATGGGTGGTTCAGGTACTACAATTGCCTTAATCATTGCTATTTTCATCATTGCGCGGAAGAACAAACAGTATAACACGGTCGGTAAGCTCTCGGCAGCACCAGGGTTGTTTAACATTAATGAGCCATTGCTATTCGGTTTACCAATTGTTTTAAATCCAATTCTATTTGTGCCGTTTATTTTAACGCCTATGATCAATGTCACAATTGCCTTCTTTGCAACTAAATGGGGCTTAGTACCAGCAGCGACAATAGCTGCACCATGGACGACACCTCCTATTATTAATGGTTTTTTAGTAACACAATCATGGCGCGGTGCAGTGCTTAGTATTGTTCTAATTGCTGTTGCTATCTGTATCTATTTACCATTCTTATCGATGGCAAATCGTATGGCAAAACAAAATGAGCAACGAGCTGCTGAAGCGGAGGCTCAAAGTCAACAGTCTGTTACACAATCAAATAGTCAAAAAGTAGAAGTGTAATGACTGATTAACGGAGGTATTTGAATTGAGAAGATTAGGAATTTCACTATATCCCCAGCATAGTACACTAGACCAAATGAAGCATTATGTGCAGCTTGCTCATGACAATGGCTTTGATCGTATATTTACCTGTCTAATGTCATTAAATAACAATGAGGAGCGGCAAAAATTACAGCAAATAAATAATTTTGCGCAGCAGCTTGGCTTTGAAATTTCAGCTGATATTGCACCAGCTGTTTTCGAAGATTTAGGCTTAACGTATAAAGATATCGCTTACTTTAAGGAGCAGTATCATTTAACGGCTTTGCGTTTAGATATGGGGTTTTCTGGTCAAGAAGAAGCTTTTATGTCACTTGATGCAAGTAATATAAAAGTAGAATTAAATATTAGTAATGGTACTAAGTATGTAGAAAATATATTATCCTACCAACCAAATAAAGATAATATTATTGGCTGTCACAATTTTTATCCAAGACGTTTTACGGGTCTTTCTCGTCAGCACTTTTTAACAACCTCTAAGCTGTTCAAAACGAATCATATTCGCACAGCTGCCATGATTTCATCGCAGCATGCCAAATATGGACCTTGGGAGCAAACCGAGCATGGCTTGCCAACATTAGAAGAGCATCGTTATCTACCAATTACTGTGCAAGCAAAGGATTTATGGCATACAGGATTAATCGATGATTGTATTATTGGAAATATGTATGCCTCTGAAGAAGAGCTCCATGCTTTAGGTCAATTAAATCGTCAAAAACTTGAGCTTAAAATTGTACCCTCTGCTGAAACATCTGTTTTAGAAGAAGCGATTCTATTTAAGGAGCCCCATTTTAACCGTGGAGATGTATCAGAATATGTGATTCGAAGTACACAGTCTCGCGTTAAATATAAAAATGGTGACTTCCCTGCTCATGATACAAATCCATTAAAACTGGGTGATGTGACCATTGATAATAATCTGGATATTCGTTATAAGGGCGAACTGCAAATTGTGTTGAAGGAAATACCTAATGCTGGCTCAACCAATATAGTAGCCAGAGTTGCCGAGGAAGAACAATTTTTACTAGCACATATTCAGCCATGGGAATCATTTGGCTTTACGAGATGATAGTGGATAGAGAAAGGGATTGAGAGATTAATCCTCAAAGTGTTGAAAAATTAATTAGTCAAGGGACTCTTTGTGAATATTTAGTCAAAATGAAGGTGATTTCCGTTCCAGGCTACTCGCTTTGTCGCTGACGCTTCGCTTTCGCGCAGAGCAAGGCTTCCAGTGGGCGAGCGACGAGCCGCTTCCTGCGCTGGGGGAACGAAGGCTAAGTGCGTCACGTCCTGTGACTGCGCCTTCGTGACCAACATCGTGTTGGCCTCAGTTTCTCGTCTGTCTCGCTATCCCACGGGAGTCGAGTAGCCTTGCACTCCAATCAGCAATAGTGTAGAACTTTAAATATTTTCTTCCCTCAAAAGTAAAGTAAAAGCATATTACTCACCATCATTAAATGGATAGAATAGTGACTTCAATTTATCACTATACATTTGTGTAAAATGCCAGAAGAAAATACGATGAGCAGTGGTTGATTGGAGTGTAGACTGAGTGACTCCACGGGGATTCAGCGTCACAGATGAGACCCTGGAGCGAGCATATTAGGGAACGAAGGCTAAAAGCATCACGTCCTGTGATAACGCCTTCGTGACCAACCTCCTGTTGCCCCAAGCGGCTCATCGGACGCCCCCAGGAAAGCACTCAGTCGGAACGGAAATCAACCTCTCGTTTTGAAAAAGAGCTATACTTTTTAATTTGTCACCTTGAATTCATTGACATAATAGTATTTCAACAACATGGGGATTGAGCGATCAATCCTTTTTTCTTTATGAGGAAAGGGGCAAACATTATGTATGTTTTAGCGATAGACGGTGGAGGCACAAAAACATCTGCGGTCCTGTGTGATGAATATGGAAATATTTATGCCAAAGTAGTGACCACTCGCAGTAATCCGACAGCAATGGATTTTCACTATTTTGAGTCAACAATTCATACTATCATGCAAAATTTACAGCAGCAAAACCCCCAAGTATTTTCAGCTGTACATAGTTGTTTTGCTGGTATGGCAGGGGTAAAGGAGCTTCAGGCAGAGAGAACTGTAGAAGAAATATTACAGCAATATGTTTCAAAAACTACAATTATTTCTGTCGACAATGATGCCATAATTGCCCTTTATGCTGGAACGCTTGGTCAGGCAGGTATTGTTCAAATAGCTGGAACTGGCACCATAACAATGGGTTTCGATCAACAGCAAAATTTTCATCGTGTAGGAGGCTGGGGGTATCTTTTTGATGATGAGGGTAGTGGATATGATTTAGGTATACAAGCTCTGAAGGCGATTTTTCAAAGCTATGATGGCAGAGGAAGAGCAACAGCTTTAACAGATGCAGTACTACATTATTTTGCTGTAGCTAATGTGCCACAATTAATAGAGTGTATTTATGGAGAAGAGCATCCACGTACAGTTGTTGCACCATTAAGTAAATATGTTGTTGCAATGGCTAATCAGGGTGATGATGTTGCCCATAAAATTTTAGAAGATGTTTCCCAAAAGTACTATAGTGCGATTAAAGCCTGTTATAAACAAATGATTTGGGAAAAAGAACATGTACCTGTTGTCTTAGCAGGGGGAGTTTTTAAAAATGAAGGTTATTTTCTACCTAAGTTGCAGCAGCTTGCAATTGCTGATGACCTTCCTTTGCAATTTATAAAACCGCTGCTACCACCAATTGGGGGAGCAGTCATTGCAGCTTATAAGGAAATGAATATTCAGCCCTGTACAGATTTTATAGAAACTTTTCAAAAGAATGATGAATAATTAGAAAATTAATCGTGTAAAACTAGGGGCAATTGAGAGATTGCTCCTATAAGCGTTGAATATTTTTTAGTTATAATTTTCACTTGAAGAATTACATGATAAAATGTAAGATAGGTTTGATTTTATCTTAGTATTTAACTAGGTTTACTAATGAAGTGAGGACCTCATCCCTCATGGATAGAACAAAAGCTAAAGCCTTCACAACCTACTGCCTAGAACGAATAGGGCTTTTATGGACAGTGAATCGCCCTTTACTTAGGGGCTTTGTATCTGATGATGCGCATTTGGTACAGATTAAATAATGCACATGTAAACAGGATAAAAATTATAATAGACGGAGAGTGTAAGAATGTTACATCAATTTTCACGTAACGAGCTCGCTATAGGAACAGAGGGTCTCGAGATATTAAAAAATACAACGGTTGCCATACTTGGAGTAGGTGGTGTTGGGTCATTTGCAGCCGAGGCATGTGCACGAAGTGGAATAGGGCGCATTATTTTAGTGGATAAGGATAATGTTGATATCACGAATGTAAATCGCCAATTAGTCGCTTATCTTTCGACAGTAGGTAAATCCAAATCAGGTGTTATGAAAGAGCGTATTGCAGATATTAATCCACAATGTGAAGTAATTGATATGCATATGTTTTACACAGAAGAAACATATGAAGATTTTTTTGCACAAGGCATTGATTATGTGATTGATGCAAGTGATACAGTGATGTATAAAATTCATATTATGAAGGAATGCTTAAAACGTAATATTCCAATTATTTCAAGTATGGGTGCAGCAAATAAAATGGATCCTACTCGCTTCCAAATTGCAGATATTTCAAAAACACATACAGATCCACTGGCAAAGGTTATTCGTACAAAATTACGCAAGGAAGGTATTCATAAAGGGGTTACAGTGGTGTTCTCTGATGAAAGTCCTATTGTAGTTCGACCAGATGTCGTTGAGCATGTTGGGAAACCTGATGCAGCTATTCGCAAAGCGAAAATGCCGCCATCCTCAAATGCGTTTGTACCTTCTGTCGCAGGTTTAATTGCAGCAAGCTGGGTAGTGAATACAATTTTAAAAGATGTAAAAATCACTCGTGTGCAGGGATAATGTATTATTAAATAATACTAACCTTCCTTACAGGGTGTGAGCAAAAAAGAGCAAGATTGAACATTTTTATAGAAGTAGCTGACTCAATTGACTTTGGAGGCAGCTGCTTTTTCTGTGTTACAATAGGAGCGTTGTAAAAAAAGGAGGCGGTTAATAGTGGAACAAATCTACCAAATGGAATATAGGGGCTTAAATTTGTTTGATGAAATCAGTACGGTGGAGCTTGCTATTGATGAACAAGAGCAAACAATACATATTTTTGATGCTGAACAGGTTGTAAGCCCTATTTTTAATTTTGATGTTTCTGCTTATGAGCTATCAGAGGGTTTTTACAAGATGGCAGATATACTTCGCCATAAACGTATATTGACAAATTATCAGCAGGGTAGGGAATGGACACTAAGTGAATGGCTCATCACAAACAATGCTTATTTTTATAGTCCAAAACAAAGAATAAAAAAATATATCAAGGGAAGCATTATAGAAATTGTTGATTGTACGAAGGAGCAATTTTTATTTGAGCAATATATACAAAGGATTTAATTCTATCAAAATAGATCATCTTATGTACATAAAAATGCTATTAATTCACGAAATTGTCTTATTTTCTTCCTGTCCACACTTCTTGATTTGGTTTATTGCTATAATTTGAATAATTCCAATTGATAATAGATCGATTTGTTTGGAATGTACAGGACTGCTTAGGGGAGTAGGAATGACGTTTAGAAAACAAATGAGAACATGGGAGAGTGGTAAAATGGAAATTCAAGTAATTCGTGATCATTTAGACATTGTAAAACTTCAAGAAAAGATGGATGCTATTGTATTTGACTATTTGGATACATCTAATAATTATCCAAAAGCTATGAGAGAACTAAATCCTTTATATATACAGGTCACTACATTTTATAAAGAGTATGTTGCTAATAGGGCAGGTGAAATACCAGATGCCAATACATACTGGCATTTGTTTATAGATTGTAGTGCAAAATTATGCTATTTTTTAGCCGCATCAACCTATTATTCTTCTAATGCGTTACAAAAAACGCCAGAGAAAGTCGAGCAATTATTAACTATCGCAGCCTATTCATTACCTAGTATCGAACAGGAGGAGAATGCGCAATTATTATCTGCCATTTTTGCTCTTTATAGTGAAGTTGTAAATGATGACGAGAAAGCGGATTCATTAAAAAATACAGTGCTAGACCAAAAAGGTTCAGTTAAGCAATGTCTGCAGCATTTTAATCAATTTGTCGATAAAGAAGTAGTGGAATAATTTCTTTCGTTACTATTCAGAAAATAGAATACTCAACTAGAATCTGCTTACTTTCTGTGGTTAAGCCTAATTCTTACAAGCTTTGTTTTGTAAGGGGTGTATTTTTCCAAGGAAGTTTAGCGGATTTTTTATTCAGCCTCTATAGGGGGCGAGAGAATGCGTCTTTTTTCTATTCAGTTGGTGTAATTGTTTGTTACTTATGTAAAAAGGACTTTTGTTAAAAAAGGACTTTATATATTTTTGTCGAAATATAGTTGGAAAATAGGTAATTTATATGAAAGGTTCATAGTACAGTGGAATTTATAGAAAGGAGGGCTATGAATGTTTATCAATGGTACAGAACTAGATTTGACGAACTTAGAAAAACCATTGCTATTGGTAAATGAGGATGAAGAACTTTTATTTCAACGGTTGATTCAGCCCACACTTGAATATGAGCTAATTCAATGTCAATTAGCGCTGTCCACAAGAAAATCGATCTCCCTAGTAAAGGATTTTTGGCTGGCCTTGTACAAGGGGCGAGAAAAATTATATATCAACAGCGGGCATGCAATGTTATACCCAATTCGTCTAATATTATTTGAACTTGTGACACAGGCAGAACATTTTAAACGTTTGGCGAAAAAATCGTTAGGAGATGAATGCCTATCATTTATCTATGCTGTTGTCCTATTACAATTTATCTTACAATGGCTGAAGGATAGATTTAAAAATAACAATGAAGTGTATGAGGCAATGAAATTACTATACAGAGCGACTGATGACTATTTAGATGACGAACAAGTTCCAATATCAAGGGAACATTTGATTGCCCAAGCAATTGCAGTGAAGGCAATTCGTCATGAGGTAAAGGAAAACGCCCAAGAGTTTGCGAGCTTACTTTATCAAACCTATAATTTTCTAAACCACTTACATGATAAAGTAAAGGAAAGAGAGGAGGATGAGACGAATTCTCTACCATCAATGAGGAATGTGGCAGATATTTTGAACTTATTTTATAGTGAGCGTTACACAACGGATAATCCCAGCTTTACAGGATGATTGCTTGAGCAGTCTGTCCTGTTTTTTTATGGAATGTAAATGAATTAAAACGATATTTTCTGAAATTTCTTTAAAATCATTTCTTTAATATGTCATATATGCTATCATTACTTATTATTTTATCCGGTATTTTAAATAAAACGGTAATTTTATGTAAGTATATATTACATGAAAAGGAGTGATATGTGTGAGGCAATTTAACTGGAAGTCCATAAAAGCGAATGTCCATTTATGGTGGAATTATCAATTAAATAAAAAGACCATACAAATGAAGGAAGAAATGTTTGAAGGTATTGCAAAAACACGAGTAGATTTACTAAAAAATTGGACACATGATCGCTGGGTATCACTTGAAAATAGAGCACAGATCATTGTTCAAACAGAGCATCAATTCCTAGATTCTTTTTTACGAGAATCCAAGGAGAAAAGTACATATTTTACTGAATTATTTTTAATAGATTCAACACTAAAGGTCTTCGCTTCTAGTTTTTCTCGGCATGCTGGTAAGATATATTCAGATAATGATCATATGATAAGTAAGGCAATTCAACAAGTTATAGCAACAAAAGAGCCTTTATTATTTGGACCATTTATTGACCCTCTAACAGAGCAAATAGGTGCAAAATCCTCTAATTTTCATGATGCGGTAACATTGTTATTTTTACAACCAGTTTTGGAGAAACAACAGTTACATTGTGTACTAGCTGCTCGTGTACCAAATGATGTACTAGGTGATTTAATTCAACGTGAGGCGGGTCATATTTATCCGCAATCAGGCGATAATTATTTGTTTATGGCGCACTCCAAGTTTGATGCGTCTATTTCTCAAGGAGTTGCGCTTTCTCGTAGTCGATTTGAGGACAGCTCAATTACCTCTGGCGCTAATTTGAAATCTGGTATTGAAACTAATAATGGAAATATAGTAAAGGTAAACAAACATACAGAATTTGAGTTATCATTCTTGAATCCTATTGCCTCAAAAATACATTCTGGTGTTACAAGCACCATACAAAATGGACAAAATGTAGCTATCCATTTTCCGGGTTATGCAGATTATCGAGGTGTTCCAGTTGTAGGCAGCGGGAGAATCTTTCAGCTTCCTCATTCTCCTGACGAATGGGGAATAATGTGTGAGGCTGATTTATATGAAGTGTACAATGAACGATCCATTGGCTTTACTTTAGCGTGCAGCTTTATAATTTTTATGCTGATGAATATTTTTCTATTTCAATTATTGTCATGGTTACAGCTTCCTAACATGCTTATCTTTTGTATTAATATGATGTATGGTGCTGCTGGTGCCTGGTATTTCTTAATGAAGCGTTTAGCGCCGATAACAAGCAAGCTTGAGAATATGACGGGAATGATTCAAAAAATCTCCGAAGGTGCTGGTGATTTAACCATCCGTACTCCTGAAACGATGCTGACTCGGGATGAAATAGGGGATATGGGTCGTGCAATTAACAATTTTGTAGATAGTCAAGGAGAGTTATTAGCGAGGGTACAACGATCATCTCATGATGTTGAGTCAACTAATATTATCCTGCAAAATCGTACGGTCCAGGTAGAGACTGATTCGATAATAGTGCTGCGGCAAATGAAAGAAATGCATATAGCCATTCAACATCAGCTGTATAATGTTCAACAAGCGATGGGGCATATTGAAGAAATTCAAGAAAAAATGCATGTAATGGAAATAAACGCAGATGAACAATTAAAAATAGCTCAACAACAAGTTGAAGAAATAAATGAGGAAATGAAAAAAATTGTAGGCAAGGTACAATCGACATTGCAACTCACTTCAACGTTCCAACAAGCTTCTGAAAGCATTGGAAATGTTGTCGTATCAATTAATGCAATTGCTGAGCAAACAAATCTATTAGCCCTAAATGCTTCGATTGAGGCAGCAAGAGCTGGTGAACATGGAAATGGCTTTGCGGTAGTGGCAGAGGAAATACGCAAGCTATCGATGCAAACAAAGAATGCAACTGAAGAGATTCATTCAACTTTACATAGTATAGAAACGAGCTCGGAGAATATTCAGCAATCTATTAAAGCAAGTAGTATGGAAGTGGAGCAGGGGGCTAGCTTCATAAAGGGTGTTCATGCAATGTTGATGAAAATGTCAACTCGTTCATCAAAAAATCATGAAACCGAAGAAATGAAAAATATCATTCAAAGTATTGCAGCGAGTAGTGAACAAAATGTACGGGTAGTTACTCAAGTTTCTGCGTCAACAGAAGAAATGATGGCGCAAATTAAGCAAGCGCGCTTTAATTCTGAGCGATCGTCTCTAGTAATTGGCAGACTCGCACATGCTGTGTCAAAATTTAAGGTGAAATAAAAGTAACATCAGTAGAGACAAGGCTGCTTGAATTTAACCTTTCATTCATATAAGAACTTATTGAAAAGTTTCTTAATTCTTTGGAGGAAAATAATGACAACAGAACAATTGTTGAAGAATATTAATAACTTGATGCGAATGCACTCAGAGGGGCTTCTTGGTGGTGAAACAATGCCTGAAGACATACTGATTGATGTTGTATCAGAAGAGGATTTACTAGAAGTATTAACGTTAGCTATGGCTTTAAATTATCAAAGAAATTCTTATAAGCTGTGGGAGTCAGTTGCAAAAACATACCAAGATGAAGAAATAAGGTGGATTTTTAATCCGAATATTGTGGTAAATAAGGATATCGATATGATTCGAGAGGTGTTACTTCTTTATCGTGTAGGATTACAGCCTAATCGACATCCAGAAATTTGGCAGCGTGTAGCTAGAGGAATCGTTCATTCTTCGGCAAAAGGAAATGTCCTTGGTCTTATTGAATCAGTTCAATTTGATATTCATCCATTGAAGGAATTAATGCAGGGGACAAGAAAATCCGATTTTCCGTATCTATCTGGACCAAAAATCTTCAATTACTGGCTTTATGTTGTGGAGAGCTATACAGATATTTGTTGGAATTCTCGTGAACTAATGACAATTGCACCTGATACTCATATTTTGAAGGCTACCGTTAAATTAGGATTATGTTCAGAGAAGGTATTAAAAGGTGGAACTGATGATAGAGAAATTGTAGCTAACGCTTGGGAAAGGGCGCTCAAAGGAACGGGAATAGTACCGATTGATGTGCACACACCATTATGGCTATGGTCTCGGGCTGGATTTCCTGCGTTAGTAGATTCTTAAAGATGTGGAGTTGTTAAAAGGACAATACATATTAGTTGTATCATATATATTGTCCTCTTAAATATGTTCTTGAAATGCCTGATTTTCTGGGGATCAATGAATTTACTGTTGTTCCTTATGGAAAGATTTAAGCTTTTCGTAGATTCCTGCCATTCGTTTTTCTTCACCAGCGATAACAGGCGTATAAAATTCAATTCCAACAAGCTCGTCAGGTAAATACTGCTGATCAACCCAGCCACCGAATGTACCAATTGGGGTGTTATGTGGGTATTGATAGCCGACATGTCCTAAATCTTTTGCCCCCTCGTAATGAGCATCACGTAAATGATGTGGAATATCGCCTGTTTTTCCTTCGTGGATGCTAGCAATAGCAGCATCAATAGCTGCAATAGCGGAATTGGATTTAGATGCTAGGCACATTTCAATCACAGCACTAGCAAGGGGAATACGAGCCTCCGGTAAACCTAAACGCTCTGCTGCTTGAACGGCAGCGAGCATATGTGCGCCAACATCTGGCTGTGCTAGTCCTATATCCTCGTAAGCCATGACAAGTAAACGTCTGCTGACAGCGACTAGATCACCAGTTTCTAGTAAATGTGCTAAATAATATAGTGCAGCATTGGTATCACTGCCACGCACAGATTTTTGTAATGCAGATAGCAAATTGTAAAAGTGGGACCCATTTTTGTCACCGTAAACACCAATTCTTCCAATAAGATGTTTGATAATATGATCTGCCGCAATGGTTTGACCGTCTATCTCATCACTTGCATAATAAATGGATTCAAGTAAAGTTAGTGCCTTGCGTGCATCTCCGTTAGCGGCACCAGCAATTTGTTCAATCTGTCCATCTGTTAAGATGAAATGCTGTTTGCCTAATCCACGTTTTTCATCAGCAAGTGCCTTTTTCACAAGCTCCATAAGATTTTCCTGCGTTAGCCGTTTTAGTTGATAAATCTCCCCACAGCGGGAGCGAATCGCTGGATTGACATCGTGATATGGATTCTCAGTAGTGGCCCCAATGAGAACAATCGAGCCATTTTCAACATGTGGCAGCAAAGTATCCTGCTGTAATTTATTAAAGCGATGAATTTCATCCAAAAAAAGTAATACTTTCCCTGAGATTCTTGCTTCCTGTACAATATCCTCAACATCTTTTTTACCAGCACGTGTAGCATTTAGTGCAAAGAAGGGGAGTTTTGAGCTCCCTGCTATAGCATTCGCAATCGACGTTTTTCCAATACCAGGCTCACCGTATAAGAGCATAGACGGAACATGTCCATTTTGAATCATTTTATAAAGAGCGGTAGTAGGACCAATAAACTCTTGATGACCGACAATTTCATCAAGACTTAATGGTCGCATGCGGTAAGCAAGTGGTTCGTTATGCATTAAAAATACCCCCTTTAAACCTAATGTATATGAGCTGAAATA
This sequence comes from Lysinibacillus sp. B2A1, assembly GCA_002973635.1. Classification (GTDB taxonomy): domain Bacteria; phylum Bacillota; class Bacilli; order Bacillales_A; family Planococcaceae; genus Lysinibacillus. The sequence continues at coordinate 2,501,416 of CP027224.1, forward strand.
AAGCGTCAATGTATTTTGTCAATCTGAACTAATGCACAATTATTAGTATATCATAACCATTCAAGAGTATTTCCGAGTTCTTCAAGAGGAGATTATGATATACTGTTGGTAGTATTTTTGACTAGACTAATTGAGGGTGATAAAATGAAAATTTCAACTAAAGGCCGTTATGGGCTAACAATTATGATTGAATTAGCAAAGCATTATGGAGAAGGTCCTATACCGTTACGTAAAATTGCCGCAGAAAAGGAGTTATCTGAGGCCTATTTAGAGCAATTGGTTTCCCCGCTACGTAATTCAGGCTTAGTAAAGAGTGTACGTGGTGCCTATGGTGGTTATATGCTAGCGAATCCACCGAGTGAGATTTCCGCAGCAAATGTTATTAGTGTTTTAGAAGGTCCTATCCAGCCGGTTGAAGGAATTGAAAATGAGGAAGCACCTCAACGAGAGCTATGGCTTCGCATTCGCGATGCTGTGAAAAATGTGTTGGATACAACTACTATTGAAGATTTAGCACAATATACTGAGGAGAATGTAGTGGAAGGCTATATGTTCTATATTTAATTAAGTTTAGGCTAAAGCATCGTTATTCTTTTTTTGTAGGGATACGGATGCTTTAGCGCTTTTCGTACAAAGGAGTTTTCAACATGAAATCATATATTTATCTCGATCATGCGGCAACAGCACCTATGAATGACAAGGTCATCCATGCTATGACTGTTGCAATGCAGGATGTTTATGGAAATGCATCGAGTATTCATGGAGCAGGTCGAGAGGCACGGAAATATTTAGATGATGCACGTGAAGTATTAGCCAAGTCAATTGGTGCTCAGCCTGGAGAAATCATTTTAACAAGTGGTGGCACTGAGGCGGATAATACAGCAATACTGGGAACCGTGAATGCCCGAGCTAGTGAAGGGAAACACATTATTACTACACAAATTGAACATCATGCCGTGCTACACACATGTGAAAAGCTTGAGCGAGATGGCTTTGACGTAACCTATTTACCAGTTGATGAAAAGGGACGTGTTTCTGTAGAAGATGTGCGGAATGCATTACGAGAGGATACGATTTTAGTTACGATTATGTATGGGAATAATGAAGTCGGAACAATTCAACCGATTGCTGAAATTGGGGAGCTTTTACTAGAACATAAGGCCACTTTCCATACAGATGCAGTGCAGGCATACGGTTTAGAGACATTAAATGTTGCTGATTTACATGTGGATTTACTAAGTGTTTCTGCGCATAAAATTAACGGCCCTAAAGGGATTGGCTTCCTTTACCAAAAAACGGGAACGCAGCTAGCTAGCTATGCTCTTGGTGGTCAACAGGAGAAAAAACGTCGTGCAGGCACTGAGAATGTACCTGCAATTATTGGTTTTGCGACAGCTGTGCAAATTGCAAATGACTTGCGTGAAGAGAAACGAGCGCTGTACAATCGCTTTAAGCAAATTATGCTTGATATTTTTACACAAGAAAAGCTAACATACCACATCAATGGAGATGTAGAAAATACACTTCCACATCTTTTAAATGTAAGTTTCGCTGGTATGGAAGTAGAGTCCTTCCTTGTAAATCTTGATATGGCAGGTATTTGTGTGTCAAGTGGATCTGCTTGCACTGCGGGTTCCATTGACCCATCTCATGTTTTAGTGGCAATGTTTGGACAAGGAGCAGAGGAATTACGTAACTCCATTCGTTTTAGCTTTGGACAAGGTTTAACGGAAGAGAATGTACGATATGCTACTGAGAAAACAGCAGCAGTTGTGAAAAGACTTGCGAAAAAATAAAGTATATAGCGCTTAACTTGTTTTATCTTCATTCAGCAGAAGACTCCAGCCTCTACAGGTGGTGAGATGAATGCGGTATTGGTTCCTTTTAAGTGGGTGTCCAAACACCTACTGAATGAAGATAAGCCTCCGGCGGATGTCACGGATTTTCAAAGGAATGAATTATGCGGACATAATTCAAAATCCGGACGCAATTACGCCAAGGCGAAATTGATGGAAATTGAAGAAAAGAAAAGGTGACCACAATGAAAGAAACACGTGACCCCTCACAAATTCGTGTCGTTGTCGGCATGTCAGGTGGGGTAGATTCTTCGGTTGCAGCCTATTTGCTGAAACAACAGGGGTATGAGGTAATCGGGATATTTATGAAAAACTGGGATGACACAGACGAAAATGGCGTTTGTACAGCTACTGAGGATTATGATGATGTTATTAAAGTATGTAATCAAATAGGGATTCCGTACTATGCGGTCAACTTTGAAAAGCAATATTGGGATAAAGTTTTCACATACTTTTTAGAGGAATATAAAGCAGGACGCACACCAAACCCTGATGTAATGTGTAATAAGGAGATAAAGTTCAAAGCCTTTTTAGAGCATGCGATGGATTTAGGGGCTGATTATTTAGCAACAGGACATTATGCTAGAATCGATCGAAGCGGTGATGGAGAAGTAAAAATGCTTCGAGGAATAGATGCTAATAAGGATCAAACATATTTCCTAAACCAACTATCTCAGGAACAATTATCACATGTTATGTTTCCAATTGGTGATATTGAGAAAAAAGAGGTTCGAAAAATTGCAGAAGAAGCTGGTTTAGCGACAGCTAAGAAAAAGGATTCAACAGGAATCTGCTTTATTGGAGAACGTAATTTTAAAGAATTTTTAAGTCAATATTTACCAGCCCAACCTGGTAAGATGGAGACAATGGATGGCGTTGTCATGGGTCAGCATGACGGATTAATGTACTATACATTAGGTCAACGACATGGTCTTGGGATTGGTGGAGACGGAGAGCCTTGGTTTGTGCTTGGGAAAGATTTAGAGCGCAATGTATTACTTGTTGGACAGGGTTTTGATAACGAGTATTCATACTCTACATCATTAATTGCTGTGAAAATGAACTATACTTCGACAAAAAAATTGCCTGGGAAATTTTCATGCACAGCAAAATTCCGCTATCGTCAAACAGATACACCAGTAGAAGTTGAAATTTTAGAAGATGGCTGTGCGCAAATTACATTTGATGAACCAGTACGTGCAATTACACCTGGACAAGCTGTTGTTTTATATGATGGTGAAGAATGCTTAGGTGGTGGTACAATCGATGAGGTTTTTAAAGATAATGAAATATTAACATATGTTGGATAATTAGTGAAAAGACTGCTGTAGTTGCTTTATATGAGCAGTCTTTCACTATGTAGAGGTGAACGAATACTATGGATTTTAACGAACAGGGCATTTTAGCCTTTCAAGAAAAGCGCTATGAAGATGCTGCACAACTTTTTACACAAGCAATTGAAGCAGAACCACAAAATGCAATTGGCTATGTTAACTTTGGGAATCTTTTAGCAGTTTTAGAGGATACTGAGCGTGCAGAGAGATTCTTTCAAAAAGCCATCACTGTAGATGAAACAGCAGCAACTGCTTACTATGGCTTGGCTAATTTATACTATAATGTTGAACGCTATGCAGAAGCCGTAAAATTATATGAGCAAGCACTAAAGCATAAAATAGAAGGTGCAGATGTATATTATATGATGGGTAAATGCTTTGAGCGTATGGAGAATTCAAAGCTGGCACTGCCATATTTACAACGTGCTAGTGAGCTTGCGCCAGAGGATACACAAATTCGTCTTGCCTATGCTATCGTGCTATGTGCGCTAGAAATGTTTACAGAAGGGAAACAGGAGCTGGATCAGTTAATCGAGCAGGATTGGAATAATGCTGATGCACATTATAATTTAGGTGTACTTTATGCAGTGTCTACAGATCAAACAGAAGAGGCAATGTATCATCTAAAACAAGCCTTTACCCTACAACCTGACTATGACCAAGCAAGATATATTTATGATATGATTGCGCAACGATTTAACTAATATAGAAGCAGCAAGTGTCACTCCATGAACTTGCTGCTTTTTTTGTCTTGATTCAGTGGGCGTACAAATGGTCACTGAATCAAGAAAAAGCCCCTGACAGATATCATGGATTTTGAGGAGGAGCTTTTCGAGTGAGCTTGTAAAAAATCCGGATGCAATTACGCTGAGGTGTAATTGATTTTAGTAATAAACTGAACAGAGATATTGAAGAAAATTACAATAATGATCCATTATTTTTTGATAAAATGAATCCTTTCTTCTTTCATTTTAAGCTCAAACTTGGTAATGTATGTCATGCAGGAAAGGATAAGGTGACAAGATGAATAAAGTATTTATTGCACTACTACTTGTAACAGCACTTGCTGCAATTGAAGGAACGATTGTTAGTACTGCTATTCCAAGCATTACAGCTGATCTATTAGGTGTGGACTTAATAAGTTGGATTTATTCAGCTTATTTATTAGCTTCTGCCATTGCTGCGATTATTTTTGGAAAGTTAGCCGATTTATTTGGACGTAAACGGATGATTATTACGGGTATCATTATTTTTTTATTAGGTTCCATGTTATGTGGTTTAGCACAATCGATGGAGCAATTAATTGTCTTTCGTGCGATCCAAGGTATTGGCGCAGGTTCAATTTTACCAATTACATTAACGATGGTTGGTGAGTTGTTTAAGACCGAAAAGGCGCGAGCTAAAGGACAAAGCTATTTAAGTATGGTATGGGGCGTGTCTGGCGTGGTTGGTCCATTATTTGGAGGATTTATTGTTGACCAAGTGTCATGGCATTTTATTTTTTTCATTAATGTACCATTTGGCTTAGCCTCCATTTATTTAATAGTTAAACATTATCAAGAACAGTTAGAGACAGTGAAACGTAAAATTGACTACTTAGGCGCTGTGTTATTTACAATTGGAATGGTTTCGCTGTTATATGTTATTATCAATAACAGCAAAACACAGGCTTGGTTATCGAGCGAATCGCTTCTTATGTATGGAGTCGCAGTTGTACTTTTAGGAATTTTTATATGGGTGGAGCTACGAGCAGAAGAGCCTATTATTCCGTTAACGTTGTTTAAAAATGGTCGCCTAATGGTGATTAATGCCTTAACATTAAGCGGAATGTCTATTGTGATTGGTGTGACGGTCTATATTCCGATATTTGCACAAAGTGTTCTTGGCAAAAATGCAACACAAGCAGGTTTATTATTAACACCGATGTCCATTTTCTGGACAGTGAACTCTATTATGGCAGGTTATTTAATCGGACGATTGACAAATAAACGAATTATCCAAATGGGTACAATTTTACTGGTTACGGGTACACTATTGCTTGCAAGACTATCTTCAGGTTCTAGCGATTTCAGTGCTTATTTCGCTTCATCATTAATCGGACTAGGTATGGGCTTTATCATGCCGATGTTGATGATTTCCATTCAAAAGGTGGCAGATCCGAAACAGCTCGGTATATCAATTGGTCTGAACTCTTTTACAAATACATTTAGTCAAGCGGTTGGTGCAGCACTATTTGGAATGATTTTTAACCTTGCAACAAGTGAAAAAATGGCTTCATTAGGAAAAGGTGAAATTCAATTAAATGGTGAATTTGCAAAAGGTGGATTTAGTGTAGATGAAGTAAGCTTTTTAAAGGAAACTATTGCGAATGGTGTAAGCTATGTATATATAGCTGCCTTTGTTTTTGCCATTTTTGCCCTTGTTTTCTCCTTCTTTATAGCAACGAAATCTAAAGAGAAGGCGTAATAAAATAGCTTTTTTGTAATCTTGAAACAATAAAAATCCACTCCACTTTCTGTGAGAAGGCAATATTGGACTTAAAGGGTCTTTTGCTTTTCTTGCAGAACGCTAGGTGGATTTTTTTGTTCTATCAAAACATCATTGGTAACATTTATATCAATATTTTTTATTGCTAGGTAGCTGCGTTAAGTATTTAGCTAGATGTGTTATAGATGTATTATCTAACAATGAAGGCTCAGCTTCATTTTCTTTTAAAATATTGATCTCTTTATTCAGTCGCTCCATTTTTCGATCTAATTCAGCTGCTTGTAGAGCGGCTTCCTTTAATTCAACACGAATACGTTCGGGTACTTCTTTGTTATACTTATAATAAATTTTGTGTTCGAGGCTTGCCCAAAAATCCATCGCTATAGTTCGGATTTGAATTTCTGTATAAACCTTCTCCATATGGTCTGACATAAATATCGGGATTTTAATAATGAGATGTAAGCTTTGATAACCATTTTCTTTTGGCTCAGCAATATAATCTTTAACCTCTACAACCTCAATGTCATGTTGTGCCTGTAACATGGCACTAACCTTATAAATATCCTCCACAAAGGAACAGGTGATGCGAGCCCCTGCAATATCACGAATGTTTTCACGAACCGCTTCCATTGACGGAGGAAGTTCTTTTTTCATCATCTTTCCCAAAATACTTTTAGGAGATTTTACACGTGTGGAAATATGTTCAATTGGATTATATTCATGAATCAACTTAAATTCTTCTTGTAAGATATTTATTTTCGTCTCCACTTCTTGTAGGGCAAATTTATAGGCTAAAAAGAAGCGTGTTAATTCAGTTTGAAATGATTTTAAAGAGTTTACTTCAAGTTCTGTTTTCATATTTTATAAGTCCTTTCTTGTTTTAGGCTAACAATAGGAGGGCATACCTATCATAAGTGAAAACTCCTGTATGCGTGGTAAAAAGAGGATTCTTATGTATTAGTTTTATCTTTACTCAGCAGAATACTCCTACCTCTATAGGTGGCAAGATGAATGCGATTTTTTCCTATTGGTGGGCATACAAACGGCCGCTGAAATAGAGGAACTCAGGTTAAGATCCTCACATCCTGTGAAAACGCTTGAGTGACCAACATCGTGTTGCTGCCGCTCGTTAGCACTACGCTTTCGCACAAAAAACATTTGTTGACCTAAAGCACCTAGGCGGATGTCACGGATTTTGAAAAACATCAAAAAACTAATGCCAAAATCCAGATGAATATATTTTGCATCCAAATGCTTAAGCCTATACCGTAGTAGGAGGTTATGACGATCATTCCTATGAGAAGTGCGGGAATAATAAATAAGATTAGATATTAAGAAATATATTCATGTGAACCCCTTATACTTCATGCTATACAATATAGAACTCACATGACAAATAAAAGGTTTCAGAAATTCTCGAATGGAATAGAGGAGAGAGGGTGAGGAGTTAAAACAAAGGGGAGCTAGATGTCCCTTTGTTTTAACTAATAATTTCAGCATGTAAGTTATAACGCTTATTGAACTCGTCTACAAATACTTGTAAATCAATATATGTTCCAATATAAGGCTCTGTTTCTTGGTCACGCAGAAAGCCGCATGTTGCTTTTAATGATTTGGAAAACTCTAATAACATTTGCTCATTATCTAGCTGTACATGCAAGGAACGTGAATTATCCTTAGTGTTTACTTTAAAGTACTTGCCGTCTATAATACGTTCTAAATTTGTTTCTTGAAAAGGGAAAATAATATCTTTATAAATTAACTTCACAATACCCCGCCTTTTTTACAATAGTTCACTACATCTGCATACGATAAATCTCCACCAAAAATTGAAAGTGCACTTCCAATCGTCACATGAAGCTTACCATTTGCTAATTTTTTGAATTTCTCTAGGTCCTCAATAGAACGAACCCCTCCAGCATATGTTGTTGGAATGGTAGTCCATGCTGCTAAATCTCGAACTAAGCTTTCCTGCATGCCGCCTTTTTTTCCTTCCACATCAACCGCATGAATGAGTAGCTCCGCACAGAAATTTTCAATATAAGCAATGGACTCAGCATTGACCTCAAAATCACTAAACTTTGTCCATTTGTCAGTAACGACATACCATTTATCGTTGTGCATTCGACAGCTTAAATCAATAACTAAATGCTGTTTGCCAATTTTCTGTACGAGTTCCATCAGTCGATCCATATCAAGCTTGCCATCATGAAAAATAAAAGAAGTCACAATCACATGCGAAGCGCCAGCATCAATAAACTTTTTGGCATTTTTTGAGGTGATTCCACCACCTATTTGTAGACCATGAGGATAAGCTGCAAGTGCTGTTAATGCAGCCTCTTCATTTCCTTCACCGAGCATGATAACGTGCCCACCCGCTAATTGATCTTGAGCAAACATTTTTGCATAATAACTAGAGTCATGATTGGAAATAAAATTTTCAATGACTTTTTGATCTGCATGTCCCAATGTGCTACCCACAATTTGTTTTACTTTGCCATCGTGTAAATCTATGCAAGGTCTAAATTCCAATAGCTTCACAATCCTTCCGTGCGACAAAATTCATTTCTATCATATCACGGAAAGATTGATAAAAGCTGTGAAATGTCAATTGTCAAAATAATGTTAAAAGAATTGAGTGAATTCTCTTTTTAAACGATTATTAACATTATATTGTGGTAAAATAAAAAGATTGAAACGCATATGAAAGGACGAATCAACAATGGCTGAGAATCTTGATTTATTTGAACTAAATAAATTTTTTATACTCGGACGTCCAATCGTCTCTATCTTTCATAATGCTCAAAATATGTATTCGATTGTTCGTGTGAAAATTCAAGAGACTAATTTACAGTATGAAGATAAAGAAATAATTGTTGTAGGCTATTTTCCACCATTACAAATGGATGAACAATATCGTTTTACAGGTTTATTGAGACAGCATCCAAAATATGGTGTGCAATTTCAAATTGAGACGTTTACAAAAGAAGTACCAGCAACAGAGCAAGGAATTATTCATTACCTATCAAGTGATTTATTTGTTGGGATTGGAAAAAAGACAGCTGAAACAATTGTAGAGAAACTTGGAGCCAATGCTCTACGTCTAATTTTAGAGGACCCAAATGCACTTGATATTGTCCCTCGTCTATCAGCCGAAAAAAAAGAGGTTATCCACCGTACAATCGAACAAAATCTTGGTCTTGAACGAGTAATGATACAGTTGAATGAATGGGGTTTTGGACCTCAGCTAGGCATGAAGATTTACCAGACATATCGAACTGATGCCATTGAGCTCCTTACAGAAAATCCATATCGTCTAATTGAAGATGTTGAAGGTGTGGGATTCTTTCGTGCAGATGAGCTAGGTGCAAAGTTAGGGATTACTGGTAATCATCCAGACCGTATTAAGGCCGCCATTTTACATATTCTAAATACAGCAGCTTTATCAGAGGGACATGTATTTTTAGATGCTGAGCAAGTTTTGCCCTTAGTAAAAGATATGCTGGAGCAAAGTCAACGAGAGGAAATACCATTCGAGGCAATATCAAGGGCCTGTATTGAATTGCGTGAGGAAAGTAAAATTTGTGGGGAAGAAACGAGGCTGTATTTACCGTCTCTCTATTTTTCAGAAGTAGGAATCGCCTCCAAAATAGTGGCATTAATTGAGCGTAATAAGAAAGCTGAGCATTTTAGTAGAGACGAAATTCGGAAAGCGATTGGAGAAACAGAGGACTTACTTCATGTGACCTATGCCGAAACACAGGCGAGTGCTATTGAACAGGCCTTAAACTCGGCTGTGATGATTTTAACGGGTGGACCAGGTACTGGTAAAACAACGGTTGTACGGGGCGTCGTGGAAGTATATGCAAAGCTTCATGGTTTATCACTAAACCCAAAGGAATATGCACAAAAGGAAGAACCCTTTCCCATCATTTTATGTGCTCCTACCGGACGTGCTGCTAAGCGTTTATCGGAATCCACAGAGCTTCCTGCAATGACCATTCATCGATTACTAGGATTTACCGGACAAGAAAAGGAAGAAGAAACAGAGCGCGAGGTTACAGGAAAGCTCATCATTGTAGATGAAATGTCCATGGTGGATACTTGGCTTGCGCATCAATTATTGAAAGCTCTACATGAGGATGTTCAAGTTGTATTTGTGGGTGATCAGGATCAGCTCCCTCCAGTTGGGCCTGGACAGGTGTTAAAGGATTTACTGGCATCGCAGCAAATTCCTACTGTTGAATTAACCGAAGTGTATAGACAGGCTGAGGGCTCAACTATTATTGAACTGGCTCATCAAATTAAACGTGGTACAATTCCAAAAGAATTAACGGTCAAAACCTCAGACCGCTCCTTTATTAAAGCCTCCTCAGATCAAGTAGCAAGTGTTGTTACACAGGTTGTAAAAAGTGCTGTGGCGAAAGGACAAGAAATTCGCAATATTCAAGTGTTAGCACCAATGTACAAGGGACCTGCAGGCATTGATAACTTGAATAAAATGATCCAAGAGCTCATAAACCCAAACGATACTGGTTCAAGAAAAGAGCTTGTTTTCGGTGATGTAACCTATCGCATAAAGGATAAAGTATTACAGCTTGTCAATCAGCCTGAAAGCAATGTTTTTAATGGAGATATGGGCGAAGTCATCAGTATTATCAAGGCGAAGGAAACTATCGAGAAACAGGATTTACTTGTCGTTTCATTTGACGGCATAGAAGTAACCTATCAGCGCAGTGATCTCAATCAATTGACGCTCGCCTATTGCTGCTCTATTCATAAATCACAAGGCTCGGAATTTCAGACAGTAATTATGCCAGTAGTTCGAGGCTATTCTAAAATGCTGCGTCGCAATCTGCTATATACTGGTATCACTCGGGCGAAAAATTTTCTGATTTTATGTGGTGAGCCAGAAGTGCTTGCTGATGGCTTACAGCGTACAGATGATCTACAGCGCTTTACTTCTTTACGTGCAAGACTTAATCCTATGGATATTGTAGAGGAAGTGGCTGAAATAGAAACAGTATCAGTAAAAATAGATGAACAGCCGATTAAAGATGTAAAGTTAACTGTTGAAACAGAAGCGATTATCCATCCAATGATAGGGATGGATGGTGTTTCACCGTACGATTTTTTAGATGACTAAAGAGAATTAAATATTTTGAGGTGAAGAAAGTGAAACGCATAGTATTATTGCTTCTATTCATGATGATCCTACCTTTTGCAGGAAAAGTATATGCAAATAATATGATCTTCCAAGTGAATGAAGAAGCAACTGTCTTTGATAATCGTTCAGGCTCACTTGAGCAGGTTGGCACATTATCAGCAGGACAAACCTTTGAAGTAACAAAAGATTATGGGGCAAATTGGTGGCAAATACGTTGGGGTGGTTATTATGGGTATGTTGATAAGCGTTATACAACAGTTGTACCAGCCACAACCTATAAAAATAAAGTTCCAACATTGGCAACGATAAAGGATTATGTTATTCCAACACGCGTTGCACCAATTTTTGATAATTCTGGTAATAAACTTGTGCAATTTGCAACCCTATCTGAGGGAGTTCGTTTCCCTATTTATAGTAAAATGGGGGATTGGTATGGCATTGCAGTGAACGGGCGACTAGGATTTGTACATAGGAATTTTGTTGAAGAAGAAAAGGGGCAGGAGACAACAAAACCCAATAACACAAAGCCTGTTGAAAAGCCTACACCTACCCCACCACCTCCTAGTAAGCCAAATGGTTATATGGAGGCATTAGAAAATGTTACCCTCTATGATTTACGTGGTGACAAGCCAATGACAATCGCCCTATTACTGAAGGGGCAACAGCTTGAGGTTGTCGATGCTTCAGACGAAACATATGTAGAGGTTCGATGGGGGCAAACTTTTCTTTATGTAGAAAAAGAAAAAATTAAATTAATGAATACACCTTCTTATAAAAATATTGGGAAGGATCATGCTGTGAAAAATGAGTATTTCATCCCGATTTCTGCAAACAGCGAGATTTATGACTGTACTAATAAAGCATTATATCCGTTTGCTAAATTAGATCCGAATCGCCGTTACCCGATTTTACGAAAAGAGGGCAGCTGGTATGTAACAGTTCTTGGAGGTCGTGAGGGTTATATTCATAGCTCGAAAGTGGCGCTAGATCGCGGTGTTCCTGTTATGATGTATCATCATTTTTTGAAAGAACATGAGCTTGGTCGTTTTAAATATGTCAGTACAACGATGACAGATGTACAATTTACAAAGGAAATGCAGTATTTAAAAACTAAAAACTACGAAACGATTACAACGGATGAACTATTGCGTTTTATGCGCAATGAAATTACATTACCTGCTTATTCCATTCTACTAACTTTTGATGATGGTTTACTATCGACACGTGAATATGCCTATTCAGTTCTTCAAAAGAATGGCTTTAAAGCTACCCAGTTTTTAATTACATCACGCAATGAAAGCTCGTCTGCTGAGCAAATGTTTAATTATAACGACTTGCAGGCACTTTCACGTCAGGATATTGAAAATATGCAGGATGTCTTTTCCTATGGATCACATACTTACAACTTACATGATCTAATAGGAAATAAAGGCAAGATGCTACTAATCCCATATCATGAAGTCGTGCAAGATTTAAAACAAAGTTTAACGTTTATCCCTGAAGCAAAAGCTTTTGCTTATCCATTTGGACAATATACATCAAATACAATTTATGCAGTAAAAGAAGCAGGTTTTAACATGGCATTTTCAACGCAGCCTGGCTATAATAAGCCATACGATGATGTGTATCAAATTAAACGGCTATATAGTGATCAGAAAACTACATTTGAGCAGTTCCAAAAAATGGTTCTTCCGTACGCTAATTAAAAGAACTTATCCCATCATAAAAACCTAAAAAGCGCGAGCATTGATTGCTCGCGCTTTTTCTGTACTTTCAAGGGTGATTAGTGAATACCTACGATATGATGTTTGACCACTTCATATGCCTGGCAAACATTATTATATTGAGCTTTGTCTTGAGCAATTAAATTGGAAGCGATAGAAAATAAAAGATTTTCTTCGTTATGATCCTCCATTTGATTCATTAAGGCAGCTTCTAATTCTTCAACATATGCAATGATTTTATGATTCATCTATAATTCTCCTTTGAAGAAAGATGTTTTTTGTTTTGTTTACGAGGTTATCTTACACCTCCATGAAGTGAAAATCTAGCAACTCTGTACTAGTTCAAACAGACTTTTTTATGAATGTGACGTAAAATTGAACTTGCTAAAAAACCGCTTATTGTAATCGCTTTTATCTAAAGTAACTGAAAAATCAGCAATATAAGCTAATTCTTTTCTGTATCAATCAAGTGGTACAGATATTTTTAATTAATGAATTGCTATAATACAGTTGGCAACTCTGGAACCTAAAATTGGGAAAATTCATATACTAAATGAGTATAAAATATTTGGAATATTTAGGGGTGACTGCATGCCAGTAATTACAGGACAGCAATATATTGATCGTATTGATGCTTTGCAAACGTATATTTCTATTGATGGTGAGATTGTAACAGGGAAGGTGTCGGAGCATCCAGCGTTTAAGGGGGTTATGCAGAGTCAGGCAAGACTCTTTGATCTGCAAAATGAGCAGGCGTTGCTTGACACGATGACCTATCTATCACCGACTAGTGACCATCGTGTCGGGATGTCTTTTCTACAGGTATTGACAGTCGAGGATCTTGTAAAAAGACGTCTTGCTGCAAGAGAATGGGCATTATCGACTCATGGCCTTATGGGAAGAAGTCCAGATTATATGAATACGACATTAATGGCACTTGCGTCAGCTGCTGATTATTTAAAAGATAAACCAAATTGTTTTCCTGAGCATTTACTGAGATTTTATGAGCATGCTCGCGAAAATGATTTAACGATGACCCATACCTTTATAGAGCCACAAGTTAATCGTAAGAAGTTTTATTTTGAGAATGAGGAAGTCACTATTGCTGCTAAAATTGTTGCCAAAACAAGTGAAGGGTTGGTCATTAAAGGGGCAAGATTACTTGCCACACAGGGAGGAATTACCGATGAACTTCTTGTGATTTCAACAAACGGTTATGACGAAGGAAAAGGCTTTGCATTTTCGATTCCTAGTAATACTAAAGGCTTAAAGTTTTTATGTAGGCAGTCCTTTGTAGGTGGTGAATCAACATTTGATTATCCATTAAGCAGCCGCTTTGAAGAAATGGATGCAATTGTTGTATTTGATGATGTGATTGTGCCATGGGAGCGCGTCTTTTATTATGAAAATTTAGAAGTTGCCAATAACTTTATGAACATCAGTGGCTTTCAGTCTTATAGCTTACATCAAGTGCTGTCACGCCAAATAGCTAAAACAGAATTTATTTTGGGTGTTGTACAATCGATTGTAGATACCATTAATATCGGAGACTATCAGCATGTGCAGCAAAAGGTCGTAGATATTATTGTACCGCTAGAAACAATGAAGGCTTTATTATTAAAGTCAGAAATTGAGGCAACAAGGGATGCTTTTGGCTTTATGAGACCAGATCATCCAACATTGCAAGTTGCCATTCATGTTTTCCCTAAAGTGTATCCGACTTTTACTGAAATCATCCAATTACTTGGTGCGAGTGGATTAATGTCTATTCCAAGTGAAAAAGCATTTCTATCGGATAATGGAGACTTGGAACACTATTTACAGTCTTTTAAAGATGAAGGCAAAGAACGTGTTAAAAAATTCCGTTTAGCTTGGGATTTAACAATGAGTAGCTTTGGCACAAGGCAAACACTTTATGAGCGTTACTTCTTTGGTGACCCAGTCCGCCTAGCAACTGCACTTTATCAAACCTATAATCGAGAACAATACATTGGAAGGGTGGAAAACTTTTTAAAAATATGATTGTTCCTAAAACTGATCCAGTGCTTTTTCAGTTTGACAGTTGTTTCATAATGCATTATGATTTACAGGAATAAAAAAATAACAATCCCTTCGTTAGGTGAGGCTCCTATGCTGGAGATACGCTACTACCCAAAAATGTCGAGAGACGCCAATGGGTCAACAGAAATCATCGAAATAAGGTGTTTTTTAACGTAGCTGGAGTAAATTTCCTATGCCGCATAGTGCTAAAACTCAACGTTTGAAGGTAAGAAAGCAAAGTACTGTACTTAACTGTGCTGTTTTTTTGATATGTGTATTCAACACGCCTTCATTCGTCGAAGGCGTGTTTTTGTTATTTAAGGATGGTGATGAGAAATGGATAGTAGTCCTGAGCCGAGTAAGCAAATGCTAGGAAGAAATACACAATTAAGGATCGTCGATTTCTTATCGCCGAAACAACAATAGGCTATGTCTGTTTGTTCTCCTTAAATAATAAAACATGAGGTGAAAAACAATGATTAAAATTCATTATTTTGAAAAAGGAAACAATATAGTAAAACATGATTTTAATTTGAAAGAATTTAATCACGATCTCCATGCTGAGGATTTATTATGGGTTGATTTATATGCATATAGCTACAATGAATTAAATGATATAGCAGAAATTTTTGGCTTCCATCCATTAGCAGTAGAGGATTGCTTAAACGAAGGTTCTCGCCCTAAAATGGATCATTACGGTGACTATAAATTCTTTGTTTTCCATGCCCCTATTTATAATGAAAAAAGCAGCAATGAAATAACTACAGTAGAATTAAATATTTTTATGGGCCCTAATTATGTTGTAACGGTTCATAAACATAAGCTTAAATGGCTAGGTCACATCGAAAATATTTGCTTAAACAGTACGAAGTATTTAGAAAAAGGAACCGATTTTCTTTTGCATACAATTATCGATGGTATTACTGATGAATATTTCCCAGTTTTAGAACGGATTAGAGCGCGCATAGATGAGCTTGAAGAGGAAATATATGATTATCAGCCGAAAATAGTTACAGAGGAGTTTCTTGCGCTCAAGCGAACTATTATATTCATTCGACAGGCAATAATGCCACAAAAAAGAATCTTTTCAAATAGTAATGGTCAGTGGAAATTTGAAATTCGTGAGGAAAATATTCCATTCTATAAAGATTTAAATGACCACCTTGAACGAATTGTTGAATCGACGGAAACTTACAGAGATTTAGTAAACAGTACCTTAGATACGTATTTTTCGATTATCAGTGGAAAATCAATTGAAAAGCTTAATCTGCTAACAGTAATATCAACGATTATGTTGCCATTATCAGTCATTACAAGTTTCTTTGGCATGAATGTTCCCTTACCATATCCAGATTCACCAATTACAACGATTACAATTAGTGTGTTTTTAGTCGTATTTACTTGGGGAATGTGGGCATACTTCAAAAAAATGATTGCTTAATGATGATAAGCCTGACTAGTGGCAATTGACAGAACAAAATATTTTTTTTATAATGCTCGATAGAAAATAGTAAAAACGATGATGGAACAAGTACGTATTTGTGGGTGTTAAGAAAGGGATTTCTTGGCTGGAAAAATCCTCGCATTGCAGATACCGAAAGCTACTCCAGAGTGCAGTTAATCCCTGCCGTTCACTGACGTTACAAGTGCTAAAGAGGTAAGTATTTTTTACTTACAACTAGGGTGGTACCGCGAGACAACTAACAAGTCCTCGTCCCTTATTGGGATGAGGGCTTTTTTATGCTTATTTGCGGATTCATATCGTGAATTTTACAAAATTAATAAGGAGGAATTTATCCTATGAAAGCAGCAGATATTCGCCGTATGTATTTGGAATTCTTTAAAGAGAAAGGGCATCATCATGAGCCATCAGCACCGCTAGTACCAATTAATGACCCATCATTACTTTGGATTAACTCTGGTGTTGCCACTCTTAAACCGTATTTTGATGGTCGCGTCATTCCAGATAATCCGCGTATCACAAATGCCCAAAAATCGATTCGTACAAATGACATTGAAAACGTTGGTAAAACAGCGCGTCACCATACGTTTTTTGAAATGCTTGGAAACTTCTCTATTGGAGATTACTTCAAAAAAGAAGCGATTCATTATGCTTGGGAGTTCTTAACTGATAAAAAATGGATGGGCTTTGATCCAGCACTATTATCTATTACATTACATCCTGAAGATCAGGAAGCCTATGATGTTTGGCATAACGAAATTGGTATACCTGAAGAACGTTTAATTCGATTAGAGGGGAACTTCTGGGATATTGGAGAAGGTCCTTCTGGTCCAAACTCAGAGATTTTTTATGACCGTGGAGAAGAATATGGCTCTAATGATAGTGATCCAGAAATGTATCCAGGTGGAGAAAACGAACGCTATCTCGAAATTTGGAACTTAGTGTTCTCACAATTCAACCATAATCCAGATGGTACGTATACGCCGCTTCCAAAGCAAAATATTGATACAGGTATGGGTCTTGAGCGTATTGTATCGGTTGTGCAAAATGTTCCAACTAACTTTGATACTGATTTATTCATGCCTATTATTGAAAAAATCGAGGAATTTGCCAACCGTAAGTATAAGCGTCCTGGTGAAGTAGATTTACATGAAATCTTCGGCTCTGAAGAGGATATTAATACACCATTTAAAGTAATTGCTGACCACATTCGTACAGTAGCGTTTGCAATTGGTGATGGCGCACTTCCTTCAAATGAAGGTCGTGGTTATGTATTACGTCGCTTATTACGTCGTGCTGTTCGTTATGCAAAACAAATTGGCATTGAAAAACCATTTATGTTTGAGTTAGTACCAACTGTAGGCAAAATTATGGAGGATTTCTATCCAGAGGTAACGGAAAAAAGTGAATTTATCCAACGTGTCATTAAAAATGAAGAAATTCGCTTCCATGAAACATTAGACGGTGGTTTAGCTATCTTTAATGAAGTGGTTGAATCACAAAAAGCAGCAGGACATGATTATATTCCAGGTGTAGATGCCTTCCGTTTATATGATACTTATGGTTTCCCAATCGAATTAACAGAAGAGTATGCAGAGGAAGTGGGCATGAAGGTAGATCATGATGGCTTCGAGGCGTCAATGGAAGAGCAGCGTGAGCGTGCTCGCGCTGCTCGTCAAGATGTAGATTCCATGCAAGTACAAAATGAAGTTCTAGCAAATTTAACGGTTGCTAGCGAATTTGTAGGCTATGATTCATTAACCGTAGACACAGCAATTGCAGCGATGATTGTTAATGGCCAAGTAGCAAAGGTTGCCTCTGAAGGTCAAGAAGCGTTAGTTATTTTAGCTAAAACACCATTCTATGCTGAAATGGGTGGACAAATTGCGGATAGCGGTATTATTTCAAATGATAGTTTTACTGCTGTTGTCAAAGATGTTCAAAAAGCACCAAATGGTCAGCCGCTCCATACAGTGGTAGTTGAATCTGGTGAAATGCATGTAGAAGATACTGTGCAAGCAGTTGTTAATCGTGATGATCGTAATTTAATTATTAAAAATCATACAGCTACACATATTATGCAACGTGCATTAAAAGATGTGCTCGGCAATCATGTTAACCAAGCTGGTTCATATGTAGGTCCTGATCGCTTACGCTTTGACTTCTCTCACTTTGGTCAAGTGACGAAAGAGGAATTACAGCAAATTGAACGTATTGTAAATGAAAAAGTGTGGGATGATATAGAGGTCGTGATTGAAGAAAAAGGCATCGATGAAGCGAAGGCAATGGGAGCTATGGCATTATTCGGTGAGAAATATGGGGATATTGTCCGTGTAGTTTCAATTGGTGATTATTCTATTGAGCTTTGTGGTGGTATTCATGTGAAACGTTCTTCTGAAATAGGTTTCTTCAAAATTGTTTCAGAGGGTGGAATCGGTGCAGGTACTCGCCGTATAGAGGCTGTAACAGGAAAAGTGGCTTATGAAGCAGTTAAAGAAGAGGAAGCTTTATTAAACGATGCTGCAGCCTTATTAAAAGCAAATCCGAAAGATATTGTGACAAAAGTACAGGCACTTCAAGCAGACTATAAAGAATTACAACGTGATAATGAAGCACTATCACAAAAAATTGCAAATGCACAGGCAGGGGCAATTGTGGACGCAGCTCAAACGATTGGGGATGTAACAGTCTTATCTACTAGAGTAGAAGCGAAAGACAATAATCAATTGCGTCAAATGATGGATGATTTAAAAGTAAAAATGAATAAAGCAGTTGTTGTTTTAGGAGCTGTTGATGGTGAGAAAGTAATGCTGTGTGCTGGTGTCACAAAAGATTTAGTGGGCGGCAACTATCATGCAGGAAATATCGTAAAAATGGTAGCAGAGGCATGTGGTGGTAAAGGCGGTGGTCGTCCAGATATGGCGATGGCAGGTGCAAAAGATTCAACAAAACTTGAAGAAGCACTACTTTCTGTGTATGATTATGTTAAATCCATTTAATTAATACGCCAAATCGGTTATAATAAAGAGAAATTGGAGATGAGCTTTTTTGCACATCTCCTTATTTCTGAAAGCGAGGTGCTGGTCATGAGTTCATTTGATCAAACAATGAAATTTAATTTTCCAGAAGAATCAATGGAACAGGAAGTCAAGCAGGTAATGTTGAAAGTACATTCTTCATTAGAGGAAAAGGGATATAATCCTATCAATCAGATTGTCGGTTATTTACTTTCTGGTGATCCGGCGTATATTCCTCGCCATCAGGATGCTCGTAATTTAATTCGCAAGCTTGAGCGTGATGAAATTTTAGAAGAGCTTGTTAAATTTTATATTAAAAAGAATAACGAGGGCTAGAAATGAGAATTATGGGATTAGACGTTGGGTCAAAAACTGTGGGCGTAGCAATAAGCGATGCATTAGGGTGGACGGCTCAAGGTATTGAAACCGTAAAAATTGATGAAGCAAACGGTGAATTTGGTATTGAACGAATAGCCGAGCTAGTAAAGGAATATGCTATAACGGAATTTGTTGTAGGTTTTCCGAAAAACATGAATAATACGGTGGGACCACGTGGAGAGGCATCTGAAAACTATAAAAAGCTTTTAGAAGAGACCTTTTCACTGCCAGCAAAGCTTTGGGATGAACGTTTAACGACAATGGCTGCTGAGCGTATGCTAATTGATGCAGATGTAAGTCGCAAAAAACGGAAGCAGGTCATTGATAAAATGGCTGCTGTGATGATCTTACAAGGCTATTTGGATAGCAAAAATTAATTGATGAGGTGACAAGGACATGGCACACGAGCACAACCATGAAGAAGATTTACACGTACAACACATTACAGTGATTGACGAGAACGGAAATGAACAGCTTTGTGAAGTGATTCACGTTCATGAATCGCCTGAATTTGGCAAATCCTACGTATTTTACTCAATGGTAGGAGCAGAAGAAGATGAGGACGGTTCTGTAGAAATATTCGTTTCTTCATTCGTTCCTTCTGAAAATGGTGAAGATGGCGAGTTAACACCAATCGAAACAGAAGCAGAGTGGGATATGGTAGAGAATGTATTAAACGCTTTAGAGGATGAATACGAAGATTAATCTTCTTTCTTAAAGCTTGGAACAAGGATCGCAACTTGCAGTCCTTGTTCTTTTTTATTGGTGGGACATAAAGGAGCTTGTTCAATTATGGAGTGTCAATTATTGGAGAATATAGGAAGACGCTCAGTCAAATCGGATATGGAAGTGATTAAAAAGAGTGAAATCTCACTCAATATTGATGTGAAATTGATCAAAGGACTAACTGCACCACACAAAACAATGACCCCATCTCTCAAAAAACCTTTAACTTTAAACATAATGACTATGAAGGAGGAATTTGGATGAATGAAGAAACACAAGAATTTATGATTATTGGTGAGGACGGCAAGGAACAAAAATGCAGGGTTGTCTTTACCTTTGATGCAGAGGAAAAATCATATGTACTATTTTCATTAATTGACGAAGCGGGTAATGAAATTCCAGGAGATATTTCTGCTATGACATTTGAATACGATGATAACAATGGAGAAATGGCCAATTTAATGCCTGTTGTAACTGAGGCAGAATGGGAAATGATTAATGAGGTTGTACTAACACTTCTTGATGAATTTGAGGAGGAGCCACAGTTAATCACAGTTACAGATGAGGATGGAACAGATCAAGTCTGTGAGGTCATTCACACAGTTTCATCTGAGCAATTTGGAAAATCCTATGTTTTATATGTTCCTGCAACAGATGAACCTATTGAGGAACGAGCTATTTTTGCGGCTCAATACCTATCGGGCAAGGACGGCTCTATAGAAGAATTATTACCAATTGAAAGTGATGAAGAATGGGCTTTTGTTGAAGATGTATTGAACGAATTGTAAAAACTCTGGGTGGTTGTGAGCCACTCAGAGTTTTTTATGTTTTAACTTCTTTCAGCAGATGTCTCCCATCTCTATATGTGGTGAGATGAATGCGAATTTAAGCTACTTTTCAGTGGGTGTCCAAACACTCGCTGAAAGAGAGGAACTTAGGCTAAGATCTTCACATCCTGTGAAAACGCCTGAGTGATCAACATCGTGTTGCTGCCGCTGTGTTAGCACTACACTTTCGCACAAAAAACATCTGTTGGCCTAAAGCCTCCAGCGGATGTCACAGAATCGGAAAGGAGTTAATAAAGGATGTTAGCCTAAAATCATCGCATTCATACGATAACGGCTAACAGACCCGCATCACGCAGGCCTAAGCACAAAGCCGATTCCGGACTCGATTATGCCGAGGCATAATCGATTTAATAGAAATTTTCTATCAATGCTTTAAAAGTATTCTATCTGCAAATGGAATTTTCGTACTTTCGGTTGAATTTATTGAGTTTTCGAGAAAAAATATGTTTTTTAAGATTTGATTTTCTGAATTTTTGAATAAACAGAATAAATAAGGCATTGACCAATTCGAAGTAAATAGATAAGATTTGTCTTACATTAAACCAAGTAAATTGATTGACTAAGGAGGTAATAGTATGAGAAAAGGTTGGAAATTATTAATAGGAGCGTTGGTAATAGGCTTGTTGGCTGGCTGCACAAGCAAAGGAGAGGAAGGTGAAGAGGAGGTTGTAACGTTAAAGGTAGGAGCTGCCAATGTACCTCATGCGGAAGTATTGGAGTATTTAGCAAAAGATATTGAAAAGGATGGAGTGAAACTAGATATTTCCATTATAAAAGATGCTGTGCAAACAAACCAACAAACGGCAGATGGTGAGTTGGATTTTAATTATTTTCAACATATTCCGTTTTTAGAACAGACGAATAAAGAAAGTCATTTGGATTTAGTCAGTGTAAAAGGAATTCATATTGAGCCATTTGGTGTGTATTCCAAAAAACTAAAAGAAATTAATGATTTGCCACAAAATGCAAAGGTAGCTGTACCAAATGATGTTGTTAATTTCTCTCGTGCGTTACTACTATTTCATAATAATGGATTGATTGAATTAGATAAAGCGAAGAAAGGTGATTATACAGTCGAAGATATTACAAAAAATGAGAAAAAAATTCAATTTATCGGTGTGGATTCTCCATTACTTGTTCGGTCATTAGATGATGTAGACGCATCTGCTATTAATACGAATTATGCATTAGAGGGGGCTATAACCCTATGGAGGATGCACTGATTATAGAGGGTTCTGATTCACCTTATGTCAATATTATAGCTTCGACAAAGGAGAAAAAGGATGATCCAGCTATACAGACAGTCGTTAAGTGGCTAACAAGTGAAAAGGCACGTTCTTTCTTTGAAGATCAGTATAAAGGTGCAGTTGTTCCCGCATTTTAAAGCTTTTGTAAACAACATACATGCTAAGGAGGTAGATGTGCATGATTGAATTTATTGAAACAACAAAAGAGTTTCAGGTAGGAACATCAACAGTAATGGCACTAAATCATATCAATTTAACGATTCAGAAGGGGGATATTTTTGGTGTTATCGGCTTTAGTGGTGCTGGTAAAAGTACTTTGATTCGAACAGTAAATTTACTGGAGGAGCCAACGTCTGGGCGGGTGCTTGTAAATGGAAAAGAGTTAACAACGCTTACTAAAAGGCAGCTTCGTGAGGAGAAGAAAAATATCGGCATGATTTTTCAACACTTTAATCTCCTCCATTCTAAAACTGTATATGAAAATGTGGCAATGCCTTTAATCATAAGTGGTGTGAAAAAATCGAACTTGGAAGGTCAAGTGAAAGAGGTATTAGCATTTGTTGGCTTAACGGACAAGGCTGATCGCTATATTGACGAGCTATCGGGGGGGCAAAAACAAAGAGTCGGCATTGCTAGAGCACTCGTTACAAAACCGACAATCCTATTATGTGATGAAGCAACTTCTGCTCTTGACCCTCAAACGACCAAATCAATTTTAGCTTTACTAAAGAAGGTCAATATAGAATACGGTATTACGATTTTGATGATTACTCATGAAATGGAGGTTATTCGGGATATTTGTAATCGCGTGGCTGTCATGGAAAATGGAAGAATTATTGAGACAGGTAATGTACTTGAAATTTTTTCTACACCAAGAGAGGAGACAACCAAAAATTTTGTTCAATCGGTTGTTCGTGATGAAATATCATCATCTGTTTATGAGCAATTAAAAAGTATAGATGCTACTAAAAAAATATACAATTTAAAATTCATTGGAGTAGATGTTGGACAGCCAATTGTCTCACAGGTAGCGAAAAAATTTGCAGTAGATGTCAACGTTTTATTTGGCAATATCACAGAGCTACAGGGGATTCCATTCGGTCATTTAATTGTAGAGCTTGTTGGTTCTGATAAGGAAATACAAAAGGCATTTCTATTTATTCAGGCTAAAAATATTCAAATAGAGGAGGTTGTTGCACGTGAAAGTGAGCACACAAATCATTATCGAAGCGGTTCTCGATACGCTGTACATGGTTAGCATTTCGTTATTTTTTGGTGCCATTTTAGGCTTTATTTTAGGCGTAGTCTTAGTTGTAACGAGAAAAGGGCATATTCTTGAAAATAAAATAATCTTCTCGATTGTCAA
Organism: Lysinibacillus sp. B2A1; assembly: GCA_002973635.1. GTDB lineage: Bacteria > Bacillota > Bacilli > Bacillales_A > Planococcaceae > Lysinibacillus. The sequence goes on from CP027224.1 coordinate 2,525,068, forward strand.
TCCGATTGTCAATACACTGCGCTCCATTCCGTTCATTATTTTACTTGTTGCAATTATTCCATGTACTCGATTACTCGTTGGAACTGCAATTGGAACGACAGCTGCCATTGTGCCGCTAGTTTTGCATATTGGGCCTTATATATCAAGATTAATAGAAAATTCATTATTAGAGGTGGATGAGGGCATTATTGAAGCAGCAAAAGCAATGGGAGCCTCCCCAGTTCAAATTATACGAAAGTTTCTATTGCCTGAAGCTTTTCCATCTTTAATCCTAAGTGTCACGACTGCAACGATAGGGCTTATTGGTGCGACGGCCATGGCAGGAGCTGTTGGAGGCGGCGGCCTAGGGGATGTCGCCATTACTTATGGCTATCAGCGCTTTGATAATGCGACGATTTTGATAACCGTGGTTATCTTAGTTGTACTTGTACAGATTATTCAAAGCATCGGCAACAGTCTTGAACGAAAAATACGCAGAGTTTCTTAAGGGAGAATGTCAACATGAAAAAACTTAACTATTTATTAGGACTTTTTACATTACTATTTTTACTAGTGGCATGTGCAGAAGCAGATGAAAACGATACTGTGAAGGTCGGTATTCGTAGCTCAGAATTGAAAACCTGGGAGTATATTAAGGAACAGGCTAGCGAGGAAGATATTAATCTTGATTTAGTAACATTCTCTGCGCAATATGACCCAAATCAAGCGCTGGCAGAGGGAGAAGTAGATATTAATGCTTTTCAACATGTTGCGTATTTAAATTTATTTAATACGAACAACAACTCAGATTTACAGGCAATTGGCACAACAATAATGGCACCAATTGGCTTATATTCAAACAAATATAAATCGTTAGATGAACTAAAAGAAGGTGCAAAAATCGCGGTACCGAATGATCCTTCCAACTGGGGTAGAGCTTTACTGCTACTTCAGGAGAATGGACTACTAACAGTAACGGACAATTTTGATGGGAATGGTGGAGAAGATCGAATTAAAGATAATCCGAAAAACTTAACAATTTTGCCTGTTGATGGTGCTACAACGCCAAGGGTGATGGAGGACGCCGATTTTGCAGTTATTAATAATGGTGTTGCTGTAGAAGCTGGTCTTTTATTGAAAGATGCCATCATTCACGAGAGTGAAACAGCTAAGCCATTTATTAATATTATCGTGGCAAAGGCAGAGGACAAAAATAATGAAACATTGAAAAAAATAGTAGAAATTTATCAGCGTGATGAAACAGCTAAATTTATTAAAGAAATATCAAACGGTAACTATATTCCCGTGAAAATGCCACTGGATGAATTAGCAACATGGAAGGATTTCTATTCATATTAGAAAGGGTGTTAACAATGACTAAGAAAAGAGAAATAAAGCTAGCCCTATATTTAATTGGAGCAGGTATGCATATTGCTGCATGGAAGCACCCATCTGCTCAAGCGGATGCAAGCATCAATATTAAAGCATTACAAAAAGCAGCTCAGATTGCGGAAAAAGGAAAGTTTGATATAGCTTTTGTTGCAGACAGTTTAGCCATCAATCATGAATCACATCCGCATATTTTAAATCGCTTTGATCCATTAATTCAAATTACGGCTTTAGCAGCAGCAACTACAAAAATTGGACTTGGTGCAACAGCTTCAACTACATACAGTGAGCCATATGTGCTAGCAAGGCAATTGATGTCCATCGATCATATAAGCAATGGGAGAGTTGCTTGGAATTTAGTGACTACAGCAGATGCTACAGGAGAAACGGCTTTAAATTTCAGTCGTGACAAGCATTGGGAGCACGATCATCGCTATGAACGTGCAGAGGAGTTTATCGATGTTGTTCAGTCATTATGGGATTCATGGGAGGACGATGCTTTTCTCTATGATCGAGACAATAATATTTTTTATGATCGTCATAAAGTGCATGAAACATCATTTAAGGGCAACTATTTATCTGTCAAAGGTCCGTTAAATATTGCTCGTTCTGTACAGGGGCAGCCTGTAATTGTGGAGGCTGGTGCATCTAAACCAGGACAACAATTAGCTGCACGAACAGCAGAAGTTGTATTTGTCCATTGGGATGAAATTGAAAAATCGAAAGAACACTATCGTCAATTAAAGGCACAGCTTGCTCCATTTGGACGTACAGAGGAGGAACTTCTTGTTTTACAGGGAATTTCTCCAATTGTGGGTGATACAGAGGAGGAGGCGATCCGTAAATTTAATGAATTACAGTCGTTAATTGATCCATACGAAAGCTTAAAATTTGTTTCTGGGTATATGGGGAATGTTGACTTTTCAAAGTATCCGCTTGATACACCAGCTATCGAAGTGGAATTTCCAGAAGTCAATAGTATTCAAAGTCATTTCTATGAGCACTTAGAGATTATTAAAAAAGAAAATTTAAAAGTTGGCGATTTATATGCGCGCCTATTTGGACCTGCAAAGCGTGATGCTTTTGTCGGAACACCGACACAAATTGCAGATGAGATGGAACGTTGGGTTACAGAACGAGCAGTGGATGGCTTTATGCTGCAGTTTCCATTATTACCACGCGATTTAGAGGATTTTGTTGACAAGGTTGTACCGATTCTACAAGAGCGAGGCATTTATCGTAAAGATTATACAGGCACAACGTTAAGAGAGCATTTAGGATTGAAAAAGCCGCTGAATCGTTTTGCTAAAAGTAAGGTGACACAAGGATGATTGATATTTTTATTCGTAATGAACGGGAGCAAAAACTCGTTCAGTATGCTCAGAGTTTAGCAAAACAAATTGAGAAAACGGCTAATCAATATGATGAGAGTGGTGAATTTCCGTTTGAGCACTTTCGGATTTTAGAGGATGCAGGTTATTTTCGATTAACAGTGCCAAAAAAATATGGGGGAGAAGAAATTTCTCTCTATGAAATGTTATTAGTACAGGAGCAATTAGCTAAAGGCGATGCTTCTACTGCATTATCTGTCGGCTGGCATTTATTAACGTTTTTGAATGTTCGTGAGGCGAAAACATGGCCAGAGCCTATATTCGCAGAATTAAGCCGAAAAGCTGTTGAAGAAGGCTCTCTATTGAATATTATTAACAGTGAACGTGGAAAAGGGAATATTTCTCGAGGAAGTTTACCTGGTACGATTGCTAAAAAAGTGCCAGGGGGATATCACATTACTGGTGAAAAGGCATTTGCTTCCTTAGCACCGATTTTAAAACAATTCACCATTATTGCTTATCTAGAAGAAGAAAATCTAACAGCTGAGTTTCTCATTACTAAAAATGAACAGGTGGAAATTGTGGAAACATGGGATGCGATGGGCATGAGGGCGACAGGCAGCCATGATATTATTTTTCATGATACATTTGTACCAGAGGACGCATTGCTGTATAGACATCGCCTAAATGAAGTCAATCGTTTCTTAGCGGATGGTCGTGTCTATTCGTTAGAAATTCCAGCCGTTTACTTAGGAGTAGCAGGTGCAGCAAGAGATTATGCCATTGATTTTGCTAAAAATACGTATTCACATAGCTTAGAAAATACAATCGCTCATGCCAGCCATGTTCAACAAAAGATCGGTGAAATAGAGGTACTTTATCAAACTGCACGAAGAACTCTGTATAGTATTGCAGCGCAGGTAGAACAAAATCCAGCTCTTAAGGAGCAGCTATCAGAGTCTGTAAGTATTGCGAAGTATGTTATTTGCAACCACGCGATAGATATTGTAACAAAGGCTATGCAGGTTGTAGGTGGACGAAGTTTATCGAAGGAAAACAAAATCCAACGTCTATTTAGAGATGTTCAATGCAGCCGCTTTAATCCTCCAGCAGATGATGTGGTTATTACTCAACTTGCGATGGGATTACTGATCGATAAGAAGCAAGGAACTTTTCAATTATAGTATGAACCGTGAAAGACTTCCAAAGAGATTATCTGCCAGCAAAAATAGTTGGCAGATTTTTTGCGTGAGCCATTTCTACTGAATTGTCGATTTCTGTTTGTCGTGAAAGTTGATTTCTAGTATGATATTGGATAGTGATAGGGGGGAAACCCGTGAATAACGGTTCAAAAAAACAAGAAATGTTTTCAAAAATGCAAGAAAGAAAATCTGAGGTAAAAATCGTGAGAAAAATCGTTGCTATTATAGCTATTGTTTTTGTTCTACTATTAGTGATTGTTGGTTTCCTTGGCTACAATTATGTAAAGAGTGCCCTCAAACCAGTGGATCCAGATGCAACAAAAACAATTGCCGTTGAAGTACCAATTGGCTCAAGTTTAAGCTCTATTTCTGCCTTATTAGAGAAAAAAGGCGTTATTAAAGATGCCCAAGTATTTAAATATTATGCAAAGTTTAAAAATGAATCTCAGTTCCAGGCAGGAAATTATGATTTAACAAAGGCAATGACGCTAGATGAGCTAATCAAAAGTTTAAAAACAGGAAAGGTATATCGTAAGCCAGTCTTTACGATGACAATTCCTGAAGGCTTAACGCTTGAACAAATCGGTAATATAGTGGAGAAGAAAACGCCATATACCCAGAAGGAATTTATGGACCTAGTAACAAGTGATGCATTTGTTCAACAGATGATGGCGAACTATCCTGAGCTTGTGACAGATGCAGTTTTAGCTGACAATATTCGCTATGATTTAGAAGGCTATCTTTTCCCCGCAACTTATTCTTACTTTGAAGAGAAGCCATCATTAGAATCAATCATAGAAGAAATGATTGGGGCAATGAATAAGGTTGTGAAGAATTACAGCGACCTACTTGCAGAAAAACAGATGTCTGTACATCAATTAGTAACATTTGCTTCATTACTAGAAGAAGAAGCTACTGCTCAAACAGATCGTGAAACTATTGCAAGTGTATTCTATAATCGTCTCGATCAAGGAATGCCGCTTCAAACTGATCCAACAGTTTTATATGCACTTGGCTCTCATAAGAATCGGGTGCTATATGAAGATTTAGAGGTAGAAAATGCTTACAATACTTACAAAAACAAAGGTCTGCCACCTGGTCCAATTGCAGGTGCAGGGAAGTCTTCTATTGAAGCAGCACTGAATCCAAGCAGCACAGATTATCTCTACTTCTTAGCGGATAAAGAGGGCGTAAACCACTTCTCTAAAACCTATGATGAACATTTGCAAAAAGTGGAAAAATATTTACGAAAGACAGAGTAATGACTCGAAAATAGGAAAAGTATGTAGTATACAATGGATAGAAGGAAAGAAAAATAGCTTTCCTTCTATTTTCGTGCTATCATAAATTGTGATTTTTGATAAATCCGTTCATTTATACGGGACAAATATGCGTGGTGGCAATTGTTTGCTTATCAAAACAATTGCTCATTTTTGTATGGCAAAGTACCAAGACATCACGTTTGGTCTTTTTCTTTTTGGTGTAAATGATGAAGTACAGACAACGGCGAAACGCTTGTTGCCTTTTAAATGAGGGTGAAACAATGGAATTATCAGAGGCATATATACAATCATTTATTCAACCACGTAATGAACTGCTTTTAGAAATGGAAGCATTTGCGGAGGAGAATCATGTACCGATTATGCAGCTTGCAGCTATCGATGCACTGAATCAACTGCTACGTATTCAAAATCCGTCAAAAATTTTAGAAATTGGTACTGCTATCGGTTATTCTGCACTAAGAATGGCAGAGGCTTTGCCAAATGTGAATATCGTTACAATAGAGCGGGATTCAGAGCGTGTGACAAGGGCCAAAGCTTATATTAAACGTTCAACCGTATCAGATCGAATTACGGTCATTGAAGGCGATGCTTTAGAGGTAGACGATGAGGCTATTCAAACAGCATTTGATGCAGTTTTTATCGATGCAGCTAAGGGACAATATCAGCGCTTTTTTGAAAAGTATGCCCCACTAGTGAAATCAGGGGGAGTCTTGTATATAGATAATATGTATATGCATGGCTTATCTGATTTAGATTTGAAGGATGTTCCACGTCGTAAGCGTACAATGATTCGCAATTTAAAAAACTTCACGGAATGGATATTGGAGCACCCCGATTATACAAGTGCTTTTTTACCAGTCGGTGACGGTTTATTACTATGTTTGAAGAGGTGACTACTATGAAAAAACCGGAATTGCTTGTGACACCACAATCATTAGAACATATAAAAGCACTTTTAGAAGCTGGAGCAGATGCTTTTGTAATTGGTGAACAACAATTTGGTCTACGTCTAGCAGGAGAATTCTCTGTTGATGAAGTGGAAGAAGCAACGAAGCTTATTCACGCAGCAGGTAAAAAGGTTTATGTTGCAGTCAATGCACTTTTCCATAATGAAAAGATAGACGCCCTTGCTGACTATTTAAAAGAAATGCAGCGTATCGGTGTGGATCGTTTAATTTTCGGCGACCCAGCTGTATTAATTATTCGTCGTGAGCAAGGAGTAACAATTCCATTACATTGGAATCCAGAAACGACTGCTACAAACTGGTTTACAGCAAACTATTGGGGGAAACGCGGCGCAACTCGCGCAGTACTTGCACGTGAACTTTCACTAGATGAAGTGTTGGAAATAAAAGAAAATGCTGAACTAGAGATTGAAGTACAAGTCCATGGTATGACATGTATGTTCCAATCAAAGCGTCCATTATTGGGGCATTACTTCTTATATCAAGATAAAGTAATGGAAATTGAAAATCGTAATGAAAATCGTAACATGTTCCTACATGACGATGAGCGAAATAATAAATACCCAATTTATGAGGACGTTAATGGAACACATATTTTCAGTCCAAATGATATGTGTATTATTGATGAACTAGGTGAATTATTTGAGGGTGGCATTGATGCTCTGAAAATTGAGGGTGTACTGCAAACACCAGAATATGTGGTGACAGTAACAGAAGCCTATCGCAAAGCCATCGACGCTTATTTTGATGAGTCAGAAGAAGCATATGAAGATATAAAAGATGATTTATTAGCAAAAATTGAAGAGGTTCAGCCAGCCATCAGACCACTGGACACAGGCTTTATCTTCAAGGAAACAGTTTACTAAGAGGGGGGCAAGACATGGCATTAACGTTAGTACAAAATGACAAAATCCGTGAGATTGTCGATGGTAAACGTGTCATTACAAAAAAACCAGAGCTGCTTGCCCCAGCAGGTAGCTTAGAGAAATTAAAAATAGCTGTTCATTATGGAGCAGATGCTGTATTTATTGGCGGGCAAGAATTTGGTTTACGTTCAAATGCAGATAATTTTTCTATTGAGGAAATGCGTGAGGGAGTAGCATTCGCCAATAAATACGGTGCGAAAATTTATGTTACGACAAATATTTTTGCTCATAATGAAAATATGGGCGGCTTAGAGCAATATTTAAAGGATATTGAATCAGCAGGTGTTACAGGTATTATCGTAGCAGACCCTCTGATCATTGAAACATGCCGCACAGCTGCACCAAAGCTTGAAATTCACCTTTCTACACAGCAATCGCTTTCAAACTGGAAGGCGGTACAGTATTGGAAAGAGGAAGGTTTACATCGAGTAGTGTTAGCCCGTGAAGTAGGCGGCGAAGAAATGCAGCTGATGAAGGAAAAGGTTGATATTGAAATTGAGGCATTCGTACATGGAGCGATGTGTATCGCTTATTCTGGTCGTTGTGTGCTTTCCAATCATATGACTGCTCGTGACTCCAACCGCGGTGGCTGCTGCCAATCTTGTCGCTGGGACTACGATTTATATGAATTAGAAGATGGCGAAGAAAAAGCGCTATTTGATGACAACCATGCACCTTTTGCTATGAGTCCAAAAGATTTAAAGTTAATCGAAGCTATTCCTCATATGATTGAGCTTGGCATTGATTCGTTAAAAGTTGAAGGTCGCATGAAATCCATTCACTACGTGGCTACAGTTGTTTCCGTGTATCGTAAAGTAATTGATGCCTATTGCGCAGATCCTGATAATTTCAACATTAAACGTGAATGGCTAGAGGAGTTAGATAAATGTGCAAACCGTGATACGGCTGAGGCATTCTTCCATGATGCACCTGGCTTAGAGGAGCAAATGTTTGGTGTTCATGGCCGTAAAACAACATATGAATTTGCTGGTTTAATTTTAGACCATGACTTAGAGTCAAAAATTGTCACAATGCAGCAACGAAATTATTTTAAGCCTGGTGATGAAGTAGAGTTCTTTGGTCCTGAAATCGAAAACTTCTGTTTAACAATGGGAGAAATATGGGATGAGGACGGTAATAGCTTAGATGCAGCCCGTCATCCATTACAAATTGTTAAATTTAAATGTGATACACCATTAAAACCGCATAACATGATGCGAAAGGAGAATAATTAATGGCAGCAAAGCGTCCAGTCGTCATCGGAATCGCTGGTGGCTCATGTTCAGGTAAAACGAGTGTGACACATGCTATTTATGATGTTTTCCGAGATCATTCAGTGGTTGTAATTGAACAAGATTTTTATTATAAGGATCAAAGTCATTTAACGTTTGAGGAACGTTTAGGTACAAACTATGACCATCCGTTAGCATTCGATAATGATTTGTTAATTAAACACATAAAAAATTGTTGGCTCGTCAATCCATCGAAAAGCCAGTATACGATTATGTACAACATACAAGAGCAAAAGAGGTTATTCATGTTGAACCTGTAGATGTTATTATACTAGAAGGTATTTTAGTGCTAGAGGATGCCGATTTACGTGATCTAATGGACATAAAGCTATTTGTTGATACGGACTCAGATTTACGAATTATCCGTCGTATTATGCGCGATATAAAGGAACGTGGACGTACAACAGATTCTGTCATCGACCAATATTTAACGGCCGTTCGTCCAATGCATAATCTTTTTATTGAACCAACAAAACGTTATGCTGATATCATTATTCCAGAAGGTGGAGATAATGAAGTAGCCATCGATTTAATGGTAACGAAAATTAAAACTATTCTTGAAACCGGCAACGTATTGTAATAAGATAGAGTGGTATTGACAATATTTACATGCTTATCGGTGCATATTTCTGAAAAGCATGCATACTATTAGGTCAAAGCGTAATTTGAAAAACGTTTAAAAATAATAAAATTCGATTAAATGCTTGTTATAGGCATTTAGTCGAGTTTTATGTTTTTATATTGATGAAATAAGGAGTGAAGGACTTTGGCAAATGAAAAACAATACCCAATGACTGCTGAGGGTAAACGAAAATTAGAAGATGAATTAGTGAAATTAGAAACGGAAACACGTAAGGAAATCGTAGAACGTATTAAAATTGCACGTGATTTCGGAGATCTTTCTGAAAATGCTGAGTATGATTCAGCAAAAGAAGAACAAGCCTTTTTAGAAGGACGCATTTCTACATTAAAATCAATGATTCGTAACGCGGTAATTATTTCTGAGGATGAAACTGACAACAGTGTAGTATCACTTGGGAAAACGGTTACATTTGTAGAAATCATTAATGGTAAACCATCAACTGAAGAGGAATCATATACAATTGTAGGTTCAGCTGAAGCGGATCCAATGGAATTCCGTATTTCTAATGAATCACCAATCGCAAAAGGCTTACTTGGCCGTGCTGAGGGTGAAGAGGTTGCTGTACAAACACCAGGCGGCGAAATGAAGGTTAAGATTCTTTCTATAAAATAATTATATATGTACAAGCAGTTAACTTCTCTTCTAAAAGAAAGTTAACTGCTTTTATTTTATAAAGATTAGTGTTTCACAGGATATGGAAAGCAAAAAATAGACACAAATATTTTGCATGTGCTGTCGAAATTGATAAAATATTGGCTAGAGAGGGGGAGAATTCATGAGTGAACGACAAACTCGAAGCAGTCGTCATTTGCAGCCATCTCATAATAAAAAGCTAGATAAACTATTGAATGTATTAATTGGTATAGTTGTAGTATTAATTATTATCACAGCTGTCTATGTGTTTAAATGGCAAGATGATGCAGAAAAAGCCGTGAAAGATGAGCCAGCACAAGAGCAAAAGAATGACGATAAGGAGGTTGAGGAAGAGCCTTCTAAAGAAGATAATAAGGATGCTACCACAGATGATAACGAACCAGCAAAGGAAGAACCTGCAAAAGAAGAGCCTACTGAAGAAGAATCAACATCTGAACAGGGCAATGCTCAGGAAACTACGTCTGATAATCCAATTGTAGACAAGGTTGTTACCAATAAAAATTGGAAGCCTACTCCTACGACACAAACAGGTCAGCATGTGTCTTCATACGATAATACTTCTGTAGACTGGGCAGAAAAGGTGGCAACGATTACAGCCGCAACAGGCATTGAAAAGGACAATATGATTATTTGGCGTATTCAAAATAACGGTAGCGCTAATACGGCTATAGCAACTGTTTCAACGAATGATAAAACAGCAATGTATAGAGTTAGTATGGAATGGGTTGACCAAGAGGGCTGGTTACCAGTAAAGCTTGAACAGTTAAATACATTAAATGGCGCCTATTGACGAAAGTAACTCTTTTGTTTATTTTTAATAGAGTATAAAGAAGGGAAGAAATATATCTATGAAAATTGCAGTAATTGGCGCAATGGAAGAAGAAGTAGAGCTACTACGAGCATCATTAGAAGATGGAAAAAGTACAACAATTGCAGGTAGTGAATATACAACAGGAATCTATGATGGCAAAGAGGTTGTGTTATTAAAAAGCGGCATTGGTAAAGTAAATGCTGCGATGTCAACTACGATTCTCTTACATGAATTCAAACCAGATGTAGTCATTAATACTGGCTCAGCTGGAGGTTATGATGAGGCTCTTGAAGTAGGAGCAGTTGTCATTTCAGATGAGGTTCGTCATCATGATGTAGATGTGACAATTTTCGGCTATGAGATTGGACAGATGGCTGGAATGCCAGCAGCTTATAAATCAGATGAAAAGCTAATGAAAGTGGCGGAAGAGGCTGTAAAGGCAGTTGGAGAGCATCAATTTGGTATTGGGTTAATTTGCTCAGGAGATGCTTTTATGAATGATCCAGTGCGTGTAGAAGCTGTACGTCATCATTTCCCACAAATGAAGGCAGTTGAAATGGAAGCAGCGGCTGTTGCGCAAGTGTGTTATCAGTTCGGGACACCATTTGTAGTAATCCGTGCTTTATCTGATATCGCAGGGAAAAAATCCAATATTAGCTTCGATGAATTTTTACCTGTAGCTGCAAAACATTCAACACAAATTGTCTTAAAAGCAATTGAAATGTTATAAGTTGCTTTACTGAATAGGAAGACTCATAAGCGAGATAAATTACACATAATAGACACAATGTATAAATAGTGGTGTGAGAAAAATCACAGTTAAAAAATTTAATGAATGCTACACTGTCATTAATTAAATCTCTTCATATTTGATTGGGAGGTATTCATGATGTTATTTTTAACAGCTGGTGTAGTTATCATTACAACTTTACTTGGTTCACTTATTTCAGCAGAGCTCTCAGAAACTGTATAGTAACGTGAAGAAAAGCTTCCTTGCGATATTTATTATCGCAAGGAAGTTTTTTCTGTATTGGTGCTAAAATTATTCGGATGATTTACATACATATTTTTTTCTTCTTTCGTGATACGATTTCTAAAGCTAATTTCATGATTGGTATTTGTAACAAAAAATACAAGAATACAAGTCGTGCATATCGTAGATTTTATTGCTATTTTCGAAACATCAATTTACAATAAATTATTCAATAGTCTTTTGGTCTCGTTTATACAATTGATAGAGCTTGATTAGTGCCCGCTTTTCTATGCGCGACACATAGCTGCGCGAAATATTTAAGCGTGCCGCAATTTCCTTTTGTGTAAGAGCATCCTGCTGGTTTAAGCCATAGCGAAGTGTCACAATTTCGAGTTCACGTTCGTCAAGCATGTGCAAATAATGATAGAGCTGTGCAACATGTTCCTTATGCTCAATTTTTTCTGTGGCGCTTTCCTCATCACATTGTAAAAGATCGCGAATTTGTAGCGCATTGCCATCTTTGTCTGTGCCGATTGGCTCGAATAAGGAAACATCCTTTTGCACCTTTTTTTGTGTCCTCAGATGCATTAATATTTCATTTTCAATACAGCGTGCAGCATAAGTGGCCAGACGAGTTTTTTTGTCAGGTGTATAGCTTTCTACAGCTTTCATAAGACCAATAGTACCGATGGAAATATAGTCATCTAGTTGTTCGTGCTTTGGGTGGAATTTTTTTACAACGTGTGCAACGAGTCGCATATTGCGCTCTATTAAATCAAGACGCGCTTGCTCATCACCGCCTAAAAATCGTTCAATACAAGCAGCTTCCTCTTCTTTTGAAAAGGGTTTATGGAATGTTTGCCCCTTTAAATAGCCAAGTAACGCTGGGATTTCAAGCCATAACTGCAACATAGATGTAAAAATTCCGCTCATTGAATGATTTCATCCTTTCCCCATTTTTCGACAGTATATGTTAGGAAACTGTGTTAAATGAAAAAAGTGCAACAGCAAATGTGCTGTTACACTTTTTTTAACGTGAATGTACTAATCATCAATAGAGCTAGTATTGGAAAAAGGAAAAGATAAAATGCTGGATGGAACGCAGTAGATGCAAAATACGTTAAAGTTAAGAGAGTACCTGCAGCTGTAATTGGTAACCCTGTAAAATAGCCGTTTGGTTCACTAATATTAAAGCGAGCTAATCTCATCGCACCACAGATGATATACAGTACGGTCATCATCATACCGACGTAACCAAAGTCTACTAAGACCACTTCATACATTAATAATGCAGGCGCTACACCAAATGATATAATATCACTCATAGAGTCTAACTGTTTACCTAAATCAGAAACTTGTCCGAGAGCTCTGGCTACCTTCCCATCGTAACGATCTAGAAGGGCAGCAATAAAGATAAATAAGACACTGTAGCTATAGTATTCATGTAATGTAGCCATAATGGCTGCGCCACCACAGGACATATTACTGATTGTAATGAAGTTTGCTGCTTGCGATTTCATTTTCTTAACCGTGGTATCCACCAACTTGTGATAAAAAAACAAGGGGGATCACTCCTTTACACTTAAGATATTGTACCATTATACTTCGAATGCGAAAAAATTGACAGTCTAAATTAATCGATAGGGGTTTTGTTTTATGAAAGAAAAATTATATCAACGCTTGATTGAATTAACAAATGGCAAGCAATCCTCTCAACTTTTACAAACGATTGCAAAAGCTAAGTGGAGTAAACGTATAATCCCTAGCTATATGAAGGTATACGATATTAACCTTGAAGAAGTTTCAAAAAAACCACAACAATTTTCAAGTTTACATGATTTTTTTACAAGAGAGCTTTTGGAGCATGTCAGACCAATTGAACAAAATCCGACTACTTATACAAGTCCTGTTGATGCAAAAGTGGAATCTTTTGGTCGTATCGAATGGGATATGACGTTTCTTGTAAAGGGGAAGCCGTATGCATTAACAGATTTACTTGGCAATAACGAACGTGCTGCACAATATGCTGATGGCCATTTTATTGTGTTTTACTTAAGTCCTGCTGACTATCACCGTATTCATAGTCCTATTGATGGATTAGTGCTAAGACAATATACACTTGGGCAAAAATCGTTTCCTGTGAATCAGCTTGGTCTTTCCTATGGGAAAAAACCGATTTCCCATAATTACCGTCAAGTAACAGAGTTGAAGGTGGCTAATAATCAGCAGGTAGCGTTTATAAAGGTAGGAGCTACTTTTGTTAACTCTATAGTTTTGACGAATACTACAACAAAGTGGCATAAAGGTGAAGAAGTAGGTTATTTTTCATTTGGCTCAACGGTTGTTATGTTATTTGAAAAAGGAGCAATCGAATTTACGGACAATGTAGTACAAGGAAGCCCAATTCGAATGGGTGAAGCATTTGCAAATATGCTATAATGGTCGAATAATACGTTTAGATTAGGGGTCGCTATTTTGTATAATTTTTTATTACCAAATGAATTTGTGACGAGTATTTTTGAAATTACACCAGAAAAGCTTCAAGACTTAGGCATTAAAGGAATTATTACAGATTTAGATAATACCCTTGTGGAATGGGACCGTGCTGATGCAACGGAAGAGCTGATTATTTGGCTTCGTATCATGAAGGAATCAGGTATTCGTGTTATTATTGCGTCAAATAACAATGAAGCACGTGTCAAGCATTTTGCTGAGCCATTAGGTATTCCTTATATCCATAAGGCAAAAAAACCATTTCGTAATGCCTTTTATAGTGCCATTGTTCAATTAGGGCTACGTCCAAATGAAGTGGTTATGGTAGGAGATCAACTCTTAACAGATGTCATGGGTGCCAATCGCTTAGGTTTGCATACGGTACTTGTAAAACCTGTTGCACAGTCTGATGGGCTCGTAACAAAATTCAATCGATTCATTGAACGACGCGTGTTCAATGATTTAAAACGAAAAGGAATTATAACTTGGGAGGAAAAAGAATGAACGAAATGCCAAATTGTATTGGCTGTGGTACAACAATTCAAACAGAAGATAAAACAGCAGTTGGGTATGCCCCTCCATCATCATTAGAAAAAGACGCGGTCATTTGTCAACGCTGCTTCCGTTTGAAAAATTATAATGAAATTCAACCAGTGTCATTAACAGATGACGACTTTTTACGCATTCTTAATGGTCTTGGAACACAGCAAGGCTTAATCGTAAAAATTGTTGATATTTTTGACTTCAATGGGAGCTGGCTGCCAGGACTTCATCGTTTCGTTGGGAAAAATCCTGTATTATTGGTTGCGAATAAGGCTGACTTATTACCGAAATCAGTAAAGCCGAAAAAAGTAATTAATTGGTTGAAACGTGAGGCAAAGGCTCTTGGTCTGCAACCTATCGATGTGCTTTTAGTAAGTGCCCATAAAGGAAAAGGAATGGCTGAAGCAATGGAAGCCATCGATGAGTACCGCAATGGGAAAAATGTTTATGTTGTAGGTTGTACAAATGTTGGAAAATCCACGTTCATTAATCGCATCATTAAACAGGCTACAGGTGAGGGTGAGGTGATTACTACCTCTCATTTCCCAGGTACGACTTTGGATATGATTGAAATTCCATTAGATGATGGTAGTGCATTATATGATACACCAGGGATTATTAATCATCATCAGATGGCACACCATATTGATGCAAGTGAATTAAAATATATTATGCCGAAAAAAGAAATAAAGCCGAAAGTATACCAACAAAACGCTGGGCAAACTTTATTTATTGGTGCACTAGCGCGTTTTGACTTTATTCAAGGAGAACGTTCAGCATTTACGGTCCATGTAGCTAATGACTTACCAATTCACCGTACAAAACTGGAGAAGGCAGATACATTATATGCAGAGCATAAGGGAGAGTTACTTGCACCGCCGACTAAGGATTTTATTGATCAGTTGCCGCCATTAGTGCGTCATGAGTTTTCGATAAAAGAAGGGAAAACAGATGTTGTATTTTCGGGTCTTGGCTGGATCACGGTGCAGCATGAAAATGTAGTTGTGGCAGCTTATGCACCAAAAGGTGTACAAGTTTCAATTCGTCCTTCACTTATATAAATCGAAGGATAATAGTAGAGAGAGGGCTAGAGAATGAAGAAGTGGTTTGCAGTGATGGGTGATCCAATTGAACATTCAAAATCACCAGCCATGCATAATGCTTGGTTCGAACATATGTCAATTGATGCGACATATATTCCTTTACATGTATCTGCTGATCAATTAGAGTCAGCAGTTGCTGGTTTGAAAACATTAGGAGCAAGTGGCTGGAACGTTACAATTCCTCATAAAACAGCAATCATCCCATATCTAGATGAACTAGATGAGCTGGCACAAAAAATGGGAGCAGTGAATACAGTCGTACGAACAATAGATGGAAAGTTGAAGGGCTATAATACAGATGGTATCGGTTTTGTTCGTTCACTAGAAGAAGCAGTTGGTGTGTCTCATAAAGACAAACCTGTGTTACTTGTTGGTGCTGGTGGCGCTGCTCGTGGCATTGCCTTTGCCATGCAGCAGCAAGGCTATTGCAATTTGACCATTACCAATCGTACAGTGGCGAATGCCCAAGCTATTATTAATGAAATGGGAATGGGGCGTGCAATTTCATTAAAAGAAGCAGAAGAGACATTAGCCGATTTCAGCATAATTGTGCAAATGACATCGGCTGGGCTTGCTACGGGCAATTTTTCTATGCCATTTTCACTTGAACATCTTACAAAGGGCGCAATTGTTGCGGATATTGTGTATAATCCATTAATGACCCTTTTCTTCAAGCAGCGGAAGTAAAAGGAGCAACCGTTGTCACAGGACTTGGAATGTTTGTTCATCAAGGGGCCATCGCCTTTGAGTATTGGCTAGGTGAATCCCCAAATACAAATTCAATGATTGCGCAATTAAAGGCGCAATTAGGAGGATACTAATTTTTATGTTAACAGGTAAACAAAAACGTTTTTTACGTGCAGAAGCACATCACTTGACACCAATTTTCCAAGTAGGAAAAGGTGGCGTTAATGACGAAATGACGAAGCAAATTCGTGAGGCATTAGAAGTACGAGAACTCATTAAGGTCCGCATTTTAGATAACTGTGAGGAGGACAAGCATGAAGTTGCAGAAGCGCTAGTAAAGGGTGCGCATGCAGAACTTGTGCAATTAATTGGATTAACAGTTGTTTTATATAAAGAATCCCGCAATCAAAAAAAGATTGTACTACCGAAAGCAGCGAAATAAGGTGAGACGATGAAACGGATCGGTTTATTGGGAGGAACATTTAATCCGCCACATAATGGTCATTTAATGATGGCAAATGAAGTACTTCATGCATTGGATTTAGATGAAGTACGCTTTATGCCCAATTCGCTGCCTCCACATAAGTTTGCTCGTCATGATGCTAGTGATAGGGAGAGACTTGAAATGGTCAAGCGTGCTATAAGTCCATATCCACATTTTTCTGTGGAGTCGTATGAGGTTGAGAAGGGCGGCGTATCCTATTCATATAAGACTCTTTCTGCATTGTGCATAAGAGAGCCAAATGTAAAATTTTACTTTATCATTGGAGGCGATATGATTGATTCCCTTCATTCATGGTACTGTATTGATGAGCTGGTGAAGCTTGTGCAGTTTGTAGGGGTGAAGCGTCCAGGGACAGAGGCTATTTCAGAGTACCCTATTCTAATGGTGGAAGTTCCTCAAATCGATTTATCGTCCACACTAATTCGTGAACGTCTCGCCACTGGTGGAACAGTTACCTTTTTATTGCCTGAGGCGGTAGAGACGTATATACGAGAGGAAGGTCTTTATGGAACGCGAACAGTATTTAGCAGCGATTAAGCCTCGTATGCCTGAAAAGCGCTATATTCATACCGTTGGGGTAATGGAAACAGCTATTGAATTAGCTAAAAAGTATGGCGAGGATGAGAAAAAAGCAGAAACAGCGGCTATCCTCCATGATATTGCAAAGTATGCTGATATTGAATGGATGGAGAACATTGTTCGAACTGAAAAATTAGACGCTCGTTTGCTTGGCTGGGGCAGTGAACTGTTACATGGTCCAGTAGGTGCATATATCGCTGAAAGTGAATTTGAATTAACAGATGAGGATATGCTTAATGCTATTCGTTTTCATACAACAGGGCGTGCTGGTATGAGCCGTTTAGAAAAAATAATTTTTGTAGCAGATATGATTGAACCTAATCGTAAATTTGATGGCGTCGATCGTCTGCGCAAAAAGGCAGAAAAAGGTTTGGATAAAGCGATGAGTGCTTGTGTACGTCATACATTGGCTTTTCTAATTGACACAAAACAGCCAATTTATCCATTATCAATAGAATGTTATAACGATATGATGAAAAGAGAGGACAGTGAAGGATGACTTCAACTTTATTACAAGCAGCTTACAAAGCAATTGACGACAAACATGGGGAGGACATTGTCGTTTTAAATATGCAAGGTATTTCACTTTTAGCGGATTATTTTATCATCGCTCATGGTAACTCAGATCGACAAGTGCAAGCTATTGCGCGTGAATTACAAGATGTAGCTGAAAAAGAGGGCTATGAAATTCGTCGTGTCGAAGGTTTCGATGCAGCTCGCTGGGTTCTTGTAGACTTAGGAGATGTAGTGGCACACGTATTCCATAAGGATGAGCGTGCTTATTATAATTTAGAGCGTCTATGGGGCGATGCACCGCAGCTAGACATACCAGAGGCTTAAGTGAGTAGCTACGAACGCTTTGCCCATGTGTATGATGAGCTACAAGTCGATATCCCCTACAATACGTATGTGGAGTGGGTTTTGCAGCATGCACCATGTAATCAATTCCCTAAGCTTTTAGACATTGGCTGTGGTACAGGTGTGCTGGGTCTATTGTTTGCAAGGGCTGGTTATAGGGTGAGTGGAATTGATCTATCTGAAAATATGCTCTCAATTGCCGCAGAGCGATTTGCTGATGAAGGATTACATGTTCCCCTGTTTTGTATGTCTATGGATGAATTAGAGGGCTTTGAGGCGCTTGACGTTGTAACAATTGCTATTGACTCAATAAATTATGTCGTACAAGAAAAAGCAGTTTATGCCACATTAAAACGAATTTATGATGCGCTAAAAGATGGTGGTCAACTATTTTTTGATGTGCATTCACTATATAAAATGAATGATATTTTTTTAGATAGTCCATTTACGTATGACGATGGCGACATTAGCTATGTATGGCATACAGAGCCAGGCGATTTTAAGCACTCTGTTATCCATCAAATGACATTTTTTGTCAGAGATGCTACAAGTGATCTGTATGAACGCTTTGACGAGGAGCATATTCAACGTACATTCCCAATTGAGCAATATATGACATGGCTTCATACAATTGGCTTCAAGCATGTGGAGGTAACCGCAGATTTTACAGATGATGCCCCTGAATATGAAAGTGAACGAATTTTTATCCGTGCGGTTAAATAAAAAACAGCTTGTTGGTATATATCCAGCAAGCTGTTTTGTTCTTTATGGCCTAAGAAAAACCGTAAATAGGTGGATAGAAGAGTAAAAGTGATGGGTGGAATCCACGAATCAGAGGATAGAACAGTCAAAATAATAGATAGAGTTGACAAAATAGGCGTATTAATACTAACTATTAAAGTCTTGGGTCAACAGGGTCGCTTTCAAGTGCTAATGTACCTAGCACACATTCATGTATGCGGGCGGTTGATTCGCCTCTGACAAAACGCTCAATCCCTTCTAATCCAAGTGCGAATTCACGTAATGCATACCTCATTTTTTTACTTGGGGTGCGTTCCTTAAGTTTTACTAAATTTGAAGTCTGTAAATAATCCATGCCATAGATGATGCGCAAATACTCTCGCCCACGTACTTTAATTGCTGGCTGAATTAATTTGCCTTTATATGTTGTTAAAAATAGTTCAGGTTTAATTACAACACCTTCATGACCAGCAGCAGTCATTTCCTCCCACCATGCAATGACCTCCTGTTCAGAGGCTTCATCATGTATAATTTTATAGTCTGTTTCAATAAAGATTGTAGAATCTTTGGCAAACAATCGATTCATTTCCATATGCCATGTATGTGGTTTGTGGAAAAACGTTTCAGAGCTATGTGCTAATACATGGAAGGGAGCTATTTGAATAGCTGACGTTTCTTGAACCTCCCAGCAGTAGTTTTGATAAACTGTTGAAAATTGTTGTGCATTGTTAAGTAAATATTGATAGTCTTGAAGCCATTCTGATACATTGATTTGTGTTGTATTTTGTAATTTCTCTACAAGCTTCGAACGGTCCATCAGTGCTTGTTCAGCTACATGTGCATATTGCTGATCAATTAGCTGCTGTGCTTTTAAGTTCCAAGGTAGAATCTCTGCATCGAGCAGAACAAAATTCGTATTAAATTGTTCAAAGTAGTTTTTCCCAAGCAGTTCAGAATGAAGCTGTTGAACAACTTTATATTCCATCTCTTTATCAAAAAAGCGTCTGCCTGTTCTAGTAGTCAAAATACCGAGCATTTCCGTATCCATATATTCTTTAGCAACATGTGCATCCTTAAATAATAAAACTACTGCACGACTCCCCATGTGTTTCTTCTCGGCAATCATTGTTTGCACGCCATGTTTTTTATAATAAGCAAATGCTTCAGCAGGATGCTCTAAAGTATTGTCAAGAGCAGAAGTTTGCGGGGTAGGGCTCATAGTTGGTGGTATATAAATAAGCTGCTCTAAGGGTACTGTATAGTGAGAAACACTGTCGATAGCGGCTTTTGCCTGAGCACCACCAATTTGTATTGCGCCCAAGTACGGGGTTTCAACAGCAAATCCCGCTAGAAATGCCGCAATGTTCGGTGGCTCGAATCGTTTTGCTTTTGCTTCGAGTAAGGGGTTATTTTGAGTACCAGCATAGTTTTTATAGGCATTTACAGACATAATGGTTTGTTCAGGATATCGAAATGCGGTTAATTGACCACCAAAAACAACACCCTGATCGATATTCAAAGTATGATTCTGTTTAAGAGGATTGATTTTTGGGTCATGCCCCCAAATAATTAGCTGGGATGTTTGATGCTCAGTAAACCAATCATTACGTATAGGCTTGCCAGAAATACCTAGCTCTTGTACATCTCCATAGCGACAGAAATCTGAAATTCTAGCTGATTGCTTGCCTATATAACGGTCACGGATTCCTGCATGCGTGACAACAGCGGATGCAAGACCTTTATTCATCAGCACATAATGGGCGGGTGCGGATAGTAAACATTTTGCTAGTCGAGCTTTTAAGGCTGCTGTTTCCGCCCCTCCATAGTTATTTTCATAATCCATAAATTCTGCTTCTACCAGCTCATCCCCATGATGCAATGATGCATTACGTCCATCTAACCAACGAGCGATTTTCCAGCCATGATTACTATCGGTCATAAAGGCAAGCCCGCGCTCGATATGACGTTCAAAAAAGTCCATGGTTTTGATTGATTTTGGCCCTCTACTCATAATATCGCCCACTGAAACAAAGCGTCGGCCTTGTGGGTGAATATAGTAACCCTCCTTATTTACTTCGTATCCTAGCTTTTCAAGTAATTCAAGTAATTCGTCAAAGCAGCCATGAATATCACCAATAATATCAAGCCCTGCATCTACATTTAGATACAAAGGGGACTCTTGTCTAGTTAGCGTTAGCTTCTCTACTTCTTTTACAAAATACGTTTTCAAAAATGACTCTTTTTTTATCAATCGTTTTTCTGATTTCAATAATCGTGCCTGTTGTTTAATACGTTTATTTCCTCTTGGGTCATTACGCATCGTATCACGTAGTAGTAATTCTTCTAGGGGAACATCCAGTACAATTGCACAAACAGGAACATGCAGTTTTTTACCAAGTAAAATGTATTGTTGGCGTTCTTCCGATTTTAGGTGAGTTGCATCGACAAAGGTGCATTTATTTAACGTGCATCTTGCTTCTAAAACGCGCCCCATAACAGCAAATGCTTGCGTTGAGATTGCGAAATATTGTTCATATAAAAGATCTGCTTCTTCCTGTGAATGGCCCTGAAAATTTATATAATTCGAATCTGAAACTAGTGTCCGATATGTATCAGAACTAATGATTTCTGAAGGAGAAAGGATGCCTGTATTTACCCAGTGTTGTAAAAGTGTAGATTTCCCACTATTAGATGGACCAATTAGCAGAACAATCCCTGTGCTTGGTATGGTAATGTTCATATAATCATCTCCTTTTTCCTGAAAATACACATTTGTGTAGGTTGTCCATATAGCTCGTGCTGATCACCAATGCCTGTAAATGAAAGCTCATATTGTCCATGAGTATTCATCGCATGACACCATTTTTGGAATTGATCTCGAGTCCATTCAAATCGGTGGTCATTATGACGCATAACATCCAGTTCATAAACTTTGTTATATTCTGCATTTGGGGTTGTTAGAATTAACGTTTGAGGACTGTAATGAGTTAGCAATAATGTCATAATCTTAGGAAGACGTTCCTCATCAATATGTTCAATGACTTCACATAATACGATGACATCCTTATACTGTAAACGTGCATCATAATAGAATAAAGAACCCCATGTAGGTGTAGGAGATACATACACTCCCTCTAGCCCTTCAAAACGCTTGAGCGCTTTTTTCATAGCTATTTCACTTGGCTCAACAGCAAGCAGCTCTTCAACGCCTTTCACATAGGCGAGTAAACTTGAAAGCTTGCCCTCACCAGAGCCTAAATCCACAATAGTCGATTTTCGTGGCAGTTGTTTAATCGTTTCCACTATTTTTTCATAACGTAATGTATTTAGAGAATTAGTAGAAGGTTTTGCGGTTGTGCTCTTATTATATAGATGTGAGAAGCGAAGCGCTTTTTTATAAATAATTTCTTGCATAGGATGTGTAGGTAACCAGCCCTCTCCATAGCGATTAAGCTTATCTACCTCTAATTGGTCAATAAAATAGTGCTTGTAATCATCTAACACTGGGATGAGCACAAAAAGATGCTGCAGTGCTTGCTGAAGCGTGATGTCCGCTGATAATTTTAGAAAACGTGCACGTTGCTGATGATGTATAGCTTCAATGCTGACTGTATATCCTAGAGGCTCAAATAAACCCTTTATCTCCTCATTTGTCATTGTGGATGCAATGGGTCCCACTTCAAATTCAAATGCAAATGAATGTAAGACCCATTCCGAATACTCCTCTTTTGGCTTACCATTTAATGCTGTACCTAAAGCAGAGCGGATAAGGGATAAAAAAATACTGCTTGCGGCGAACTCACGATCATTAATATAGTGTGTTATATCAAGTGCATTGTCATTTTGGACAAGTGCAAGCGGATTTGGTGTAACAAAGATTGTCACAGATAGATTTGTTTCAGTGAGCTCATGATAGACAAGTCGAACTAAATGCTCCTTGACTCTTCGTTCGTATAGATTATTAGGATTTTTTGAAAGTAAATAGGAGATAGCTTTCACATTTTCTCCCTTTGCCCGTATTGTTAGTTGCATTGTCATCCTCCATTTCAGTACGCAAAGGTTTGATGTGTCTCTTTAAAAGCATAACATAATTTTGCATAATAATGTCAGAGTCATATAAGGTTCCGATTCAGTCAATCAAAAAGATATATCATTTTATTGTTGAACTATCTTTTCAATACAAGGATGATATTGTAAGATGAAATAGACTCCGTATGATTACCTTTTGCAAAAGAAAGGATGTAGAGAATGCTCCAATCTTTATGGCAAAAGTATAAAAAGAGTATGCTGCTCCCCGCCATACTTGTAATCAGTGGACTTTGTTACTTCTTTTTTTCGAGTTCCGACTCTTCATCTCCCCAGAAAGAGCTCGTCGAAACAATCCAACCAATTGAACAGATTGAACAAGATGAACCTGCTAAAGAAGCGGTCATACAGCAGGTATTTGTGGATATAAAGGGTGCTGTTATGTATCCAGGTGTGTATGAGTTACAAGTCGACCAACGTATTATGGATGTAGTGCAGCTGGCAGGTGGCTATACGCAGGAAGCTGATCCCCAACTTATTAACCATGCCCAGAAAGTTCAGGACGAAATGGTCATTTATATCCCTGTTAAGGGTGAAAAGCTAGATGAAATCACGGCTTCCATTCTGTTGATGTCTACTAGTGGAATATCATCCAGTGAAAGTAATCAAAAAAATCAAAAGGTCAATTTAAACAAAGCAGATGAGGCAGCCCTGTCAACTTTATCAGGGATTGGTCCGTCTAAAGCACAAAGTATTATCTCCTATCGTGAGGAGAATGGTAGCTTTACAACCATTGAGGATTTAAAAAAAGTAAGTGGAATTGGTGAAAAAACCTTTGAGAAGCTGAAGGATTCTATTACAGTAAAGTAATAGCTACAAATTTTGTCATATTGACGACTCTTTTCAAAAAGGGCTACACTATAGTAGAAAAGTGATATGATAAAAAGTCAAATTTTAAAGTGATTAACATTAAATTATTTTGGAGGTAGTCATATGGAGCGAATTACTTGGGATCAATTTTTTATGGCACAAAGCCATCTTCTTGCGTTACGTAGTACATGTACAAGACTAGCCGTTGGCGCAACTGTTGTGAGGGATAAACGAATTATTGCTGGAGGCTATAATGGCTCAATTACAGGTGATGAGCATTGTATTGAAAAGGGGTGCTACGTTGTAGACAATCATTGTGTACGTACGGTACATGCTGAGATGAATGCACTTCTACAATGTGCTAAATATGGTACGCCTACGAAGGGTGCAGACCTATATGTGACTCATTTTCCATGTCTCCCATGCACAAAATCTATAATTCAAGCGGGTATTGAGCGTGTGTATTATGCGACGGATTATAAAAATAACCCGTATGCACAGGAGTTATTTGAGAAAGCAGGTGTGGAGGTCGTTCACGTACCTTTTGATGAGCGCAAAATTGATTTTTTAAGCGACGAAAAATTAGCCTTGTACATAGACATGCTAAATGAGCTTCGTGAGAGTGGAATGCCTGCTGAGAAATTGCGCCCATATGAACAGAAGGTGAGTGCATTATTTGGCAAAAATCTTTAAAGCATAAATGGATTCACGTAGCATTAGCTGTACTTGTAGCCTCCATAGCAGCACACAAGTCAGCTTGGCTATTGTCCATTCTCCTACTTATTGTCGTTTGGCTTTACTTGAAAGGTGAACCGCATTTTACCTCAGCTCTGGTAATCGGCATGGGACTGCTTAGCTATCTCTTCCTTGCTACATTTCAACTGACGAAACCCTCCCCGCTGCCGTCAACATTTCAAATTACTTGGACAAGTGAATATAAAATAAATGGTCAAAACCTTCGAGGCTTTGCAAAAACCAAGACAGGTGACAAACTGTATGTAGTGTATACTTTTTCTTCAGAGCAGGAGAAATCTTATTATGAAAAAACCTCATTAACAGGCTACATCTACCTTGTACAGGGCGAATTAGGTACACCCCTTCCACCAGCACATCAATATGCATTTTCGATGGAGAAATACCTACAAAGCAAAGGCGCAATTGGAATAGTTGAGATTTCAGACTGGACGTTTGTAGGAGAGAAAAAATCTATTCAGTCTTTTCTTGCAAAGCAGAGACACACAATAAAAAAACATATTGAGAGAACGTTTCCACAATCGCTCGTTGCAGAGGCCCAGGCACTTCTAATTGGTTTACAGGATCAAGTAGATAACGAGCTTCAACGAGCCTATCAAAAGCTTGGTATTACACATCTCTTTGCGATTTCTGGACTACATGTGGCTCTTGTATCATGGTTGTTTTTTGAAGGTCTCTTACGGATAGGGGTACGAAGGGAAATAGCGACTATAGTGCTTGTCATTATTTTACCTATATACGGGGTATTAGCAGGTGGGGCGCCCTCTGTTTGGCGTGCAGTATCTGTCGTGGAGCTAATTTTACTAATGCGTCATGCTAAGTTGCAGCTACCTATCGATGATGCGCTTGCTTTAAGTTTTATAGGCTTTGTCCTCCTTGAGCCGGGTGTTATTTTTCAAATTGGCTTTCAATTATCCTATTTAGCTGCTAGTAGTCTTATTTATTCTGGTACCATCCTTAGGCAATCAACGACTACGCTGATTCAATCCTTTCTCATTACGCTTGTTTGTCAGCTACTGGTTTATCCATTATTACTACATCATTTTTATGAAATATCTATTTCTTCATTTATTGCAAACATTATTTTCGTTCCACTATTTTCTTTTATTATTTTACCCATTAATATTCTCCTACTTGTACTAACATTTATATCCTTACCTGTCGCAAAACTTTTCTTTGCAATCTATGAGCCACTTCGAGTTTGGCTTACAGAGTTTATCCTTTATAGCCAGCAGTGGCCTTTTCAATTATGGTCACCAGGAAAGCCGTCTTTTTGGCTAAGTTGTGTGGCATTGGGTAGTGTAATAGTGGGCTTATATTTTTTAGAGAAGAAACAATATAGTAAATTTGCAGCTGTGCTTCTGTTACCTGCAATTGCTATTCATCTGTCTCCAATGATGTTTAACGAAACCAAGCTTACATTTTTAAACGTTGGACAAGGGGATTGTACAGTAATTGAATTACCGTTTAGAAGGGCTGTCTATGTCATTGATTCAGGAGGATTACTGCGCTTCGAGCAGGAATCATGGAAGAGAGCAGATAATCCGTTTGAAGTCGGGAGGCAGATTGTTGTACCGTTTTTAAAAGGAAAAGGGATTCGAGATATAGATATTTTTATCGTTACCCATGCAGATGCGGATCATGTAGAGGGGGCTGAGGAGGTTTTACAGGAAATTAATATGCAGGAAATTCATGTTACTCCTGGTTCACTTGCTAAGCCTGTGATGTATGATTTATTAAACGAAGCTAAAAAACGAAAAATTCCAGTAAAAGAAAAAATGCAAGGGACAGCTTGGCAAGCGGGGAATACTAGCTTCCACTATCTCTGGCCACGCGATACTCACTATGAGGGAAATGATGATTCAATTGTTCTGTTCATGCAACAGGGAAGCTTTCGTGCACTGTTAACGGGTGATTTAGAGGAGTCTGGTGAACATCAACTAATTAATCTATATAAAAGCCAATTAGCGAATATAACGTTACTAAAAGCCGGACATCATGGTAGTAAAACATCCAGTATAGAACAGTTTGTGGAGCTACTGCGACCTGAAATCACTATTTTTAGTGCAGGCCTTCACAATCGATATGGACATCCACATGATGTAGTAATGGAGCGATTTTTCAGCCGAAATCTCCCTACATTGATTACTGGTATAGATGGTACGATTGAAGTGCGCATTCATGGAAGTATATGGTCAGTGCAAAAGGAAAAAGACCTTGTCCAATGAGCAGGGTCTTTTTCCTTCGTACATTATGTTCGATTATTTAGATACGAATTCTACTACAGTTGCGATGATAAACATTAGTGTAAACACTCCAAATGATACACCGAAACCAACGCCAGAATCGATTGCATCATTGCGGCGACATTGTATGTTTTTTCCTTCAAATGGATTCATTGTTATCCCTCCAATTCTGTTATTTATTATAAGACATCATTTTCATAAAAGCTATATCGAAAAGGATAATTCACGCTATGGCAAGGAATCGACACAATTCAGTCAAAGTCACATAGGGAAAATAAATGATGTATACTAATAGTATTGCTAGATGGAGGGAAAAGTATGATTTCAACGGTTTGGAACAATATCAAAAAAGCACAGCTCTCACCTGTTTATTTACTTGTTGGTGAAGAAAACTATTTTATAGATGAAACGGTTAAACGAATAAAAGAGGCAATGGGGTCAGAAGAAGAGCTAGAATTGTCTACATTTGATTTAGAGGAAGTGCCAGTCGATGCTGTGATGGATGAAGCGGACACCATTCCTTTTTTCTCTGAGCGTAAGCTTATTATAGCCAAAAATGCCTCTTTTTTAAAGGCGACTGAAAAAGGGAAGGAAAAAATCGACCATGACGTTAAGCGATTAGAGGCATGGCTGGCGAATCCCTCTGATTTTTCGATAACTGTATTTATCGCACCCTATGAAAAATTAGACGAACGTAAAAAAGTAACAAAAATGATGAAGGAACATGCACTATTAGTACAAGCTGAGACACCAAAAGAACAGGATTTAGCCGTATGGATTCAAAGTGTTGTTAAAGCAGAGGGCAATAGTATTACACAGAATGCTATTGAGCAGCTTGTAGCGATGGTTGGACCAAATATGCTACAGCTGCAAATGGAAATCGAGAAGCTAAGTCTATATTTAGGTGATGGTGGGGAGATTACAACTTCGTTAGTCGAGGATTTAGTTGCTAAAACATTAGAGCAGGATGCCTTTAAAATGTTAAATGCTTATTTTGCAAATGACTCTGTCGCGGCATTGACTATTTACCATGATTTATTGCGTCAAAAGCAAGAGCCTATCATGCTTGTCGGATTGCTTGCATCAAATGTACGTACGATGTCCAATGTATTTTATTTATTGAAAAAAGGCTACCATCCGCAGCAAATTGCAAAAAATTTAAAGATACATCCATATCGTGTTAAGTTAATGGTTGAGCAGCGTAATCGTCCATCGGAGGAGAGCCTATTGAAAGCGTTGTATCAATTAGCAGAAGTAGATTTACAGTTAAAGTCGACTGGTGGAAATCGTGAGCGTTATTTGGAACTTTTCTTATTGCGTCAACTCTAATATATATTAGAAGAGCTGTCCAGCATTATATTGGACAGCTCTTATTTGTCTTTACAAATAAAAAAGACCAGCTACTCTTATCGAGTATACTGATCCTTTAAACAATTACGCTTTTTTAGCAAGGCGAGACTTTTTACGAGCCGCCGCGTTTTTGTGGATAAGTCCTTTTGAAGCTGCTTTATCTAAAGATTTGTAAGCTGCTTGTAAAAGTTCTTGTGCGTTTTCAGCATTAGCAGCAACAGCGTTTTCAGCTTTTTTCACTGTAGTACGCATTGCAGATTTAGCTTGAGAGTTAGCAACGTTAGCTTTTGCGTTAACTTTTACGCGTTTAATTGCAGATTTAATGTTTGGCATATCTTTCACCTCCTAAATTAGGTACGAGATGATATCTTCTCATTGATTTCTTGTGTCAATACAACAAAAATCATTTTAACAAACGCTTGACCAAATTGCAATAGATTTATGCAAAGAATATTTACTTGACAGTTTGAACAAACTACAGATTGAGGTGAACTGTATGCAAAATTTAAATTGGCAACGTACGGATTTAATCGACGAATCTGAAGAGGTAGTGTTACATCAAACGAAAGAGCAGAAAGAAACACTGGAACAATCGAGTGGCATTCAAATTGAAGATCGGACTGCTGGTCGAGTAAAAATTACTGATGTGTTAGTGAATGCAGAAGGGGAAAAGCAAATTGGTAAAAAGGAAGGTCAATATATTACCCTCTCTGTACCAACCCTGAGGCTAGATGATCACGATGGTTTTGATCAGCTTGAGAATGAGTTGCTTGAGAATTTTCAAAAAATGCATGAAGCAATATCATGGAATAAAGAAGACAAAATTTTAATTATTGGATTGGGTAATCGTACCATTACGCCTGATGCAATAGGGCCATATCTTATTGATCATTTGCATAGCCTTGATGTAATTGATGAAAAATTTGTCATGTATGCCCCTGGTGTAACAGGACAAACAGGCTATGAAACAGGAGAATTTGTAGCCGCTATAGCAGAGCGATTAAAACCTAAATTAATTATTGTTGTCGATGCATTGGCGACAAGAGCCAGCAATCGATTATGTAAAACAATTCAGTTAACGAATACAGGTATCCATCCAGGCTCTGGCGTAGGAAATCAGCGTAAGGAAATTTCCTATGAAATGCTGGGTATTCCCGTAACAGCAATCGGTATCCCTACAGTTGTTGATGCGCCAGTATTAATTGCAGATGCTGTTGAGCTTATGCTACGTTCAATAGCTGCACGGGTTGCAGAACGGAGTAAGCCGTCATCCAAATTGTCTTTGTCATCTTGGCAGCCAGATATTCATAAAGAATTAGATATGTCTTTAGTAAAACCAATTTTTGGTGAGTGGGCAACTTGGTCAAAAGAGGAGCGTCAACAATTGTTTGAAGAGACGTTTGCAGGCTCACAT
Source organism: Lysinibacillus sp. B2A1 (assembly GCA_002973635.1). GTDB lineage: Bacteria > Bacillota > Bacilli > Bacillales_A > Planococcaceae > Lysinibacillus. The sequence goes on from CP027224.1 coordinate 2,554,684, forward strand.
ACACAGCTAATGGTGACGCCAAAGGAAGCAGATTATTGGATAGATAGCTATGCAAAACTCGTTTCATCTATGCTGATGAAATGGGCAAATAAACTCTAATTTTTTTTCGTTCTAAAAGGTGCACCCCCTCCATACGATAAGGGGAGGAGGGTGTGACTTTGCTAAAAAAACTACAGTGGTCATTTGGTTTATTATTGTTCTTCTTCGTATTACCTGTCATTGCTGGGCAACTTCCGTTCAACAAGCAAGCATCGACTCCGATTAAACAACCCGAGGATAAGCAAGTCGTGTTTGCCGCTACGAATTTAGCTGAACAAAGTGCACTAGAGCAAACAGAAGAATCGAATCCTTTTAAAGTATTATTATTATTTACGCATTCTCAAGAATCCTATCAACCAATGGTGAAAGCTGTCAGTGGGAAAGCAGAAGTTTATGATGAGAAAACAAATATTTATAATTTACAAGGTGCTATTTCTAAGCATTTTAGTATGAATGGTATTCAAACGGATGTTTTAGATGTTGATGTTATGAAGGTAATGAAGCTTGAGGGGAAAACTTTTCCAGATGCTTATAATACGGTGCGACCTTATTTATCTAAACGTTTGCAAGAGCAAACCTATGATTTAGTTATTGATTTGCATCGAGATTCTGCTAAGAAAAATGCTACAACGATTACACACAACAATGAGTCCTATGCTCGAATTGCCATTGTTGTAGGAGCTGAGCATAAAAATTATAGATGGAATACTGCTTATGCAGAAAGCTTATCGGCTGCTATGAATGAAATTGTGCCGAAAATCTCTAGAGGTGTGATCTCTAAAAGCGGTGACAATGTAGATGGACGCTATAATCAGGATTTAACGAAAGAAATGATTTTAATTGAACTAGGTGGAATAGATAATACAGAAGATGAATTGAATCGTACAATTGCGATAATTGGGAAAGCCATTGCCAAATCCTTTATTACAGAAAACCAAGATTCATAAAGCATAATGAAATTGCCTTCTTTTTGCTAATTTAAAAGAAGGCAAAATCATGTTTTGGACAAAGTATGAAAAATGAACGAATCTTAGCAAAATTACCAAAAATTTATTTAGAAAAACATAATGAAAAGCCTTTAAATTGTTTATTGCTTGTCTTATAATTTTCGAGTTAGCTAAAGATTTGAGCTGAAAATTAAGGCATATGCACTGGGCGATTACGTTTTTGAAGCATCTACCATTAATGGAGATGCTTTTTTGAATGAACATACATATAATTTTTTTTTGCACAAAAAGACGAATTTAAATTTTACGAAGATAGCACTTATTATTAACTTTTTAAGTGCCTTATTCGTCATTATATAAGTGAACATACAAAAGGAGACGATGTTTGGCTTTATTATTTTTTTACATTATACATGATGAAAAGGTTTATAAATTATTGGGAGAAGGAATTTTATGTCAGGCAAGTCATTCAATCATCGTTATATCCCTGGACTCGATGGGATTAGAGCATTAGCAGTATTAGCTGTTATAGCTTATCATTTCAATTTCAGATGGGCCAGTGGGGGATTTTTAGGAGTCGATATCTTTTTTGTTTTATCAGGGTATTTAATTACCTCAACTATTTTACCTTTAAAAGGAAGTCAGTTGTCTGTTGGATTGAAGAAATTCTGGTTAGGACGATTTAGACGCTTACTGCCAGCTGCCTATGTCATGATTATTGTAACATTTGCATGGGCGACTCTATTTCATAAGGAGCTACTTCATACACTACGTGGTGATGCGATTTCCTCTATTTTTTATTCAAGTAATTGGTGGTTTATTTTTCACAAACTCTCCTATTTTGATAGTTTTGGTTCCCCTTCGCCGTTAAAGAATTTATGGTCGTTAGCCATTGAGGAACAATTTTATTTATTATGGCCAGTTCTTTTAATGCTCGGTCTTCTGATTGCCAAAAAGCAAAATAAGCTCGCTATTTTTGTTTTTCTGGGGGCACTCGGTTCTGCGGTGTTAATGGCTATACTATATCAACCAGGAGCAGATCCCAGTCGTGTATATTATGGAACAGATACGCGTTCTTTTGAATTACTAATAGGTTGCTGGTTGGCTCTTATCTGGCCGATGAAAAGACTTTCAACACAAAAAATCTCTACTAATCATGTCTATCAGCTAAATAGTGTAAGCTTAGTAGCTTTTAGTATTTTCATTATCAGTATTTTGTTGGTGGATGAATATCAATCTTTCCTATATCGAGGAGGGATGTTCGTATTTTGCTTAAATGCAGCCATCTTAATAGGTTGCGTATGTCACCCAGTTAGCTTTTTAGGAAAAATACTTTCTTGGAAACCTTTGCGTTGGATTGGTTCAAGATCATATGGGATTTATCTATGGCATTATCCAATTATTGTTTTAGGTACTCCAGTACACGAAATAGGCAATCCAGCTTATTGGCGAGTTGCTTTACAGCTGATGCTTATCTTTACAATTGCAGAACTATCCTATCGTTTTATTGAAATGCCGATTCGTAAGGATGGGTTCCGCTGTTATTTTAGACAGTATTTTATATTCAATAAACACAAATGGGGAAGCTTCACGCTTGCTAGAAAAATTTCAACCACGCTCATTCCACTTTTCCTTCTAGTATTTTTTACTGGAATGACAGGGGTTGTAGGTGAAGAGAAAATAGAATCTATTGAGTCACGGCCTACGAATATTAAAATAGATGGTGGAACACAGCAGCCTTCAACCAATCATGATTCCGAAAAGGAGCAGGAAACATCTCAGCAGGAGTCATTAATTGATGAAGAAGAGAATGTTGATTCAAATACGGATCAATATGCAGTAGAGCCTGAGCAGGAGGAAAATGAGACAGAAGTTCATGAATCGTATAATGGAATATTGGCCATTGGCGATTCAGTAATGATAGATATTGCTAAGAGCTTACATAACATCTATCCTAGCATTACCATAGATGCAAAAATTGGTCGCCAAGTTTCACAAGCCGTTAAATTAGCTCCTAATTATGCTAGCTTTAATCAACCAGATAAAGCAGTCATCATTCAGCTCGGAACAAACGGCTACTTTACCAATGCTCAAATTGATACCTTATTAAAGGCTTTTTCTAATGCTGATATTTATCTAGTGAATACGCGTGTACCACGTTCCTGGGAGGGGAAAGTAAATCAAGCATTACAACAGAAAGCGCAGGAATATGATAATATTACTTTAATTGATTGGTATGATAGTGCGATCAACCATCCTGAGTTTTTCGCCCCAGACGGCGTCCATTTAGAGCAAAAGGGGATTGCTTCTTTAACAAATCTAATTCAACAAGCTATAAATCCTGTCCATTGATGTAACGAATAGCTAATTTATGGTAGATGGCTATTTTTATGTGAGAAAAAATTTAAAAAAAATTTAGTTTAGGTGAAACCTTTTTTATGACTGTTCGTATTACTACTATACATTTTTAATTAATTGCATTAAAAAAGGAGAAATACATTTTTGAATCATTGAACAAAACAATTACTTTTTGTGATTTATCTAATTACGATTGCTGATGCATATTACTCAACGTTATTTATTGAACCAAAAGCGCCACCACAGCACCAGACGATTAAAGCAGCTGGAATGACGACCATTCAAGTGCGGTAGCAAACCTTATAAAAATAAACGAACAGCAAGAAGCTTGAAGACTACGGTGCTTCAGCCTATTAAGCTATTTCTACAGAGCACTAAGAATATCAAAGAAAAAGCCCATCATTATAAAGCTTTAACGGTTAGATTAAGTGATAGACACAGAAAAACGAGAGAATCACCGTTTATCATGTATCATAATCACCGTTTACGTTGCTGAAAACAGATGAAACAAAAAGCTGCAATTAACCCTGCAGCTTTTTTATTTTGTGTAATATAGTAAATGAGGCTAGCTTAGTTTGAATATTTCCAATGCCAATGCTCTGTAAAAGTATTAATAAGCTGAAGTTCCGAACTATAAATTCGATTTCCTGGTAGTATTTCAGCTATAGTAATGGCAATGTTAATAAGATGATGCTAAGCTTATCACATATTTGGCTTGTATTTGCTGTATACACGGTTCTAAAAATTTAATTGAACCGTTTTATCAATCTAAATTTTGAAGCTCCTAATGACCTATATACGGCTTTAAATGCAATCGATTAATATATTCTCCTTGGAGATGGACTTGTTCCTTTTATTTTTTATAATTCCATTTAAATTATCTAGCTATTGTGTGACAGTTAGATTATCAATTTCTATATTTTTTGTTTTACCACGCAGCGTTGAAGACCTTACTTTCACTATGGCTTTCAATGCTGCTTTTAGTGAGAAAGTAATATGGACACTAGATGCTTACTTTCTCTTTTAAAGCTTACTATATCTAAAAAATATACTTCTTTTTTATTTAACTATTTTGAAAAATAGAAATATATGCTAAACTTAACAGTAAGTGAATAAGAATTGCAGATTAAAGGTGCTCTTTTAAGAGCTTAATAGGGAATTCGGTACAAAGCCGAAGCTGTTTCCGCAACTGTAAGTGTAGATGACTACAGAAAATACCACTGTCAAACGAGGAAAAATGCCTCCAGTAGATGGGAAGGTTCTGAATAGGATACACGAGCCAGGAGACCTGCCTTTATTCCATCGTATTAACTCTCTTCGGAAGCTAGGAGAACTTACGGCAAATAGACGGACAGGCAAACTACGTTTTAGCGCCTTTTTTCTGTTTTCCATTAGATTAGATGCTTCCCCTTTTTGGAGAAGCATCTTTTTATTTTCGAGTTAATTGCAAGAACATTCACGAAATAATAAAAATAGGAGGTTTTACAAATGGTTCGTTTCAAAAAATGGTGGCAATTCGCTTTAGTTCTGCTTTTAGCATTTTCGCTCGTGTCCCCAACAGCAAGTGCAGCGGTATTACAGCCCGTAAGTCAGGAAGCACAAACAGCAGATTTTGATGTTCAGTTATCAGCGACTGGTTTATGCGGTACTGGTTCATGTGATGAAATTCTAGCAGGAACAACTGTGAATGTTCAAGAAGGAACAACAGCGCTAGAGCTTGTAGAGCAAGTATTTGATGCTGAGGGTATTCCTTATGTAGTGGTTTCTACTCAATATGGTCCATATCTTCAATCAATTGATGGACGTGCTGCAGGCAGCTTAAATGGTTGGGATGGCTGGGTATACACTGTAAATGGTGTTAGTCCTAACTATGGATTAGCTGAGTATCAATTAGAGGCTGATGATGTCGTTCATATTTATTACACTACATGGGCTAAATTAGAAACGGCAAGTGCAATTGCTGTAAATGATAACAATCCATCCGTTACGGTAAATTTAACTGGTGATTTATTTATAACACCAGATGCCTCTAATTTAGCAAACTGGACAATTATCACAGGGACAACAGCATTAACAGCTCAGTCGATTACTGTGAATACAAACCAACAAGCTGTTATTACATTTGCGGGTCAGGCACAAGCAGGTACTATTACCATTACAGCCTCTGCCAATGCTTTATTCGGTAGTTCAGCAAGTGAGCCAGTTGAAGTGAAAGTACAATAGCTAGATAAATTGATACTGACGAGATGAATTAATTCAGCTTGTCAGTATTTCATTATGTATAAAGGAAGTGAGTTTTTCTATGACTATATGGAAAAAAAAGCTACATATAGCAGTTATTTTTATTTTAATTGTATCGCTATTTTCTCCAGTCACTGCAATTAAGGCACAGCATTTTGAAGGGGATTTACTCAATCCTCCTACAGACATAAATGGTATTGAACCTGATGATTCAGAAAAGCAGGATAATGCTCTAGGGTCGGATAATGAAAAAGAAGAAGGGGATTCAACAGAACAGGAAAATGCACTGCAATCTGATGATGAAGCTGAATTAGATGATCTTACACATCTAGGGGATACGACGGAGGTAGCTCCTAACGTAGAAGTTGCGCCCTTTGCCATTAGCGATATTCAGCTAAATACGGAGGAACCTTTACTATTATTAGCAGGAGAAACATTTCAACTTACTGCTACTAACTCAACAACAGGTGATAGTGCCACAGTTACATGGTCTTCAAGTGACTCAGGAATTGCAACCGTTGACACTAGTGGGAACGTAATAGCTCAGGCAATCGGAGAGACAGTCATTACCGCTCAATTAGATAGTGGAACTAAAGCAGTTAAAGTATATGTTATTTCACCAGAAGCTCGAGAGGCAATAGATTTTATTATTGCTCTACCTACAATCGAAAGAGCCGATGAAGCAACATATCAGCTACTACAGCAAGCACGAGTACTAGATAGTAAAGTAAAAGCACCTGCTCGTACTCTTTTAATATCCGATAATAAACTACCTTATTTTCTCCAGTTACTAGAAAAGGAAATTGCATATTTTAGATATTATATGCAAGACCCTAACAACGCTATACCTGCACCTGAAGGGATTATTTCTTTAAGTGATGAATGGGATAAGAAGTTAGATACAGTTCGTGAAAAATATAATTCTCTGATTAAAACATCTGGTTATCGAGATCTAAAAAAAGTAACAGATCCTGCAGATATACTAGCATTTAATCAAGAACTTGCAGCAAAAGAAGTTAAATATGTATTTCTTGTTATCAATGCGCTTCCTAAAATAGATGATTTAACAATTGATTCAGCAATAAAAGAGCAACTCGATCATGCAAGAAAAAAATATGCAGCTATACCAACAGCAGAACAAAAAAAAGTAGCAAATAAGGGTGACCTTTTTGCAAAAGAAGTTCGGTATGTTGAACTGTTAATTGATGCTATTGATATAAATAGCCCACTAGCAGAAGAACAATTAAAAACTGCAAAAGAAGCTTTGAAAAAGTTAGCTAATCCAAACAATATACCTGGTGGCTCCAAAGGGGTATCAAACTATAACGACCTCCTTGAAAAGGAGAAAATGATTAATGCAGAGGATGATATTAAACAAGTTATCGAAAAAATTGATGTACTTCCTACTGTAGAAGCACTTATTTGGGCTGATCATTTAAAAGTTCTTGAAGCACAGCAAGCTTATGATAAGTTATTACCTGCACATCAAAGCAGGGTAACAAATTACACGCATCTAGAGGCTTTACAAAAGCGCTTAGTTGAACTACAACCGACAACAGTTGAAATATACAATGCTGTCGCTGGTTACTTGACGAAAGGTTCATATGAGCCCGTTTATGGGTCTGAATGGACTATATTAACATTAGCTCGTGGTGATAATACTGCCAAATATGCAACTTATTATGATAAATATTATCGCAATCTCGTTAATCATGTAAAAGCAACAAATGGGGAAATAGGCACTCAAGCAACGGACTGGGCTCGAGTTATAATAGCTCTCACAGCAATTGGGAAAGATCCGAGAGATGTAGCTGGCTACAATCTAGTTGAAAAGTTATCAGATTTGAGTTTTGCTACAAGCCCTGGTGTCAATTCGTCTATCTTTTCATTAATTGCACTGGATACTTGGGGATTTGAATTACCTAAAACGGCGACAACAACGCGTGATAAACTAATTCAAAATATTTTATCAATGGAAATAAAGAATGGTGGCGGATTTGCATGGAGCGGTACTGATCCTGATCCTGATATGACAGGGATGGTACTGCAAGCATTAGCACCATATCAAAGTAATTCACAAGTAAAGGCTGTCACTGATCGCTCAATCGCTAAATTAGTAGCCATCCAATCAGCTAAAGGTGGCTATATTTCGACAGCGGGTAGCCCAGAAGCTGCTGAAAGCGCTGCCCAAGTTATAACCGCACTTGCCAGCTTAGGCATTGATGCAAATAAAGATAAACGATTCGATAAAGTCATTGCTAATATTATGACATTTAGCTCTGGTGACGGTGGCTTTAAACATGTTCAAAGCCAAACAAAAGCAGATGGTATGGCGACAGTTCAAGTTGGCTATACACTAGCAGCTTACAACCGTCTTTTAAGCGGACAAACACCGCTCTATAATATGTCAGACACGAAAAACAAGCCGACTAAGCCTGGTGGCGAGGACGGTAGTGATGGTGAGGAGCCTTCTTCTCCTGGTAACAATGGCAATCAGCCTTCTATTCCTGCTGAAAAAGAGGAAATTGGCTATACAACATTCTCCATTCGAATTTCGTCTTCTGAAGTGCCGTTAAATACAACAACAACAAAATTATTTGCTGGTGAAACTGTTTTTGATGTTTTACAACGAGTAACAACAGAAAACGGTGTTGCACTAAGCTATCGTCAAACAGAATACGGAACATATATTGACGGAATTGCTGGTGTTTATGAATTTGATCGTGGGCCTTTAAGCGGTTGGATGTACCGTGTAAATGGCGTATTCCCTTCATATTCGGCTGCGAATTACACATTGTCTCCAAATGACTCCGTTGAATGGATATACACGCTTGATTTAGGAAAAGATATTGGCGGTTATGTTGAAGATGTAGAGAAAACTCCTGAAAAGGGCAAAGACCCCTTAGATGAAAAAATAAAGAAGAAGAAAAAGAAAACACGGTCAAGGAAGAAAATAAAGACGATAAAGTTATCAAAGAAAACGAAGTAAATTCTGAAAATGGTAAAACTGAGATAGCATTGACACTTGAAGATATACAAAAGCATCTTGAAAATCAAAGTAAAACAATTGTTGTTCAAGATGAAAACGGCAATAAAATAGACATTCCAATATCTGCTCTGTCGGACGTTGAACTTGCAAAAAATGAAAAAATAATTGCCTCTATTTCAACACATGCTGAAGGTAATCAATTTACTGTTAGCTTTGCAATTGAAGCAGCTAACGGTAGATTTAAACCACTTTCCATACAGCAGGATTACTTAAAGGTTACTTTAACGGCTTTCGAAGTAAAACCTAACACTGTGGTTATTCAGCTTGTTGGTGATGAATACAAGCCAGTACCACATAAAATTGTGAACGGCAAAATAGTTCTATTCTTAAAAGGAAGCGGCACATTCATAGTAACTGAAAGAACAGTCACATTTAATGATATAGCACATTTAGCAAATAAAGAGGAAATTGAGTTTTTAGCGAGCCGCACTGTAATTCAAGGCACAACCTCTGAAACCTTTGAGCCAAATAAACCAATTACTCGTGGACAATTTGCGGTATTAATTAGCCGTGCACTTGGATTACAAGCAACAGGCGAAAATCCGTTCAATGATACTGAAGGCAAATGGTATGCGGCAGAGATCCAAGCTCTGTACGAAGCTGGTATTACGAAGGGTACCACCGCTTCAACATTTAATCCTGATGCACCAATTACACGTCAGCAAGGCGCAGCATTTATGGCACGCATTTTAGAATATTTAAATACTGATGTAAAAGCAACTGGCAAGGTTAACTTCAATGATGCTAATAATATTAGTGCTGAATATTTACCTTATATTGAGCTATTAAATAGTCTTGATATTATGACTGGAAAGCCAAATGGTTCATTTGATCCACATGCTTCGTTAACGCGTGGGCAAACAGCGAAAATTTTAAAACGTACGTTAAATATCGCAGACATTATGTAACTTTTCGTACTAACCTAAATGCTTAATGTATTTGGGTTAGTAGCTTTTTATAGAATGGAGGTTGTTCGAATGAAACAAAGATTATCAATGCTTATCATGCTACTTGCGTTGTTGTTTATTGCGGCTCCAGTTTCTGCACAGCAAGTATCTACTGTTGATACCTATCATATAACTGGGCAGTTTTTAGTAAATAAAGCTCCGAATCCCTCTTTTGGTGATGAGTGGTTTATTATTGCACTTGCACGTGGTGAATACAATGTGCCGAATGGCTATTACGATAAATATTATGAAAATGTCGTGAAGCATGTACAATCAGTAAAAGGTGAATTACACAAACGTAAATATACTGAATACTCACGTTTAATTATTGCGCTTACTGCTATCGGAAAAGACCCTACAAATGTAGGTGGCTACAATATAGTCGATAAATTAAGCAACTTTGACAATGTAGTATGGCAAGGGCCGAATGGTGCTTATTTCGCATTAATTGCTTTAGATACTTGGAGCTTTGAGCTTCCTAAAACAGCCACAACGACACGTGAAAAGCTTATTCAGCACATACTAGCAAAGCAATTGCCTGACGGTGGATGGGATTTATCAGGAGAGAAAGCTGATCCCGATATGACAGCAATGGCTATTCAAGCTCTTTCAACTTATAAAGATAGAACGGACGTAAAGGCATCTATTAATAAAGCACTTAAAACACTAGAAAACTTGCAAGGAGCTAATGGTAGTTACAGAAGCTGGGGAACAACAAACCTAGAAAGTGTTGCACAAGTTATTACAGCACTTACTAGCTTAAATATTGATATCAACAAAGATCAGCGTTTTAATAAGTTATTTGAAAGCTTTTTCACCTTCTATAATGCAAAAGATGGCGGCTTCAAGCATGTATTAAGTGAATCTGTAGCTAACGGCATGGCAACAGAGCAGGCTTCTTATACATTAGCAGCGTATTATCGACTGCTTGCGGGCAAAACAAAGCTATATGATACATCTGATAAAAAGCCAAACAATAGGCCAACAACACCAGCTCAGCCAAATCAATCTACAGTTCTTCCTGCTAAAGTGAGCTTTAAGGATATTCAATCTCATTGGGCAAAGTCTGATATTGAAGCTGCAGTAGTTAAAGGATTATTAAAGGGCTTTGAGGACAATACATTTAAGCCAGATAACAATTTAACGCGTGTACAGGCTGTATCGATTTTAGTGCGTTCTCTTCATTTAACAAGTTCCGGAAATACACCTTTTACGGACATCAACTCATATAAAGAGGAAACTAAACGAGAAATTGCCGCTGCTTACGATGCTAATATATTAATGGTAAAGTCTAATAAATTTTTACCCTCCTCACCTATTTCGCGTGAGGAATTAGCAGTTATGCTAACTAATGCCTATTCACATAAAACAGGTAAGCCTTATACATCAAAAACGATTGCACCCTTGAATGATATTGCGAAGCTTTCAAAGGAATCTCAGCAAGCAATTACTTTCTTATATGATTTTGAAATTGCCAAGGGCTCAAACGGCTCGTTTAATCCTACTAATTTTATAACACGTGCACATGCAGCTAAAATGTATGTCAACTTCTTAAAGGTAGTTGAGCAATAATATGAAAAAAAGTTTACACTTCTTAGTAGTATCGCTACTAGCTATATTTTTATCAGCATGTAATATTCAAACAGTTGAGAAATTCGAGCAGATGCAGGAGCAGGAACGAAGTGTTAACCCTCAACCTACTACTGAGCAAGAACAAACCTCCTCAGTAGATAATGAGACTGCTGAGGACAAGCAGCAATTACAGGAGACTGAGGGAGAGGACAAGGACCTACTCAAGGTAAATGACAAAGAACTCCAGCAAACAGAAGAGCAAAAAGCACAGCAAGAAGCAAATGAAGTAAAGCAAAAACCAAAACAAGAAGATGAGAAAAAACAAGAAGTTACAAAATCACCCAGTTCAAAAACTGAACAAACAACGACTAAACAAGCTGATGATAAACAAAAAACAAACACAATTACGCCAACAACAGAAAAACAGCAACAGCCAGCACCTCAAAAACGTACTGTAACAATTGCGATTCGTGTTGATACATTACTAAAACATTGGGATAAGCTAGACCCTTCCTTACAAAGTGAGAAATATGTACCCAAGAACGGGGTCATTTTAAAGGCAACAAAATACGAGCTGCTATCAGAGAAGGAAACTGTTTGGGATGTGCTGCAGCGTGCAACAAAGGAGCATAAAATTCAAATGGAATACCAAGGCGCCAACGAAAATATTTATAACAGTGTTTATATAGAGGGTATTAATCACTTGTATGAATTTAGTGCTGGTGAATTAAGTGGCTGGATGTATAAAGTAAACGGGGTTTATCCGAATTATGGCTGTAGCCAATATGTATTAAAAGATGGCGATGTCATTGAATGGAACTATACAGTCGATTTAGGTCGCGATTTAGGACATTATTGGGATGGTAATGAATGAAGTCATTTGAAACATTTCACCCTATCGTCCTTTTTTCTTTTTTTGTCGCTGCTATCGGCTTATCCATGTTTTTTATGCACCCAGTCTATTTAGTTATTACCATTTTTTCAGCGATAAGCTTAAATATAGCCTTACGCAGACAGCCTTTTTTAAAGGACTGGAAGCTATATGTACCTCTGTTTTTCTTAATGGCGATTATTAATCCAATGATTAGTCATAATGGGCAGCTTGTATTGCTTTATATAAATGGCAATGCACTTACTGTAGAGGCAATTATGTATGGAATCGCAATTGCCACAATGATTGTCGCTATTATGCTATGGTTTAGCTGCTATAATATCATGATGACATCAGATAAGTTTATTTATTTGTTTGGGAAAGTGTCACCAGCATTATCGCTAACATTGTCGATTTCATTGCGTTTAGTTCCGCGTTTTAAGCATCAGCTAGCGCAAATTGTCCAAGCACAAAAGGTAATCGGCATGGATTATACAGCTGGCTCATTATGGCATCGTATCAAATGTACAGTGCGTATTTTATCTATTTTGATTACTTGGGCATTGGATAATGCCATTGATACGGCTGATTCTATGAAAGCTCGTGGCTATGGTGTCAAAAAGCGAACCGCCTTTTCACTTTTTATTTTTGAGCGTCGGGACGGCTACATTTTGGCAATCATTATCTTGCTTTTTCTTAGCAATTTAGCTGCAAGTGTAATTGGCACAACAGCATTTTATTTTTATCCAACTTTCGGAGTGATTAAATGGGATATCGTAAGTATTCTATTTTATAGTAGCTATTTCATTCTACTCTCTATTCCATTAGCAATCGAAATCAGGGGGGCATTAAAATGGCGATCGTTAAAATCAACAATGTAAGCTTTACTTATCCTAACGAAGCAAATCCAATATTAAAAAATATTAATCTCACTATTCATCAAGGTGAGTTTATAGTACTAATAGGACAATCAGGCTGTGGGAAAAGTACATTACTGCGCCATTTCAAGCGAGAATTGCGCCCACATGGAGAGATGACAGGTACTATTTTCTACAAAGACTGTGACTTAGAGCAGCTAAATGCTGAAGTGGCTGCGGCAGACATTGGTTATGTATTTCAAAATCCTGATAACCAAATTGTTACAGATAAAGTATGGCATGAGCTTGCTTTTGGACTAGAAAGCCTAGGGATTGATTCACCAACCATACGACGCAGAGTAGCTGAAATGGCCAATTTCTTCGGCATTCAAAAATGGTTTCATCATAAAACAACCGAGCTTTCTGGCGGACAAAAGCAATTATTAAATTTAGCATCTATTATGGTGATGCAGCCAAAATTGCTGTTGCTAGATGAGCCAACATCGCAATTAGATCCAATAGCGGCATTGGAGTTCATTCAAACACTGCATCGTTTAAATAAAGAACTAGGCATTACGATTATTTTAATTGAGCATCGACTCGAGGAAGTGCTCACACTCGCAGATCGTGTATTTATTATGGAGGAGGGTAGTATTTTATTTGATGGTCCGCCTAAGGAAACTTTAAAGGCTTTACCAGAAAATCACGCCATGATTACAGCACTACCAACAACTACGAAAATTTTCCATCTGCTGAACGGTATAGGGCCTGTTCCTCTTACTATTCGTGAGGGACAACGCTGGCTAAGAAATCAGCGATATACCTTTTCTTCTTCGCACACAATTCCTACAATATCCCAAACTAAAACAGATATTGTATTAGAGGCAAAGGATATAGCTTTTCGTTACGAAAAGAACGGCATGGATATTGTCCATCATTTTAATTTGCAGGTGAAGGAGCAGGAATTTATAACGATAATCGGGGGAAATGGCACTGGAAAATCCACAGTTCTTGCTATTTTATCTGGGTTACAAAAGCCTTATCATGGCAAGGTATTTTTATTCAATAAGGCAATAAAAAGCTACAGTAGTAAACAATTATACCAACAATATTTAACCTTATTACCGCAGAATCCGAAAACATTATTTGTACAAAAAACGGTGCATCAAGAGCTAGATGACATGGCTCATTTACATAAGGTGTCAGAAGCAAAAATTCAAGAAACTGTTCAATTGTTTAATTTAACTCATTTATTAAATCGACATCCGTATGATTTAAGTGGGGGTGAGCAGCAAAAGCTAGCACTCGCAAAGCTTTTAATAATAGAACCTAAAATTTTGCTGCTAGATGAGCCGACAAAAGGTCTTGATGCACATGCAAAAGAAGAACTCGGAGCAATATTAAAAGATTTACAAGCAAAAGGCATGACAATCATTATGGTGACACATGATATTGAATTTTCTGCACAATACAGCAATAGATGTGCTCTGTTTTTTGATGGTAGTATCGTCTCTGAGGGAGAGCCTCGAGCATTTTATAGTGGAAACAATTTTTATACAACTGCTGCACATCGAATATCAAGAGATCTATTAAGCAATGCCATTACATGTGAGGATGTAGTATCACTATGCAAAGAAACATTCGTTTAATTATGTCACTCATTGTTATCCTAGTTTTAATTCCACTTACTTTATATGCGGGTATTACAGTATTTGCTGACCGCAAATATTATTTTATTTCAATTGTCGTTATGATTTTAGCGTGTGTCCCATTCTTCCTATCATTTGAGCGTAGGAAGCCACAGCCACGTGAAATTTTAGTGATAGCAGTGATGTCAGCTATTTCAGTGGCAGGTCGTGCCTTATTTGTTGTTACTCCTGGCTTTAAGCCTGTAGCAGCTATTACGGCTATTACAGGGTTTTCACTTGGCGCGGAAGCAGGATTTTTAACAGGGGCAATGTCTGCATTAGTTTCGAATATGTTTTTTGGACAAGGTCCTTGGACACCGTTTCAAATGTTTATGTGGGGAATGATAGGTTTTATTGCGGGCTTGTTAGGTAAAACGGGGATAATGCATAAAAAAATCCCCCTTATTGTATTTGGTATTTTTGCAGGGATCTTCTTCTCGTTTGGTATGGACATTTGGGGAACAATATCCATGTATGGTATTTTCAGCTGGGAGGCTTACACACTGGCACTAACTTCAGCAGTACCCTTTATGATAATCTATGCAATTTCAAATGTGATTTTTCTACTATTGCTTGCTAAACCGATTAGAGAAAAGCTAGATCGAATAAAAAATAAATATGGTATATTACAATAGACCTTTGTAGACAAAAGCTGATTATCTTAGTTACAAAAAAGTAGTTAAAATCTTTGTAAAACATTTTATCTTACTTAATTAAACTGAATTAGACAATAGTTGGTTTTTTTGGATTAATATAATTGAAAATTTAAACTTAAATACTTTGAGTGGAAGTAGTAAGGGGTCGTTACTTTGTAGAGAGCAGCTGTATGCTGAAAAGCAGTAGGTATATCCCTGAACTCATCCATGAGTAGTTGTACCGAAATAACATTAGGTATAAACGGCAGCTACCGTTATAGCTTCAAGTGAGCCTTTAAAAGCTAATTAGAGTGGTACCGCGAATATACTTCGTCTCTTATTTGAGACGGAGTTTTTTTATTTATAAGGAGTAATGGAAACAACATGGCAAAGAGAAGATGTTACACAACATTATTTAGAGCAAGTAAGAGGAGGTATTCCATTTGGAGCGGAACAAGCTGGTTTAATGTTACAGATTGTTGATCACTTCGTAAAAGAGCCTAAAACGATAATGGATTTAGGATGCGGAAATGGTCTTTTAGCAAAAATATTACTTCGTACGTACTCTATTGCAAATGCAATTTGTATTGATCATTCATCACCAATGATTGAACAGGCAAAAATAAACATGGCTTCTTATCAAAAACGTTGTGAGCTCCATGTAGGTGATTTTAGTCAACAAATTGAACGTTATGCAGAAGCAAATAGTGTAGATGTTATTGTTTCTGGCTATGCTATTCACCACTTACCTCATAATATGAAAAAAGCATTATATACTGACATTTATAAGTTACTAAAACCAAGTGGTATTTTTATAAATATTGAACATACTGCTTCAGTAACAGAAGAACTTGAAAAACTGCACGATAAGCTATTTATTGATCATTTAACAGCCTTTAATAAAGGAGATAGAGATGAAATAGCTTTTGAATATTATAGTCGCCCTGATAAAGTGGATAATATTTTAGAACTGATGTTAGTCTAAATTATGGACACAGTGAATTGGGAGTTTATAAAGTATAATAATCTTAACAATTTACTAGGAGTGTCTAAGATGACAAAACGAAAAAGCTATGACAAAGAATTTAAATTAGAGGCCGTACAATTAGTTGAAAGTGGCAAGAGGGTTGCGGAGGTTGCACGTGAGCTGGATCTTGCAGAACAAACATTACACAATTGGGTAAAGAAATTTAGTAAAGATGGGGAAGCTGCATTTGTCGGTAGTGGGAACTTAAAACCCGAAGACAAGGAAAATAAAGATTTACAAAAAAGAATACGTGACCTAGAAGAGGAAAACGCCATCTTAAAAAAGGCTATGAGCATCTTTGCGAAAGACCAGAAGTAATTTACAACTTTATTCAACAGCACCGACACGATTTCCGTGTGGCAAAGATGTGCGAAGTATTAGGTGTTTCAAGAAGTGGTTACTACGAGTGGCTAAATCGATCAAAGAGTAATCAAAAAGAACGGAAAGAAAAGTTAACGAGCCAAATAAAACGAGTGTATTTGGACTCAAGAAGAAATTATGGTAGTCCAAAGATCACCAAACAATTGAATTCAGAAGGAGTCTCTGTATCGCAAAAAACCGTATCGAGAATTATGAAAGAAGAAGGCATTCGCTCAAAAACAGTGAAAAAATACAAAGCGACGACGAATTCAAAACATAATCTACCAGTATATCCAAATCTATTAGACCAACAATTCAAAGTAGAACGCCCTGGACAAGCGTGGGTAGCTGACATTACGTATATATGGACCAGTGAAGGTTGGCTCTATCTAGCAACGATTATGGAGTTGTATTCAAGACGAATCATCGGTTGGGCAATGGATGAGAGAATGACAAAGGAATTAGTGATCCTCGCCTTAAAACGAGCAATCCGAACTCAGACTCCAACTCCTGGACTCATTCATCATTCAGATCGTGGGAGCCAGTATGCGTCGAAGGAATACCAACAAGTATTACGAACTAACGGAATGATTACAAGTATTAGCAGAAAAGGAAACTGTTACGATAATGCATGTATCGAGTCATTTCATAGCGTCATCAAAAGAGAGTTAGTTTTTCATGAAAAGTATAAAACGAGAGATCAAGCCAAGAAAAGTATCATGGAATACATCGTTAGTTTTTATAACTACAAGCGTATCCATTCATTCACAAATTATATGTCGCCCATTGCATACGAAAAGCAATATTTCAAAGCTTCACAGAAAACTAAGGTCATATAATTAAACCCTTTTAACCTCACAAAAAATTTAAGGGTTACGCCCCTTAAATTTTTTGTGAGGCGAGCAAGCGATAGCGCGCTTAGATTTAAAGCAAAATCTCAATTTTCCCTGTCCATTTTCTTGACATAGTATCAAACGTGTTGATACTCAAGTGAACTGGTTAAGAGAAATTGGTTTTAAACACTCAGATTGTTATTTCAAATGGATGGAACTCGCTATATTTGGTGGAGTAAAATAATTAACTTTTGGTGGACGTAACTAGAAGTAGCTGACTCACGAAATATATTAAAAAAACTAATTCCATAATCGAATTTAACACAGCTATATATCGCATCTCTACAAAAAAGCATCCGCTCCAGTTGAGTAGATGCTTATTATGTGGATATACTTTGTTTTTTATAACTAAAATTTTTTGATATTTGCAAAGGCAGTTAAAGACGGCATCATTCAGGAATCTCATTTGAAGGATTTACAGAATGGGAATAACCTTAAAAAAATCCAGTCCCTTTATTAAGAATAGGCTTAAGCTGTTTATATTATATTATCATAATGACATCCCTTTCTTGTAATTTTAACCACTAGCTCCGCCCTAGATTAACTATGACAAAAATTCATCCAAACTGATTTTATACATTTCATAGTCTGCTTCAATTCTTTTTAATTCATCTTCAACTCCCGCAGCACCTAGCTCAATCCCCTTATATATTAGTAAAGGCGTTGCATCCAAATGGGATTTCGCTTGTGAATAGTCGCAGGACAATGTTTTTTTGATAAACAACAATGTTTTTATCCTATCTTTACCTTCTCCTGTAATCAATATTTTATAGTAATCGTACTTGATATCTTCAGCTTTTTCGGAATCATTGAAACTAGGAGGTATTAAGGCACTATAAAGAAAATCAACAAGATCATCAAAAGCAATTGAAAAATCCCAAGTACCAGTACCATGCTCAGCAGTAAAAATAACGGTATCTCCTCTTGTAAGATCAATGCAATAAGGGTCACCTTCATCTGAAGCTATAACTAAATAATTGTCCGGCCAATTTGAAATATCTTCATTCGTAACTGGATTATAGTTGTAACCCCATTGACCTTCCAGTATGTCTTTAGCACCATAAATATCAAGATTAATATACTCATCCGTACTCCAAGAAACCGCTTCTGGAGCATAGTACTTTAAAAAATACAAATATTCATCGGGTAATTGCCAGTTTTCAGAAGCATTTTGTATAGCTTGTTCTTCTGCCTCGTTTTTAAGATACATAGGGTATTTGCTATAAAATTCAGGATCTTGTCTCTGAATCTTTTCTAAAGCAACCTGCATCTTCTGTACAACGATATCTATTTCCATAAATTTATTCTGCAAATTTAATCACCACTTTTATTTAATCAATTTATTTGTTCAAAGAATTTGCTATGAAGCAACTTCCGTTTACTTCCACCTCTACACTGTTATAAAAACGCCTTTTATATTTTGTACTCTCTCCCACATCTATAATATTGAAGTTTGCTAGAAATATCAAAAGAGCAGTATTTGCAGGGACGTATAACAAGGCTGTAGAGCGTTTAAATAGTAAGTCGATTAATTATCAACTGTGGAGGACAAAGCGCACAGAGAGCATCCAGTGCCTTTCTATAATTGGTTAAATGAGCGTGATAACCTCTCACAATCAATAGTGCATGGTGAACCATCGTTAGATAATTGGCTGGAGTGGTAAATAGAAATAGTTATCCAAATGAAAGTGTTATGAGGTACTATTAAATTACAAAGCAGATTAATGGATGTAAGGTCTGAGAGGGAACTTGTGTATGAAGCGTTTAGTCATTGTAGATATTTGGTTGATTTTATTGGCTATGTGGTTTTTAACTACAGACTCACCATATTAGGGTGTAATTGGATTATTAGGCTAGCGAGGCAGGTTAATGAAAAATTATCTACTTAGAGAGATGAGGGTAATAAAATGAAATATTTTACTGAAGAATGGCATGAATTGTGTCAAAAAAATAATATCCATCTGCATTTAGAGGAAGAAAAGCAAGCTGAAACATTCTCAGAAGAATATTTTCAACAGCTTTACCACATTGAATTAAATAGTTGGCTTACTTTACAAGAAGAAGCAAATTTAAGATTAAAATCTAAAGAAACAGTAAACAGAGATGATGATAATAATAACTATGAACCTTTTAATAAAGAAAAGGGAATAGAACAATTTCATGATATTTTCATACATAATCTTATGTATTTAAAAAAGCAATTACCAGAAACAATAGTAAAACAGATTGCAGATATAAGGGTGTTTACTTTAGATAAGGCAACTCGTAATATAATAAATGCTGTAACTCAATTTTGCGAGGAAAATGACGGAATTGTAACCAAAGTAATTGAAGATTACAAAAGATATATAAAAGAAAACTCAACATTACTGGATATAGAAATTGATGGGGATTTTAGCTTCCATGATTGCAAAATTATAAAATCAATTAAGAATGATAAATCCTTAAAATTACTCATTGATAATAAAGGGAGTTATACAAATATAGATGAGGTCATATTTGAAAATTTTAATATTATCAAACAGGATGATTTGTTAGAAGATTCATGGTGGCTGTATGAGGAAATATATAAAGTGAATGACAAATATGAATTTCACGTCTTGCTACAAAATGAAACGATGGATTTAATTGATTTTATTATATCAGCTGAACAAATTTCCTTTATAAGTAATAAAAATAATCTTTGATTGTAAACTGAGGCGTTTTTGTATTAAGTCGAAGCGAAGATATTTAAAAAATAAAGGGCCTTCTTAAGCTAATGGGAGCTTTAATAATTTCGTAAAAAGACCAATCCGTGAGGTATTAATTTGTTATTATGCTATTAATGTCCCACCACAATGACCTACCGTTAAAATGTTGAAACACCATGTGGCAGTAAGTATGAACACCTATAATTTGGATCTTAATCATTAATTTTTTTAATCTTTTAAAACAAGCTATTAATAATTAAATATATATAGTCAAGCAGCTGCAGAAATGTGGTTGCTTTTTATATTGGACAAAAGAAAAACACTTTCAGCTGCGATGAGCAAGAAGTGTTTTTTTGTTGGCGTGGGTCGTTAAATTTTATCCCCATTCTCCAAGAAGAAGAAACCTTCAAATTTAATTTCCAATACATTTGCTATTTCTACAAGTTCTTTTTCACTAAAGTTATCTCTTTTAAATTTCTTGTATAGATTTTGTGGAGTTGTCCCTAGCAATTCCGCCAATTGTACAACATTCATTCCCTTTTTAACCAAAGCCATTTTGATTTTAGTTCCCATCATAAAATATCACCTCTTTAAAATTATATACTTAAAGAGAACATTAATAAACCTTTTGGTTACAAAATGATATTAAAAAATATTGTTTGATGTTGATTTTTAAAAATATTGGTTTTAGAAATTAGAATCACTAGGCATTATCAAGAAACAAAGAACTACAAAGGAAAAGGGAGGTCGAGGCGCAAACATCTATATTATTTTACCTGTCCAATCTAAAACATGTGAAAGCTATTATGAGCCTACTGAGGTTGTTCCATTACAAGTTGCCTATAACACAACAAAAGCTGAAAAAGAAACATGCAAAGAGTTTATGAATGAGTACCAGCAAATGCTTTATGATTTCATGCATTCGCTACCACTTTCGGACATTTTCAAAGACGAGCTGCATAAAGTGGTATTGGCATCTAATGTAAGTAGTATTCAGGAATTAATAAAAGCCAAAGATATCATTTTTAAAATGGCCAACGATATTAGAGACGGTATGCTGACAGTTACAAAGACTTTACGTGCAGTATACGTAGGAGCCTACAACAAAGCAGTACAGCGCATAGGTAAGTATCCAACGACAAACACAACATATATGAAGAAAAAGCCTGTAAATGTATGTCCGGTACCTTTCTACAATTGGTTATCAGAACGTAATGGACCAACAAAAGTATTTTAATAAGAAAGGAAGTGAATGCAAATGAAAGTAACGGTTAAAGAATGGCGTGTAATGTCTGATCGTAACAAACAATTACTTTTGAATGCAGTCGCAACTAAATAAAACATAGACAAAAAAGGGGAA
Organism: Lysinibacillus sp. B2A1; assembly: GCA_002973635.1. Lineage (GTDB taxonomy): Bacteria > Bacillota > Bacilli > Bacillales_A > Planococcaceae > Lysinibacillus. The sequence continues at coordinate 2,576,218 of CP027224.1, forward strand.
TGAAAACATGCAGCAACATGTACAACACACATTAGAAACAGTTGTTCAAGAAAATAGCCACAGTATTTATGGATTATCGGCGCAAATGATTCAGTTAGAAGTTGTACAAGGTGCTGTAGCGAAATTATTAGAACGAATTGACGATTTTGTTCACAAAGGCTGGCATGAAAACAGTGGAATGACTTATATGTCTATTTTACAAATTCAAGATACAGTTCGTTTAATTGATATGGCTTTTCATCCATTGTTCAAAAACATTACAGAAGAAGTTAATACCCTGAACAGTCATTCAGAAGAATTGTATCAGACAGTAATTAAAAGTGAATTAGAGCAATCGCCTGATGCAGCTACTAAATTTGATAACAACAGTAAGGAAGGTTGGAACGCTTATACCATGGAAGGCAACATAAAAACATTTATCAAAGAATTTGGTAGAGGACCAGATAGCTTTGAGGAAGTGTTAACGTATATAACTGAAACCGTAGTGAAAGTTGTGGGTAAAGGCGAGGAACATAAAAAAGCCACTACTGGAACAGTGACTAAAGAAAATATTGAAAACTGACTATATCAGATACAACGAGCGGCTTCAACTTTTATTGGGGTTGTTCGTTGTTTTTTGACATGCTATCTAATAGATAAGTGGTTAATCTTTTGAATTTATTGAATGTGTAATTTTTAAAATCACACTCTTGGTTTAATAATGTAGATAGATATTCAGGATAAAAGTGTATTGTTCTTATTCCTGTAGATTCACAAAGTGAAGGCGTTGATATCTTATAAATTTCTTTTCTTAAAATATCATCTTCTTGATTTAGATAGAAACTTGTTGACATTCTTATTTCTTTGAAATTTTGTGCGTTTATTATTTTGGAACAATTACGACGAGATAATCTATTCGATAAATAACTAATCATATCTTTTTCATAGGGCTCTTTTTGTATAGCTATTTTAATATCTATATTGAGTTTCTCAATATCTAAAGTGGGTTCAACATTGTACATGTTAGCTAAAATATGAAAATCTTTAATACTAGTGGGATTAAGAATAGGGACGGATCTGTCAATTTTTTCGATTAATTGAAGATATGAATGATGTATACTTTGTCCTGACCATTCTTCTGAAAGAATCACATAATGTTGAAACGTGTTAAAAAGGTCAATGAAACATACCAAGACATTTTCATGACTGAAAAGAATTAAATTATGATAAAGCTCTATAGTCGTTTCAAGTTCTAGGAAAGTATCTAAAGAATTTAATGGTTTAAACGGAACAATTGGTGCGTTAAAAGAGATTTCCTTTACTTCTTTGCCTTGTTTTTGAACGTTAATCAACTTATTAATTTGTTCGATCGGAATATTATTATGTAAAGCATAATTAACGGCAATTTTAGTTAATCCATTTTTAAACCTTTTATTTTCCAGGTTGAAATTATAAGTCAAGATTTTAAAATATTTGTATTCATTATCCGTAAAATTTTTTCTATATGAACGTTTTGCATCGATGCAGTCAATTACTTTTCCATTTTTAATAGTAACGTTGTAAGACTTTCCATCTTTTTCGAACAATGCTTGCCCACCACAAGTGGGTAAATTCGATTTATTGGTTTTCTTAATTGAAGGTAAACTTGTTAAAATAGGTGAAAATATTTTGCAAAATTCATTATCAATACTTTTCTCAACTAGATTATTACACTTGTCACAACAAATATTAGTTGATTCTAGTAGGCCTCCTAGAGCATTTTGAATAATGTGTTCTTTGCTATTATTTGATACATTGAGCTGTTCATTACAGTAAATACATTCCATAGTTAAGCCACCTCGATTTTTAAATAGAATATATGCTAAAACTCTATTATCTGGTAAATATCTACATATATCAAATGAAAAAGATTGAAGCATTTAGCCCCAATCCGTTATAACTCACCCATTCCTGTACACACGCTCGCCTTATTTTTATTAGCCCCAATCTAGCCCCAAAATCATGCTGTAATATACATTAACTTGCAAAATCAAAAAACCGCATAAAACACTTACAAGTATTGATGTAATAGGCTTTCTAGTCTAGTTGTTGTTGTACTTTGCATATCTTTCATAGTATAATTCATTATAGTTTAATTAGGAGTGGAAAAGATGAACCGAGAAGCACGTTTAAAACGACAAGAGAATATACGAAATTTCTCTATTATTGCACATATTGACCACGGAAAATCAACGCTTGCTGACCGTATTTTAGAGCAAACGAAATCATTAACCTCCCGTGAAATGAAAGCACAGCTCCTTGACTCAATGGATTTAGAGCGTGAGCGAGGCATTACGATTAAATTAAATGCAGTTCAATTAAAGTACGAAGCGAAAGATGGCGAAGTGTATACATTCCATTTAATCGACACACCAGGACACGTCGATTTCACATATGAGGTATCACGAAGTTTAGCTGCTTGCGAGGGTGCCATTTTAGTCGTGGACGCAGCGCAAGGTATTGAAGCACAAACATTAGCAAATGTTTATTTAGCGCTTGATAACGATTTAGAAATATTACCAGTAATCAATAAAATCGATTTACCAGCAGCAGATCCAGAACGCGTACGTCAAGAAGTGGAAGATGTAATCGGTTTAGATGCATCTGAAGCGGTATTAGCTTCTGCCAAAGCGGGAATCGGTATTGAGGATATTTTAGAGCAGATTGTAGAAAAGATACCTGCACCAACAGGTGATCCAGATGCACCTTTACAAGCTCTTATATTTGACTCAGTTTATGATGCATACAAAGGTGTTATTATTTCTATTCGAGTGGTCAATGGAACTGTCAAAGCTGGCGATAAGATTCGTATGATGGCGACAGGAGCAGAATTTGAAGTAGTTGAAGTTGGGGTACATACACCTAAGGTTGTACCACAGACTGAATTAACAGTTGGTGACGTAGGTTATTTAACAGCATCCATTAAAAATGTGGGCGATACTCGAGTGGGGGATACAGTGACATTTGCTGCTCGTCCAGCAGCTGAACCATTAGCCGGTTATCGTCGTTTAAATCCAATGGTTTATTGTGGTTTATACCCGATTGATACAGCTAAATATAATGATTTACGTGAAGCATTAGAAAAACTAGAGCTGAATGACTCTGCATTACAATATGAACCAGAAACATCTCAAGCACTAGGCTTCGGTTTCCGTTGTGGCTTCTTAGGGCTTCTCCATATGGAAATTATTCAAGAGCGTATCGAGCGTGAATTTAACATTGATTTAATTACAACAGCACCTTCCGTTATTTATCATGTGCATATGACGGACGGTACATCAATTAATGTTGATAATCCTTCATTTATGCCAGATCCTCAAAAAATTGATCGTGTGGAAGAGCCATATGTAAAAGCAACAATTATGGTACCAAACGATTATGTAGGAGCTGTTATGGAGCTATGTCAATTGAAGCGTGGCAATTTCATGACAATGGATTATATCGATACATCACGTGTGAGCATTATTTATGAAATGCCATTATCAGAAATTGTTTATGATTTCTTCGACTATTTAAAATCGAATACGAAGGGCTACGCTTCATTCGATTATGAACTTATCGGCTATCAACCTTCCAAACTTGTGAAGATGGATATTTTATTAAACGCAGAGCAAGTCGATGCACTGAGCTTTATCGTACACCGTGACTTTGCATATGAGCGTGGTAAAGTCATCGTTGAAAAATTAAAAGAATTAATCCCACGCCAACAATTTGAAGTGCCAATTCAAGCAGCAATTGGACAAAAAATTGTAGCGCGTTCTACAATTAAAGCAATTCGTAAAAACGTATTAGCAAAATGTTACGGTGGGGATATTTCTCGTAAACGTAAACTTCTTGATAAACAAAAAGAAGGTAAAAAACGTATGAAACAAGTAGGCTCAGTCGAAGTCCCTCAGGAGGCGTTCATGGCTGTGTTGAAGATGGATGATTCGAAATAACGTTGGTAGAACAGCATTTATAAGGATTTTAAATGTGTGTTTTTATATCAGTGTGGAGGAGATTGCCACCGATTTGCCACCGCTTTAAAATTGTGCCAGCAATTTATAAATCTTTTGCGATGGAATCAAAAATATCGGCAGCATCTCTTGCCATCTTTTGAGTTAAATGGACATAGCGGTCTTCAGTAGTTGCTGATCTGCTGTGTCCTAATCTTTTTTGAACAGTTTTTACTGGTTGTCCACTTTCAATCAACATCGTTGCATGAGTATGTCATAAAGAATGGTAATTGAAATCGATACTTAGTTTTTTTCTTATTAAATCCCTTGTTTGATACTTTATAACAGCAGGAGTGTAATGTTCCCCATTTTCTTTTTTACAAACAAAATCGTGATCAGAATCTTGAAGATAAAATTTTCCATACTTTAATCGATTTTCGATTTGTTTCTTTTTTGCTTTCTTTAATATCTCCATTATGAAAGCCAATATGAAATGGCAAATAAAATGGATGATCCTCATTTATTTTTTCATTCATTAGTCTTAATTGCCAAAACATTAAAAAATCATGTAGAGTCATTTCGAATGGTTTAAATACAGTACCTGCATTTTCATACTCTAATATTTTTCTTCATAGTACAGATTCTGCTTCAGCTTTAGTTTGAGCACCTTCAGCTGTGCGTTCAATTTTTTTACGTTTGCATCAACCATACCGAAATCAAAATAGTAGTACCACTTATTTCCTCGTTTCCTAACTCCGCCTTGCATAAAATTTTCTCCTTCCAAAATTGATTATTTATTAATTTATTTAGTAAACCACCTCCTTAAAGGGAATGTATGTTCTGATTAAGGGTAAAAAATTTTATGTATGAATCACTTAAAAAGGTATGTCATCAGGGTCATAATTCCACTCTCTAAGAAACTTTTTACTTAGAAACGTAGAAGGATTTCCACAGTTATGACAATAACGAGCATTTCCTGATAATTTTGTTCCACAAGATTGTCTTTCAATTACTTCCTCATCATTGTTAAATGGATTAAAACCATATTTATTATCACATTCATTTACTAAATAAGCAGAACAAACATTACAGTAATCTCCTTCGTAATCTAATTCTTCATTTTGACAATTATGGATACGTTCTATTATGAGGCAAATGAGCCTAAAAATAATATCATCTTGAAGCTTGAGACGTCTCGTGAGACTGTAGACATCAATCACAAAATCCACTTAATATCGGGGGTTGTTGAGTAATGGCGATAGAGTATAAAGTGCGTGATCAAAGTGGTGGTTTAGGTGCACCGAAAAAGGCTGGCACAGATGAAACAGCAGAGGAAAGAGCTGCACGTTTAGAGCAAGAAAATAAAATATTAAGGCTACAAAATCAAGCTAACACAGAGCGCATGTATTTCATGGAGGACCTGATTGCAGAAATTGCAACCAAAGTGTATAAATGATGCGCTTTTTACAATGGTTTTTTTGTATTTGAATGGAGGTGAAACCATGATGACTATGTTTTTTGCACAACGAGTAATCTTAGAAAAAACAAAATGTAGTGAAGTACCTTCATCCTTAAAAGACGGTGTTAAAGAAATCTTAGAGGAATCAGGAGTAGGTTTCTTAGCTGAATAATCAATATTCCTAAGCGCTTGGGAATTTGCCTTCCACAGATAATAACTTGTGGAGGGCTTTTATTTTAGTGAAAGCAGGTGTCTGTCTCATGAGTGATGATTTAGTAAGAGATGTTTATGAACGTTTTATATTTGGCTATTAGGAAAACTTGCAAAAGATGCTGGCATTCCTATTGTGTTAGATGGTGCCAGTAATGGTATAAAGTCACATCGATGGATAACAAACAATTTAGGTGGAACTACTCATATTGATCCTTATTCGTATTTACAGAGTATGGGAATCTCAGAGGCACAATTTAAATTGGACATAAAGAATGGGCTTAGTATAGAAAATAAAACAAAGGAGGAAATCAAAGTGACTCAAGCATGGAATCAAGGTTCACCTACTATGAAAAAAAACTGAAACTGAAAACTTTATTGCACGTGCAGTATAAGATGGTATAGCACTTAAAGGACTTACAGAATGGTACAATGACCACTGATCGATTAATTGGGTTGTATATTACGATTCAGCAAAGACGAAATAAATATATTGGTAACAGTAGTCTCTACGTTTGCATAAAATAGGAGCATGTATGCAAAACAAGGAGGATATGTTTATGGTAATGCCTTCATATAATCAAAGAATTTCACCACAACAAGCAATGCAGATTGCTGTGCAAAGAGTACCTGGACAAATCATACATTATGGAATGGATATGGAAAACGGTACTTTAGTATATGAAATATTTATATTGACGTCTCATAATAGAATTTACGAAGTAGAAGTAAATGCAAAGACAGGTGTAATTCGTAAAATTGAGGAAGAGAATGATTTCGATTAAAATACTTTATAGGTAATGAACCAACCTTTGTAGTATACGGTGGAAAAACTTGGATAGATGAAATAGAACATGTTTACACAAAATGGGGTAGCACCAGAAAAAAGCGGATTTACAACGCTAAGTGAAAAATCTTCCAAAACGACGCTTTGGGAACTTTAAGTTTCAGCATTTTAATACGTGATTATGTAAAATTTTTGATTAATTATTATTTTCACAGGGTATTTTATATACTAAAACGCACTTGAATTAACACAAGGTTTATTGTTATCTTTGTAGAATCTAATTACTATAATAAATTGCGGTGAAATTCAATTATATAAAGGGAGTGTAAAGGTGGACCTATTACTTTGGATAACTATTGGTTTCATAATAATTGGATTTGTTGTTCTCACTTCTATGAAAAAAGGTATGGAAAGTAAGGTCGCTTTTATAAAAGCAAATATGGAAGACGGGGGAAATTCATCAAAAGCTAAATCCGTAATTTGGTGGATATGGAGTACCACTGCTTGGGGGATAGTGAGTATGTTTCTTGTTGTTTGGTGTTTTCATTATCACTTTGGATAACTGTTGGCTTCAAATTTCATTAAAAAAACAGGTACTTTTGTATTAATTGTCTGAAGTATTACTGTAATGTTTATTCTTAAATAACTACTATATACATTATAAATTCAATAAACGTTCCCAAATGAATACTTGGAAATGACTTTAAAAGCCACAAATATTGTTAAATCAAAGTTTCGTGGCTTTTCTTATGAACATTGTTTATACGTCTTTTTTATGCAGATGGCGTAAACGGTTGATATAGCAGTATTTTTACTTATTTGGTTTATTCTTCACTTTGCATAAAATACTATTAAGCCATATAAACAAGTGACCAGGACTCACTTCAAAATGAGTGCCTGGTCTTTTTTGTGTTTATTCTACAATTGTTTCTTTAAATGTTTTCCTACCTGGATTTACTTTATTTACATAAACATTTAATTTAATTGACTCTTTAGTCAAGGGTATTTTCCCATTTTTCTCTAGCTTCTTCCATACTTTTACTTTGTCTCGGTACAGGTATTCAGATAAACGGTAAATATCAACGTCTATTTTCAATCCCTCTTCATATGTTGTTTTTATTTCTTCTTTTACTTTTTTAATAATACCTTGTCTTATCTCATCTGAAGTTGCTTTAGTTTTAAAACCATTGATTGTAGCGTCAAATTTAATATCTATTTCAAATGTCACCTGATTGTTTTTTACAATTGGTTTAACATCAAGTTCTATTTTTTCTAAATCAACTGTCAAGTAATCTCTTTCGCTATTGTCTAATTTAAAGGTTAAGTCTCCTCGATTCTTTTTAGCCAGCATCCATTGGTCTCCTCTTGCAGCTTCACCTTTAATCGTTCCTTTAAATCCATCTTTTGAAAGGATGCAGAGACCATTTATGGAAGTTTCCTTTGATGGCTTCTCATTTTTCGACTCCCAATTTTCGGTGATTGAAACTAATGACAAAGACATTTCATGACTGGGTTCATTTAATCCAATAATTAAACTTCTTAAATCCACAGGCTCAATAAATGTTTCTAAAGCTTGTGTTTTTAATGGATTACTTAGTTTTGAATTTGTAAGTGGTTTATTTAATAAAGGTGTTATCAGAAGAGTCTCTTCTATTGGGCTCTGTGTACAGTGGACTAAAATCTGATATCTTGTTTCTCTAAAACGTATAAAACTATCTATAATAGAGATAGCATGTTCACTTTTTAAAGCTTCTTCAGTTAATATAACATAGTTCATATGCCCCCAAAATATTTCTTGGTCAACTGAGCGATATATCTTATAAATAGCTTCTTCCATGGTAACCCCTTTAGCATGTCCAATTTCTGAAGGCGTCGTTTGGGGATTGGGCGTTTCAGATTTTGCAACATCAGAAAAGTTAATTAATTGTATATAAACTTCATACTGATTATCTTTAAAATCTACACCGACTCCGTGGACATAATACATTCTTTGGGGTTCAGAGGCATCCCAACATCCAGAGAGTAACAGTGTCATGGTAAAGCAAATAGTTAAGATAATTTTTCTTTTCAATTTGTCATCCCTACTTTTAGAAGTTTGTATTTGAAAGTTGGTGCTGTAAGTTTAGACAAAAATATTGATAGTTATAAGAAAAAGGATATTTTTTAAAAAAAGGGGGGTCTAAAAGGATTCTAATTAAATTGGAAATGTGGATTTATACGTAAAAAAAGCCACTCATTTGAGTGCCCTCGTGATGGGTAGTCTCTTTTTGTGTTTGTAATTATCTGTGATGCAAAGTACAAGGAGAACGTCCAGTACCTTTTTATAATTGGTTAGGGGAAAGGGAGAGCCTCCTACAATCAATATTTAATAGACATGGTAATTTAGATAATTGGCTGGAATGGTAATCGCTATCAACTATAGGGAGTGATTGAAAAAACGGAGTTAATCAAACTAATGTTCATAGCGATTCCCCTTAAAATATTTTAGTATTCACTCAATAAGTTTAATCTATTCAATCAATTATTTCTAAAAGAAGATATGTAAATGACTCGAGATACAAAAAACAAACCAAAAAATGTTCAGTATAGTATTAGCATGATTTCCAATACTAAACCTGTTTCAAAAATACTTAGGAAGGAGGCTTTTATTAGTGAGATTTTTTACATGGGGTGTAATTGGAGCTGCTATTTTAGGTGTAGCTAGAGGGTTGCAAAATGGAACTCTTCAGCAATTCACGAAAAATATTTCGAACAAATTAAATCTACAGAACACACAACAAATGATGCAGCCACTACAACAAATGACACAACCATTGCATCAAATGACTCAGCCTTTACAACAGATGAACCAATCACAACAACAAATAAATCAATCGTCGCAACAGATGAAACAACCTTTACAAGTAGTGGCGAATAATTTAACAGGTAATTCATCAAAATAGTAAGGATATATGTACAAATTTTTCTACTACTATAGACCTGAACAGATATTGTTTTGGTCTATAGATTATTAACCAATCGCTATGACTTTGGGGGAGTCTGGAAAGTTCGGATTTCATAGCGATTGGTAATACGTAATAAAGTATTTACACTGGTAGTTTCGTTTATACTTGGTAAATCTTTGTCGATTAAAAAATCGTATACGAAAAATAATTTGGATAAAAATAAAATCTTCTTAATGAGGTGAATACATGAAAAAAATAATTTTAGGTACTTTTACGGCAGTACTTTCTACAGGATTATTATTTGGATGTGGAACAGCTAATGATGAAACGGAGCTAAATTCAACTGAAGCACCTTCTGAACAACAAGAAGATTTAAATCAAAATGATAACAAAAATGAACATAATAAAGAGTAGTATAAGGCCTGAGTTTCATCACGTTTGAATAGATGTTATAAATTAGTTACAATGAATAAAACTTACAAAGATCTCAAAAGTATAGAGATTCCCTATATGATGTAGTTTTAAAATTGGGGAATATTAAAAAGAAGTGCTATTTAAAAGATCACTCCATCATGGGTGGTCTTTTGTGCTTAAGGAGAGTCCAAAATAGGATCCTTTCGGCAGGCTTCCTTAAAATTGAGGAGGTCTCAATTTGATCGATCGAAGGTAATGAATGTTAATATAGGTAAATGCGTAGACTGTCAATCCTTACATAGCATAACCTATACCGAGATGGAAAGGAGAAAAAATAATGCGAAATTATTATGAAAAGTATGATAGAGATGACAGATATGATGATGACTATGACTATGACAGTTATGGAAGACGTCGTAGAAGAAGACGCCCACGTTATCAATACCCATTCTACCCGTTCTACCCATTTTATCCACCGTTCTATCCACCATACTATCGCCAACCATACAACCGTCCATACGGGTACTAATATAAATAATCTGCTCTTATTTAAAAACAGAAACGACAGAAACTTTATTTCAAATAATTTCTAAAATTGTGTGTGAGTATTTCTTTCTTCTACTCCAATGAATGCAAGAATTAGATTTATAAGTGAAATAAATATGAGCTTTTAGGAATTTGCCACTCGTTTGAAATTTATACTCATCTGGCACCTAAAGGTCTTGAGCAAATGAATCAAAGATGTCTACAGCACCTCGAGACATTTTCTCTGTAAGATGGACATAGCGGTCTTCGGTAATAGATGACCTGCTGTGTCCTAATCTTTTTTATACAGTTTTAATAAGTGTACCATTCTCGATTAATGTTGTTGCATGTGTGTGATGTAAGGTATGATAGTTAAATCTAATGTTTAATTTTTCTAGTATTATATATTTGATGACGCTTGGCGCACGATGCTAACCATTCTAGCAAACAATATAAAAGTGTTCTCTTTTGAGAATGCTTTATCTTTATTCAGCAGAAGACTCCCACCTCTACAGATGGTGAGATGAATGCGGTAGCCAAACACCTACTGAATGAAGATAAAGCCCCTGGCGGATGTCACGGATTTTTTAGTGTCAAATAGAAGAACATTATTTAAATAACGCCTAGTACGTTTCTACAATTAGTTAAAAGAAAAAGATAGCTATCTAGGGAAACGGGGATACATTTGATTCCCAAAGTCAGGAGAAAATGGTCTCATACCTGGGAAAAAGGGGCTTCCAACTGGAAAAAACGGGTTTATACCTGGGAAAAACGGACTCTAAGACACAAGTTTGAGATTTTTGCAAAGGGCGATTTTTAGGTAGTTCAACAATGATACGTAAACCCTACACAGCTACATCTTAAAAGGTGTGGTTTTTTATTGTAAATGTTTATAAAAATCAAAAAATTAGGTTAATAACTTAAAGAGGAGAAATTAGTTTTGAAGTATTAGGAAGAAACCAGGTTTTTATAAATTCGAAAATTAGATCATAAATTAATTAGTATATATAACCTTTTTTTACAATAACTACGAAACTATTCTTGACTACATTCGTATAGTAATTAATGACATAAAAGAAGGTGAGAAATTGAAGGTAGAACGTGTGGAACTGATGGACGCATTGAGAGGTTTTTCGCTAATCGGAATTTTAATAGCAAATATGCTGTATTTCCAATTTGGTTCATCAGGAGTAGAAATTATTGAATCGGCGAGTGGGCTTAATAAAGTAAGTTATTATTTTGTGAAAATTTTTGTAGAAGGGTCATTTTATCCGATTTTTGGTTTTGTATTTGGTTATGTTTTGATAAAAATGATTGAATCACGCGAGGCTTTGGGGGTAAAGTACAAAAATATTGTGTTTCGACGGGCAATTGGTCTATCTGTATTAGGGGCTATACATATTGCACTTGTATGGGAAGGAGACGTTTTATTAACATATGGCTCCACTCTTTTCATGTTGTTATTATTTTTCTTAAAGCGTCGTGTGAAAACATATTTTGTGTGGGGCTTTATTTTAACAGTAATCCTTGGAGTGGGGACTTTTTTTGGCAGCAGTTTTATACAGCTCGTAAAGCCTTTAACGGCAGCGGAAATCATGATTTACCAGAATGGTACATATGCAGAAATACTGACGCAACGATTAGGTGAATTTATTGTAGAGGGTGGTGGCTTTACACTATTATTTATCCTACCAATTGGCTGGCTTTTCTATGTTGGCATAAGCTTTCTTGCAGTTGGTCCATTTGTATTATTTGGAATGGGCATGGCAAAAAGGGGTGCATTTTATCAGTTAGAAAATAGCACTAAGGCATATAAAAAAGTGGCGCTACTCATACCCGTGGGGCTATTGCTGAAGGGGATCATTATTTTTGAAACGCCATACAGCTTATTTATTTTTTCGGCAGGGACATATGTGTTAGCGATTGGTTACATTGCCTTATTTGCATGTCTATTTAGTCGCTATCAAACGCAAATGAACCATTATTTTGCCCCAATTGGAAAATTATCGCTTACAAACTATTTAATGCAATCGATCATTTGTACAATTATTTTTTATGGATACGGTTTTGGGCTGTTTGGGAAATTGGGTATATTTGTTGGAATCCTTTTATCGGTCATCATTTATGGCATTCAGCTAAAAGCAAGTCAATACTATTTAAAGCGTTTTTCACTCGGTCCAGTAGAAACAATTTTAAGGTGGTTCGTTTATTTTAAAAATCCTAGGAAATTGGATTAAAATTGCGCATCAGATGGAGCTATGATGGTACTGACCACCTAGATTTCCTCAGGGGATACAAATAGGAAGTGCAATCTAGAGAATAGACTGAATGAGAATTGAAGGAGTTTCAGCAAACTATTGACCCCGCCTATAAATTAAATGTTTGGATTGATGGCAAAACATACAATGAAATCATAAAAACAATTAATTTTAATACGAATGAACGCAATTAATATACATTACTCAAAGAAGAACGAGGTTTTATGTCACTTTCTTGGTCTGTTACTTGTAAATAATCAATAACTGTAGCCATCTAACGGTGTCAAATTTGGTAAATGAATATGCATAACAGTAAAGCCAAGGTTTTGAGCCTAGGCTTTTTGTTTTCACTTCATTAAAAACCACTTTATCCCTTAGTAGTATATTTATAACCATCAAAGAATTTTCCAACAAAATAATACGCCCATATGATAAATTAAGATTTTTGTAAGAAATGAGAAAGAAAATAGATATTTTTAATGGATAAAATAAAAACATGGAAGAAGGAGGAAAAACATGACATACATCATTCAAACAAATAATTTAACAAAGATATATCAAGAAAAGGAAGTGGTTTCAAATGTGAACATGCATGTAAAAAAAGGAGAAATTTATGGTTTCTTGGGTCCTAATGGTGCGGGCAAAACAACTGTTATGCGAATGGTTATGAATTTAGTTAAACCCTCCAGTGGAGAAATTGAAATTTTTGGAGAGAAAGTGAATCCTCATTCCTATGAAATGCTAAAGCGTATGGGAAGTATCATTGAATATCCAGTTTTTTATGACAAATTAACAGCACATGAGATTTTAGATCTTCACTGTGAGTATATCGGGTATTATAACAAAGATGCAATCCGTTCTACTTTAGATTTGGTACAACTAAAAAATATTGAAAATAAGGCTGTAAAGGATTTTTCTTTAGGAATGAAGCAACGCCTTGGAATCGCTCGTGCAATTTTAACGAAACCTGAAGTATTGATTCTGGATGAACCAATAAATGGTTTAGATCCATTAGGAATAAAAGAATTTCGGAAACTTTTTCAGTTGTTAAGTAAAGAATATGGCATGACATTGTTAATATCCAGTCATATTCTCGGTGAAATGGAGCAGATTGCTGATACAATTGGTGTTATTAAGGATGGAAAGCTTATTGAAGAAGTATCAATGGAGAAGGTTCGCCTTCAAAAAACAGAGTATATCGAATTGAAAACAAATAATGTAAAAAAAGCCGCATATGAACTCCATAAAACGTTAAATATCACTAATTTCAAAGTGCTTAATGACACAACGATTCGTATTTATGATATGAAAACGTCCCAAGGAGAATTATCAAAAACGCTTGTTTTAAACGGTGTTTTAGTCGAAGAAATCAATAAAAAAGACTATTCGCTGGAGGATTACTTCTTGAAGATTATCAATGGGGGCGAGATTCATGTTTAAACTCATTGATCTTGAGATTAAGAAATTCAAATTGTTGAACTATTGGAAAGGAGTGTTTATAGCAAACCTCGGATTCATTGCATTCCTTTGTATGATTTATATACTGGAAAAAAATGATGGTGTTATTCCTTTCGAGGATTTTGAAATGGCAGCGAATATTATTAGCTCTACAGTACGTGCAACATTCACTATTTTTGCATCAGTTATCATTGTTAAATTAGTGATAGATGAATTTAAAAATAAATCAATTGACATTATGTTTACATATCCGATTAGTCGCAAAAAAATAATGACTGCCAAGTTAATAATTGTTGTTGCTTTCACTTTTATAAATGTGTTGTTGTCTACATTATTTATTGAAGGACTGTTCTATTTAGCAGATGAATTATTTAATATTTTACCAGGAAAAATTAGAATAGATGAAATTTATAGGAATATATTGATAACTTTTGTTAACTCTCTGGCTACAGCAGGAATGAGTCTTATTCCACTTTTATTTGGGATGATTAAAAAATCTGCATCCACTACAATTATCTCGTCAATTTTTATTGTTGCTTTGACAAGCACGACTAGTAGTAACTTTACTTTGTTTTCAATTATTGCAATACCTATTTCTCTTGGATTAATTGGTTTACTTATAGGATATTTGTCGATCAGAAATATTGAAAAACAAGATTTAGTCTAATTTTTTACATAAAATGTTTTATTTAAGGGCGGTAATAATGGATGAAAAAAGTATTTATAGGCGTTATATTGATTTGCATCGTGGTTTTAATGGGTTACTTATTTATGGGACCAGGGTATGCAAAGGTAACAGTAAAAGAAGAAAAAGAGATTGATATCAAAAATATTAAAGTAATTAATTTTGAAACTACTGCTGCTGATGTTGAGATTAAACCAGGTCCGACTAATAGCATGACAGTGAAATTAGAAGGTAACATCCAAAAGAAACTTAAAGATAAATTTCGTTTAAAGATAGTAAAAGAAGATGACCTTCTAAAAGTTTCATACATGACAAATGAAAACAGATTAGGTTTTAAATTAGGGAGCGAAAAAAATGTTACCTTACAAGTAATTTTACCTGAAAGGATTTATAGAGAATTGTCAGTGTATACAACCTCTGGAGATATTGATATGAGGCAGATAACAGCTGAAAATATTAAGTTAAAAACGACCTCTGGAGATCAAAATATTGAAAAGATTAAATCACAAAATAATATATCCATAAAATCTTCTAGTGGAAATGTAGATATAGAAGAATTAGGCTCTCTAAACGGACAGATAAATACAAAATCCGGAAAAGTTACGATGATATTAGAAGAAATGATAAGTACACTTGATATTGTAACAACAAGCGGGGATGTTAAGACAACTTTCAGAAAAAATCCTAAATCACTCAAAATCGATTTTAAAGGAAATTCTGGGAAGCCAGACATTAGGCTGAAGAATATCATGTATGAAGATAAAGATGAAAATAGTGTTATTGGAGTAATAGGGAACGGTATGAATACATTAATCGTTAAAACCTCTTCTGGTGATTTAACAGTAAGATGAAACCTTATTGTAAAACGAGTGAAATATTACATCAATACTTATGAGTAATGTTGTTACAAAAATAGATAACCAGGCACTCATTTAAAAGTGAGTACCTGGCCTTTTTGAATATTTTTGAGAATTAAATGTGTTTAAAAAAAGGGCTTGTTAACAGGAATCCCTTTCGAACAGCTAGTATTTCCGATTCAAGGTGTAATGATCTGCTTTTAGTTTTCTTATACGCTGTTTTGTAAAAACTGTATACATATACTTGCTAATTCAGCGGGAGATTCTTTTGCTCCATTCTCTATCCATGTGTAAAGAATTGACCAAAATATTCCAAAAGTAAACGCATTTGCATAAATTGCAGTGATAGGTTTAAATTCTTTGTTAGTTAAATAATTTTGATTAAGCTTAGGAACATACTTTTGATATTGCTTAAAAATATATAACATTAGTTCGTTGTTATACATAAGTTTAAGAAATGTTAAATGATTACTCCAAAATAAAAAATGATTATGAATTAGCACTTCATATTTAGAAGAAAAATAATTTTCTTGAAAGGAGGAGTACTCTAAGAATAACAAATTTATAGATTCTTCAAGCACTTCTTCTTTATTTTTAAAATATCTATAAAAGGTTTTTCTTCCTACGCTAGCTTCCTGCGTTATTTGGGTAACAGTGATTAGCGTAAACTTATATTTTTCCATAACGGAAAATAGACCATTAATTATATCTTCTTTTTTTCCCATCTTTTCTCCTGACACACTTACTACCAATGTGTTTCCATTGATTGCAAATCCATTATTTCATTTATAGACTATACTTATATGACACATCTGTGTCAACGAAAGTAGGGAGAAAAAATGTATAATTATAGCAAATGGTATTCTATAAATGGTGTTAACCAATATGTTCAAGTAGTAAGTACTAATTTGGATAATCCTATTTTAATATATTTACATGGCGGGCCTGGTGATGCGGCACTACCTCTTGTTGAGTATTTTAATTCAGATTTATCCGAAAACTATACTTTAATCATTTGGGAGCAAAGGGGTGCTGGAAAATCATATTATAGGTTTAGAGAAGATGAGCATATTACGATTAATGACTTTATTCTTGACTTGAAGGTCTTAATTGAAAAACTTCTTGTTGAGTTCAATAAAGAGAAAATATGCTTATTGGGGCATTCTTGGGGAAGTATTATTGGCATGAAATTCATTATTTCGTATCCAGAATTGATACATTTTTATATTGGAGTTGGACAAGTTATTTGTTCCCAAAAAATGTTTGAAAAAAGTAAAAAATACATTGTGAGTCATATTGATAATCAACGCCTTAAAAACAGAATTACTTCTCTAAACACAATGTTTCATCAAGATAATTGGTATGATGATTTAATGTTTTTTATGCGTCAACTAATCAAGCAAGGTGTTTCTCTATATGGAAAAAGTACGTATTTATCATTATATCGCTATTTTATTTTTTCCAAAAACTATTCATTTATGGATTGTATAAAACGACTAAAGGGTTCTGAACAGTCCATCGTTAAGCTATGGCACGAAGTATCAGAAATTGATTTTTCTGCTTATAAAAATTTTAAGGTTCCAATAGCTTTTATCGAAGGTGAGTATGATTATCATGCTTCCTCCGAAATAGTCTTTGATTATTATCGAAGTATTAGATCTCCTAAAGTCTATTTCAGTATAAAAAATACCGCTCATTTTCCCCAGTGGACAAGGTCTGACACCTTTAATTCGATAGTAAATTCTTTGAATAGTTCTAGTTTTTCAAACAGTAATGAGATAATGGAATTCTAGTACTTTATTCAAATAGGTAATACTTAGCTACTCAGGTATTTCATAAATAGATATATTAAAGATAATCTAGACTTACCTAATAACTATGGTGGAAATTTGAATGCATTATGTGATTGTGTTACGTGAAATGGATATTTTGAAACTAACTTGACTATCAAACAGATTTTGATTTAAGTAAAGTACATCAATCAGACAATATAAAAAATGTATTACCTAGTTTAGTTAAAGAAATTATTAAACTTCTTGAAAATGCTAAAAATGAAAATGTATTTGATTGAATATGATTAATACTAAAAGCAATCCAGATTAATTTTTAAAGTGTCTTTTTTACCTTGTTTAAACATCTCAGTTAGGGTAAAACCAAAAGAAGTTGTTAAATATCCTTCTTTGATTTTTGGGGGATCTAGTTTGAACCATGTATTAATAGAAAGGGATGAGAAAAGTATAGATAAAGTAGAATTACCTGAAGAGGGAAAAATGAAGAAAATGGTAGAGAGAAGAAAAGTAGAAATTGATATTGATAAACAATATGAAATTGATAAAAACAAATTGGCTTTTAAAACAGATCAAAATGGAGAAATTAAGGGGTCATATAAACTAACTCATAGTACTCAGAAAGATGAGAAAAAAATAATTTATGCTTTTTTAGAGGATGATAATAGCCCAATATTAATTGATATTGGTGGCCAGAAAGAGCAGTATCATATAATTGAAGTCCCTAAAAATAGTGAAAAGAAGGTCAACTTTACACTAACAGGTATCCCTTCTGGGGAACATATAGTTTACATATTCGGTGAAAAGTATTTAGAAAAGGATATTCAAGATGAATTAGAAATTAAACAGACACAAGAAGCTGTTACACAAAACTATTTTGCTTTAAATGTTTTAAATAAAAGAGCTAAATCTTCAACAATTGAAGGGAATTATACCCTGCTAAAAAAGGTAGGAGAGTCTATAACAGGTATAAATATTTTGGAATTGTACGAAGATAAAAGTTTATCAAAAGAAGTGGATATCATTGATAATAATCAAGAATATTATTTAGCCATTAATAATCCAAGTAAATATAATTTAAAATCACATTTAAAATTAATTACTGAATATGGGATCGAAGAGTTAAAAAAAGCAATAGTTCTTAAAAATTCCAAGATGATATTACCCATTACTTTAGAAAGAATAAGCGATATAGAGACTGTCAGATTTATTTTGGTAGGTAAACCAATGGAGGATATTGATGTTACATTTCCTGCTAGAATAATCGAAAAATCAAATCGATACTTTGTTAATAAAAAATAATTTGGCGTTATGTTGTATTCACTCTGTCAAATTCCGCCACATTAATTTTAATTGGATATAATTCATTCGCTTAATTTATGAATGGGATTTTTGTAATGAATCTAGAATGTTTTTTTGTACATTAAAATGTGAGGACCATATTTTGTGAAGTTGTTGAGATGTTTTATTTAATTTGCATAGTGGAGGTCGTGTATGAAAATAAAAGAAGATGGCTACAAAGTAATAATTGATAACTTTGTATTTGATGGGCAAGTTGAACAAGATAATTTTTGCACTAAATGTAAGTTCAATCTAGTTTATTATGATGATTTTGATGCTTATTTCTGTCCGAAGTGTAATAGTTGGATAGAATCAAAGTGTAGTGACTCGAAATGTAAATACTGCTTTAAACGACCCGAAAAACCTTTACCCAACAAATAATGAAAGATAGAAAAAAGAGACAGACTCGTTTTTTGTTCAAAGGTTGTTTAACAGGATTTGAAATTACATAATATTAATATAAGAATTGGTTACATTTAGTTAAAAATGTATATTATTCAATACAATAGAATTATATTTCTTTTTAATCCATTTGTTGGATACAATTATATTTTCTAAATGGGTATACTGTTTTAGATGCATCTTTTCCCTTCTGCACAAAGGGTTAAGGTGTGGAACATCACTTAAATGATTAAGTGGTGTTCTTTTTATTTTATGACCCTAAAATTACTTGTAAAACATCAGCGGACAGCGATATCTATGAGAGAACTTTATTATTTAGTAAATACTACATTGCATTGCAAAGAGTAAATTATACTAAATGGTAAATTTGTTGTTACAAAAAGGATGGTTTAGCAGATATATCATTTTACTGCCAATCTATCCTTCTTCTTTTGCCTTTATAATGTATGATATTTAATAATTATAAAAAAGAGTCAATAATTTTATGGAGGAATACTCAATGTTTCAATCATTTATTCAAAGATTAACAATCTCTATTATTTCTGCAATAATTTTTTCTTGGATCTTAAGTTTATATTTTGGCTATACCCCGATGGAGGGGGAAATAAGTGAAACAAGCGGGTATTCATCTAAAACATTATTCTGGATGTTTATTGGATATTCATTTGTTATCTATGGGATTTTGGGAGTTATTATTTCTTGGATCATCGACACTAAAATTCAAAAACAATTAAACCAAGTAGTACTCTATTGTGTGAGCGGAGCAATCATAGGAGGAATAGTATACTTATTAACTTCTGCTGTTATGTATATGAATAGACTTCTTATCTTTATTTTGATTGGAATTTTTGCAGCACTTTTATACTTTATACTTCTGAAAATATTCAATTTGATAGTTTTCCAAATGACGAAACTCGACCTCTTTACAAAATAAATATGAATTAGCAGGAACTTTTTGAAGGGAAACAGAATTTAGTATCTAAGCTAGATTAATCATTTAAAACTACAAAATCAAATTATAAAGGAGACATTGTTCATTTAGGTAGTCTTCCTAAGCTATTACTGAAAAAGGAAAGTCATATCAAAGTGTATGCTCATCAACCGTATAAACCTAAAATTCCAAGGAGAAGTACCTCTGAAAAAGATGGACATCTTGAGAACCCTCCTAGGGGCAAGTTGAATGAAACCTTAAAAGATGGGCAAGAATTACCGTATTGTGATGGAATTCATGTTGATTGCTGGGGTTTCAATGTACAGTATCAATGGAGTAGTTAATGAAGCTCAGCTTTCTTTAAAGAAATTCCTAGATTTCGATAAAGAATCTGGGATTTGTTACCACAGAGGTCTATCAAGGGAAATATTAAGGAACAAATTCAAAAATAATTTGATTTATTCAATTTTGGAGGTGTGGAAAAATGGCTTTTCAATCAAAAAATATTTTTATTAATTTACCTGTAAAAGATTTAAATAAATCTATACAGTTTTTTCGGGAGTTAGGTTTTGAGTTCAACCAGCAATTCAGTGATGAGACTACAGCCTCTATGATTGTTAGCGAAAATATTTTTGCATTACTCATGATAGAAGACCGTTTCAAAGAATTTACTAAAAAGGATATTACGGATACCTCAACTTCTGCAGAAGCGATTTTTTGTTTATCAGCTGAAAATCGGGAGCAAGTGGATATGCTAGTAAATCAAGCAATGGCGTCTGGTGGAACATTCTATAGTGACCCTCAAGATCATGGATTCATGTATGGATGGGGTTTCCATGATTTAGATGGACATATCTGGGAAGTAGTTTATATGGATGAAAGTGCAATAAATTAGAAAAGAGCTCGGTATTTTTAAATCGACTAAATCTTGAGAGTTTTAAAAGGCAGCAGAGTAATATGGATTGAGGATTTTTAGGCTATCAGGATGAATTTCTAGAAACCTTCAAAACAAAAAGAAAGCGTTTAGGTCGTAATTAACGGTTAGGATATGCAAATCGAGGTATTATTAAGGCCAGTTTGCATCCTAACCATTTTCAGTTAAAAACAAGATGGTCTCAACAAATTTGATGACTTTGTATATCTAATTTTTTGACTTAATATAAATAAATATTTTTTTGCTATAGGTTAAAAACATATAGATTAGAAAGACATTGATAATAAAAAAGAGCATATGAAAATGAGTTTGTGTAAAAATAGTTGGTGTAAAGAATGACCATGCTGATTGTATTTCTTGTTGCCCCTTATAGCTGACCCAACGAATTGGTCCTCCAAAATTATTAGATGGATAAGATACGAGAAATATAGAAAAGATGGTTAAGCAAATACTAGTCCACAATAATTTCTCTTTACTGGTTATTTTCATTTTAACACCTAATTTCATATTATTTATTATTTGAATCTATTGGTGATGCTGAAAAAAGCAGGTGAGATTAATTAATTCTCCTTCTCATCCTTCCGCCTTATATAAGATTTACAATAAACTGGTATTAGGACTATAATAGCAACTATTAAAATTAGTTTAAGTGTATATTGATTGGAAGGGTCTCTATTTTTGCCCATAAAGAGAAAACCAACCGTCAATCCAATAATAGTACTTAAGCTACTTGTTAGAATGTTTCTCATTTATATACACCTCCTCTGTATTAATTGAAGGTCCTTTTAATTGATAATAGGTAACCTCGCATTTTTTACCCAATCCATAATAAAATTTTCTTGTCGAGGATTTAACTTAGAAGGTAGCTCATTTCTAGCAAAAAATTTATGTTCTCTGCATTCCTCTGATTCTTGTAATAATTCACCTTTAAAATCCAATGCTTTAAAAATAATTTGAACACTATAAACTTTATCTTTATTTGGATATTCTACAAAGCAACCTTTACCAGAATAAATTCCAAAAAGCTCTAAATTATAAACCTCTAAACCAGTTTCCTCAAAAACTTCTCTAATAGCTGTTTGTTGAAATGTTTCACCTAATTCCATTAAGCCACCAGGTATACACCAATTATCTACGTCTAGTCGATGCTGTAGTAATATTTTATGATCCCTTTCAATAATGACACCACAGCCTATTGTCATTAATGTTTCATGTCCAATAAAATTCCTCATAAATTGTATATAATTCATAGTTATAAAACCTTCCCATAGTAAAATAATATAACAACTGTATCAAATTTCCTGTTTCATGTCATCGGAAGTCTCCTAAAAAGGATAAGGTATACGTTTTTAAATAAATTTTATTATCACAAAAAAGAACCTACTAACTTTTTGACTTAAAAAGTAGCAGATTCTATGATGCTTTCATTTACTAGAAGTGATTCGTTTATACAGATAAGCTTATTTTAGTATGCCAGTACTTATAATCGATGTTTGTACATGAATATCAATTTCTAGATTTTTTTAGAATTTTATCTGTTAATTCATTTGTCCATTGCCCATGATAATTCTTACGGAAATTTTCACTTAATCCGATTGGATCAATATTTTGTTCAATTGTTTTTTGAATAAAGTTTCGAATCTCTCGTTCAATTTGGTTACTAACATCTTTTTCAAGCTTTGATAATTTGGCTGGTGTATTTAAATTGTTCTCTCGTTTCCCTTTATATTCGCTTAGTGTTCCTTTGATAATGTTAATGCTGATATATACATCAGTGTAATGATAATTGTTAAGAAAAAACCGAAAAAGCGTAGAACTCGCAGTAATGATGCTGTTGTCCAACGATTATAATAGTCCTCAATTAAAATGAACATTTCAAAAAAGGATGTTGGGCATATAATGGCTGATTGACTATTATCCATATAAACAGCGATTCTTCCATCAATTAGATACTGACTAACACTATCTGGTCGGACAGTCATATAATATTGTGGAAAAGGTGACAAAGGGTTGTCCTCTATTAATTGTTTCAATATAGAGATATCAGTAATTGAAGGGTAATTAATATTGTTAATGCGATGTTTAAGATTTTCTAAATTCTTGTGATTAGGGAATTAAAGCCAACTAATTTTCGTTTGGTATAATACTAGAAGACAGGATAGTTTAGGAAGAATAGAGGTGAATAATAAAGTGGAGTATATTCAAATGACAAGCAATCAGATTGAACAGGAGCATATATGCTGTGCACTTGGCGCTAAGCAATACGAGCAAGCAGTAAAGGAAAAGAAAAAATGGTTAATGGACCGTATAAACGATGGGTTGGTTTTTTATCGATTAAATGAACGTGCGAAGGTTTTTATTGAATATTTACCTGCACAGCATGCTTGGGCTCCTATTGAGGCACCGAATTATATGTATATAAATTGTCTATGGGTTTCAGGTAAATATAAAAATCAGCATCATGCTAGACGACTACTCGAAAGGTGTATAGAGGATGCACAAGCGCAGGGAATGGATGGGATTGTCCATATCGTAGGAAAGAAAAAGCTTCCTTTTTTAAGTGATAAACGTTTTTTTGAGCATTTAGGATTTAAAATTGTAGATCATGCAGCACCTTATTTTGAGCTAGCTGTCTATAAATTTAACGATGAGGCTATTGAGCCATCATTTAAATTACATACGAGCAATCTAAAATCTCATTATGATGGTATTAGCATATACTATACGGCTCAATGTCCCTTTGCTGTAGGTGTTATAAATGATTTAAGGGATACTGCTGAGAAAAATGGCATTTCCTTTCATGCTTACCAGCTAACCACAAAAGAAGAAGCACAGAATGCTCCTATTATTTGGACAACCTTTGGATTATTTTATAAGGGGCAGTTCGTGACACATGAAATTATGAGTGTCAACAAATTTGAAAAGTTTTTAAAAACATTATGAGTAAGTATTTACGCCCTTTTCAAGAATAGTAATATCACAGCAAAAACACAAATACCTAACAAAAACCCGAGGCTAATTGACCAAGAAAAAAAATCAAAAAAGATATATAAAAGAATTGTTGTAAACAAAAAGCCGAGAGCGATACCAGATAACTGTTTTTTGACATTCATTTCTATCTCTCCTAACATAATAAAAATTGCTCATAGTACTGTCTATATTATAGAGTATATCCATAATTTTGGGTAATTGGTAGAGAATGCGTTATATACATCCATATGTTTATAGGAAGGTGGTAATCATTTTGAAAATAAGCAAACAAAATGCAGAGCATTATAGTTGGGGAGAGTTATGTGATGGCTGGCATTTAGTTAAAAATAATGAGCTTAGCATTATTCATGAGCGTATGCCAGCTAAAACAGCAGAAATTAACCATTATCATCAACATGCACAACAATTTTTCTTTATGCTATCTGGCACCGCAATAATCGATATTGAGGGTGATTCTATTATTTTACAAAAAGGCGAAGGAATTGAAGTTCCACCGCTAACAGCGCATCAAATGCGAAATGATACAGGAGAGGATATAGAGTTTTTAGTTATTTCACAGCCTAATAGTAGAAGCGATCGTATTCCACTATAAGATGATGTTCATTCTTTTGCATGAGGTATTCACTTCCTGAGTCTATTATAGTAAATGAGACAAAGGGTAGGGGAGATGCTTACAATGAAAATTACTAGAATAAGGTTATACGCATATGATTTACATAAAATGAAGGATTATTATAGTACACAATTAGGATTTACATTAATAAAAAATACAGATGCTTATTTTACTGTTGCCGTTGGTGAAAGTGAAATCACGTTTGAAAAAAATCCCTGTTTTTGTACAAAAGCAATATCATTTTGCTTTAAATATTCCACGTAATTTATTTCAACAGGCAAAAGGTTGGGTAAAAGAGCATGCGGAAATACTGTTTTCAACTGAAGAAGATGAAGTATATTTTGACACCTTGAAGGCCTTTTCCTGTTATTTTTATCTTCATTCAGTAGGTGTACAAACACCTACTGAATGAAGATAAAGCCTCCGGCGGATGTCACGGATTTTAAAAGGAATGAATTGTGCGGGCACAATTCAAAATCCGGACGCAATTACGCCAAGGCTAAATTGATGACCCAGAAGAAAATATTATAGAGCTTATTGCAAGACAGGAAGTAAATCCTAAAATAGATGCCATGTCTTTTTCGTCGGAGCATGTGCTAAGCATCGGTGAAATGAATATCACAACAGATACTATTCATTTAGTAGCAAATACATTAAAAGAATATGGGATAATACCAATGAATAATAATGAAATCCGCGCTGATAGTCTTACGTTTATGGGAAATTATGAGGACGGAGCAAATTTATTATTAGGACCAAGTGAACGTGTATGGTATTTTTCGAATAAAAAAGCAATAGTCAGTCCAATGGAGATAGAAATTAACAATCAACTACAACTACGTATGAATGAGAAAGCTGAGTTTACAATTACGCGACTATAAAAACATTGTCTACTAGATTAGATAACAAAAGCACTTATATTTGAAGCGTGATCCCAATGCCTAGATATGAGGTTATTTTATGAATAGTTGAATAAAGGAGTCCTATTTATTGAAAGCAAAAAGTGTTAAATTGTATGAATTTGGAAATCCTCTGGAGGTTTTAAAGTTTGAAAATAAAACGATTAAGCCTGCACAAGCACAAGAAATTCTCGTTCGTATGCTAGCACGACCTATAAATCCATCTGATTTAATACCAATTTGGGGCAAGTATGCTCATCGAATTTCTTTACCTACTATTCCTGGTTATGAGGGAGTAGGAATAGTAGAGGATATAGGTCCATCTGTTTCTCAAAATCTTATCGGTAAACGTGTCTTACCTTTACGAGGAGATGGGACTTGGCAGGAGATTGTTCAAACAAGAGCAGAATTTGCTGTACCAATTCCAGATTCAATAGATGATTTTACTGCAGCTCAAATGTATATTAACCCCATGACGGCTTGGGTTACTTGTGCAGAAGTACTAAAACTACGATCAAATGATGTTTTATTAGTGAATGCCTGTGGATCTGCTATCGGTCATATTTTTGCTCAGTTAGCAAAAATAATTGGTTTTCAGCTTATTGCGGTAACGAGAAATAATAGATATACAGACGATTTACTTCAGCTTGGCGCTTCCTATGTCATAGATACCTCTATCACACCGCTCTATGAGACAGTGATGGAAATTACCAATGGCAGGGGTGCTGATGCTGCTATTGATTCCATTGGAGGAGTAGTTGGTAACGACCTTGCTTTCTGTGTAAAACCTGGAGGAGAATTTTTAGCAATTGGTCTATTATCAGGTGTACAAGTGAATTGGCAAAGTATTGTGAAGGAGGCTAATGTTAAGGCCAATATGTTTCATTTAAGACATTGGAATAAGCAAGTCTCGGTAGAAAGATGGCAAGATACATTTCATCAATTAATAAGCTTAGTGAATAGTGGTATGTTAAAAATGATGGCAGTTGATTCTCATTATGATTTGTTAGATATCCAAAAAGCAATAAAGGTTGTGGAATCGTCCAAAACAACTAAAGGAAAGATTTTTCTAACAAGCTATTAAAATCTTGAAAAGAAACGAAGGGCAAGTTGCTATACCCTTCGTTTTTTATTATCAAGTATTTCTTAAAATAAATCCGTTGATAAATAACGAAGACCAGTATCAGGAAGGATGACCACTATCCTTTTTCCTTCGTTCTCAGGACGTTTTGCAAGAACTGTAGCAGCGAATAAGGCAGCACCTGATGAGGTACCTACTAAAAGACCATCTGATTTCGCTACTGTACGAGCGGCTTCATAGGCTTGAACAGTTTCTACTTCAAGCACTTCATCAATGATCTCTAAATGAACATTCGATGGAACGCGTGCCGCTTCAGCGTCAGAGAAGCGGTGAACACCCGTGATTTCAATAATATCTGGATTATCGACGGTTGCAATGGAGTTAATAGCTGGCTCTACACCTATAATTTGAATATTGGGATTTTTAGATTTTAAGAAGGCGCCTGCACCACTTATTGTCCCACCTGTTCCTATTGAGGCTACAAAAATATCAATATCACCGTCCGTATCATCCCAAATCTCAGGACCTGTTGTTAGCTTATGAATGTTTGGGTTGGCCTCATTGTCAAGTTGATTGAGAAATACTACATTTTCCTCTCGATCAATGACGGTTTCTCTAAAAACTTTAATTGTTTCCACAAAATCACCATCTGTTTCCTCAAAGGCTGCTACCATTTCTGGAACATCAGAAAATGGCACTACCTCAGTTCCATATGCCTTCACAACCTTTGTACGCTCCTCACTTACCCCATCCTGCATGTAAATCCGCAGCTTATAACCTTTTGCGGCTGCAATTGCCGCTAAGCCAATACCAGTATTTCCACTTGTCGTTTCAATAATTGTTTTGTCCTTTGTTAAAACACCACGAGCTTCAGCATCCTCGATCATAGCTTTCGCAATACGATCCTTCACACTATTAGCTGGATTAAAGTATTCTAGTTTCACAATTATTTCGGCTTCTAGCTGTTGCTCTTTAACATATTGATTTAAGGCCAAAAGTGGAGTATGCCCAATTAACTCCGTAATGGATTGCTTTATTTTATTTGCAATTACTTGACCCATCCGATCCACTCCTTTTTACCTACTTAACAAACTTGAATTGTAGGAATTAAACGAATCTTATCATTTGAAACTTTTTTGAGCAATGATATTCCTAATAGAAAGATTTAAAAGGCTGATAGAAATAATTAATGTATTCGTAATATCAACTTTTTAATTATGCAAATTCATTTTTGAAAAATGTAGGTAGAATTTGGTGAAAATTCTCTCGCTGCTTAAAAATAAAATCCTCACATTGGTATTTTTGGAAAGCCCATAAATCAGTTATGATAAATATAGTTGATGTTTGCATGGGAGGAAAGAAATGAAAGAGACAATATCTGAGATTTGTATAACTGCGGAAACAAAAATAACAATGATGAAGCAAAGACCTGTCAATTATTTATTGCAAGCAATTTTAGGTGGTCTTTTTATCGGCTTTGGCATATTGCTTATTGTTACAATTGGTGGTTTGTTTGATCCTGCTGGTGTACCAAGTATGAAGGTTGTACAAGGTTTATCATTTGGCGTGGCGCTTAGTATGGTTATGATGGCTGGTGCAAATTTATTTACGGGGGATAATTTAGTTTTAACGATTAGTACATTATCCAAAAAATCTACACCCCTAGAAATGATAGGTATTTGGACATTTAGCTACATAGGAAATTTTTGTGGCTCCCTATTAAGCGTTGGTTTATTTTTTTATGCAGGGCTTGCGGTGGGAGACACAGCTGCTTATATTGAGAAAATAGCGGCTGTTAAGATGAATGCTGGATTTATTGCACTTTTATGCCGAGGAATCTTGTGTAATCTGCTTGTCTGCTTAGCAGTATGGTGTGCCTATAAATTAAAAACAGAAATTGCGAAGTTAGTTATGATTTTTTGTTGTATTTTTCCATTTATTACGGCGGGTTTTGAGCATAGCATCGCCAATATGACATTATTTTGTCTTGCTCTTTTTATACCTCACGGTGAACTTGTATCGTTTGCGGGAGCCATAGCCAATTTAGTACCTGTCACAATTGGAAATATAATTGGTGGAGCAATTATTGGCATTATTTATTGGATAAATAGTAGAGAAAGATTTTAAAATAATGAAATTTTAGAATGTCGTTTATAAAAGTAGTAGAGAAGTCTATTATGATTCTATAGCTAGGACTCGTTCTTTTGATATTTTGACTTTAAAATAAATCCTAGATAGAATGGAAAGAAGAGTGGTATATGTAATACTACTTTCTTTTCCTACAATGATAACAATGCTGAGAAATTTATAGATAGAATGAAGAATGATAGAGAGGAGGAAGACAAAAATGGGGCAGGAAGTGAACCAACATACCATCCTTCAAGCAATTTTGGAGCTCTCTACACAAATGCAGATTATGAAATCTGATCTTCAGCATCAAATTGAAGCGGTGGAAGTTAGATTAGTAAAAAAGATTGATGCGGTTGAAAGAAGATTAGAAGAAAAAATTGATGCGGTTGAAAGAAGATTAGAAGAAAAAATTGATGCGGTTGAAAGAAGATTAGAGGAAAAAATTGATGCAGTTGAAACTAGATTAGAAGAAAAAACAAATTTACTGCAAAGCAGATTAGATTCAGTAGAACAAAATTTAAGTCAGAAAATAGATAGTATGGATACGAAGATGGAAATATTATCTCTTGAATTACTTGACACAAAAGCGGATGTACGTATGCTGAAGCGAGCAAAATAAATTTTAATTACCGTATCCTTCGAGGCTACGGTTTTTTTATCTACATGAACAGGCAACTCCAGGCCTTTACTCCAGAATTAGTGTAGTAGAAGGTGTATAAACAGGAGTATAGCCTGCACTTAGGGATGAGAAAACATCTCTAATTCACTTTATGGTATAATTTTTTTGAAATACATGGTCTAGAGGAGTGACAACATTGTTAAAAACAGAGGTATTTGAACAATTAAAAAAGGCGATGAGAGAAAAGGATGCATTGGCAAAAGGCGTATTGTCGCTTTTGAAATCTGCCTTAGATTTAGCGGAGAAGGAAAAGGGAGAGGCTTTATCCTCTGAAGAAGAAATTGCTATTATCAATCGCGAGGTCAAACAAACAAATCAGGCTTTAGAGGGTGCCCAAAATGCAGGTAGAGCTGATTTAATTGAAAAAGAGGAAGCGAAATTAGTGCTATTAAAATCATTCTTGCCGAAGCAATTAACGGAAGAAGAAGTTGCAGAAAAGCTAGCAGCGGCTGGAATAGTAAAGGGAATGGGCATGGGAGACGCAATGAAAATTGCAAAACCTTTGTTAACAGGTCAAGCTGAAGGTGCTGTTATTTCAAAAGTTGTGAAGAGTATTATTTAATTTGACAAAGAAACGAATTTCCTATTGGATAGGGAAATTCGTTTTCTTTTATAATAGGATTTTAATCCAACTATTGCTAATTAAAAAAATAAGAGTACACTATTAATTAACCACTGGTCAAATTAGGAGGGTAATATGTCACCGCGCAAACCATCAACACAGGAATTAACAAAAGAAATGATTATACATGAAGCACATAAACAATTTATCGCGAAGGATTTTCACCATGTATCGATGCGCAGTATTGCAAAGGAGATTGGCTGTAGTCATGGGGCGATATACTATCATTTTAAAAATAAAGCCGAAATATTTTATGCTATTTTAGGTGATTATTTTTCAGAATTAAATACTACATTAGATACTACAGTGAATGGTCCAGAAGATAGTTCTACTAAATTAAAGCATATTTTTGTAGGCTATATGGCATTTGGTTTAAATAATCAAAGTCAATATGAATTAATGTTTATGGTGAGGGACAAAGAAATTGACGGACTCTCTCAAGAGGCAGCCAACCTTAGTTATGAAAAATTTGCACAATCCGTACAAGTTTTAGCAGAAAAGGAACTGCTGCTTTCAGATATCCATTCTACATTTATTGCGCTGCATGGATTTGTAGCACATTACCGTCATTATGTTAAAAATTATGAGGCAGCAATGACAGCAGTAGATGTACATGCAAGATTTCTTCTCAAGGCATTAATTAATGATTAGTTCTAGGTACAATTATCTAGAACTATCTTTAAGTTCTTATTTGACCAGTGGTTAATTAAAGGGGGAATTATAATGAAAACAGCTTTAGTTATCGGAGCATCTGGTGGAATGGGTTATGCTCTTGTAAATGAATTAGTAAGCCGACAAGTAAAGGTGAAGGCATTTGCACGACGCAAAGAAAAACTAGTTGCATTATTTCGCCATTCCAGGAATGTTGAAATCATTGCAGGTGATATTTTTAATGAACAAGATATTAGTCAAGCATCAAAAGAAGTGGATGTTATTTTTCATGCAATAAGTTTTCCATATCAGGATTGGGAAAAGCTCCATATACCGTGTCTAGAGATGGTGTTAAAAATAGCTGAAAACCAAGGAGCGAGGATAGCACTTGTCGATAATATATATGCATATGGGAAACAATCGCTCATTGGTGTTACTGAGGAGACAGAGAAGAGCCCACATACAAAGAAGGGAAAAATTAGATTGGCTATGGAAAATAAATTAAAAGAGAGCCATGTACCTTCCCTAATTGTCCATTTCCCAGATTTGTATGGACCAAATGCAGAGAATACCATACTGTATGAAACATTAAAAAATGTTGTACAAGGTAAAAAAGCTAATTTTGTTGGAAATATGCAGGTGAAGAGGGAATTCCTTTATACAGTTGATGGTGCAAAGGCTATGGTTGAACTAGCATTAAGAGAAGATACATACAATCAAAATTGGAATGTGCCAGCTACACATACTATTTCCGGGGGACAATTAGTAGAAATTCTAAGCGAATTAACAGGTTACAAGAAAGGGATCCGAACTATATCTAAAGGAATGATACAATTAATCGGAATCTTTTCTCCGTCCATGAAGGAAGTGGTTGAAATGTTTTATTTAACAGAAGAGCCAGTCATTTTAAGTGGACAAAAATATGAGAGAGAAATTGGTCCTTTACCACGTACTTCTTATAAAGCTGGTCTAGAAGAAACCATTTCATGGATGCAACTGAAGAAAGGATAATACCGACAGCCATAAATAATCCGCTATATTTCTGAGAAAGTATAGCGGATTTTATGATGAAGAACGATTTTAGTTTTTATAACTGAAATCTTTGTATGATATGACGAAGCTGTTGAGCCATCTCCGCTAAATTATTTGAAGATGCAGTAATTTCTTCGATGCTGGCAGATTGTTCTTCAGATGCTGCTGCTACATTTTGAATATTTCCAGATGCCTGAACGGCTACTACGCCAACTTCTTCTACAGAATTAGCAATGCTATTCACGCCTTGATTCATATTGGTAATGATCGTATTGGCATGATTCATTTCCTGAGTTAGCTCCAGAATATGTGCATTAATTTCTCCAAAGGCCTCACCAGATGCATGAAAGGTTGTTGAGCTTTCCACGAGATTACTGCTGCTAATTGCCATAGATTTTACAGCCTGTGTAGACTCCTCTTTAATGGTTTCAATACGTGTTCGAATACTGTTAGTTGCTGCTAATGATTGGTCAGCAAGCTTACGTACTTCTTCTGCAACAACGGCAAAGCCCTTACCATGTTCTCCAGCTCTTGCTGCTTCAATAGATGCATTTAACGCGAGTAAATTGGTTTGGTCCGTAATTTCGTTAATTAAGGTCACGATATCACCAATTTCATTCGTGTATGTACTTAAACGTTCCACGACTACTGAAGTCTCTTGAATAGCAGTAGAGGTGATAGCCATTTTCTCAGTCGCACTTTGAATTGTTGTATTGCCTTTTTCAGAAATAGTGGATGCACTGACAGCCTTTGCTGCCACATCATTAACGCTTGAAACCACTTCAGCCATCTTTGTAGAGATTGTTGAAATATGATTTTCTACCTCTTCAATGGAGGAGGTTTGCTTTTCTGAACCAGCTGCAACTTCCTGCATGGAAGATGTAATTTGCTGTATGGATGCACTTGTTTGCTCAGAGCTTGCTGTTAATTCCTCTGACATGGCAGCTACTTGCTCAGCATTTTCAGCGATTTGCTGAATAAGTAATCTTAAATCTTCTGTCATATTTTCGATGCCCGCAGAAAGCTGTGCGATTTCATTGGACCCTTTCATTTGTAGAGGTTCAACAGCTAAATCTCCCTTGGCTACCCTGCCAACATAGCCAGTTATTTTTTTTATTGGTTTTGTAATACCAATGCTAATGAAATAAGCGACAATAATCCCTAATAGGATAAAAATCACAGTCATAATGATACATATCCAAAGTGTCTCTGTTTGCAGCTTAGAAATAAAGGAAGCATCCATATCTATACCGAATAAAATATCTGTGTTTTTAAATGGTATGAAAATGGATTTATGAATACCATATTCATCTTGATAAATATCGCTTGTTTGTGTAGAAGCAGAGTCTATAGCGACATTCATTTTTTCATCGAAAACATAATTTTCCTTGTAATTATCTTTATTGCTTAAAGCGACAATATGCTCTTTTCCATTAGAGCGGGAAAGGATATACGCATTTTCAATATCGTATTTTTTAACTGTGCCATTTAATTGCTTTAGTAGTTGTTCATATTTTTGAGGATTCCCGTTGTCTGCAGCGATGGCATCATTTTTTTCTATATCTTCAAAAATAGAATTAGACACAATTTCTAATGATGACTCAAACTGTGTAATAACAAAGTTATCGATAATTCGATAAGACGTTATGAATAGTACCACACTAAATATGATTGAAATAATAGCAATGGGAATGGTGAAACTTGCAATATATTTATAGAGTAAAGAACCCTTTAATTTATTTATTATATTCAACTTTGGCATCCTCCAATACTTGCAGCTTTTGTTGCAGGAAATGAATCATATCACGAATATGTTCTGTTTCAGTATAGGGAGAAATAGCAAAGAATTTTGCTGCTGCAACTGGCATTTGTTGATTTGTATCACTTGTGCTGACTGTGCAAACACGTGTTGTATCACCGAAAAATACTTCGTCTCGATCCTCTCCTATGATCTCAAATAAAGAGGCATTCATCGCATTTATATATTCAATTTGGTCTTGTCTATAACCACCTGCCTGCTCGGTGTGCCAATTATAGCCTTCTGGATATAAACGAAAGGCTGTAACTGGTCCAATATTCGTTTCATTCACTACTTGCAGCATAGGTGCATGCTCAGCTAATTGTGCACGGAATGCTAAATTAACACGCACATAATTGGCTAATATTTGTTGATAACCTTCTTTACCAAATGCCTGTAAAGCTGCATAAATAGCTATCGAACTTCCCATTCGTGAGCACTCTAATGTATAACCTGTATGGTAGGAGCCATAACCGCGATTGCCGACGTATGGTGTATCAAAGTCCTCAATATCAAGTAACTGTAGACTGTTACCTTCTTTTATTAAGAATAGACTTGTTAAATACGGTGTCTGACCAAGTTTTTGGAAGTCAAAGCATAGACTATCTGCGATTGCTAGATGCTGCATACGTGTACGAATATGTGCTAGTCCCTGTAATACATCTGCCTCTAATTGAAGAGGATTTGCAGTAAAGTCGTAATCGTTGAAAAATGCGTAAAAGCCTCCCAGAGCGGAATCGGCATGGATATGTATTGGTTTTAAAGCATATTTCTTCTCAAGCCCATTAGTGACCTCTTTAATGGCTTGTACATCATCAATAGCAAATTGATCCGTAGCACCTGTCGTGGCTACTATATAGACTGGAATTCCACCGTTTTCGATAACCTCTGTCATTCGATTCTGTAAATCATTGATATCCATGGAATGGCCTTTTCCAGCTTTTACACGAATTAAATGTTTGCTTCCTATACCTACTGCTTCCACAGATTTTAATAGGCTATAATGTGCATTTTCTGATGCAAAGCAATATAAATTATTTGGAATACCATCTTCCTTTGCCTGTGGAAATTGCTTAGCAATGGCAAGACGAAGACCACTAAATACAGCCCCTTGACCACCCCAAGTTGTATAGCCAAAACTCATTACTTGTGCAGATTCTCTGATTTGTCCTGAAGCTCTTTGATGGTGACAAAGCGGTAACCATCCTCAGAAAGTGATTGCAAAATACCTTCAATCGCTTGCAGTTCATTGTCTGTATTGTCATACATGGGATGCATTAAAATAATCGAGCCAGGTTGTATATACTCTTTCACATAGTTAATTTTTTCATCAGGCGTTGAATAGAAGGAGTCAGGCTCCAAATTCCACGTTATTGTATCACGATTTGTTTTACTTAAATAAATCGGAAATCCCAATAACTTTTTCCCATATGGCGGTCGAACAGGTGGGATTTCTGAATAGCCAATACTTTTTATAAGCTCATCTGTTTTTTCTATTTCATTTTTGTAAAAGGTAGAGCTTTTAAAGACCATTCGCTTATGAGAATAGGTATGATTGCCAATTTGATGACCAGCATTCACAATTTTTTTGCCCTCTTCTAAATTTTTTTCAATATCCTTTCCAATTAAAAAAAAGGTTGCTTTAGCGTCATAGTCATCCAGTAATGCTAAAATGGCGCTGACATTTTTAGCTGGGCCGTCATCAAAGGTTAGTGCTACAACCTTGTCTGTAGTGTCAATATGAGAGGTAATTTTGCCAAAAAGTTGATAGTCTCTAGCATTCATTAACTTATAGGCACTAAATGCCAAAACAACAATGATTAAAATAACAATTCCTACATAAGCAATTTTCTTTTTCAGCGTTAATCCCCCTTGCTATTTATTTTATTTCGAAAAAAGTCTTACATATATTTCTGAAAATTGCTACTGATCAATACTCATTGTATGAGGAGACATGGTGTGACAATCATTCAGTCGTGCAGGTTATATAATGTTCATCTAATAACTACAATAAATAAAACGCATTTGTGTATATAACTTTCTAAAAAATGAGGTGTACATGATGTCTAATGATATGCTTCTAGCTGAAGGTCAGTCAAAGGGTAGTCGATTGCGTAAAATATGGTTTGTTGTAGTGTTATTGTTTATATTAGTGACTGGCGTTATTGTACTTTACTATTTATTGAATAAGGATTTAAATTTTGAAACCTATAAAACAGTTGTCGGTAAAACCACTGAAAACAGCCTTGGAAGCTTGACCTTAAATGAAGTAATAGTGGATGACAATCAGGTTTTATTAAACGCTACCTTTAAACCAGAAAAGGATACACATTTCGAATATCAAATTTTCTTCTTTCCACAAGTTTTGATTAATGGAAAAGAGTTTACCGTAAGGAATGGAGGGCAGTCCATTGCACAATCGGATAAAACCTATACCATTTACAGCAGCGTCAAATTAAGTGAATTACCAAAAGATGAAACATTAAATTTAGATATTCGCTATAATGACTGGAACGGGAAAAAGGCGATTGACGAGCCATGGAACTTTCAAGTAGAAGCATCACAGAAGCAATTACAAGAAGATAGGAACGTTTTTTCAGTGAAAAAAAAGGTGAAGCTAATAGATGGCCAACAAATAACGATAGACAAGGTTGTTTCTACTCCAATATCAACAACAATTTATTTTCATTCTGACACAGCCCTGAATGATGCTATACAATTTAATATTCAATCTAGATCAGGAGAATTATGGCGCATTGACGCAGCGTATCCATTAAATGAAGGCTATACAAAATGGGGAGTTCGACTTGATTCCCTATATTTGACAGAAAAAAGTTATCATTTAATTCCAATAGCTACAGGCGGAAATGACCTTGGTTCAAAAATTAAAATTACAAAAAAATAAGAAATATTTAAAGCTCTGCTAGATCATTTTTTAATCTTTACAATACTTTAATCTAAAAGCACGATTCCACCATGTAAGATAATGATATATTACATGGAAAGTAGTGAGGTTGTTGCGAAGGTTATGGGAGATCTTTTTAGTTTCTTTTAAATTAGGCTGTACTTCCTTTGGTGGGCCAACTGCACATTTAGGTTATTTTCAAAATGAGTATGTTGAAAAGCGTAAGTGGTTATCAGCAAATGATTACAGTCAACTTGTAGCGCTTAGCCAATTTCTACCTGGCCCAGCATCGAGTCAAGTAGGAATGGGTATTGGCTTAGTAAGAGGGGGAATAGTTGGGAGTATAGCGTCTTTTATTGGCTTTACATTACCGTCAGTTTTGCTGCTGATTGCATTCGCATATTTTTCGACGCAGATAGAGATGGGCTGGGTCCATGGCTTAAAGTTAGTGGCTGTTGCGATTGTTGCACAGGCAATTTTGGATATGTCCAGGAAGTTGATTGCTAGCAAATGGCATTTAATAATAGCCTTGTTTGCACTTGGAGCAGTCCTTTTATGGATACATCCATTATCACAGGTAATGGTTATAAGTCTTGCTGCCCTTATAGGCTTTCGATTTATTAAAATAACAGGTGAAATGGATCATCATGTAACAGGTGTACCTATTTCCAAAAAAGTGGGATTCATTTTATTAACATTGTTTTTCATACTCCTTATTGGTTTACCGGCTGTTAGTCCATTTCTGCAGCATGAATGGTTTATGTTGATCGAAAAATTTTATCTATCAGGTGCCTTAGTATTTGGGGGCGGTCATGTAGTATTGCCCTTGTTAGAAGTTCAATTTGTACAAAGTGGACTGATGAGTTCTTCTGATTTTTTAACAGGTTACGGAATGACCCAGGCTGTCCCAGGTCCATTATTTACGTTTGCCTCTTACATAGGTATGATGATTGCTGGAGTACCGGGGGCCATTATAGCAACAATAGCTATTTTTCTTCCTGCTTTTTTACTTATAGTCGGGGCAATGCCATTTTGGCTAACACTTAATCAATTTCCTAGATTAAGAGGGGCAATAGCAGGTGCAAATGCAGCGGTTGTGGGAATATTAGCGGCAGCTTTTTTTCATCCTATTGCTACAGAGACAATTGAAAATGGGTTAGATATTGTGATATCAGCCATTTTTTTATGGTGCTTAATGCGATGGAAAATGCCACCTTATTTACTGGTGCTCATTGGACTTTGCATAGGAATCATACGTTATTAAGAATACACTTTCAAAATCAAAACCATGAATCTTAGTGGTTTTGATTTTTTTGTGATAAAAGGACTCTTTGAACGGTTATTCAATACACATACTTTTCTTAGATGGATTCATGGCGTTCTATTCTTTGTTTGTTTATAATGTAAAAATGGAAAAAGACTTTATTAGAAAGAAGGGATAGCTATGGCACGAGGTGTTTACATTCATATTCCTTTTTGTCATCAAATCTGTAATTACTGTGATTTCAATAAATTTTATTTTAAAAATCAACCTGTTGATGAATATATAGAAACGCTGGGCAAGGAGATGGCGCTTGCCATACAAAAATATCCTGACCATTTTAAACAAATCGAAACCATCTTTCTCGGTGGGGGAACACCGACTGCGTTATCTCCTAAGCAATTAGAAAAACTTCTTGAGCTTATTCATGCGTATATTCCTATGAACAGTGTGACAGAATTTACATCAGAGGCAAATCCAGACGAGCTGTCAGAGGCGAAATTGCAGGCATTGTTTGCTGGAGGTGTCAATCGTTTAAGTATGGGGTTCAATCCTTTGATCAGGCGTTATTAAAGAAAATTGGACGTACACATAGTAACGATCATGTTTATGAAACAATTACCTTGGCGAAAAAGGTAGGTTTCCACAATATAAGCATTGATTTAATGTATGGTCTACCTGGGCAAACAATGGAGCAATGGGAGGATTCCTTAGGAAAGGCCTTCGCCTTGGAGTTACCACATATTTCTGCATACTCATTAATAGTGGAGCCAAAAACGATTTTTTATAATCAATACACAAAGGGGAAGTTACATTTACCAACTGAAGATCTTGAAGCGGATATGTATGGTGTATTGATGAATCAGATGGAAGCTCATGGGCTGCCACAATACGAAATTAGTAACTTCGCGCAATCTGATTTCAGTTCCAGCCATAACAAAATTTATTGGGAAAATGATGAATATGCAGGCTTTGGTGCTGGTGCGCATGGATATGTAGCTGGTGTCCGCTATTCCAATCATGGACCATTAAAAAAATATATTGAGGCAGTAAATAAAGGCGAGCTACCAATTGTCTATGAGCATATTGTGACAGAGAATGAAAAACGTGAAGAACAAATGTTTTTAGGTCTGCGAAAAACAGAGGGGGTATTACACCATATATATGAAGAAAAATTTAATGAAACGATGTTTACTCGATATCGTCATGTTATCGAAAAGCTAGTATCAGAAGGTCTTTTGGAACACGATCCGATTGGAATTCGTCTTACACGAAAAGGTCGTTTTGTAGGTAATGAAGTATTTCAACAATTTTTGCTAGAAGATTGAGCGATATCGTTGACATAAAATGTGGGATTTGATAACTTAATAATAGTATTAGCACTCCTCTTAGCTGAGTGCTAACAGAGGTGATAATCATGCTAACCAATCGGCAATTACAGATATTGCAAGTCATTGTAGACGACTTTATTATGTTTGCACAGCCGGTAGGTTCTCGCCAAATCTCCAAAAAGCAAGAGATTACATTTAGTCCAGCCACAATTCGAAATGAAATGGCGGATTTGGAGGAATTAGGTTTTTTAGAAAAAACACATACTTCCTCTGGTCGAGTGCCTTCGGAAAAGGGTTATAGATTTTATGTAGATCATTTGTTGAGTCCACAGGGGATTAATTCTAGGGATATTCAGCAAATCCAATCAATTTTTAATGATCGCCTAGTAGAAGTAGAGCATATTATCCGAAAGTCAGCCAATATTTTATCAGAGCTGACATCTTATACATCGATTCTTTTAGGACCTGATGTACAGAGACATCGTGTTAAACGATTCTCAATTGTGCCGCTCTCTAGTGATACAGCAGTAGCGATTATCGTAACGAATAACGGGCATGTGGAAAATCGTATGTTTAGTTTACCTCCTGGTTTTACCGCTTCTGAATTAGAGAAGATGGTTAATATTTTAAATGAACGCTTAATCGGTGTGTCATTAGAAGAACTTCATACAAAGCTTGAGGCTGAAGTATTAGCGGTTTTACAGCAGCATGTGAGATCTGCGGATGACTTTATCCACTCACTTGTTACAGCCACGATGCATAATTCGGAAAGTAAAATTTTCTATGGTGGAAAAACGAATATGTTCAATCAGCCCGAATTCCACGATTTAAATAAAGTCCGGATGATTTTGGACTTAATGGAAAAGAACAGCCAAGTGCAATCGCTTTTCCATCCTAATGAATCGGGCATTCAAATTCGTATAGGCTCAGAAAATAAACAACTAGAAATGGAAAACTGTAGTGTCATTACGACCACTTATTCAATTGGTGAAGATCAACAAGGGGCTATTGCGATTATTGGTCCAACACGGATGGATTACAAACGTGTTGTTGCTTTACTAGACGTATTGCGCTTGGATTTAACACAGGCCTTTACGAAGAATCGTAGTGATTGATAATGAGGAGGATTCAAGTGACTGAAACAACTGATAACAAGGATCTTGTACAAGAAGAAGTACAGGATGAGAAAAATGTACAAGCTGAAAATTTATCGACAGAAGAAGATGTAGTAGTACAACAAGAAGTAGAATTGACAATCGAAGAGCAGTACGAAGCAAAGCTAGTAGAGTTACAAGCAAAGCTAGACGACGAGGAAAATCGTCATCTACGCCTACGCGCTGACTTTGATAATATGCGCCGTCGCCATCAACTAGATCGTGAGTCGGCTGAAAAATATCGTGCTCAAAGCTTATTATCAGATTTGCTGCCAGTATTAGATAATTTTGAACGTGCCTTACAAGTTGAAGCAACATCTGAAGAAGCTGCTTCTATTGTAAAAGGCATTGAGATGGTCTATCGTTCTCTGATTGAAGCAACAGAGAAGGAAGGTCTGCAAGTAATTAAGGCTGAAGGTGAGCCATTTGATCCAAATATTCACCAAGCTGTGATGCAGGAACAAGATAGTGAAAAAGACACTGGTGTTGTATTACGCGAGCTGCAAAAAGGGTATATCCTAAAGGATCGTGTATTACGCCCAACAATGGTATCTGTGAACGAATAGTCATAGCACTATTTAGTCAATTAAAATCAGTTAGAAAACGCATCCCTTGCGTTGAAATAATAGGAGGAAATTTTAATGAGCAAAATTATCGGTATTGACTTAGGAACAACAAACTCTTGTGTTTCTGTACTTGAAGGTGGAGAACCAAAAGTAATTCCAAATCCAGAAGGCAATCGTACAACACCATCTGTTGTTGCATTTAAAAACGGTGAACGTCAAGTTGGTGAAGTAGCAAAACGTCAATCAGTAACAAACCCGAACACAATTATTTCTATTAAATCAAAAATGGGTACAGCTGAAAAAGTAACAGTGGAAGATAAAGACTACACGCCACAAGAAGTATCTGCAATGATTCTTCAATACTTAAAAGGCTATGCAGAAGACTACTTAGGGGAAAAAGTAACAAAAGCAGTTATTACAGTTCCTGCTTACTTTAATGATGCACAACGTCAAGCAACAAAAGATGCTGGTAAAATCGCAGGTCTTGAAGTAGAGCGTATTATCAACGAGCCAACTGCTGCTGCACTTGCGTATGGTTTAGACAAGCAAGACCAAGATCAAAAAGTTTTAGTATTTGACCTTGGTGGTGGTACATTTGACGTTTCTATTCTTGAATTAGGTGATGGTGTATTCGAAGTATTAGCAACAGCTGGTGATAACAAACTAGGTGGGGACGATTTCGATGATGTGATTATCGATTATCTAGTAGCTGAATTCAAAAAAGAAAATGGCATTGACTTATCAAAAGATAAAATGGCGATGCAACGCTTAAAAGATGCAGCAGAAAAAGCGAAAAAAGATTTATCTGGTGTAACTTCAACACAAATTTCTTTACCATTCATTACAGCAGGCGAAGCAGGTCCATTACACTTAGAAATTTCTTTAACACGTGCAAAATTTGACGAAATTACATTACCATTAGTAAATCGTACAGTTGGTCCAGTACGTCAAGCATTATCTGATGCAGGTCTTTCAACAACTGAAATTGACCAAGTTATTTTAGTTGGTGGTTCTACTCGTATTCCGGCAGTACAAGAGGCAGTACGTAAAGAAACTGGTAAAGAGCCTCACCGTGGAGTAAACCCTGATGAAGTTGTTGCGATGGGTGCTGCTGTACAAGGTGGCGTATTAACTGGTGATGTGAAAGACGTTGTTTTACTTGACGTAACACCACTATCACTTGGTATTGAAACAATGGGTGGCGTGTTCACAAAATTAATTGACCGTAACACAACAATTCCAACATCTAAATCACAAGTATTCTCTACAGCAGCTGACAATCAACCAGCAGTAGATATTCACGTACTACAAGGTGAACGTTCAATGGCAGCAGACAATAAAACATTAGGTCGCTTCCAATTAGCAGATATTCCACCAGCACCACGTGGTATTCCACAAATCGAAGTAACATTCGATATTGATAAAAACGGTATCGTATCTGTTAAAGCGAAAGATCTTGGTACAAACAAAGAACAAACAATTGTAATCCAATCTGATTCTGGTCTATCTGAGGAAGATATTGAACGCATGGTAAAAGATGCTGAAGCAAATGCTGAGGCAGATGCTAAACGTAAAGAAGAAGCAGATCTTCGTAACGAGGCAGATCAACTAGTGTTCCAAGTAGATAAAACAATTGCTGACTTAGGTGAGCAAATTACAGAAGACGAGAAAAAATCTGTTGAAGATGCTCGTGATGAACTGAAAAAAGCGCTTGAAGCAGGCGAATTAGAAGGCATTAAATCTGCTAAAGAAAAACTAGAAGGCGTTTTACAGCCATTAGTAATGAAAGTATATGAACAAGCTGCAGCAGCTGCTCAAGCAGCTCAAGGTGGCGAAGCAGGTGCAGATGCTGGTGCTGGTAAAAAAGATGACGGTATCGTAGACGCTGACTTTGAAGAAGTGAAAGACGATAAATAATAGCCAGTAGCTCAGTGAAGAAGCCAAAGACCGCTTGCGGCTTTGGCTTTTCTCTTTATTAAAAGCGGTACGTCAAGCTCTATATGATAACTGAGAAAAATACGTTTATTTTATTAATAAATAATTTACAACAAAAATAGAGGCAGTTTATTAAACTGCATGGTACAATTGATTTTATGCAAAAAGAGCGGAGTGTGAATGATGGAAAAACGCGATTACTACGAGGTGCTTGGTTTAACCAAATCTGCTTCAAAAGATGATATTAAAAAAGCATATCGTAAATTATCAAAACAATATCACCCTGATTTAAATAAAGAGCCAGGTGCTGATGAAAAATTCAAAGAAATCGCTGAAGCTTATGAAGTGCTGAGTGATGATCAGAAGAAAGCTCGCTACGATCAATTTGGTCATGAGGATCCAAATGCAGGCTTTGGTGGTGGCTTTGGAGGAGGAGGCGGCTTTGGCGGCTTCGAGGATATTTTCAGTTCGTTCTTTGGTGGCGGTGGTCGCCGTCAGGACCCGAATGCACCACGCAAGGGTGATGATTTACAATATCGTATGAATATTAAATTTGAGGAAGCGATTTTCGGGAAAGAAACAGAAATCGAAATTCCAAAGGATGAAACCTGCGATACTTGCCATGGTTCAGGTGCAAAAGCAGGTACTAATCCAGAAACATGTTCAACATGTAATGGTGCTGGTCAAGTAAATCAAGCAGTGGATACTCCATTTGGCCGTATGATGAATCGTCGTACTTGTTCAACATGTCATGGTACAGGTAAAATCATTAAAGAAAAATGTTCAACATGTCGTGGTGAAGGAAAAGTTCAAAAACGTAAGAAAATTAAAGTAACAATTCCGGCAGGGGTTGACGATGGCCAACAAATTCGTGTATCTGGTCAGGGTGAGCCAGGTATAAATGGAGGACCAGCAGGAGATTTATATATAATGTTCCGTGTGCAGGGGCATAATGAGTTTGAACGTGATGGCGACGATATTTATTATGAACTTAAGCTAACGTTCCCTCAAGCATCTCTTGGTGATGAAATTGAAGTACCAACTGTTCATGGAAAAGTAAAATTACGAATCCCATCAGGGACACAATCAGGTGCTCAATTCCGTCTTAAAGATAAAGGTGTAAAAAATGTACATGGCTATGGTACTGGTAATCAATATGTCACTGTAAAAGTGGTTACACCAGAAAAATTAACAGAAAGACAAAAACAGCTACTACGCGAATTTGCTGAAATTAGTGGTGATATTCCTGAGGAACAAGGAAGCTCACTATTTGATAAAATCAAGAAAAAATTCCAAGGCGAATAATTAGAGGAGCTGAAGAGCTACGTGAAGTGGTCAGAGTTATCCATTCATACCAAGAATGAAGCGGTAGAGGCAATTTCGAATATTTTGCATGAGGCTGGGGCAAGTGGTGTTGTTATTGAAGATTCTGCTGAATTTGCTAAGCCTCGAGAAGATCAATTTGGTGAAATTTATGCACTAAATGAAGCGGATTTTCCTAAAGATGGTGTTATTGTCAAAGCTTATTTATCAGAGTCTAGTTTTTTAAATGAAACAGTCGAAGAAATTAAAGCGGCTATCACAAACCTAACGAATTTTAACATCGATATAGGCGAGAATGTTGTCTCGATTGTAGAAGTAAACGAGGAAGATTGGGCAACAGCTTGGAAGCAATATTATCATCCTGTGAAAATTTCTGAACGCTTTACAATTGTACCTACCTGGGAAAATTATACACCAGTATCAACAGATGAATTAATTATCGAATTAGATCCTGGTATGGCATTTGGTACTGGAACACACCCAACAACTGTAATGTGCCTGCAAGGGCTTGAAAGGGTTGTAAAAGAGGGAGACACAGTTATCGATATTGGTACGGGTTCTGGTGTTCTTTCCATTGGTGCAGCATTGCTTGGAGCTAAAAGTGTTCATGCTCTTGATTTAGATGAAGTAGCAGTACGCTCTGCACAAGAAAATGTTGTGTTAAACAAAGTAGAGAATACAGTATCTGTATTTCACGGAAACCTATTGGAAACAGTAAAAGAACCAGCTGACGTCGTTGTGGCCAACATCTTAGCAGAAATTATTATGTCCT
The DNA here is from genome assembly GCA_002973635.1 of Lysinibacillus sp. B2A1. GTDB lineage: Bacteria > Bacillota > Bacilli > Bacillales_A > Planococcaceae > Lysinibacillus. The sequence continues at coordinate 2,620,907 of CP027224.1, forward strand.
TTACTGAAGATGCATTTTCAATTGTCAAACCAGGTGGATTATATGTTACTTCAGGCATTATTGGTGCAAAGCGTGATGATGTCAAAGCAGCATTAGAAGCTTCAGGCTTTGTCATTGAAGAAGTATTACTGATGGAAGACTGGGTCGCAATCATCGCCCGTCGTCCACAATAAATGGACTGAGAAAGCGCCTAATTATGAGCCGAGTGCTTGTAATTTGGCGTTTTCTCTTCTCTATGGAAAGGAATGTGAATCATGCAGCGTTATTTTATTGAGGCGTCTATTGAAAAAGCACGAATAAGTGGTGAAGACGCATACCATATTGAACGAGTAATGCGAATGAAAGAAGGAGACAAAATTGTAGTTGTGGCTCAAGAGAATGCCCACATTTGTACAATTGCAGCCTTTGAAGGAGATGAGGTAGTTATACAACCTACAGGGGAGACTATTCCTTCTCCAGAGTTGCCTGTTCAAGTCACAGTGGCCTGTGGATTGCCAAAAGGTGATAAATTAGAGCTTATTACACAAAAAGCTACAGAGCTTGGCATGTTTGCTCTATTACCTTTTGAAGCAGAGCGTTCTATTGTGAAATGGGATAAAAAGAAGGGTGTAAAAAAGAAAGAGCGTCTGCAAAAAATTGCAAAAGAGGCGGCTGAACAATCTCATCGTACACATATTCCAGAAATTTATGAACCTATTTCTTTTAAACAGCTAGTAAATCAGGTGGACGATTTTGACGCAGTGTTTATCGCAGATGAAGAAGATGCCAAGGCCGAAAAACGTACGAGGTTTGCGGAGAAGTTAAAAAACGCTTATGATAAAAAGTCGAAATCAATTCTTATTATCTTTGGTCCAGAAGGAGGCATTGCTAGAAAAGAAGCGGATGCTCTGTTGCAGGCTGGAGCTCAAACTATGTCTTTAGGACCCCGAATTTTACGGGCAGAAACAGCGCCACTTTATGCACTTTCTGCCATATCTTATGAATTTGAGTAAAAGAAGGTCTAGCCTTGTTAAAAGTGCTGCACATACACAAGCTATAAGTGAATACTGTAAGGACGAGGCTCAGGAAAAACCCACTTAAAATGACTATTTTAAGTGGGTTTTCCACTTCTATAGTATCAAATACAGTTATACAGCAAATTCAATCAGTAATATTGTACAAAACATGGTGTAAGAATTAGTACAACAAACCCGATTCAGTTATGAAATTCAAAGAATCTAGGGGAAATTTAACTACGAGTTCATTAAAATATGGAAATGAACAAGTACAACGTCTATACATAGATGCTATTGATACATATTCTAACGATAGGAGAGCTCTCTAATACTATTAAATGAAAAGAGGGAATTATTTTGAGTGATCAATTAGATAATCAGATTCTACCTTGCCCTGTAAGATCAACTGAGCAAATCCCATTAACAAATGCTGTTACTCCTGTAGTTGCTACACCAGTTACAGCTCCAACTATTAAAGTTCCAGTTGTACTTGCCGAACCAACACTTCAAATCGTTGTGGAGTCGGATATTACGCTTAGTCCTGCTGCAACTGAAATCAAAAGAGTGAAGAAAAATGTATTTCTAAATCAAGTTAAACTAGTACCAGTTAGCTTTGCACGTATAGGCAACACTGACTTTTTTAGGGTAACAAGAGCTAAATTATTTGTAGCAGGACATATTCGTAAAAATATCGAATATGCTTCATCAGCATGTAGTGGGGCACTTCGAGATAGAATTGCCGATGTTGCATTTTCTGGTTTCACAGACCTTACTTTCCCACAAACAGCTGGAGGTCCTACTCCCATTTTAGGCATTTCAGAGTTTGCTGAAGCGAACTTCCTAAATGAAGCTACGCAAATAGACGCTCGATTAGATAAGGCTTTCTTCCAAAATCTCGTTAAATACAATGAGCAACCATTTGGCGAGTTAGTAGCAGCGAACTTCTTTGAACTTGATTTTTCACCAAATATGGCATCACCTGAAGGTACTTTCTGTACACTACGTGAAAAAATCGTACTAGATCTTACTGTAAAAGTACTACAAGTTCAACAAGTCCGCCTTGGCACTGGCAGTAGTGTAATAACTCCTGTTCTTTCAGGGCTTACACCTCCAGCTAGTCCTACTATCGATCCTCCTATTATTCCACCCACTGACCATTGTTAATTTCTTATTTTTAGGGGAGCAAAATAGTTAAAAAAGAGCATTCGAGGGCACTGATAAAAATCCAATATTTGAATTGGCAGCTGATGGTTCGATTCTGTCGAATGTTCAGCTGCCTTTTTGCTTCTAACTTTTAAAATTAAGGTTGATTTTACATTCGGAAACTCGTCTTCATAAAATTGTCAGGAAAACAGATAGTTCTTTACTAAGCCATCGTCTTTCAACGGATTAGTATCTCAATCCTGCTGAGATTTGGATTGTGCTCAGTGACAAAAGTAAAAATAAAGCATATTGTAATAATAAGTGCAGTAAAAGAATACGGGTTATATAACTAGTTTTTCCAGAAAAAACGAGCTTTGAATATGTCTTCACAAAAGAACTCATAAACCCCTAACAAAAAAACATCGGATTTAACAACCGTTGCACTTTATTTGTCAAAACATTTTTTAGGAGTGAACTAATGAAAACTCCGTGGATAAACTTTAGAGGGATGAAGGAAGTATCCTCCAAGCAAAATAAATACACAAATTGGACCTATCAAACTACACCATCTCATTCTAGTGAAAATAATTTACTTGATGTAGAAAAAAAAGATGAAATTAGGTATGTGGAGGAACTTGATTTAGCAGTTCATATAGATTCTAATCGTGAACTACTAAATCTTTCAAAAACTAATGTTGAAGAAGAAATCAAACTTCTTGCTGATTCTGAAGAGGTAAGTGAAGTGAATCCAGAGGATGAACTTGATTTAGCAGCCATTTTAGATTCTAGTCGAGAACTATTAATTCCTTCAGAAACTAATGTTGAGGAAGAACTTGATCATTTTTCTGATACCGAAGTGGTAGATGAAATGAATCCAGAGAAGAACCTAGATTTAGCGGCTATTATAGATTCCAATCATGAACTAATTCCTCCAGAAATAAATATTGGGGAAGAAGAAGTCGATCCTCTTCCTTATACCGGAGGGGCAGATGAAATTAATTCTTTAGAAGAACTACAAGTAGACTCTAATTGTCGTTCTGAATACGATATTGAGAACAAAATTAATACAGAGGAATTGACGGAAAACCTTTCTACAAATTGTGTTAATGATTGTCCTGAACCTGTACATGGAGAAGTATGTTCTATAGCCCAAAATATCCCTTTTTCTACATATGTAGAAATTAATGATTTTCTCCATGCTCCTATCTGTGGTGAAAATGTTCAAAATAAATTTGAATTTCTTGATTTAAACAATAAATTAATTCCCCAATTTGAAACCAAGCTATTTAATTCTATAACGGATTATCCTGAACAGCCAGATTGTCGATTGGCTCGCTCAAAAATTAATAAAATTATATTTTTAATGAGAACTGATACTTATGCTAAAAATAATCAGAAAAAAAATCCGCCGAAATCAGCTGTAGTTCCCTTACATAAGTCACAATCAATTAAAAAAGGAGAAATAAATAATCATTCTTATAGTACCAAAGATTTTATGCATATTAGGGTTCCGGTTGTAGTAGGGGAATATAAAATCGAAATATGTCTTGAAGAATATGTTGAATTTGAAAAAGGAATTGTGGGGATTAAAGATATCTCAAGTAAGGCAGTGCTAACCAATTGTAAATTTGTACCTAAACATTTTTCCAAAACATTAGGCAATGGAACATGTACAGCATTAAAGGGAAATTTATTTATAGAAGGCTATATTCATCAAAATCTGGAATATACAAATTCTTATACTGGGAATGAAGTACCTGTACAAAATAAGTCATTTATTCATTCAAATCAATTGTGCCAAAATATAGTATTAGAGTTAATCATCCATATGTTACAAGTACAGAAAATTCGAGTTAGTTATGACAAATAAAGGCCTGGAGGATAATTGAAACCTTATCTCTTAGCTCAAAACCCCTTTTTTCTAATCAGCAAATTACTAGTATATACGTCCATACATAGATTTAATTGCTACATATTCTAGCAATATAGAGAGCGCTCTCTAATACTAAAAAAATGAAAAGAGGGAATTTTTTGAGCGATCAATTAGAAAATCAAATGCTACCTTGTCCAGTAACATCAACTGAACAAATACCATTAAATAATGAGGCTACTCCATTAGTCGCTACACCGCTTACAGCTCCAACTATTAAAGTTCCAGTTGTACTTGCTGAACCAACACTTCAAATCGTTGTGGAGTCGGATATTACGCTTAATCCTGCTGCAACTGAAATCAAAAGAGTGAAGAAAAATGTATTCCTAAATCAAGTTAAACTAGTACCAGTTAGCTTTGCACGTATAGGCAACACAGACTTTTTTAGAGTAACAAGAGCTAAATTATTTGTAGCAGGACATATTCGTAAAAATATCGAATATGCTTCATCAGCATGTAGTGGGGCACTTCGAGATAGAATTGCTGATGTTGCATTTTCTGGTTTCACAGACCTTACTTTCCCACAAACAGCTGGAGGCCCTACTCCGATCTTAGGCATTTCCGAGTTTGCTGAAGCGAACTTCCTGAATGAAGCTACGCAAATGGACGCTCGATTAGATAAGGCTTTCTTCCAAAATCTTGTTAAATACAATGAGCAACCATTTGGCGAGTTAGTAGCAGCGAACTTCTTTGAACTTGATTTTTCACCAATTATGGCAACACCTGAAGGAACGTTCAGCACTTTGCGAGAAAAAATTGTACTAGAACTTACTGTAAAAGTACTACAAGTTCAACAAGTCCGCCTTGGCGCTGGCAGTAGTGTAATAACTCCTGTTCTTTTAGGTCTTACTCCTCCTACTAGTCCTTAATAAATTTAGTTTTAGAGGAACACATCAGTTAAGTATATTCTAACATTAGTAGTGCAAATCAAGGCCAGGTTTGTACTACTATTTTTTTATGAGGCTAAAAAGTGTCCTTGAAAGACCCACTATTCCTCACAGGCTTATGTGAAGCAGTTAATAATGTTTGTTGGGATCGTGTAATAGTAGAGAGTTAATGATGGCCTAGCATATGCCCCTCTTGTGAAAGAGCTGAACTTTATATGATTTTTTACTCCTTATAATTTTTTTCAAATACTTCATCCACTAATACTTCCTCATTTGCACGCCTTTTTTTGATTTGTTCAAACTTTGAGCGAAAAAACGCTTGTTGTTAAACTGATATTATGAAAGTGGGTTTGGATGGTTCATCTGTTGTTAGTGGATTGCAGACAGGCAATATCGGTATGTCTAACAAAAGCAATAAAGGCTCTATCAGTACCAATACAAGCGCAAAAAATAGCGTAGCAGTTATTTTTAGCTGTTCACCTTTTAGACCAAACATGTCAAATGGTACATTAAAAAATTTTTCGAATGACTCAACTTGATTAAAGCTAAGTTAAAGAAATAATTCTGATAGCAAATTATTAGACGATTTTTTGATAAAATATAATGAATACAAAGAATAAGGTCTAAATAGTTTGGGATTTTTGAATGTGTTATGAAAATTTCAAGTCTGTATGTAGACGAAAAATATAAATTAAAGTGTTTAGTTCGTTATTTATGTGATGTGATGAAGTGTATCTAGGTATTGCTATTACCAATGTACTTTAGAAAAATCAGCGCAGAAGTTTTATCTATATCGCTACTTGTAGAAGAATAGGATTTACTCTCTAAATTTTGGGGTTTGTGGAGTACGGAAACTTGGTTACTTCGTAATGTATAAAAAAATATAAAGCCTGATGCTTCACCCTAGCCAAAAAGCTAGGCTCATTATATTTATTTATGTTATCATAAGTCACGTATCTAAAAATAAGTACATCAAAAAATAATTAATAGTTAAGAAGCAAAGTGTAATTGAGATGTTGAAAGGATGATATATATTATGAGTAACGAGCGATCAAAAATCGTGAGTTTCCATACTCTAGGTTGTAAAGTAAATCATTATGAAACTGAAGCTATTTGGCAGCTGTTTAAAGAACAAGGCTATGAGCGTACTGAATTTGATCGTCAGGCAGACGTTTATGTCATAAATACATGTACTGTAACAAATACTGGGGACAAAAAATCTCGTCAGGTGATTCGTCGAGCTGTACGTCAAAACCCAGATGCTGTCATTTGTGTTACTGGGTGCTACGCTCAAACATCACCAGCAGAAATTATGGCAATTCCTGGAGTAGACATTGTTGTAGGAACACAGGATCGTACAAAATTGCTGGGCTATATTGATCAATATCGTACTGAACGCCAACCAATTAATGCTGTACGCAACATTATGAAAAATCGTGTATATGAGGAATTAGATGTTCCAGCATTTACAGACCGTACACGTGCATCTTTAAAAATTCAAGAGGGCTGTAATAACTTTTGTACTTTTTGTATTATTCCATGGGCTCGCGGGTTAATGCGCTCCCGAGACCCTAAGGAAGTACTACACCAAGCACAACAATTAGTGGAAGCAGGTTATCTTGAAATTGTACTAACAGGCATTCATACAGGTGGCTATGGACAAGACTTAAAAGATTATAACTTAGCGCAGTTACTACGTGATTTAGAGGCGAATGTGAAAGGCTTAAAACGCTTACGTATTTCTTCAATTGAGGCTAGTCAATTAACAGATGAAGTCATTGAAGTTTTACGTGAATCAAATATTGTTGTTAATCACTTACACATTCCAATCCAATCAGGTTCTGACACGGTTTTAAAACGTATGCGTCGTAAATATACAATGGAGTTCTTTAGTGAGCGCTTAACAAAACTAAACGAGGCTTTACCAGACTTAGCTGTTACTTCTGACGTTATAGTAGGTTTCCCAGGTGAGACGGAAGAAGAGTTTATGGAAACATATAACTTTATTCGAGATCATAAATTCTCTGAGCTGCATGTATTTCCATTCTCCCCACGTACAGGGACACCGGCTGCACGTATGGAGGACCAAATTGATGAGGATATTAAAAACGAACGTGTTCACCGATTAATCGCTTTAAATGACCAGTTGGCAAAGGAATATGCCTCTCGCTTCGAAGATCAAGTATTAGAGGTTATTCCAGAAGAATTTGTCCATGACGGTAGTGAGGAAGAAGGGCTACTAACCGGCTATACAGATAATTACTTAAAAGTAGTCTTTGAAGGCCCTGAAAGTCTAATTGGACAGCTTGTGAAGGTAAAAATTACACAAGCAGGATACCCTCATTCTAAAGGACAATTTGTACGTGTGTTAGAAGCAGTTAAATAATTAAAAGGAGGATTGCCTATTTTTGATAGGTCAATCCTTTTCTGTTTTGTGTAGAGTACAAAAAAGGAATGAAGCAGCGAAAAAATCATAGAAAGCTGATCGAAAGTGAGAGCAAGCTGAGCAAAAAAGAAATGAAATCGAGCAAAAGTGAAAGTGAGCTGATCAAAAAAGAAATGAAGCGGAGCGAAAGTAGGAGTAAGCTGAGCAAAAAGAAATGAAGCGGAGTGAAAGTGAGAGTAAGCTGAGCAAAAAAGGAACAATGCGGAGCGAAAGTAGAAACAAGCTAATCAAAAAATCATTTCTGATAGAGTTAAAGGTAAGAATCTCGATGTAGAATGAATGTAAGCAGGTATAACCCTCTATTGAATAAAAGAAATTAGACGATAACGTTAAAAAGTGATATGATTCCAAGAGGTACGTACATCTTTGAATGCGAAGGAGAGTTTTAAAATGGGACAAAATTTTGCACGTATGATTGATCATACTTTATTAAAGGCTGAGGCTACGCAAGAACAAATTGAAAAACTTTGTGCAGAGGCAAAACAATTTAGCTTTGCTTCAGTATGTGTAAATCCGACATGGGTTAAGTACAGTAGTGAGTTATTACAAGGATCAGACGTTTTAGTGTGTACAGTTATTGGTTTCCCGCTTGGTGCTAGTACATCTGCGGTCAAAGCATTTGAGGTAAAAGATGCAATTGCGAACGGTGCAAAAGAAGTGGATATGGTCATTAATATTGGTGCATTAAAGGATAAAAAATATGATGCTGTACAAGCTGATATTGCGGCAGTGGTTGAAGCGGCAAAAGGTAGTGCACTTGTGAAGGTTATTATTGAAGCTTGCTTACTAACAGAAGAAGAGAAAGTGAAAGCATGTGAATTATCAGTGGCAGCAGGTGCAGATTATGTGAAAACTTCAACAGGTTTTTCTACTGGTGGCGCAACAGCAGAGGATATTGCTTTAATGCGTAAAACAGTAGGACCAGAGCTTGGAGTAAAAGCTTCTGGTGGTGTACGAAGCTTAGAGGATATGAAAAAGATGATTGAGGCAGGGGCTACTCGTATTGGAGCAAGCTCAGGCGTAGCAATTATGAATGGCTTAATTTCAGACTCTAATTATTAATAGTAATGAAAATCCTTAAATAGTAAGGGCTACGGGGCTGTTCTTTATGAACTAGCCCTTTTCTTTTATAAATAATCATACAATTTGGCGTGCCTAATTTAGAATTATCTAGAAAACTGCTTGCATTAATTTTTGTTTATAGTTAGAATATTAAATAGTTAGATAATCTAATTAAAAGGTGATGACATGACAAAATTTAAAAAAATGTTTACGCATGAAGATGATTTGCCAGTATTAGGTTTAGATCCATATATTGAACTGATTCAAGCATCTTCTTCAAGTAATACAAATCAAGAAGAAGCAAAATTGGGATTAATGCTGTTGTGGTTAAGTGACTACGTTTTAGATGCAATGGATATTGAGCTGGCTCCTTTCGGAATTACGGAAAGTAAATTAGATCTACTATTATTGTTGACACTGCATGATGTTAGAAGAGCGACTCCATCTGCAATAGCTGAACGTTTAGGAATTACGAGGGCATCAGCAACTTCAATGATTGATTGGTTAGAAAAGAGAAATCTTGTTGTACGGAATCATAGCAAAGAAGATCGGAGGAAAATTTATGTGAGCTTAACAGATGAAGGGCGTGCTTTTGTGGCTGACATTTTGCCAACTTATTGGGCTGCTTGCGCTTCTAGCATGGTCGATTTGGAGCCTGAAGAACGGAAGGTATTTGAAAAGTTGGTGAAAAAACTATTAAAATCTATGCAGAGAAAACTAAAGGTGGAACGTTAAACTGTAGCGAGGTTGGTGCAGTTTAATTTTTAATCATTTAATTAGATTATCTAACTATAAGTTAATCGAATAAAAAGGGGATTTTTTTTTATGAATAAAGCAATTATAGAAAACCAAGTAAATTATTCTCTAATGACCATTATTTTATCTTGGACAGGGATGGTAGTAATGTCCAGTTTGTATTTGACAATACCTCTTCTGAGTCTATTCAGTGAATATTTTCATATTTCCTTGTCTAAGGCAGGCCTCAGTTCAAGTATTTTTTCACTTGGATTTGCTACAGGATGCTTTTTCTATGGAGCAATATCAGAAAAATATGGACGAAAAAATGTAATTGTTATGGGGCTTTTTTCATTAAGTTGTATAACATTCCTATTAGGTATGACGAATGATTATTCTTTCATTATATTACTAAGAGGATTGCAGGGACTTGCAGCGGCTACATTTTCACCAGTGGCACTTGCTTATACGCTTGAAGTATTTCCAAATGATAAAAAAGTGGGAGCAGTTGGTTTTATAAGCACAGGTTTTCTCTTAGCTGGTATTGTAGGTCAGGTATTTAGTGGCTATGTAAGTGAACATACTTCTTGGCATGTCACTTTTTATGTTCTTTCACTAGTGTATCTTGCTACTGCCTTGCTAGTGTTTTGGTTATTACCAAAAGGTGGAGCTGTTAATAAAGCAAAGAATATATGGGAGCCAATGAAAAGGATAGGTATTATTTTTACCAATGGAAATTTGATATTTAGTTATATGATTGCTTTCGTTCTATTATTGTCCTTTGTGAGTATGTATATTATTTTGGGGGAGTACCTTACAAGTGATTCTTTTGGAATGAGTAGTCAAAAGTTGATTTATATTCGATCTATTGGTGTATTAGGAATGATCCTGTCACCTATTGCAGGGAAATTATCAAAGCGTTTGAATGTCCTGTCAGTACTAAAAGGAGCCTTGACTCTTTCTATTATCTCCTTATTAATGATGGGCTTTATCTCTAACATCGTTGGTTTATCCTTAATTAGTATTCTATTTGTTAGTGGTATTGCACTTGCGGTACCTTCATTAGTGTCACTTGTGGGTCAATTAGGTTGGAACATGGGAGGCATTGCAATATCTATGTATACAGTAATTTTATTTACTGGAACAAGTGTTGCGCCTATGATATCTGTTTATTTTATGAAAACTGGTAGCTTTACTTTTGCATTTATTCTCCTTGCTACAACACTTAGCATTGGATTAATTTCTGCTATGATGATTAGAATCAAAAGAAAATAATAAGCATTTTAGCTCCACTTTGGCTAGATGGATGATAACGTCCGTTTTTCCAATGAGGAGTTTTCTTGTCCATTTGCATTTGAACGAGCATTTAAATCTTACTTCTAATTTCACCACACTTATTTCCCTTCGGCTTTTATTCAGAATAAAAAATTTTTCTACCTCATATACTCCACTGATGTAATTGAATACAGAAGGGAGGAAGCAATGTTTACGCAATATAAGTATTGGAAGCCTTATATTAGCCCATTTGATCCATGCCCGCCTATTAGAGTTAAAAGCTTTGCCACACCCCCACAATTGTATATGGGATTTCAACCACCTGGATTACCACAATTTCAAACGCCAAGAGAAGCTCTTATGGCTGGTACATTATGGCCGCAACTATTTAGTCCCTATCCAAATCCTGAAAAAGGAGGGATAAAAAATGAATAAAGAGATGCCGCCGGAATTTTATACATTACTCGAAGAAATTCAAGCTATTGATTTTGTCATTGTGGAGTTAAACCTTTATTTAGATACTCATCCTCATGATTATGATGCCATTCAGCAATTTAATGAAAAAACTGAAATAAGTATGAAACTAAAGAGAGATTTTGAAAAGAAATTCGGTCCTCTTATGAATTTCGGAAGAAGCTATTCTAATTATCCATTTAATTGGATTGATACACCGTGGCCGTGGCAAGTCTAACATGAGTTAGGAGGAATTTATTTTTGTGGTATTATGAAAAAAAACTCCAATATCCTGTCAGAGTGAGTACATGTAACCCAATGCTAGCAAAATTTTTAATTGAGCAGTATGGAGGGGCAGATGGGGAATTAGCAGCTGCACTTCGCTATATGAACCAGCGCTACACGATTCCAGATAAAGTGGTGGGACTATTAACAGATATTGCAACAGAGGAATTTTCGCACCTAGAAATGATTGCAACGATGATTTATAAGCTAACTAAAGATGCTACACCTGAGATGTTAAAGGAAGCTGGATTAGGGGATCATTATGTCAATCATGATAGAGCATTATTTTATCAAAATGCCTCTGGGGTACCGTTTACGGCAACCTATATTCAGGCGAAAGGCGACCCGATTGCTGATTTATATGAGGATATTGCGGCTGAAGAAAAGGCTCGTGCCACATACCAGTGGATTATTGACTTATCAGATGACACAGATTTGAATGATAGTCTGAAGTTTTTACGTGAACGGGAAATTGTTCATTCTCAACGCTTTAGAGAAGCTGTAGAAATATTAAAAGATGACAGAGATCAAAAGAAAATTTTCTAGGTGAAAAGTGGTGGTTGGCTGTATCAAGGAGAACTTGAGACAGCCTTTATGTTGTTATTGAATATTTGAAAATAAAGTAAGGTCTTTTCGATGACCAATCATCACTAATAAATCTTCCTTTTCTATATTCTGCTCAGGAGAAGGCGAAATAATTATTTCACCTTCACGAACAATGGCAATAACGCTGACGTTATATTTCGCACGCAAATCTAGATCTCGAAGATTTTGCCCAGCCATTTTGGAAGGAATCATAATTTCTTCTAAACTGTACTCCTTTGATAATTCAATATAATTTAGCATGTTTGGGGACAGTAACTGATTCGCTACACGCTCTCCCATATCTCGTTCAGGGTAGATAATCCAATCAGCACCTACTTTATCTAACACTTGCCCATGTCTTTTACCTAATGCCTTGGCAATAACTTTTTTTATTCCTAATTCTTTTAATAACGATACTGTTAAAATACTAGACTGCATATCGTTGCCAATTGCCACAATGACACAATCGAAATTACCTATTCCAATTGAGATTAAAGCTTTTTCTTCTGTTGTATCAGCTACAACGGCATGAGTAACATAGAGTTCTGCATCTTCCACTCTTTCCTCGTTAATGTCGATTCCCAATATTTCCTGTCCAGCTTCATGTAATCTACGGGCGACACTTGTTCCGAATCTTCCTAAACCTATTACGGCATATTGTTTAATAGCCATTAGATATAGCACGCTCCTCTAATTTTGGTTACCCAATCATTATATTTCCTTTTAGATGACGAAAAGCCTCTGATTTCCGTCTTTTTGTAATGGCAAATGCAATAGTTAGTGGACCAAGCCTGCCTGCGAACATTGTAAGAATAATAAGAAGACGACCAGCAGGAGATAGCTCTGGGGTCAGGCCCATAGAAAGACCGACCGTACCAAATGCAGAGGTAGCCTCAAATAAATACATCATAAAGCTATGTTTTTGTTCTGTAATGCTAAGTATAATGGTGACAACAACGACAATCACCATCCCACACATTGTAACTGTCAATGCCTTTAAGATGGTTTCGTTGACAATTCTACGTTTAAATAGAACAACATCTTCTTTTCCTCTAATTTGTGACCACATTGTAGCTACTAAAACAGCGAAGGTTGTTATTTTAATTCCGCCAGCAGTGGATCCTGATCCAGCACCAATAAACATTAAGAGAATTATTAAGAATAATGTTGAATGTGTTAAGTCACCAATAGCAAGTGTATTAGAACCAGCCGTTCTAGGTGTAACAGCTTGATAAAGAGAACCTAATATTTTTCCCCATTCTGATAATGGACCGATTGTTTTTTGGTTTCCATACTCGAACAAAAATATCAAAATCGTTGCACTAGCAGTTAAAAGTAGTGTAGTTGCTAAGACAATTTTGGTATGGACGGAAAGTCTTTTTGTCACCCGATATTCATACAATTCATTCATCACAATAAATCCTAAGCCCCCGATTGTAATGAGAGCACAAATTGTGAAAACAACAAAGGGGTCACCCACGTAGGTTGTCATTCCGTTAAAGCCACCCATTAAATCAAAGCCTGCGTTGTTGAAATTGGAGATGGCATGAAAAAAACCAAAATAAAATGCTTTGCCTATCGACATGTCAAAAGAAAAACGAATTGATAAAATAAGACCACCGATAATTTCAATAAATGCTGTGAAGAGCAATATTCTTTTTACTAATTTAACAAGACCAGCAATGTTAATATTGTTGAATGCTTCCTTTAGCAACAGTCTCTCTTTTAAAGATATTTTTTTTCCAAGCAGTAAAAATAATAATGTCGCAAACGTCATAAACCCTAACCCACCAATTTGGATTAATAATAAAATGACTACTTCTCCAAAGACAGAAAATGTATCACCTGTATCGACAACAATTAACCCCGTTACACAAGTTGCAGAAGTAGCAGTAAATAATGAATCTAAAAAAGAAAGTCCTTTCCCATCCTCAGTGGCAAAAGGTAGTGTTAAAAGAATCGTCCCAATTACAATAATAAGTACAAAACCAAGTACGAGAATTTTGGGAGGATTTAATGTGTTTTTAAATGTGTTCATCTTATTCTCCTCTATTCAGTAAATAAAAAAGTCAATTCTTTTAACGGCAAAATAAAAAGACCACTTTTAAAAAGCATGTAAAGGCATAGAAAAACATGCTTATAATGGTGGTCTACTATGACCTCCTTCGCTTTAGCCGACGAAGTTAGCTGACGGGTAGGATGGCGAAAGAGATTCTCATCCCTTCTGCAATTGCAGAATTAACCCCAAAAGATTGGGTCCTCCGTTCTCAACATTTGAGATTTGGCCGATATGATTTTGAATGTGATTATTCTACGCCCATATTCTATTTTTTGTAAACCCCTAAATTGATAGGAAAATGTAATTATTTTTATTGTGACCTAAAAGTGTTTTAATAATTCGACCAAAAATAAAACCAAAAATTCACTTGATAATTTCGTACACTTTCTATTGACCATTATTAGACAATACGGTATAATTCTTTAGTACACAACTGTTGGTTATTTGCCTATTTGTGTATTGACGTGTGTTCGGAGGGAGGGAAAGAGAGATGTCAAAAACTGTCGTTCGCAAAAACGAATCGCTTGAAGATGCTCTTCGCCGCTTCAAACGTACTGTATCAAAAAGTGGTACAATTCAGGAAGTTAGAAAGCGCGAGTTCTACGAAAAACCTAGCGTAAAACGTAAAAAGAAATCAGAAGCTGCACGTAAACGTAAGTGGTAATTTAATTTCCCATTAAAAATCCCTACGTTCATAACACGCAATTGTATGATTCACTGAGCAGACAAAAATATACCTGAAGTTAATCTTTTTTGATTAATTTCAGGTATTTTACATTATGCTCAAATTTGCGTACATATAAAAGGCCGAATGTAATCTTTCAGATTTATTCGGCTTTTTACATATGGTGAAGTACCAAAGATTATGCCATACAAAGGATATATTCGCTGTATAATAAAATAATAAAAATATGTGAAACTTTTTACAAGGTCAGTCGTATATACAAGAGAGAAGCATGTAAGAAGGGAGGGAAAAAGATGCGAAGACGGAGAATCCTCAGCTATCTATTGGTTATTTGGATGACCTTTTTGTTAGCGTTTCCACTAACATCTGCTTTTGCAAGTAGTAAGGTCTACCACATACCAATCCAGAATGAAGTAGAACGAGGCCTTCACGCATTTTTAGAACGAGCTTTTAAAGAGGCGGAAGAAAATAATGCTGAGGCGATTATTTTAGACATTCATACGCCTGGCGGTTTCGTGAATGTAGCAGGGGATATCGCAATGTTAATGGATGCGACGCCTATAAGAAAAATTGCGTTTATTAATAGAGATGCCCATTCAGCAGGTGCTTTTCTAGCCTTACATGCAGATGAAATCTATATGGTCCCAAATGGAACAATCGGTGCGGCTGCAGTGATTGACTCAGCAGGTAAAGCAGCAGATTTAAAGGCTCATAGTGCATGGGTTGCTCAAATGGAGGCAGCTGCAGAGGCAAAAAATCGAAACCCATTATATGCACGAGCAATGGCAGATGTATCTGTGGATTTATCAGAATTTCGAGCGGGGAAGGGAAATTTATTAACGCTATCAGCTTCAGAAGCAGAAAAAGTTGATTATTCTAAAGGAACGGTTTCGAATTTCCAGGAGCTACTTGAAAAAACAAAGTTAAAGGGTAGTGAAGTCGTATCGATTGAACCTACTTTTTCTGAAAAACTTGCTCGGTTTATTACGAATCCAATTATCGTGCCAATTTTATTGTCAATTGCTAGCTTAGGGCTTGTGATGGAGCTATATTCGCCAGGTTTCGGTGTTCCAGGTATAATGGGATTATCAGCACTTGGATTATTTTTCTTTGGTCATATGGTGGCAGGCTTAGCTGGTTATGAATCTTTACTGTTATTCATTTTGGGCTTAGCGCTTGTCATTGCAGAGTTTTTTGTCCCCGGTGGTATTATTGGTATTTTAGGTGGCGTGCTAATATTACTAAGTCTCATACTGGCAGGTGCAAGCATGATGCAAATGATTATAGCAATTTTCATTGCGCTTGTTGTTGCGATAATAGGAATGGTGATCCTGATGAAATTTTTCGGTAAAAAATTGCATGTCTTAAACAAATTAGTATTGATGGATGCAACAACGACGGAAGAGGGCTATGTGTCTAATATTAACCGTCCAGAGTTGCTTGGAAAAGTGGGGAAAACGATTACACCACTTCGTCCTGCAGGTACGATACTATTTGGAAGTGAGCGCATTGATGTGGTATCAGAAGGCGGCTATGTTGATGCTGGGAAACATGTAGAAATTATTAAAGTAGAGGGCTCACGTATTGTTGTGAGACCATCAGAAAAAGAGATGGAGGAGTAATAAATGGGATTTGATTTAGCCTTAATAGGTCCAATTGTCGGGCTAGTCTTATTATTTATTGTAGTTGCAGTATTCTTTACCTTTGTACCAGTAGCACTGTGGATTTCTGCACTTGCAGCAGGCGTCCGTGTTAGTATTTTCACATTAATCGGGATGCGTTTACGTCGAGTAATTCCATCACGAATTGTGAATCCTTTAATTAAAGCACATAAAGCAGGCTTACCTGTGACGATTAATCAACTAGAAAGTCACTATTTAGCAGGTGGTAATGTTGACCGAGTTGTCAATGCGTTAATCGCAGCCCATCGTGCAAATATCGAGTTAACATTTGAACGCTGTGCAGCAATCGATCTAGCTGGTCGTGATGTATTAGAAGCGGTACAAATGTCTGTTAACCCGAAAGTCATTGAAACACCATTTATTGCAGGTGTTGCGATGAATGGGATTGAAGTAAAAGCAAAGGCACGTATTACTGTTCGTGCAAACATCGAACGTTTAGTCGGTGGTGCTGGTGAAGAAACAGTTATTGCCCGTGTAGGTGAAGGGATTGTTTCAACAATTGGTAGTGCTTCTAGTCATACAACGGTTCTTGAAAATCCAGATATGATTTCTCAAACTGTTTTATCTAAGGGCTTAGATTCTGGTACAGCATTTGAAATCTTATCGATTGATATTGCGGATGTTGATATCGGTAAAAATATCGGTGCAGAATTACAAATTGAACAAGCGCAAGCAGATAAAAATATTGCTCAAGCGAAGGCTGAGGAACGTCGTGCTATGGCCGTTGCAAACGAGCAGGAAATGATTGCCCGCGTTCAAGAAATGAAAGCCAAAGTAGTAGAAGCAGAGGCTGAGGTACCACAAGCGATGGCAGAGGCACTTCGTTCTGGTAATCTTGGTATAATGGATTACATGAACTATCGAAATATTCAAGCAGATACAGCTATGCGAGACTCAATTTCTAAAGTAAGCTCAGATAAATCAGAAACAAATGAACCTAACGCCTAAAAAAACGGAAAGGAGCGGTACTAATATATGGAACAATTAATTATATTTGCGATAATTGCCATAGTCAGCTCTATTTTCGGTAAATCAAAAACTAAAAAAGAACATAAACAAATGCCACCTTTCAATAAGGGTTCCCATGTTGAACCAACCACTTTGACAAAAGCAGAAGTGGCTCCTTCTCAACGACCTGTTGTTAAATCACAAAACTTTGAGGATTTTGCACGTGAATTTTTAGGCGAGTGGAAGAACAATGACCCTAAGGTAGAACAGACGAAGAATATTGTCGAAGAAAAAGGCAGAGAGGAAGAACCTAGCTATGTAGCACCACCAATCGTTCCAATTGAGTCAGTGAGTCGTGCCTCAAATCGAAAAAGTGTTGGTCGCTTAGAAACTGGGAAAAATATTAAAGAAGCAGCTCAATCACATTCTGCTTTTCAATTACCGAATTCAAAAAGATCTTTGATGCAGGCTGTTGTCATGGCGGAGGTTTTAGGTCCTCCAAAAGCAAAAAGAAAATAACTAGCATGTCCTCCTTTTTCGAAGCATATATTGCCGAAGAAGGAGGCATTTTTTATGAAAAAATTATTTCAGTTGACGCCGCTGCTTGAATTATCGCAATATGAATCATTAAAAATCATTGGCCCATATCGTTTTCTTCATGCAGATGCTTCGTCATGCTCCTTTATTTATGCTGACTATCATATAATGGTGCGAGGAAAATCATTGGACATTCATGCTCTTAAAGAAGAGATGCTTCACCTTTCTGTAGAGGATCTACAGGAACTTCATGTGAAAATGACAAAGGATATGGGTGTGAGGGATAATGTGGAATAACCGACCAATTATCATACGTATAAAGCGCCATGAAAATGTTCATCCTTTTATTCAAGCATTGCATGTACAGCATGTGCCATTAAAGCGTGTTGTCTTTCGTGAGCAAGAGGTTACCTTTGAAACGACAATGCATTATTTACCAAAAATTCGTCGTGTACGTAGGCATTATCGACTGAAGATGGCTGTCTATTATTCGGATGAGCTTCAGGTTTTTCGAGCACAGCTTTGGACTGTACTTGGTTTGGCAATGATGATTGCCATTCCATTGCTATGTGCACAAGTTATTTGGCGTGTTGATATCAAAGCAGCGTCACCAGAATTAGAGCAGCGTATTGACAAAACCTTTCAAGAAACCTTTCAATTAGAAACGCCTATGTCTAAAAAAAATTTACCATCTGATGCTATTATTCGTCAGAAGCTACTTGAAGCGCATCGTGATCTTTCATGGGTGCACATTGAAAAGCATGGAGGACGTGTTATTTTACGACCTCAGGAATCACCTAAACAAACAAAACTAACGAATGAAAAGCTTGCTTCACATTTAGTTGCAACAAAAAGTGGCGTTATTACGCATTTTAATATCCAAAATGGAGAGCGGAAAATTTCAGTGAATGATACTGCCTACGAAGGTGATGTCCTTGTTAGTGGTGTTATTGAAAGCGGTACAGATCAAGTGTTTGTTGGTGCAAAAGGTGAGGTCTATGCTGATTATTGGCTGGAATGTTCATTTAAAATTCCAACAAAAATAACATTAAAAACGCTACAGCAGAAGCAATGGCGTGTATTAGTGAAGGGCATCCATCAAGAAAAAATTGACTATGTGCAAAAGAAAGATTTACCGAACTGGCTTGATCCGTATGTTTCAATTGTGGAAGAGCAGAACACTAAAAAAATGCAGGTAGAGCTTGATAAATCCAAAGTTGATTCTTTACTTTTACCATTATTGCATGAAAAGGTTATACGTTCATTACCTGCGAAAACGGTCATTAAAAAAGAAAACCTTTTACAGGTAAAGTGGGAGAATGGTACAGTTGAAGGGAAAGTTCTATTTTTAGTCAATGAAAACATTGCAAACCCAATACAAGGCCAACAAGGAGAATGATTATGTCAGAACATTTAACTGTTTTACAAGTGGATAATCCTAACGAAGCGGTTATGCTACTCGGAATTTCCGATGCCAATATGAAATTAATCGAAGAGGCTCTTCAAGTTCATATTATTACACGTGGAGAACAAATTCAGTTAGCTGGTGAAGAGGATGCAAAGGAACAAGCAACATTTCTTTTACAGGCACTTTTAAAGGTCATCCGCAAAGGAATTAATATTGATCAACGTGATGTTGCAACAGCTATTGAAATGACACAAAAAGGAACAATCGAATATTTTGCAGAACTTTATGATGAAGAAATAGCACGCACAACAAAAGGAAAACCAATTCGTGCAAAAACAATTGGTCAACGAGAATACATACAAGCAATCCGCCATAAAGACGTTGTTTTCGGTATTGGTCCTGCTGGTACTGGGAAAACGTATTTAGCGGTAGTCATGGCAACACAAGCACTAAAAAATGGGCACGTCAAACGTATTATTTTAACACGTCCTGCAGTAGAAGCAGGAGAGTCCTTAGGCTTTCTTCCTGGAGATTTGAAGGAAAAGGTTGATCCATATTTACGACCACTCTACGATGCTTTAAATGATATCTATGGAGCTGAGCAGACACAGCGCCTTATTGAACGAGGCACGATTGAAATTGCACCATTAGCATACATGCGTGGGCGAACATTAGATGATGCCTTTGTTATTTTAGATGAAGCTCAAAATACGACACATCCGCAAATGAAAATGTTTTTAACGCGATTAGGCTTTGGTTCGAAAATGGTTATTACTGGCGATAAAACGCAAATCGACCTACCTAAAAATACAGAATCTGGATTGATTGTTGCAGAACGTACATTAAAATATGTTAAACCAATTCATTTCCAAATATTAGAACAAGGTGATGTAGTACGACATCCAGTCGTTGCAAAAATCATCCAAGCTTACGAAGATCAGCAGCTTTAGAATGGTTGCTAAGAAAGCGAAGCGTCAGGTACAACAGAGGTAAAGTCTGTACCGAAAGCGAAGCGTCAGGTACAACGGTATCTTTCTTGTGGCATGTAGTAGTAGAAATGCTCATGCTAAAAAGATACACACGGATTTATCGTTTTTGCGCGAATTTGGTTGTAAAATGGGAAAATAATGTGACAGCTATACTAAATTGTATAGCTGTTTTTTTCTTTCTTATACATTTTTCGAGAAAAATGTTTTTTGAATTGGTATGATAGTAAGTAGATAGAGGAGGTGCCGAATGGAGAAACAACTTCGAAAACTTACTGAACTAATCGGTTTTCGCTATTTTTTAATTGTCGTTCTCATCTTAACAGGGTCCCTGCAATTTGCCTTTATGTATGGCAATGTTAAAGGTGTTACATATGATTTCAAACCATTACAATTAGCGCCAGAAACAGTTCGATCAACAAAAACGATTGAAGACACTTATAAAACACAGCAAGAACGAGAGAAAGCAGCTAATGCAGTTGCACCAGTCTATCAATTTTCAGAGGATGTCGCAAAGCAACGTGCTGCAATTGTCACATCATTATTTGACTATGTACTTGAAGTGAAGAAAGATGTTGAGAAAAGCAAAGAGCCTGTTCCGAATGTGGACCAAGTGGCACAGCTTCGCAAAAAATTTGAATCCATTGATTCAGATCAAATGCCTATCATCTTTACGGATTCACAGCTAGAGGGGTTGCTCATACAAAGTGAGGCAGATTTAACAAGAACAAGCACTCAACTTTCTAAGCTCGTCCAAGAATATTTACAGAAATCCATTCGTGCAGAAAATGTATACGTGGCACAAAATGATTTTGAAACGAAAATTCGCGGACAGCGAGGCTATCCAGATAGAATTTATAATACTGTTGTCTTAATTGGGCGTACAAGTATTATCGAAAACGAAACAATTAATGAGGAACAAACGAAAATTCGTAAGGAGCAGGCGAAAGAATCGATTGAGCCAACTCGAATTCTTCAAGGCCAAATCATTGTACAGGAAGGTCAGATTATAGATAATGAGGCGTTTCGTCAATTAGAGCTTTTAGGTATGGTGAGTAATAAGGCATCCTTAAAACCAATCGCGGGTCTTATTATTTTAATCTTCCTGCAAATGATGTTTATGTTTATTCTGTTTGAACGCTTGGAGGCAGATGAGCATAAAAAACGAAATAGCTTATTGGTAACAGGTATTGTGTATACCCTCTCTGTTGTGCTGATGAAATTTATTAGCTTAGTCTCAGGTGGCTTTGACGTTACTGTTGCATTTCTATTTCCAACAGCTTTGGCGACAATGCTGGTCAGATTATTAGCGAATGAACGTGCAGCAGTTTTGATTACAGTGATGACAGCAGCGTCTGCAGGAGTAATTTTTCAAGAGGGATATTCATCTGTTATGCAGATGGAAATTACACTGTATATTATTTTTGGAGGCTTTGCGAGCATCTTCTTTATGCGTAGTGTGGAAAAACGTTCGCATATTTTACATGCTGTAGGTGTCATTGGATTAGTCAATATAGCTTTTATTGCTTTTTATTTACTGATGACACAATCATCTTATGGTTTGTCGGAGTTATTGTTTTATTTTATCGCAGCCATGTTATCGGCCTTACTTTCAGGAGCTCTGACAATGGGGCTTTTACCATTCTTTGAATCAGCATTTGGTCTTTTATCGTCGTTGCGTTTAATTGAGCTTTCTAATCCGAACCATCCATTGTTGAAAAAGTTACTAATGGAAGCACCAGGAACATATCATCATAGTGTAATGGTTGCAAATTTGGCGGAGGCAGCATGTGAGGAAATTGGGGCGGACGGATTATTAGCACGAGTTGGGTGTTATTATCATGATATTGGGAAAACGAAACGTCCAGCATTTTTCATTGAAAATCAGATGTCAGGGAATAATCCACATGATTCATTACCGCCAGAGACGAGTGCAGAAATTATTATTGCACATACCACTGATGGTGCTGAGATGTTAAAACGCTATAAAATGCCTCAGGAAATCATTGATATTGCCTTGCAACATCACGGAACAAGTTTATTGAAATTCTTCTTATACAAAGCAAAGGAAGAAGGAAAAGATTTTGATGAAGCTAAGTTCCGCTATCCTGGTCCAAAACCTCAAACAAAGGAAGCGGCTGTTATTAGTGTAGCGGATAGCGTTGAAGCGGCAGTACGCTCGATGAAGGAACCTAATGCAGAAAAAATTCATAAGCTTGTACGAGCTATTATTGATGATAGAGTACAGGATCATCAGTTTGATGAATGCGATATTTCAATAAAAGAGTTAAAATGTATAGAGCGAGTACTTTGTGAAACGCTGAATGGAATTTTCCACTCACGTATTGAATATCCAAAGGCAGATAAGTAGGAGGATCTATGATTTTAACAATTGATTTTACAGATGAAACAAATGAAGTGACAAAAGAACATATGGAGCTTGTTGAGCAGCTATTACAGCATGCTGCGAAAATAGAAAATATTGAACCCGAAACAGAAGTATCGGTGACCTTTGTTACAAATGAAGCGATTCAAGAAATAAACCGAGAATATCGTGATAAGGATCAGCCTACAGATGTAATTTCATTTGCTCTAGAGGAATTAGGAGAAGGTGAAATAGAAGTTACCTTTGAAGGAATGCCTCGCATTTTGGGAGATATCATTATTTCAACGGATCGTACAAAAGAACAAGCACAGGAATATGGTCATTCATTTGAAAGAGAATTAGGATTTTTAGCGGTCCATGGATTCTTGCACTTACTTGGCTACGATCACATGGTACCTGAAGATGAAAAAATTATGTTTGGTAAGCAAGATGAGATTTTACAATCTTTTGGCTTAGGACGGGATTAAATGGATGTTCGCAAATATGTACACTCTTTTGGCTATGCCTTTATAGGGATTAAGACAGCTTGTGCAGAGCAAAACTTTAAGTCACATTTGCTAAGTGCAGGAGTTGTATTGATTGCTGGCTATTTTACAGGATTATCACGTATGGAATGGTATATTGTGCTTTTGCTAATAGCACTCATGTTTGCGCTTGAAATGGTGAACACTGCAATTGAACGTGCTGTGGATTTAGCATCACCGAATATTCATCCACTTGCCAAGCAAGCGAAGGATCTTGCGGCAGGCGCTGTACTTGTATTTGCGATATTCAGTGCTATAATCGGATTACTCATCTTTATACCGAAATGGTTTTAGCTTTAATAATTTTTCGGTCATAAAGGATCAACAAGCTGAAGAATTAGGATTTATTTTGCAAAAGGAGAACTTTAATGACAATTGATATGCATGCATTACTAGAAGAATCAAAAAAAGCGCGTGAAAAGGCCTATGTTCCTTATTCTAAATTTAAAGTAGGCGCGGCCCTTTTAACAATAAACGGTGAGGTTATCCATGGCTGTAATATTGAAAATGCTGGCTATAGTATGACCAATTGTGCTGAAAGAACTGCATTTTTCAAGGCTGTATCAGAAGGAATTTATGACTTTCAGGCAATTGCTATAGTTGCTGATACAGACGGACCATGTGCGCCGTGTGGAGCTTGTCGTCAAGTGATGATGGAGTTTTGTGCGCCTTCCATGCCTGTTTATTTAACAAACTTAAAAGGTGATGTAACAGTAACGTCAGTTGGCGAATTACTACCATTTGCATTTACAACGGAGGATCTAGAAAATGCTGGAAAATAATACAGGCTATAAGTCAGGCTTTATCTCCATTATCGGTCGACCAAATGTTGGGAAGTCAACATTCTTAAACCGTGTTATTGGTCAAAAAATTGCGATTATGAGTGATAAGCCACAAACAACACGAAATAAAGTACAAGGTGTACTAACAACAAATGATAGCCAAATGATTTTTATTGATACACCTGGAATCCACAAACCTAAGCATAAGCTTGGCGATTTCATGCTTAAAGTTTCTAAAAATACATTGCGAGAAGTGGATGTTATTATGTTCATGGTCAATGCAGAGCAGAAACTTGGAAAGGGTGATGAATTCATCCTTGAAATGCTGGCAGGGAACCCAACGCCTGTCTTCCTAGTCATCAATAAAATAGATCAAATCCATCCCGATGAATTAATAGGAATCATCGAGAGCTACAAAGATCGCTATAACTTTGCGGAGATTGTTCCAATTTCAGCATTACAAGGAAATAATGTTGAGAATCTGCTGGCAACATTAACGAAATACTTGCCAGAAGGTCCGCAGTACTATCCGGCAGACCAAGTAACAGACCATCCTGAACGATTTATTATTTCAGAGTTAATTCGTGAAAAAGTATTACACTTAACACGCGAAGAAGTGCCACATTCGATTGCAGTCGTTATTGATAAAATTCGCCGCGATGAGGAAAATGAAGATAAAATTCATGTAGCAGCTACGATTATCGTGGAAAGAGATTCTCAAAAAGGTATTGTGATTGGTAAACGTGGAGCACTATTAAAAGAAGTAGGTATACGTGCACGAAAAGATATTGAGATGCTTCTTGGTTCAAAAGTCTATTTAGAGCTTTGGGTAAAGGTGCAAAAAGATTGGCGAAACAAATCAACACATTTACGCGACCTTGGTTTCCGTGATGATGAATATTAAGAGGTTATGCTGTTAAAGAAATAACAATATAGCCCATTAATCGTTTGAATGGAGCTGTCCAAAAAAATTTGGAGAGCTCTATTTTCATGGCAAATTTGTTGAAAGGAGGAAGTCTGATGCTACATAAATGGGAAGGCATTGTTTTAAAGGTACGGGCCTACGGAGAATCCAATAAAATTGTGACTTTACTAACAAGAGAAGCAGGTAAAGTGGCAACAATGGCAAGAGGTGCTAAAAAGCCTTCGAGTAGACTAGCATCTGTGACACAGCCGTTTACATACGGTATGTTTATGGTCCAGCATCATACAGGTATGGGAACATTGCAACAAGGCGAGCATCTCAATTCGATGCGACATATACGTGAAGACATCATGGCAACAGCATATGCAAGTTATATCATGGAACTTGTTGAACGAGTAGTGGAAGAGGGAAAAGCTGAACCATTTGCATTTGATGTCCTTTTACATGCATTGCAAGCAATTGAGGAAGGCTATGATCCTGAAGCTATTACATTGTTCGTTGAATGGAAAATGTTGCCCTATACAGGGGTTCAGCCTATTTTACATGCCTGCGCTACTTGTGGGGCAGTGGATGGGGAATTTGCATTTTCCTTTGCACAGGGAGGCTTTTTATGTCATCGATGTTATCAGCATGATCCTTACATTATTCGACTAACTCCGACGCAACT
This sequence comes from Lysinibacillus sp. B2A1, assembly GCA_002973635.1. GTDB lineage: Bacteria > Bacillota > Bacilli > Bacillales_A > Planococcaceae > Lysinibacillus. The sequence continues at coordinate 2,646,292 of CP027224.1, forward strand.
GAAGCTGATTCGAATGTTTTACACTGTACCAATTGATCAGATTGGTAAGTTGGAATTAAAAAAGGAAACAAAGTATTTTATCAAAAAAATTATTACGACCATTTATGAGGAACAAACAGGTATTCGTTTTAAGACTAAAAAATTTATCGAGCAACTTGAGAGAACGCCAGAATTACAATTGAGAACAAATGTTGAAACAGAAAAAATGCCAGAAGACCCTTAACTGGATCTTTTGGCATTTTTATCTTCATTCAGTAGAAGCCTTCCACCTCTACAAGTGGTGAGATGAATGGGGTATTGGTTCCTTTTCAGTGGGTGTCCAAACACCTACTGAAATAGAGGAACTCAGTCTAAAAACGCCACGTCCTGGTGCAATGACTGAGTGACCAACATCTTGTTGACACAAAGCCTCTGGTGGATGTCACAGATTTTCAAAGGAATGAATTGTGCTGGCACAATCCAAAATCCGGACTAATTACGCCAAGGCGAAATTGATATATTAAAATGCTTCTTCATCTTGAAAGAATTCATGGTAGCTAGCCCATTTATCAGTGATTTTAGCAAATTCTATATAGAGGTAGACAGTTTCACCGTTTTTACCTGTAATATGTAAAATTGCGGTTCCTTCTGCTAAGGGTGTAACCTTTACTTGATTATCCTCTATGATTGCTTTAACTGCTGTGGACTCTAAATCTAACTTTTCTAAAGCAACACTTTTCGGCTCAAACTTTAGTTGGTCGCTTGAAAAAACTAATTCATCTGTAATTTGATACAAATCAATACTTCTCACAAAATCATACGTAGTAACATCAGCTGCCATCACTTGTTGTTGAGTGCCGTTGGAGAATGTTAATAAATATTGCCCATTTTTAAAGATGGAAATGAATGCAGATTGGTTGTTTGCTTTGAATTCATACGATGCTGGTGATAAAACTTGACCATCTGTAGTTTGAATACTTACTTCAGTAGGGATAAAATTTAAGTCGTTTTCCATTAAGTTAAGCGGTAAGTTCTCTACATAATCTTCTTCCTTTACTTCTTGTAAAGTTGTTTGTAGTTTTCCATTTACATTGTTAACATGAACAATATAAAAGATATCTGTAAATTCCTCTGTGTCTTCCTTAAAGCCTGTTACGACTAATTTTCCTGTTCCCTCTTTTAACGGTTTTATCGTGATGGACTCCGTCATATCATCTTCTTCATCCCATGTAAAAATATCCTCTGCAGGCTCAATGCCACCGTAAGAAGCGAAGATATAATCCTGACTGAATTGACTAGCATAAACAGTTGCGTTCCCTTGTGCATGTTCTGCACGAACTACAAACGACGCTAATTGGGAGCGCTTCACATGGCTCTGTGGACTAAAGGTAGTAGGTGTTGTACCTTTTGTGATGCTATTGGCAAAAAGAGTTTTGATAAACGGTTCGTATTCACTTCCTACCTTTACATCGGAAAATGGAATGTCAATGTCATCAGTAATGTTTAATTCGAAGCCTTTTACAATCATTTTTGACATTTGCCCGCGTGTAATATTATTTGCTGGGTGAAAATAACCATTTGAGCCACTAATGATGCCTGCGTTTGCTAAAGCTGCAATTGCACCATAATTCTCATCGCCAGGTTGGACATCCTTAAAATGTGGATTTTTTACATGTACAGTGTCAAGCTTTAACATTCCTGCTAAAATTTTTGCGGCTTGCGTACGTGTGATTGGGTTTGCTGGTTTAAAAGTGCCATCAGGGTAGCCTGAAATAATGCCGCGTTGTGCTAAATTGATAATAGCTTTGCCTTCTTCTGTTGAAGCATTGATGTCAGGGAAAATAGTCGCAGCATTTACTGAGGGTGTAATTACAATTGCACTTGTGGCTAATGCTGAGGCCATTGCAATTTGATAGAAACGATGGGTCTTCAAGTGATTTCCTCCAAAGTAATGAAAATAAATTTTTATAGTATTACCTTATCTTTTGCTTGTGAAAATCCTTCCGATTATATATTCAAACTTCCGGACGAGTGAATAATATTGGTTGGAATTACTGTACAATGTTAAATTATTGTTAATTAACATTTAAGATTAACTATAATACTTTATTTATATCAAAATGTATGTAGTGAGAATAGAGGAAATGTTATCCTCTTAGAGAGTACTTCTAATATTTGGTCACTTTTAAATGGAAATATCCCGTAATTATTTTGTCATAATGCTAATGTATAAGTATTCTTTTAAATGCTTGACACTAAATCGTAGGACAAATTGAGCAAGGGGCTAACTTAAATAGCGTAAAAAAACAAAAATTTAGTTTTTTTCAGAAATAAAATTTTTAAGATATTTTTATTTGAACTTTATATAAATGTATTTGTAATTCACTTTTTGTAGTTCTTTAATCATTGTTTTTATATGATTAATATCAGATATTATATGGAGGTATTAGGTTTAAAGATTTATTTTTTGAATAGTTTTTAATATAATCATAGTATTAACTAATCATTCAAGACCCATATACTAGTTGAAAAGGCATTTTAACCTATGATATTGTAATAAATATAGGTTATGACATTAAAATTATTCTGGTATAATTTATACATTTAATATCCATATAAAACTAGTCCAATTCATATAGATCTGACATGCATATAAAATGTAAAACATGCCTCTATCAGCAAAGATGTTTTTTAGAACAACGCAGTCCTATGGAAGAAGGAGGGAGTCACATAATGCTAGAACATTGCGTATGTGGCAAAAAATATGCTAAGAAAAGTGACATTAAGTATTGATGAAGTTGAAGCAAATGATATTTTGGCTGAGGATATTTTTTCTGAGTATCAATTATTAGCTAAAAAAGAGTTAGTTTTAACTGATCGGATTATTGCATTACTTAAACTTAGAAAAGTAGATGAATTAGCTGTTTATTTACCATCAGATTCAGTCCGAATTGTCCATGATTTAAGTGTTCAGCGAACAAAGGAGTACGAGGATGTCTTTGCCCCGCTGATGGATAAAGAAAATAAGGTAGATGAGTATAAAGAAAAAGTAAGTACGCTATTTATGACGACATTGGAGAATGTTGTCCATGAATTACGCTATGGTCAAATTTTAAAAAGCATGCAGGACACTGCTTATGTACGAGGTGTTTTTGAAAAAATTTTAGAAAAGAAACATCGCTACGATTTACTTATGCGATTAAGAGAATGGGATGAATATTCCTTTGTCCATTCATTTGATGTGTTTGTTTTAGGCACAATCTTTGCACGTTACTTAGGGTTAACTGATATCGAAACGTTAGCACGAGGATATTTGTTCCATGACATAGGCAAAGTATTTATTCCACAGGAAATTCTAAATCTGAAAAGAAAGTTATCGGAAGATGAATTTGAGGTAGTCAAAACGCACACAACGAAAGGCTATGAGTTACTTATTGAAAATGGGGAAGAGGATATTGCTTATCTGGCACGTGATCACCATGAGCGCTTTGCTGGTAAAGGCTATCCAAATAAACTATGTGCGGATGAAATGAGCGAAGGAGTGCAATTACTGCAAATCATTGATGTATATTCAGCAATGACATCAAAACGTGTTTATCATACAGGATATGCTGCAACGGATGCATTAGCTGTTTTATATCGCGACCGACAATTGTATAACGAAAAGTTCATGCATAAATTTGTGGAGTGCTTAGGGATTTATCCTGTTAACTCAGTAGTCTTATTATCTGATAATCGAAGTGCTCAAGTTGAACTTGTCTATGATTTATTCCCAACGTTGCCGAAAGTTAAATTGTTGGATGAACAAACATCTATGAATTTACCTTTGAATTATAGTGTGAAAATTGTGAAAATGATTGATTATCGTGCGGATAGCTTTGAAGAAATTTTTAATTTATTTGTTGAGCAATTAATTCGCTGTGACGAAACTAACTTAAGAATCCATTTTAATAAATTAATTGATCACTTACATCCAAAAGAGATTGTCTTAAGAATCTTCTTGCCAGCCTTTCGCATTTTGCGTTTATTGACTAGAGAAATTCAGACAGATATGACGAAATATAGAAACTCTATTAATATACTTAAAAAATTATTGGAAGAGCAATTAAATGTTTTGTACATGGATTATCATCACGAACAAACAACTATTTTAGTTGTAGAAACCTCGCTTCGTGAAAACTTTTTCATAAAACTAGTACAGAGTATTTTGTATATTGACAAAATTGTACCATTCTTCATAAATCCAGGTGACGATCAGCGAATCACACAATTGATGGAACATTGTGATGTAAATGTGGCTTATTTTATTGAGGATGAGCTCACAGTAGAAAAACGAGTTCGCCCTATGCGAGAGGGTACATTCCTATATTATTCTCTTGTAGATATAGAGGAATTATTAGTAAGCTTGGTGGGAATGAGCATGAAAAGATTCTCCTTTGAGGAGAAGATGCAGGAGCGTTTATTTTTTACATTAAAGGCATAGCCAAAAGGGAGCTGCAATTTGCAGGCTCCCTTTTTACGATGCTTTTATATTTAGAATTGAAGATGTTTCTCGATATATGCTTTCACATCGGCAATTGGCATACGAACTTGAGACATGGAATCGCGATGACGTACCGTTACTTGACCATCCTCTTGTGAGTCAAAGTCGTATGTGATACAGAATGGTGTTCCAATTTCATCCTGACGACGGTATCGTTTGCCTATTGATTGTGATTCATCAAAGTCAACTGGGAATGCTTTACGAAGTTCCGCCCAAACATTTGTAGCCTCATCAGATAACTTTTTAGAAAGTGGAAGGACAGCTGCTTTAAATGGTGCAAGAGCAGGGTGGAAGCGTAAAACGGTACGCTTATCGTCACCTTCAAGCTCCTCCTCGTCATATGCATCACACAGGAATGCTAATGTTACACGGTCAGCACCTAAAGAAGGTTCAATACAGTATGGTACATAGCGTTCGTTTGTAGCTGGGTCAATGTAAGTGAAGTCCTCACCAGAGTGATCCATATGCTGTTTTAAATCGTAATCTGTACGATCAGCTACACCCCAAAGCTCTCCCCAACCAAATGGGAATTTAAATTCGATATCCGTAGTAGCATTCGAATAGTGAGATAATTCATCTTCCTCATGATCACGAAGACGCATAGACTCTTCTTTCATTCCTAAATTTAATAACCAGTTTTTACAAAATTCCTTCCAGTATGCATGCCATTCAAGGTCTTCGCCAGGCTTACAGAAAAATTCAAGCTCCATTTGTTCAAATTCGCGAGTACGGAAAGTAAAGTTACCAGGAGTAATTTCGTTACGGAATGATTTACCGATTTGTGCAATACCAAACGGAGTGCGTTTACGCATAGAGCGTTGAACGTTTTTAAAGTTCACGAAAATACCCTGTGCAGTTTCAGGACGTAAATAAATTTCGTTTGTAGAAGACTCTGTTACGCCTTGGAATGTTTTAAACATTAAATTGAATTGGCGAATATCTGTGAAATCAGCCTTGCCGCAATCAGGACATACCACATCATACTTAATCATTGTTTCTTTCATTTGATCGAATGTCATACCATCGACAATGATTTCATCGCCTTTCGCTAACGCAGCGTCTTCGATGATTTTATCCGCTCTATGACGTGCTTTACACGCTTTACAATCAACCATTGGATCATTAAAGTTACCAACGTGACCAGAAGCCACCCATGCTTTAGGATTCATCAAGATGGCAGCATCTAGTCCTACATTGTGCTCGGATTCTTGAACAAATTTTTGCCACCAAGCTTTTTTAATATTATTTTTTAGTTCTACACCTAATGGACCGTAATCCCAAGTGTTTGCTAAGCCTCCATAGATTTCCGAGCCTGGAAAGACAAAACCACGGTGCTTTGCTAATGATACGATTGTTTCCATTGATTTGTTAGCCATAATATAGCCTCCTTGAAAATTTTCATTTTGTGTTTTTGCGGTAAAACGCCAAAGTTTTTCACTTAGTCTAGGCTAAATGAAAATAGCACCCGTCTCCGGGCACAATAGATGCCCAGGGACGAGTGCTAATACCCGCGGTTCCACCCTGATTGTTTTAAACAAACTGTTTAAAACCTCTTTTTAAAAAGTTAGCTCAAGGAGTGCCTTTTCTCTGTCACTGTGTAGACTTTCACCATCTTCTACTCGCTATTAAATAGAACAGATACTTTTTTCCCTTCATCGCCTGTATAACGCAATATTGCTCGAAAATACATATAGAGCAAGCGTATGTGTCAATATTGTAGCATGTAGTTCTTTAATTCGCAATAATTATTAAAATAGTATATAATAATTGAGCATAAGTATAACACTATTAGATTTGAGGCGGTGAGTCCAATCGAACTCAATAAACGTCAGGAAGACATTTTACAAATTGTGAAAGAAAATGGGCCAATTACAGGCGAACATATTGCAGAGCGTCTCAATCTGACAAGAGCGACTTTAAGACCAGATTTGGCTATTCTCACGATGGCGGGCTTTTTAGATGCACGACCAAGGGTTGGCTATTTCTATTCAGGAAAAAAAGCATCTGTTACATTAATGGATAGTATTCACAATTTAAAAGTGAAAGATTTTCATTCAGGACCTGTAGTTGTACCGGAAACAATGACTGTTTATGATGCGATTTGCTTTATGTTTTCGGAGGATGTTGGTACACTCTTTGTCGTGGATAAGAATGAGTTTCTGACAGGTGTACTATCTCGTAAGGATTTACTACGTACAAGTATCGGCACACAGGATTTAAACAAAATACCTGTACATATTATTATGACGCGCATGCCCAATATTTCGTACTGTGAGCGATCAGATTCTTTAGTTGTCGCGGCGAATAAATTAATTGAACGAGAAGTCGATTCGCTACCTGTAGTAGAACCACAGGAAGGTGGCTTGACAATTGTAGGTCGTCTTACAAAAACGACGATTACACGTGCTTTCTTATCACTCGCACAGAATGTCTAAATTTTGAAGGAGTGCAGCATGAAAAGACTACGCGTTTTTGTTGTATCTGATTCGGTCGGTGAAACTGGTGATCAAGTAGCGAAAGCAGTTATCAGCCAGTTTCGGCCTGGTTTGGAGAACACGGTTATTAGACGTTTTCCATATATTCAATCAGAGGAGCTCATCCAAAAAATTGTTTGTCTTGCGGCCAAGCAACAGGCATTTATTATATACACGCTGGTTCGACAGGAAATGCGTTCATTGATGCAGAAACTGTGTGAGCAGGAAAAAATACATGCTGTTGATATTTTAGGTCCTGCATTAAAAACAATGGCAGCCTTTATGGAAGAATTCCCGTTAGAGGCACCAGGGATTGTTCACCAGTTGGATGATGATTATTTTAAAAAAATTGAGGCCATTGAATTTGCAGTAAAATATGATGATGGCAGAGATCCGCGTGGATTATTACAGGCTGATATTGTCCTTGTAGGTGTTTCACGTACCTCCAAAACACCTTTATCACAATATTTAGCACATAAACGCTATAAGGTGGCGAATGTGCCATTAGTGCCAGAAGTGGAGCCACCTGAAGAACTATTCCAGATTGATCCAAAAAGATGTTTCGGTTTAATTATTTCTCCTGATAAATTAAACTCGATTAGAAAAGAAAGATTAATGACTCTAGGATTGAATGATGATGCAATCTATGCACAGCATAATCGTATATTAGAAGAAATCCAGCATTTTGAAAAAATTGTCGGGAGAATTGACTGTAAGGTTATTGATGTGACGAACAAGGCTGTAGAAGAAACAGCGAATGTCATTATTGAACATATCTCGACTTGTAAATAAGCATGGAATTTTGCTAAACCACCTCGGTAGTATGGGGCGGTTTTTTTGAGTCGCTTTTAGAAAATAGTATAGATAAAAACTAATTTTTGTTTTATAATAATAAAATTGTGGTAAAAATATTTAAAAAGAGAAAAATCCTATTTTTTTGTCGAGAATTAAAGGATTTTTAAAACGAATAGCGAATTGTGTTTTAGAACGTAAATTAAAGATGGTGATGAATTTGGCAGGGAAGATTCCAGAAGAAGTGATTGAACAGATTCGTACACAATCGGATATTGTTGATGTCATAAGTGAATACATGCAGCTTACAAAACGTGGGCGCAATTGGTTTGGTCTCTGTCCATTTCATGGAGAACAAACACCATCTTTTTCTGTGTCATCAGACAAACAAATTTTTCATTGCTTTGGTTGTGGTGCAGGCGGTAATGCTATTACTTTTATCATGGATATTGAAGGGATTTCTTTCCCGGACGCAGTCGTGAAACTTGGTGAACGTGCTGGCATACATTTAGATGTTGGACCAACTTTACCGGACGTAACGAAAAAGATATCTAAGGCAGAAGAAAGGATGAAAGAAGCACACGCTTTTGCAGCGGATTTTTTCCACCATTTACTATTGAACACAGAAGATGGTGAAGAACCTTTAAATTATTTGCTAGAAAGAGGATTTACAAGGGAACTTATCGAATCTAATAGCATTGGATGGTCTCTCCCAAGCTTTGATGCATTAACGATATTGCTTGAAAGGAAAGGTTATAACTTACAAGAAATCGCAGAAAGTGGTTTAGTCATCAAGCGAGAAGGGGAGGAACGCTATTTTGATCGATTTAGAGGGCGAATAATGTTCCCCATTCGAGATGAGAACGGTAAAATTATTGCCTTCTCAGGACGAATACTTTCATCGACTGGTGAGGAGGCAAAATATTTAAATAGTCCAGAATCACCAATTTTTCAAAAGAGTGAGGTGCTATATAACCTAGATAAAGCACGAACCTCAATCAGAAAAAATCGTCAAGTAGTATTGATGGAAGGATTTATGGATGTTTTAGCAGCAACTTCTGTTGGTGTAGCGAATGCCGTAGCTACAATGGGCACCTCGCTGACGAATCAGCATATTACAAAGCTAAAGCGCTTAGTAGAGCAGATTACGATTTGCTATGACGGTGATAATGCTGGTTTTGACGCGGCAAAAAGAGCGGCACAACTACTGCAAGCAGAACGAATGAAAGTGAATATCGCGGTGTTACCAGATAAGCTAGATCCTGATGAGTACATTCGTAGTTTAGGTGGACAAGCATTTAAGGAACAAATTTTGGAAAACCCACATGCGTATATTGCTTTTATGATGATGCATGCTAGACGAAATAAGAACTTTCAATTTGAAAATGATACGCTTCAATATATCCAAGAAGTCCTTGAACAACTGATTGGCAGATCCTCTCCAGTTGAACGAGATTTGTATATACGGCAGCTATCCACTCAAACAAATATCTCGGAAGAAGCGATATATGCACAATTCCGAAAGTTAGAGGCTAATCAGGTACGTTCTGCAAAAGTAGAAATGCCCGTTCCGCCTTCAATGCCAGTCACGCAGCAGCAAAAGCCTATGGACGCAGCTGAACGTGCCGAACGTTTATTACTCGCACATATGCTTCATAATATAGATGTAGTGGACAGGGTATTACGTAGTGAGCAAAAAGAGCCATTTGTCCGAGATGCCTATATGGCAGTTTTTGTTCGCTTAGTAGGTTTTTATGAGGAATATGGTCATCCTGATTATCAACGATTTGTTGAGATATTAGATGACGCTGAATTACGCAAAATTGTCATGGAAGCAGCTTTAGTAGAGAGAGATCCAGACCAAGCTGAAGCAGAGGTTACAGACTCTATACGTCAGTTGCAAAAATATAGAATTGAGCAGGAAATTCAACAAAAGATGCATGAGTCAAAGGAAGCGGAGAAGATGCATGAGTATGCGCGTGCACTTGAAATCGCCCAACAGATTATTCATTTAAGAAAATCGTTATCGGCGATTTAACCCGATTCGGTTGTTTAGAAGGAGGAAGGTTTATGGCGGACAAGTCAGAACGTTCAAAAGAGATAGAAGTAGAAATTACATTAGATGAAGCCAAAAAGTTACTGCAGGAAAAAGCGAAAACAGATGGTGAAATTTCAATGAAAGAGATTTCAGAGAAGCTAGCTCAGTATGAACTAGAAAATGAAGAGGTTTTCCATTTTGCTGAGGATCTTGAAAAGCATAAAGACATTCAAATTATTGGAAAAGAAGAATTTGAAGAAGAAAGCTTGATGAAAGAAGAAGCAAATGAAGAGACTTTTGACTTAAATGATTTGAGCGTACCACCAGGCGTAAAAATAAATGACCCTGTTCGTATGTACTTAAAAGAAATTGGTCGAGTTGATTTACTGTCTGCAGAGCAAGAAATTGCATTAGCGGAACGTATTGAACAAGGCGACGAGGAAGCTCGTAAACGTCTAGCAGAAGCAAACTTACGACTTGTGGTTTCGATTGCGAAGCGTTATGTAGGACGAGGTATGCTATTCCTTGACTTAATTCAGGAGGGGAATATGGGTCTTATTAAGGCAGTTGAGAAATTTGACTACCGCAAAGGCTTTAAATTTTCCACGTATGCGACATGGTGGATTCGCCAAGCAATCACACGCGCAATTGCCGACCAAGCACGTACGATTCGTATACCAGTGCATATGGTAGAAACAATAAATAAATTAATTCGTGTACAACGCCAATTATTACAGGACTTAGGTCGCGAACCATCTCCAGAAGAAATTGGGGAAGAAATGGATTTAACACCTGAAAAGGTGCGTGAAATTTTAAAAATTGCACAAGAACCAGTATCTCTTGAAACACCAATTGGAGAAGAAGATGATTCACATTTAGGCGACTTTATTGAGGATTCTGAAGCTCAATCTCCATCTGACCATGCAGCATATGAATTATTAAAAGAGCAATTAGAGGATGTGTTAGATACATTAACTGACCGTGAAGAAAATGTTCTACGTTTACGCTTCGGTTTAGATGATGGTCGCACACGTACTTTAGAAGAAGTAGGGAAAGTATTTGGTGTAACTCGTGAACGTATTCGCCAAATAGAAGCAAAGGCACTTAGAAAATTACGCCACCCTTCTCGCAGTAAACGTTTAAAAGATTTCTTAGAATAAACATGAAAAAAATGGAGCTGACTGATTAGTGATAACTAATTGGCTGGCTCTTTTTTTATCTTATTTCAGCAAATCATTACTGTGCGAAAGCGAAGCGACAGCATCAAATCATTACTGTGCGAAAGCGAAGCGACAGCATCAAATCATTACTGTGCGAAAGCGAAGCGACAGCATCAAATCATTACTGTGCGAAAGTGCAGCGACAGCATCAAACGTTTTTGTACCGAAAACGAATCGTCAGGTATAGAATACCTTCATCTCTACAGGTGGCGAGATGAATGTGTTTTTTTATTCAGCGTGCTGAATCAAGATAAAGCAATACAGCGGATGAATGATCTTTGAAAAGCTTGGACGCAATTGCTCTGGGCGTAATTGATTGTATGGAAATAATAATAAATTGACAAACCGAGAGAGCTTAAAAATACATAATAAGCATGAGTTAAATCGAATATTTTTGTTACTTTCTACAGATGTGCTTTTTAGAATTGTGAGATAAAATTGTAATAACAACCATTATTAAGCAATGTTTGGAGCAAATACTATGACAAATCCTCGGAAAAAAATAATCTTAAATGAGATTTTGTTTTGGAAGCAGAATAAGCTATTACCAGAGCATTACTGCGACTTTTTAGCAGCTCTATATGCAGAGGGAGCAGATGTAGAGGAGTTAGATCCTGTGCATCATAAGCAAGCAGTGCTACCCTCAGAAAAGAGAAAAATGTTTCTTTTAATAGTGGGTATATGTATTGCCATAATTGCTCTTCTATTTATCTATTTTACAATCTCCTCATTAACGTTAATTTTAACAGTTATTGTAGGAATTGCTGCACTTATCTTATTCATTATGGCATTTCGAATGGTGAAAAAAAATAATTTATTAACACCCATTTTCCACTTGTTAGCAGCTATTTTATTGTTTAGTATGTCTATTCGAATTTACACTACATATTTCAATGGAAATAATATAGCCTTATTTTGCTTAATTGCAGCAAATTGCGGAGTTTGGCTTTGGTCAGGTATTAAAATGAAGTTACTGTATTATACAGTCTCTGGAGTTTTAGGACTATTAGCATTGATTGGTTATTATATCATAAATTTATTATGAAACATTTAAGAATCTATACGCTTATAGCGATAGATTCTTTTTTATCTTGATTTTAGAAAAAATCTAGAATCATTTGCGCTGAGCGTATTTGCTATTTAATGTTTTTCTAAAAAAGTAGTATGACTTTATTAAAAAAGATTTTAAGAAAAAATTCAGGGTAAAAAGCAGAATTTAAAATATATTAAGATAATAGTGTGGCTTATTCAACTTGATGATTTCAAGAATAAATGTTCATTGAAGAAAAATACATTTTTAAGTATATGTAAGAGTATATAGTGGAAAGCTAACTACAAGAATGAGGAGCAAAGATTAATTGTTAAATGGTATTAGATGGACCAAAAATTGGTGATGGCAAGACATATTTTATCCAATAGATACAGAAATGTCGAATTTGTTACAAACAAAGGAAAACTTAGCGAATAGGGCTTTTCGTTTCTTGGTTAATGCAGTACAATATTAGATGTTGACTGATTCTATATTATAATAGAAGTAGATTTACAATGAGGAGGGGAAACATATGAAAAACAATCCAGTCGTTCCTTACATCTTAATTTTAGCATTTGGTATTGGTCTTATTTTCTTCATGTCTTTAACAGGCGAAGAGAACAAAAAAGAAATTGCTGCTGAAAAAGAAGGCGGTGGCGAAACTACAGAGGCTACTGATGATGGTTCTGCATTAGTACAATCTTGTATCGGCTGTCATGGCGGTGACTTAACTGGTAGTGTGGGTCCAAACCTACATGGCTTAGATGAAGCTCGTATCGTAGACGTTTTAACAAACGGTATTGAAGGTACACCGATGACACCTGGAATGAAAAACGAAGCGGAAGCAAAAGCAATCGCTGAGTACATTTCAACTCTAAAATAATTTGAAAAGTAGCTGTACTGAAAGCGTTTAACGTACTTAGTACAGCTATATTTATTTCTGGTAATAAACAATGGAGTTGCTCAAATTAGAGACAACTCCATTTGTTTTTTTGCATGATTTCATACATACTATTAAAGGACTCTATTTAAGGCAGGCGGGAAAACATGAATGCACAAAAACTATCAAAACGATTAGAAACAGTAGCAAAATTTGTTCCAACAGGTGCGGTTGTAGCTGATATTGGCAGTGACCATGCATATTTACCATGCTACTTGATTCACAAGGGAATTGCCTCTTATGCGGTAGCAGGCGAAGTTGTAAAAGGACCTTATGAATCAGCAGTTGGACAGGTACAAAAAGAAGGTTTATCAGAAAAAATTAAGGTACGACTTGCCAATGGTCTAGCAGCAGTAGAAGAAGATGATCATGTAGATACTATTACAATTGCTGGAATGGGCGGTCCTCTCATTGTATCTATATTAGAAAAGCATCCAGAAAAGCTACTTGGAGTTACGCGCCTTATTTTGCAACCAAATATTCATGCCAAGGTGATTCGAGAGTGGGCTTTAGCACATAATTGGGCTATTCTTGATGAAGAGATCTTAGAGGAAGATGATAAAATTTATGAGATACTTGTTTTGCAAAGAAGTCAGATGGAGTTAACGGAACTAGAAGTTTTAGTTGGACCGAAATTAATGCAGCGAAAATCAGCAACTTTTATCAAAAAATGGTCACGTGAAAAGGAAAATTGGCAACGTGTATTACAGTCTATTGAAGGGGCGGATCAAACGCCTGAAATTGACGAAAAACGTGCAGAACTAGAAACTTTAATTCAATTAGTGGAGGGAGTTCTGTGAGATGAAAATGGTAAATGGACAAGAAATTATACAATTATTCGAATCATGGTCACCTAAAAAGCTTGCTTGTATGGAAAATGATCCAATTGGGCTTGCGATTGGCACCTTAAACAAACCTGTAAATAAAGTATTAGTTACATTAGATGTGAATGAAGCCGTAGCTGATGAAGCCATTGCGCAAGGCTGTGAGCTTATAATAGCCCATCATCCTCCTATTTTCAGACGTTTGGCGAATATTTGTACGGATCATCCAACTGGACGTTTATATGAGAAGCTCCTAAAAAATGATATAGCCGTATATGCAGCACATACCAATCTCGATGTAGCTGAAGGCGGTGTTAACGACTTATTAGCAGATGCACTTCAGCTTGAAAATCGTTCCATCTTAGAGGAAACGTATGCGGAAAATTTGTTAAAGCTAGCTGTTTTTATTCCAACGGCCAATGTCGAAGATTTGCGTAAAGCATTAGCGAAGGCAGGAGCAGGTCGTATAGGTGATTATGAAGCGTGCAGTTATACAACTATGGGGGAAGGGCGTTTTCGTGCACTAGCAGATGCCAATCCGTATGTAGGTTCAATAGGGGAAGTCCATGTTGAAGAAGAGTTGAAGGTAGAGGTTGTATTGCCCGAATCTATTAAAAACCGTGTATTGAAAGCCATGTTACAAGTACATCCATATGAGGAACCTGCCTATGATATTATTCGCTTAGACCAGCAGACAAATGTCATGGGATTAGGGCGAGTAGGTTACTTGCAACAGGAACTAACACTTCATGATTTTGCGCAATTTGTGAAGCAGCAGCTAGATGTACCCGCTGTTCGTGTTGTAGGTGATTTACAGTCAAAAGTAAAAAAAGTAGCGCTAGTTGGTGGGGATGGCAATAAATATATTTATGCTGCTAAGCGTGCAGGCGCAGATGTATTTTTAACGGGAGATATGTATTTCCATACGGCACAAGATGCACAGGCGATTGACTTGCAGATTGTAGATCCTGGTCATCATGTTGAAAAAGTGATGATTGCGGGCGTAGCGAAAAAGATGACGAAAATGTGTGAAGATAAAAAATATACGGTAGAATTTGTACAATCTACTATTCATACAGAACCGTTTCTGTTCGTATAAGAGAGGGGAATAGATGTGGCAAGTGATGGGCCTACAGCTAATAAGTCCGGAAAGTTATGGGTAATGATTGGTTTAATGATTGCTGTATTTGGTTTAGGAATGACATTTATGACAAATACGATGAATGCCAAAAAAATTGATGCCATGACAGAGCAGTGTGAAAAAGATGGTGGAGAAGCTATTGTCTCCAAGGAAAAAAATTTTCTATCAACAAGCTATTCTTTTAAATGTGAACAGTAAGATAAATGAAATATATATTGTAGAAAAAGAAATGGTTTCCGTAGAGTAAGGCGAGTGAAACAGAAATTATATGTCATCGACACAATCTTTTTCATAGTGTTGAAAAACTAAATGGTCAAGGGATTCTTTGTGACTACTAAGTCAAATGAAGGTGATTTCCGTTCCAGGCTACTCGCTTTGTCGCTGACGCTTCGCTTTCGCGCAGAGCAAGGCTTCCTGTGGGCGAGCGACGAGCCGCTTCCTACGCTGGAGGAACGAAGGCTAAGTGCGTCACGTCCTGTGACAACGCCTTCGTGACCAACATCGTGTTGGCCTCAGTTTCTCGTCTGTCTCGCTATCCCACGGGAGTCGAGTAGCCTTGCACTCCAATCAGCAATAGTGTAGAACTTTAAATATTTTCTTCTCTTAAAAGTAAAGTAAAAGCATATTACTCACCATCATTAAATGGATGAATAGTGGCACAGTTCTATAGTTGTTGTCCTGCATTTTATGGTTAAAACCACATTTTCACTTTACATAAAGTTACTTGTTGCTGTCGCTCTGCTTTCGCATAAGAAAAATGTTATATAAAAGCTCCATTTTTCCGCAAAATAGTGATGGTTAAGACTTCAATTAATCACTAACATTTATGTGGAATGCCAATGAAAATACTATGAGCAATGGTTGATTGGAGTGTAGACTGAGTGACTCCTCGGGGATTCAGCGTCACAGATGTGACCCTGGAGCGAGCATATTAGGGGAACGAAGGCTAAAAGCATCACGTCCTGTGATAACGCCTTCGTGACCAACCTCCTGTTGCCCCAAGCGGCTCATCGGACGCCCCCAGGAAAGCACTCAGTAGGAACGGAGATCAACCCCTCGTTTTGAAAAAGGGCTATACTTTTTAAATTGTCACCTTGATTACATTAATATAATAGTATTTCAACAACATGAAAAAGGCTGAATTATACTGTTTAATTCAGTCTTTTTGTGTATATATATAGATAAAGTTTATAGTGTTATGATGATTGAGAAAATAGTAGAGGAGAGTTTTTGCATGTTTATTCGACTGACTAAAGAGCAGCAAGAATTAGTTATAGCAGATATACAACGATTCTTCTATAACAATCGAGATGAGGATATTACAGAATTTGAAGCGGAGAGATTTTTTGATTTTATAAAGGAATACATTGCTCCGCATATTTATAATGCTGCTATCTCTGATGCAAAATATGCGATAGAAAGACAATATGCATCGATGGAGGATGAGCTTGCAGCATTAGAAAGACCCATTAAGATAAAATAAATGTATTGAATAAAGCAATGTATTCCTGTACAGGATGTCTAAGAGTGCTAATTTATTCTGTTGGAATGCAAATGAATAATTGGAGCCATCAATTTTGGGATGAAAGAGGAGGAGCATGGTGTTGAAAATAGGAATTATTTTAGGAAGTACGCGTGAGGGTCGTTTAAGTCCACAGGTAGGAGAATGGGTAAAGAAAGTAGCTGAAAAACGTAGTGATGCAGACTATGAAGTCATTGATATTGCTGATTTTAAGCTGCCACTTCTAGGTGAGCCAGGAGGAGATGCTTCTGGTGCTGCTGCATGGTCCCAAAGAGTTGCAGCTTGTGATGGCTTTGTATTTATTGTTGCAGAATATAACCACTCCATTACAGGGGCATTAAAAAATGCGTTAGATTATTTACGTGAGGAATGGAATAACAAGGCTGCTGGTATTGTTTCTTATGGCTCTGTAGGCGGAGCAAGGGCCGCTGAACATTTACGTGGCATTCTTGGCGAATTATTAGTAGCAGATGTCCGTGTACATCCCGCACTATCTTTATTTACTGACTTTGAAAACGGCACAACATTCAAACCAAAAGAGGTACAGGCAGACTCTGTAAACCAAATGTTAGATCAGCTTATCCCTTGGGCAACTGCATTAAAAACAATTCGATAAGAGCGTGAAGCAGTATGTTCTGTAAGTGTACATACTGCTTTTTATATGCAATGAATATCTTGGGAAATGATTGTTCCTAGCTTGTTATATACCATTTTTCGAAAAATAGGGCTGTATGGAAGGAATGACTAGTATGAATGTTCTGGCCATATATAAAGAAACCAGAATTTAGTACTGAACTTTAGTTTATTTAGAAATACATGGAACTTTTCTTGTGGTAGATTCGTATCCATTAATATAAGATAATTAATTGAAATAAGAAGAATTGGGGTATGAGACGTGGCACAAAATCAAAATCTAAATCAAAATGAACTTTGGGCATGGATTAAAACAATTGGATTAGCCATTATTTTTACGATGGGGATTCGTTATTTTCTTTTTTCTCCTGTAGTTGTAGAAGGAGCCTCCATGATGCCAACTTTTGAAGATGGTGATAAAGTTATCGTAAATAAAGTAGGTCCGAAAATTTCAGATTATCAACGCTTTGATGTGATCGTCTTTAAGGCGAGTGAAAAAGAACATTATATTAAGAGAATTATCGGGTTACCAGGAGATCATATAGCCTATAAAGATGATGTTTTGTACATAAATGGCAAGGCCAATGAAGAACCTTATTTAACAAAGTATAAAGAAGCATTGCTGGATAAAGGCGATTTTACCTATGATTTTACTTTAGAGGAGCAATTAGGTGAAAAGATTGTGCCAGAGGGTCATTTTTTTGTTCTTGGTGATAATCGTCGAAGAAGTATAGATAGTCGAGATCAAACAGTCGGATTTGTTGCACAGGATGAAATTTTGGGGACAGCAGGTTTGGTATTATGGCCATTTGATCGAATTGGTAGTACACACTAGCTAGTAGAAAAGAGGAAATGATAAAAATGGTGACAGTCTATCATTATGATGCATTTAGTACAATCCCTAATAAGGGAAATCCAGCAGGTGTTGTGGTAGAGGGAGATTCATATAGCGATGATGAGATGCAGGCGATTGCAAAGCAAGTAGGCTTTAATGAAACAGCATTTGCCCTAAAATCTGAGCGAGCAGATTTACGAATACGTTATTTTACGCCAGGTCATGAAGTAAATTTGTGTGGGCATGCTACGATGGCAACGATTTATGCGCTAAAAACAAAGGGTCTATTAGAGAATAAGCGATTTTTTACCATTGAAACAAAGGCTGGTATCCTTCCAATTGAAATAACGGAGCAAAAATCAGGAGACATATACATGACCATGCAACATGCAGCTCCTCAGTTTGTAGCCTTTAACGGTTCAAAAGTTGAGCTTGCACAATCTATTGGACTACCAGAGGAAGCTATACATCCAGAGTTACCAATTGTTTATGGCAGTACAGGCCTTTGGACCTTGCTTATACCGATTAAAAACTTAGAATTTTTTAAAGCGATGGCACCACAATCAGCTAAATTTCCGACTATATTAAAGGAAATGCCAAAAGCATCCTTACATCCATTTTGCTTAGAGGCATTTGATAAAAATGCCAATATGCATGCAAGACATTTTTCTTCTCCTTATTCAGGAACAATTGAAGATATTACAACAGGTACTGCATCCGGTGTGATGGGTGCCTATCATGCAACCTATATTGAGCAGCAAACACAAAGTGAGAAGACACTTATCGTCGAACAGGGTCAGGAACTTGAGAAGGATGGACGTGTGCATGTACATGTAAAAAATGATAACGGGAAATTAACTATTTCGATTACAGGTACTGCAGTCTATGTGAAGGAATTAGATATCCCTTTGAAATGAAGTTGTACCGCTTAACTCCGTTGGATGTACTTTGTCTAAAGTAATTAGTTGAAAATAGTATTTTGTAAAATAGATAAACTCAATAATATACATAGTAATCGGAGAGAAATCAATATTGAAAAAGTTAATAACTACATTTTAAAAACGGTTATCTTTTTTGTTGGATGGGCAATTTTAATTTCTTTTGCACCCGATATACAAACAAATAATAAGGCATTATTACGATTATGGTGGGAATTCGTACCACTTTCTTTAGTAGTTTTATTTTCTTTTATTTTTGTTTTAGTAATAGAAAAGGATAAAATTAAGATCCCCTTAGCTTCAAGATTCTTTAAAAATTCTCTGATAGGTGTTGTAATAGGTTTCTTATGGTTGGGTAGTGTGGTAGCTGTTCTTTTACTTACAAAGACAATGAATATACATGACCAAAACAATATTGATTACATATGGATTTGGATTTTGGCATCACTATTGAATTCTGTAATGCAAGAATTGCTGATGAGAGGTTATCTATATCAATTATGGAAGCAAAAATATAATGTAGTTGTGGCAACGGTTTTAACTACTATTTTATTTTCTGCGATGCATGGTGGAGCATTTGAAGCACTTATTATACCGGTACTTAATGTTGTTACAATGAGTATACTTGTAACATTACTATTAGAATACACAGGCACAATAATAGCACCAATAATTGCTCATTTCACTTGGAATACAATTGGAGCAATTATATTTGGCGGTGTTTCTTTGGCAAGTGACTATCCAAATCTCTTCAACAGTACATTTCAAGGAAATCCATTACTATCAGGTGGCATCTATAAAATTGAAGGCAGTATTATCGTCTTAGCTGTTAATTTAATTCTAATTACATACTTGTTTATAATAAATAAAAGAGTGTCTAGCCAATATGGATAAGTGTGCTTCTAAGATTGAGCATGATTGTGGAGCTTTACATTTCTAAATGATTAAATTTTTTTAAATAGTCTCCATAGAAAGAATTTGTTTTAATCATTCTTTTTTCAGAACAGACTCTCTTAATTTTACATAAAAAGTGGGTATCCGAGTTATTATTGATTAAATTTTAATCAACATCTAACTCATAAAAAAGGGGTAGCTCAAGTATTTTCAGTACTTAGGAGCTACTCTTTTTGACATTTTTTAAATTAATGTTTTATTTCTTCAATGACTTTTTCTTTTAAATCGGCATCCATAGAGGAAAGCTTCACATTATTTGTAAGACGTTCTTTTAACTCTCGATCAGTCATGATGCCACGTTCCTCTAAGATTTGAACAAGAAGATTTAAAGTCATTAAATTTTTAATCTCTGCTGCCTTTGAATCCATATAAATCCCTCCAAAAGTATAGTAAATCTACTCTTTTAGTGTACTCCTATTTTGAAGAGACTGTATAAAATGGTCAAAACAAAGAAAATATATTTCGTGTTCCGGAATATCTGGAATAATTCTAGCATGTAAAAGCTTTTGGAGATTTCAACTACCTTATTTTGAAAGAGAGAAGTCCTTCCTTAATTATTTAATAAGAATAAAGTTTGATAAAGCGTTGCTAGTAAAGCGACAAAAAATGTATCATCGGAGTCGAAAAGCTTAAAAGCTATTCCTGTACGCACTAGTTCAGTTTCTATATTACAAGCACTTGCTATTTTTTCATCATTGCAATATAAATAGGCGGTTGAAGTAAAATCCTTTTCAAAGCGAAAAACGAGTCCGTCCATTGTAAATGAATAGGAGGATTCAAGTAGCTGCACGGTCTTGCGTTGAATTGGTAGGGTAGTTCCATCTGGCATCACAAGTTGATGGCTAACCCCCTTCGTTAAGAGAGTGGATTGCACTTGAAAAAGCGGTGCTCCTAAGGTAGTGCGAGTTTCATAATGATGTGGTAAGGATTGCTGTGCAGCTACTAGCATAACTGCATTGATAACTTTTCCAAAGGATGAACGTTCAATCTTTTGCAATACACATACTGCTTCATTTCGTTCATTAATAATAGGGATATGTGAAAAGCTTTCGAATGCTTTCGGAAAGGTAAGTGTAAATGTAGCCATAAAAAGCCTCCAATCTACTAGACTATACGATGAAACCTAATCCTAGGTTTCATCTCACAGTGTTGAAAAATTAAATAGTCAAGGGACTCTTTGTGAATATTTAGTCAAAATGAAGGTGATTTCCGTTCCAGGCTACTCGCTTTCCTGTGGGCGAGCGACGAGCCGCTTCCTGCGCTGACGCTCCGTGCAGGGTCTCGTCTGTCTCGCTATCCCACGGGAGTCGAGTAGCCTTGCACTCCAATCAGCAATAGTGTAGAACTTTAAATATTTTCTTCCCTCAAAAAGTAAAGTAAAAGCATGTTACTCATCATCATTAAATGGATAGAATATTGGTACAATTCTACAGCTGTTAACCTACGTTTTATGCGTAAAACTACTTTGTAACTTTACATAAAGTACTCCTCTGTTTTCGCATAGAAAAATGTTATCAAAGCTCCATTTTTGCACAATATAGTGATAACTAAGACTTCAAATTTAACTATATATTTGTGTGAATTGCCAGAAGAAAATACTATGAGCAAAGGTTGATTGGAGTGTAGACTGAGTGACTCCTTGGGGATTCAGCGTCACAGATGAGACCCTGGAGCGAGCTATGCGAGTGAAGCGGCTCATCGGACGCCCCCAGGAAAGCACTCAGTCGGAACGGAGATCAACCCCTCGTTTTGAAAAAGGGCTATACTTTTTAATTTGTCACCTTGATTTCATTGACATAATAGTATTTCAACAACATGCGATGAAACCTAATCCTAGGTTTCATCTTTTTATAAATATTATTTTGATATAAGAGATGAAAAAGAATGAACTAAAAATAGCTGACCATTGATGTGAAAATTACATCGATGGTCAGCTTTTAATATTATTGTATTGTTACTTCACCTGCAAGAGCGCGCTTTTCTTGCTCTGGATCGAATTCTTTTTCCATTTTTGAAACAACAACTGTTGCAACACCATTACCAATTAAGTTTGTTACGGCACGAGCCTCTGACATAAAACGATCGACCCCGATTAAAAGTGCAATCCCTTCCACTGGAATCATAGGGAATGCTGCTAGTGTTGCTGCGAGCGTAATGAAGCCTGAGCCCGTTACACCAGCCGCTCCTTTAGATGTCAGCATTAAAATGGCTAATAATGTAATTTGATGCCAAATGTCTAATTCCACGCCATAAGCTTGAGCTATAAATATTGCTGCCATGGATAAGTAAATAGATGTACCATCTAAATTAAAGGAATACCCTGTTGGCACAACAAGACCAACAACTTGTTTGGAGCAGCCATAGTTTTCTAGCTTACGCATCATCGAAGGTAATGCTGATTCTGATGAGGATGTCCCAATAACAATAAAGATTTCATCCTTAATATATTTAATAAACTTAAAAATACTAAAGCCAAAATAGTGTGTAATCAGACCGATAATGGCTACGATAAAGATAAACATCGTGATATAAACAGACAGCATTAAAAATCCTAAGTTTCCAAGTGATTTTATACCGAAATTTCCAATTGTATAGCTCATGGCACCAAATGCACCAATAGGGGAAATCTTCATAACCATATTAACAATTTTAAAGAAAATATCTGCTACTTGTTCGAAAAATTTAATAACAGGTTTTGCTGGCTCACCAATCGCAGCAGCAGCTAGCCCAAATAAAACTGCTGAGAACAGCACTGGTAGTAATTCACCGTTAGCAAGTGCGCCAACAACGTTATCAGGAATAATTTGCATGATAAATGCACCGAAGCCATGCTCCGCGGCAGCAGCTTGTTGTGTATATTGAGACACATCTGCAGCATTTGCAGCATCTGTATTAAAGCCCTTACCTGGTTGTACAATATTGACAACGAGTAAGCCAATCGCTAGTGCAAAAGTAGAGACGATCTCAAAATAAATTAAGGCCTTCCCTCCGATTTTCCCAACTTTTTTTACATCGCCCATACTTCCAATTCCAATAACAACTGTTAAGAAAATGATAGGAGCTATTAACATTTTAATTAATTTAATAAAAATATCGGCTAATATTTTTAACTTCGCTCCAAACTCTGGGAACATGGCACCGACAATTATACCAAGTACAATAGCTATCAGTACTTGTACGGTTAAGTTTTTTAAATTTATACGCATAAAGTTCTCCCCCTACAACATTAGTGAATATTTTGTGAACGCTTTCATGTGGTTATCATAGCTGAAATTTTCCGACAATAGTTTTTATGACCGTAATGTTTCTATTGTTCATTTTGTTCATTCTTAGTTGAAAAGGGTAAGAAATCAGTATTTGCAAGGATTAAAAGCTGTTTTATAGTAGATTTGAAATTGAAGAATCTATTATAATACAAAAGAAAAAATCCTCACGATTAGTGAGGATTTATCATTAATGAACAAAAGTATTTAAGGAGCAACGATTTTTTCAATTCTCGATAAGACATCATCATTTTGTATATTGGTTTTATAAAAGTCATAGACAGGTGCAAGCTTTTCTTTAAATCGTTGTCGTTCCTCACTACTCATCGTGGAAATTTCAAAGCCTTCTTGCTGCTCTAGCTTTCGTAAATCCTTTTCATTCATCATAACGGCTTGTTCAAATTGCCAATCTGTTGTTTCCTTCATAGCCTCCATAATCTGCTTTTGAATCTTTACAGGTAGAGACTTCCAAAAGGTTTCATTCATGAGAACAGCATACCCTAAAATCCCATGCTGTGTTAATGTCATATGTTTTTGTACCTTATAAAAGCCTTTAGAGTAAATATTAGATGCTGTATTTTCCTGTGCATCAATGGCATGTGATTCAAGATCCGTAAAAACCTCACTAAAGGAAATCGGAATAGGCGTTGCTCCAACAGCCTCAAATTGCTTCTCAAGTGTTTTACTTGGCATTGTTCGGACACGTAAGCCTTTTAGATCCTCGAATGTATGAATAGGATAATCAACAGAGGTTAAATGTTTAAAGCCATTGTGCCAAAAGCTAAGTCCCTTTATTTGAAAGGGTTCAAGCTCATTTAATAGCTGTTCGCCAATTGAGCCAGTAAGAACGTCATGGACTTCATCATCTGTATTAAAAAGATAGGGTAAATCTAGAACCTGCCAGTTTGGTACATAGGCTGTCATTTTAGAGAAAGTAGGGATAATCATTTCTACTTCTCCGTTTTGTAATGCTTGAAATTCATTTTCATCATTAAATAAGGAGGAGTTTGGGTAGATATGTACCTTTACCTCACCATTTGTTTTTTCCTCAACAAGTTCTGCGAATTTACTTGCAGCCTGTCCCTTCGGTGTATTTTCTGCTACTACGTGACTTAAATGAATGGTAATTTGTGTATCCAAGCCTTTTTGTTCATCGTCGTAGGGAAGGGGGGTAGCGAATAGTAGGCCTTGTTGTACGCCAATCACGATTGTTAATAGTAAAACGGTTGCTATTGTTCCAATAATAAATTTTTTCATCTATTACACCCAATTAATTCGTATTTTCTGATGTTTTTGTTATTCTAACATATGAAGTAAGCTAAAATATAGTTAGAGGGAGGCGTTTACATCTTGAAATTTCAAAAGTTATCAATGAGAAGAAAGATCATGTCTCTGACTTTTTTTATTCTCATGCTTTCCTTTAGTATTGGTGGTACATTTTTGCTAGGATTCGTAATGAATGAGCAGAAGGATAAGCTAGGAAATCAGGCGTTGCTTGTGGCAAAAACCGTATCACAGCTTCCTGAATTGAAAACATATATTCCTGGTCTTGATTTTAATGAGGCAACAGCGCATATTAATCCTGTTGTGGAAGAAATACGCGATATAAATGGTGCACAATATATTGTTGTCCTAGATATGCAAAGACGCAAGTATTCACATCCGAATTCAGAGGAGATAGGTCGGATTTCGCAATCAGGAGATTTGAATGCCGCCTTTTCTGAACATTATTATACATCAATTGCACAAGGAGAGCATGGCGATATGGTGCGCGCATTTGTACCTATTATGAATAATGAGGGTAAACAATTAGGTGTTGTAATAGTTGGTTATAGTGTTTTAACGATTACTGAATTACTACAATCTATCCAAAAGGAGTTAATCATTACAATTTTCTTGTCTCTTCTATTTAGTGCATGGGGTGCCCATAATTTAGGACTTCATATGAAAAAGCAAATGTTTGGGTTAGAGCCGCATGAGATTGCTAAAATGTATGTGGAGCGAACAGAAACCTTTAATGCCATGCATGAAGGAATTATTGCAATAGATAACGATTTAACGATAACTATATTTAATGAAAAAGCATGTGATATATTAGGTGTTTATGAACAGCCTTCATCATTAATTGGAAAGAAAATTTATGAGGTGTTACCTGACACGCGGTTACCAGAAATTTTGGAGCTTGATCAGCCTCTTTTCAATCGTGAGCTGTATATTAATGGACATAGTATTATGAGCAATCGTATTCCAATACAAGTCAATGGAAAAACAGTTGGAGCGGTGGCCATGTTTAAGGATCGTACAGAAGTGAAAAAGCTTGCAGAAGAATTAACTGGTGTAAAGGCATTTGTACAGGCATTACGTGTACAAACACATGAGCATAAAAATAAATTACACACCATTGCAGGACTTTTACAGCTGGGACATCACGAACAGGCACTTTCTTATTTAACACAAGTGAAGGAAGAACATGATGAAATTACAAATTTTTTAAATGAACGAATTAAAAATGAAAATATTTCAGGCTTATTGCTTAGTAAAATTTCCTATGCAAAGGAGCAGGGAATCCGGTTAGAGATAGATCGAGAAAGTCATCTGACTGTATTTCCAAAAAATTTAGATCACCATGATTTCGTCATTTTATTTGGCAATTTAATCGAAAATGCCTTTGATGCATTAAAGGATACGCCGCTGGATGAAAAAATTGTGCATGTGTCTGTTGATGAGGATGAAGATGTATTGGCAATCTTAGTAACAGATAATGGTATAGGCATGACAGAAGAGGTAAGGACTCATATTTTTGATAATGGTTTTTCGACAAAAGAGAAAAAAGGGCGAGGAATTGGCCTGTATTTAATTCAAGAAATTGTACAGAAGGGTCAGGGGGATATTGAGGTTATTAGTGAGCCTCATAAGGGAACCAGCTTTTTAATAACATTTTATTATTCCTAAAGCCCGGAGGTATAAGTGATTAAAACTAAAAGCTCTTCGCTTCAATGGGTGACCTCTCAATATAGGAGAGCAAGTGATTAAAATTTTGAATTACGGTAACGGAGGGTTGACAGTGACACAGATAAAGGTGCTCTTAATAGAAGATGATCCGATGGTGCGAGAGGTGAATCGTCAATTTATTGAAAAGGTAACGGGGTTTGAAGTGATAGGTCAAGCATCAAATGGTGTTGAGGGAATAGCTCAAATACGTAAGCTTGCACCTGATTTAGTATTCATGGATATTTTTATGCCGGAGCAGGATGGAATTACAAGTTTGCGAAAAATACGTGAGCTGAATTTATCAGTGGATGTTATTACTGTAACTGCTGCAAATGATATGAAAACGGTGAAACAGATCTTGCATCTAGGTGTCTTCGATTATATTATGAAGCCCTTTTCATTTGAACGCGTGCAAGGAACACTTGAAAATTATTTGCGTTTTAAAAGACAAATGCAAAAAGAGCGTGAGCTAACACAGGGAGAACTTGATCAGTTATTTCATTATCAGGGTGGGCAAAATGAGATTGAGCAGCCAACTATGATGCACTTAGAAAAAAACTTACCAAAGGGTTTTAATCGAGCCACACTCGAAAAAGTTATGCACTATTTGCATTCCGTAGAGGGAGCATCGGCTGAAGAAGTTGCAAGTGGTGTAGGTATTGCACGTGTTACAGCCCGAAGATATTTAGATTATTTAGAGAAGCAAGAAGAGATTACGATGGATGTGCATTATGGTGGCATTGGTCGTCCTATCAATTATTATTTTAGTAAATAACAGATAAAAACCTGATTGTGTTTAGGCAATCAGGTTTTAAGTATTTTAGTACGGCATAATTTTTTCTACAGGCTTTGGTGTCTTAATTTTAGGTAGAATTTTATCTAGTGTAACTGTACGTTTAATGACATGTGTAGTTTCATCATGTTCGTCGAACTGTTCAAGGAATGAAATGACCTCTTTGACAATCGGTGTAGGCGTTGAAGCACCTGCTGTGACAGCAACGGTATTAATGCCTGTTAACCATTCAACTCTTAGTTCAGAAACATCTGCAATTCGATAGGATGGTGTCCCTGCGATTTCAACAGACACCTGTGTTAAACGATTTGAGTTATTGGATTTTGGGTCACCAACTACAATAAGTAAATCGGCCTCCCCTGCTTGTTTAGCAACTGCTTCTTGGCGTACCTGCGTTGCTAAACAAATTTCTTTATGGACTTCAATATGTGGGAATTTTTCTTTTAAACTATCCATTAAATGAGCAACATCCCATTGACTCATAGTTGTTTGATTGGTTACCAGTAATTTATCATTTGTTAAATGTAATGCATCAATATCATTGGAAGATTGCACTAAATGTACATGCTCTGGTGCAACGCCGATTGCTCCTTCAGGTTCAGGATGCCCTTTTTTACCAATATAAATAATATCATAGCCTTGTGCTGATTTTTCACGAATTAAATCGTGCGTAACTGTTACGTCAGGACATGTAGCATCAATGGATACTAAACCTTTTTGCTTCGCAATTTCACGAATTTCAGGTGAAACGCCATGAGCTGTGAAAATAACAGTGCCAGTTTCAACCTGTTTTATGATTTCTAAACGATTATCACCATCTAATGTGATGATGCCATCCTCTGCAAAGGCATCTGTGACATGTTTATTATGCACAATCATCCCTAAAATGTAGATAGGTCTTGGTAATGTTTTATCGAGTGCGGCGTTACGAGCGATTACCATCGCATCAACAACACCGTAGCAATAGCCACGTGGATTAATTTTTAATACTTGCATGGTTGTGACTCCTTTCAAGCTTACCTACCTACATTATAACGGACAGGGGCTACGAATACAAAGAAACGTTCATCTACATAGGAGGCTGGAAAATACGTGGTTTGGATGGAATTGGATCTGGCGGAGTGAATGATGCATTTTGTCGAGAAGACCTTCCGCTTTTTGTAGAACCTGCTCCATCACTCGCTGTAGCTTTAGCTGCCCCAGTCTTCTCTCCAGTAGATGGAAGACCTTGAAACCCTTTATACAATTTTAATAGAGAGGGAATATTTTTTACCATAGGCATGGCTTGTTGTATATAGGGTGTATAAGTTTTGGCTGAATTGAACAAGCTATTGGCTTGCTGTAAAAATGAGCCGATTTTAGAGGCTCCTTGAACTGGCGGCATCGGCATTTGCCCTCCGAAAGTCCCTATTCCGCTAGACATTGGAAAGCCACCCGGAATTCGTGGTTGAACTGGGAAGCCTCCAGGAGGTAAAAAGGACTGCGGTGACATCTGCTGTGTTGGCATTGGCATCGGCATTTGCATGGGCATTCTCATGCCGCCGGGATACATTGGGAACTGATAGGGTGGTCGAAATACCATAATGATCTCCTTTCAATACTTGTTTATCATTGATGACATACCTGATTATAGTTATGATATGCAGATGGCTATGCTAGCGTTCGACAAAGACAAAGAAAATACACGACCAATAATAGACTTTGTTCATCTTACCTATATACGTACTGTTAAATAGGAGTATTTCTCAAATCGTCACATTTTTTTTACTTTTCCGTCTACTCGCAGGGGTATAATGGATTACTAGTAACTGCTTACTTATAGAAAAGTACTTGTAGGATTTATCTTCATTCAGCAGAAGACTTCTACCCCTATAGGTGGTGAGATAAATGCAGTGTTTTGGTTCCTTTTCAGTGGGTATCCAAACACCTACTCAAATAGAGGAACTCAGTTAGCAACACGGTTTTAATCTGTGCGAAAGCGAAGCGACAGCAACAAATGTTTTCTGTAGCGAAAGCATAGCGGCAGCTACAATTACGCCAAGGTGAAATTGATGTAAATATTTCGTAAAGGTATTTTTGTTAGAATAATATAGAGGAATCTTGAATAGGAGGTATTTTGTGTCTATTAAAGTCAGAAGTATGGTGTCATTTGGTCTTATTGTATTATTAGTGCTAATCCTGGGGTTTTTTCAGCAGCAAAATGCTAAATCCCAATTAAAACAAATACACTTAATGAAGGAAAAGACATTGCAATCAGCACTACTAGCAGATGAGATGAAGTTAGCGGTGGTTCAGGTTCAGCAATACTTGACAGATATTAGTGCTACAAGAGCACTAGACAATTTAGATGATGGATTTGAGCAGGCAGAAAAATATAGTAAAATTTTTAATCAAAATTTAGAACAGCTGAAAAGCTTGCATCCTCAAAATCAGGAAAAACTAGATTCCATTAAAGTAGCATTTGATCATTATTATAGCACTGGCCAAGAAATGGCTAATAGCTATATTCAGGGGGGACCTGAGCAGGGCAATAAAATTATGCTGGAATTTGATACGACCTCTGTTGAAATCAATGAAAAAGTAGAAATATTTCAACAAGAAAGCATTACTCAAATGCAAAATTCTTTAACCGACGTTGAAAAGCTTATAGATGATAATAAACAGTGGTTTTTATGGATATTTGCCGTTATTGTCCTGATTTGTATCGTTGTCGGCTTTATACTTGTACGTTCAATTGTTGTACCTGTACATAAATTAACTTCTGCTGCAGAAGTAATTGCTAAAGGTGATTTATGTCAAAAGGATATAGAGGTCAGAACAAATGATGAAATTAAGATTTTAGCAGATTCCTTTAATTTAATGAAAACTAATTTACATTCTTTGATACGTAGTATGACTGCTAATGTTGAGCATACTACTTCAGCAGCTGAACAACTAGCTGCCAGTACAGATGTAATTTCTGATTCCTCTAACGATGTTGCAAACTTAGTGGAGGGAATGGCAGCAAATGATCATCAAGCAGCTGCCACTGGTCGTGAAAGTTCGATTGCAATGGATGAAACAGCCCGAGGGGTTCAACGTATAGCGGAGGCTACGCAGGTGCTTCATTCTAAAGCTATAGATACACAGACTATTGCGAATGATGGCGAAAAAACATTGCATATCGCAGAAAATCAAATAGCAATCATCCAGGAATCTTCTAATAAGACAAATGAGCGTATTAAGCAGCTAAATAGACAATCAGCTGAAATCGTTCAGATTACGAAAGTAATAACGGATATTACCGAACAAACAAATCTTCTAGCATTAAATGCTGCTATTGAGGCAGCGCGTGCTGGTGAGCATGGTAAAGGTTTTGCAGTCGTAGCTGATGAGGTACGCAAGTTAGCGGAGGAATCGAAAGCATCTGCTAATCAAATTGTTGATTTGATCGCACTTATCCAGCAGGAAATGAAGGAAGTCGATAAGGCTGTAAGTGTAACGGTATTAAATGTGGATGAGGGCGTCACATTTATTCAAAATGCGCAAAAGTCTTTCGATGAAATTTTACATGCCATTCGCGAGATGACTGGACAAATTGAAGATGTTTCAGCCTCTACGCAACAAATATCTGCAAGCACTGAAGAAATTGCTGCATCGGTCAATGAAATGTCCAACTCTGCCGTTCAAGCTGCCCAGCAATCAGAAATAATTGCCTCGACAATTGAAGAGCAAGCAGCAACAATTGAAGAAATAAATGCCGTTGCAAAATCATTAAGCGAAGAGGCTCTGACAGTGAAGGAAGAAATTAATAAATTTAAAGTTTAAGTGAGGACTGTAGACTACGAAAGTCTGTTATTACTTTTTATACAAGCGAGGAGTTTCCAAATATTTTGGAAACTCCTCACTATATTTTCTAGAATATATCTTCGGTATACATTATTCTTCATCATAACAACGTAGCATTCTATAGCCGACACGAACATGGGTCTGTATTAATGATGGGTTAGCTGGGTCGTTCTCTATTTTTTTTCGAAGTGTTGCCATGAAAACCCTAAGGCTGGGGACATCCGATTGGAGAACATTATGCCAAATCTCCTTTAAAATAAAATTATGTGTTAATACTTTGCCAACATGCTTAGATAAAATGACCAACAGCTTATATTCTATAGGTGTTAAATGCACCTCTTTCCCATTGACAAACACTGTATTTGCTAAATAGTTTATTTGTAAATGGCCGTTCTCAAAGAGAGAGGGTTCATTATCGAGCTGATGCTCATACATCATTCTTCGCAATGCTACTCGTATGCGTGCTAGTAACTCCTCCACACTAAAAGGCTTAGTGACATAATCATCTGCACCAGCATCCAATGCATTTATTTTATCTTGTTCTTCCCCACGCGCACTGACAACAATAATAGGGGTTTGGGTCCAGCTTCTAATCTTTGTAATAAGCTCTACACCATCCATGTCCGGTAGTCCTAAATCCAGAATGATTACATCTGGCTTCATAGTAAGAGCCTTTTGTAATGCACCATTCCCGTCGTATGCGATGTCGAATTCATAGTGCTGTGTAGCTAATGTCATCTTGATTAAATTGCCAATGGCTAGGTCATCTTCGACTACAAGAATTCGTTTATTCATGGAACATCATTACTCCTTTTTTAGTGAAAAATGAAAGGTTGTGCCCTGAGGTTGATTATCTGATACATGTATTCCGCTGCCATGTAATTTTAAAATGGTTTGACAAAGTGCTAAGCCTAATCCTAGACCTCTTCGACTATCGCTGCGCTGTTTTTTTCCGGTTGTAAATGGCTCAAAAAGCGTGTCTTTTATAGCATCATCAATACCTGGCCCATCATCAGAAATAGTGAAATCTACTAAACCAGCAGATTCTTTTACTTGTATCGTAATCACGCTACCAGGAGGTGTATAGGTCAATGCATTATCAATGATATTAATCAAAACCTGAATGATTAATCGTGCATCCATAAAAGCAAATAAGAATTCTGGTTCAATTTGATAGGATATTTTATGAGTATTATTTAGACAAACGACATGGCAAAGTGCCTCTTGTATGATTTCTTCTACAAGTTCCAAATGCATCTCTAAAGCGAATTGTCCATTTTCTAATCTTGAAACAGCGAGTAAGTTTTCAACCATTTGTACAAGCCATTTTGAATTTTTATAAATATCTTCATATAATTTGTTTTTTTCATTCTCTGGAATATAGCTTGCATTCGTCAATAAAATATCTGCATTTCCAGAAATAGCTGTTAGCGGCGTTCTTAAATCATGTGAGATAGCACGCAAAAGGTTAGCACGCATTTGTTCCATTTCAGCCTCTCTAGCTACTTCTTCATGGAGCTTCTGTAAATACCATTTATCGAGTGCAAACGAAAAATCATTGATAATAGCATGCAAAATATTACGCTCAAATGCAGGTAATGGTGATTGCTTTGACAGTGCAATGCCAATAACACCCTTCACATACCCATTTGACATAACAGGTAAATAGTAGGCACTTACTTCTGGAAATACATCAGTGGAAACACCTGCTACATGCTTATTATTAATAACCCAACTCACCACTCCATGCTCATTAGGATTTCCAAAAAGGGAAGCTGCTTTTTTATTTTCACTACTTGACATGCTCTCCGTATGAAAAAACATTGATTTAACAATGGAGTTATTTTCTATTTCAAAAAATTGTACAGGCTTTTCCACTAGCTTAACAATTTGTACCATACCCTCCGTAATAATATCATCTATCGTTTTAGCGTGTTGCAACCTTCGATTTACATCAAGAAGCACCTCCATTCGATATGATTTACGCACAGCTATCATCGTTTGCTTTTTTATTTTTTTTGTTAAGCTACTGGTGATGAACCCTGAAAGGAACATGATTACAAAGGTCATTGGATAATCTCGATGATAGGCATCAAATGAGAATCGTGGTTCAGTAAATAAGTAATTAAAAAGTAATACAGCTGTGATGGAGCTAATAATGCTCATTATCCAACCCGATGACCAGATAGCAAGCATTAAAACACCTAGAATATAAATCGTAATGACATTTGATTCACTGATACCAAGTGAATATAAATACAAGCCGATAATGGATACAAAGCCAAATATGAAAATCATTTTTAACAAGTCAAGCCAGTCAAATGACCACTGTACATTTATTTTTGGTAGATAGAATTGTTCATTGTCCTGATCTGGTACTATATGAATAGCTAAATTTGGTACAAATTCAGTCAGTTGATCGCTGATTTTTGTGCTTGGTTGCCACCATCTTTTTCTCATGCTTGTTCTACCGATGACCAATTTTGTCACACCGCTAATTTGAGCATAGTTAGCAAGAGCTGCTGCTATATCATCCTCTTGAACTATGACTACATGACCACCAAGCTGTTCAACAAGTTTTATATGTTGCTGCAATCGCTCTGAGTTTGCGGTTGTCCTATCGCTTTCCTGTACCTTTTGTACATAAAGGGCAGTAAATTTGCCATGCAATGCTTGAGAAAGTCTTGCAGCATTTCGAATAACCTTAGCATTTGTAGGAGAGCTACTAATACCAACAAGGATATGCTCTTCAATCTGTACAGAATGTTTCATCGATTCGTTGCTGTTAATTTGTTTATAGGTAATTGTATCAGCAGCTCTACGTAGTGCAATTTCTCGAAGAGCTATTAAATTATGCTTAGAAAAGAAAGATTGTAGGGCTTTCTCTGCTTGTTGCTTGCTATAAATTTTGCCATTCTGTAGACGTTGAATTAACTCATCAGGTTCAATATCCACAATTTTTATTTGTGCGGCCTGATCAATTAAGTAATCTGGTATACGTTCCCGTACCTTGATGCCAGTTATTTCTTCTACCAAATCATGAAGACTTTCAACATGTTGGATATTTACAGTTGTATAGACATGAATTCCCTTTGCAAGTAATTCCTCAATATCTCCAAAGCGCTTCTTATGTCGCATTGTTGGTACATTACTATGCGCTAATTCATCAATAAGAACAATTTCTGGATTACGACTTAATACGGCATCAATATCTAATTCCTGAAAATCTTTCTCTTTATACCTTATTTTTTTGGTAGGAATTTGCTCAAGCCCTTCGAGTAAGGCTAATGTTTCTGGACGAGGATGAGGCTCTACATAGCCAACTACCACATCTTTACCAAGCGTCTGAGCCTGTTGTGCTGCATCTAGCATTGCATAGGTTTTCCCTACACCAGCAGCATAGCCAAGAAAAATTTTGAGCTTTCCAATAACGTGTTCCTCCTGTTGAAGCCTCGCTAAAAATGTCTCTGGAGCTGGTCGATCTTGTTCCATCATCCTTCACCTCATTTGTATTATAGCGCTATCTTCCATTAAGAAAGTATTAAGATTTCCGCCCTTTATAGTTTCTTAATAGAAAAAACGATTTCCTAACACTACATTAATCTGAAAGTAAGTATGATGAGAGCATCCTAATAAGGGAAGGAGGTTTTGATTGATGGACTTATTTATGATTGGGTTACTAATAATCAGCTTTGCAGGTCTTTATGGGTTAACCGCTTGGTGCTTTAAGCTAGTGGAAGCAAAGTAAGGAGGGTGAATGGAATGTGGATTTTTATGGGAATTGTACTTGTGTTCCTTTTTGGCTATCTAGGGCATGCATTACTATATCCTGATAATTATTAATTGGCTTTTAGGAGGTTGCACTATGTGGCAAATAGCCATTGTTTTAATTATATATGTACCACTCGTTATCGTTACTGGTCATTATTTATATCGGGTGGCAATGCAACAAGGAACATGGATTGATCCAATCATGGATAGATTGGATGGGTTTATTTATAAAATTTGTGGTATTAAAAGAGTGGATATGACAGGAAAACAATATGTGCTCTCTTTAATCCTATCAAATGCCTGTATGGTGTTTATTGGCTATATTCTATTACGAATTCAAGCAATCTTGTTTTTAAATCCAAATAAGATTGACAATATGGAAGCATCATTATCTTTTAATACTATTATTTCATTTATGACAAATACAAATCTTCAGCATTATAGTGGTGAATCAGGGCTTAGTTATTTATCACAAATGCTTGTCATTATTTTTATGATGTTTACATCTGCAGCTACTGGTTATGCCGCGTGTATGGCATTCTGTCGTCGTATTGTAGCTAAAACGGATACAATTGGTAACTTCTTTGTAGATTTTGTTCGTATCATTACAAGAATATTAATACCACTTTCTATAGTAGTTTCCGTTATTTTGGTATCACAGGGTATACCACAAACCTTCAAAGCCAATCAAACTGTACAAACGATAGAAGGGAAATTACAAGATATTGCACTAGGACCTGTAGCTTCACTTGAGTCTATTAAGCATATTGGAACAAACGGTGGTGGTTTTTATGGAGCAAATTCTACTACTCCATTTGAAAACCCAACGGTCATTTCAAATATGATTGAAATGCTGTCAATGATGCTATTGCCTGGAGCCTGTGTAGTAGCATTTAGCTTAATGATAGCTTCTAGAAAAAAGAAGCCCATCTTTGGCAAGCAGGGATTAGCTATTTTTGTGGCAATGACCATGTTGTTCCTTATTGGATTAGTGACTGTCTATATAGCGGAGCGAGCAGGTAATCCTATTATGAATGAACTGGGAATTACACAGCAACTTGGTAATATGGAAGGCAAGGAGATGCGCTTTGGCGTGGCGCAGTCTGCGTTATTTACGACAGTGACCACAGCTTTTACAACTGGATCTGTCAACAATATGCATGATACGTTAACTCCGCTAGGTGGGCTTGTACCGATGTTTAATATGATGCTAAATGTTGTCTTTGGTGGTAAGGGCGTTGGTCTTATGAACATGATGATGTATGTGTTGCTAACAATCTTCATTGCTTGTTTGATGATTGGTCGAACGCCTCAATTTTTAGGCAAGAAAATTGAAGAGAAGGAGATGAAGCTTATTGCACTTTGTATTCTAATTCATCCTGCCATTATCCTGCTATTTTCAGCTCTTGCTGTTGCTTTACCACAGGGCGTAGCAGGAATAACGAATCCAGGTGCACATGGATTATCACAAGTACTCTATGAATTTGCTTCTGCTTCAGCAAACAATGGCTCGGGCTTTGAAGGACTTTCCGACAACTCTGTATTTTGGAATGTTACAACAGGTCTAGCTATGTTCTTTGGTCGTTATGTAACGATCATTATTCAGCTAGCAATTGCATCCTTACTGGCTAAAAAAATGTGGCATCATGATTCTATAGGAACGTTGAAAACGGACAATACCATGTTTACAATTCTACTTGTTGCAATCGTTTTAATGATTGGTGCTCTGACATTTTTGCCTGCGATTGCCCTAGGACCAATTACTGAGCACCTACAACTTTATGCATTATGAGGAGAGACATGTATGGAAACTGAAAGAAAAAGCTTTCTCACTGGCACGATGCTAAAAAGCGCTTTGATAGATGCGTTAAAAAAATTTCATCCGATATATATGCTGAAAAATCCTGTAATGTTTGTAGTAGAGGTGGGATTTTTGTTTGTTCTGCTTTTAGCTCTATTTCCATCTATTTTTGGCGGTGAAATAGCAGAACATGAGAGATTGTATAATGCAATTGTGGCAACCATTCTTTTTATTACTATTTTATTTGCGAATTTTGCAGAGTCGATTGCTGAGGGAAGAGGAAAAGCTCAGGTTGAAACTTTAAAAAAGACAAAAACCGTGACACAGGCCCGTGTTTTGCTAAATGATGGTTCTGAATTAATGAAACAGGCACATGAATTAAAAAAGGGCGATATTGTGTTAGTTCAAGCAGGAGAGGTTATACCAAACGATGGAGAGGTCATCGATGGAATAGCTACTGTAGATGAATCGGCGATAACAGGTGAATCTGCACCAGTAGTCAAAGAGCGTGGGGGTGATTTTTCTTCAGTGACAGGTGGTACGACTGTTACAAGCGATTGGCTAATGATTGAAATTACTTCAATGCCTGGTGAATCATTTTTAGATAAAATGATAACGCTTATTGGAGGTGCTAGTCGCAAAAAAACGCCGAATGAGGTGGCTCTCAATACGCTTTTAGTAAGCTTAACGATTATTTTTTTACTAGTGGTTGTCTCACTTTATCCTATGACAACTTATTTAAACGTGTCTATTTCGATCGCAACATTAATTGCACTGACAGTCTGCTTAATTCCAACAACAATTGGTGGGTTATTATCTGCTATCGGTATTGCAGGAATGGATAGGGTAACACAGTTTAATGTTATTGCCATGTCAGGAAGAGCTGTAGAGGCATGTGGAGATGTGGATACATTAATCTTAGATAAAACAGGCACAATCACTTATGGGAATCGCATGGCGGCTGAATTTCTACCTGTAATAGGTGTGAAAGATAAAGATTTAATGCAAGCATCTTATTTTAGTTCATTAACAGATGACACACCTGAAGGGAAGTCTATCCTATCACTAGCATGCGAATTAGGTGTGAATATGGATAATGAAGAACAAATTATAAAAAACAGTACACATATCCCATTTACAGCACAGACAAGAATGAGTGGATTAGACATGCAGGATGGAACAAAAATTCGAAAAGGTGCCTATGATACGATTAAACAAGAGTGTATCAATGCAGGCCATAGTGTTCCAGCGAATTTAGATCAGCTTATTCATCGAGTATCCTCTATTGGTGGGACACCTCTAGTAGTAGCAGTAAACCAAAAAATTATCGGTGTTATTTATTTAAAGGATGTGGTCAAGGCTGGATTAAAGGAACGCTTTGAACAGCTACGAGCAATGGGAATTAAAACAATCATGTGTACAGGAGATAACCCCCTGACCGCAGCAGCTATTGCACAGGAAGCGGGTGTGGATAGCTTTATTGCAGAAAGTAAACCTGAGGATAAGATTCAGGTCATAAAAGATGAACAGGCACAAGGAAAAGTAGTAGCGATGACGGGTGATGGAACGAATGATGCACCAGCATTGGCACAAGCAAATGTAGGACTCGCTATGAATTCAGGAACGAATGCAGCGAAGGAAGCTGCTAACATGGTGGATTTAGATTCAAATCCTACTAAAATTATTGAAGTAGTTGAAATTGGAAAGCAGTTGCTCATGACTCGTGGAGCCCTAACAACATTTAGTATCGCAAATGATATGGCAAAATATTTTGCCATAATCCCAGCAATGCTAATGGTTGCTGTGCCAGAGATGAATGTGCTAAACGTGATGCAACTGAATTCGTCCTCAAGTGCTATTATTTCCGCATTACTATTCAATGCGATTATTATACCTCTGCTCATTCCTGTCGCCGTGAAAGGGGTTAACTACAAGCCTATGAGTGCTTCAAAGTTACTAAATAAAAACTTATTCGTTTATGGAGTAGGAGGCATCGTAGCTCCTTTTATCGGCATAAAGTTGATCGATGTTATGATAGCACCCCTATTTCAGATGTTTGGTCTATAGGAGGAAGAAATATGCGTACATTTTTTGAGCATACAAAGCAAGCAATATTGATTACGTTCACAATGTTTCTTCTTTGCGGCTTTATTTATCCATTGGTAGTAACTGCATTGGCACAAGGAGTACTGCCACACAAGGCAAATGGTAGTTTAATAGAAGTTGATGGGCAAGCTAGAGGTTCAGAATTAATTGGTCAGGCATTTTTGGAGCCCTCCTATTTCTGGGGACGTGTGTCATCTGTAAATTATAATGTGTACACAAAAAAGGATACAATTCCTGATGGAACTGGTCAGTTGAACTATAGTGGTGTTAGCTCAGGCTCGTTTAATTATGCACCAACGAATCCTGAATTAAAGACACGCATTGAAGCTGATATTGAGAAATTTTTGCTAGCCAATCCTGCTGTTGAACGACAGGATATTCCTGTGGATTTAATGACAGCCTCTGGTTCAGGGCTAGATCCCCATATCAGCGTAAAGGCTGCAGAAATACAAATCCAGCGTATTGTTCAAGCAAGTGGCCTTTCAGAACAGGAGATTAGAAATATTATAGATACTTATACAGAAAAACGAGCACTGGGGATTTTTGGGGAAAATAAGGTCAATGTTCTTATGGCTAATCTAGCAATCATGAAGAAAATAGAGGAAAGAAAAGAGTAATCCATTAAAAACAGGTAGAGAAGCGCTTGGGTCTTCTCTACCTGATATATAGTTAAGCTTGAGAATTTACTAGAATTTTAATATGGTTTTTCTCTTTCATTAAAGCCTCAAAGCCTTCTGTCACTACTTCATCTAATGCAATACGTTTTGTTACGAGCTTCTCAGCAGGGAAGTAACCTTGTGTCATTAATTCCATAACTGCCGGGAAAATATCACGGTATGCAATAATCCCTTTTACAGTACGCTCTGAAAGAACAATATTGTTTGGCAGTATAGAAGCTGCTGTTTCCCAAATTGAAACAATAATTGTTTCACCTTCAAAGGATGTTGAATCAATGGCTTGCTGTAACACTACAGGAACACCAGTAACTTCAAATGCAACATCAACGCCACCGTTTGTTAATTCATGTAGTCGAGCAACTACATCCTCATCCTTTGGATTAATAACAGCTGTTGCGCCTAATTCTAACGCTTTTGCTGCACGCTCTGCTGAAAGCTCTACTGCATAAATTTCAGATGCTCCAGCTGCACGTAATGCCTCAATCACTAATAATCCAATTGGTCCTGCGCCAAAGACAGCCGCTTTATCGCCAGCCTTTAGCTTACTTTGACGTACAGCATGTAGGGCTACCGCTGCAGGCTCTACAAGTGCACCTTGTTCATAGGAAAGTCCCTCTGGCATTTTGTGTACCATTTTTTCGTCTACCATCGTAAATTCAGAGAAGCCACCGCCACCGCCAGAAAGACCGTGGAAACCTAAGTGCTTACAAATATTGTATTTACCTTTTTTACAAGCAGCACATTCGCCACATGCAAGAATAGGCTCAACAACAACAGGATCTCCTACCTGTACTTTGGAAACGCCTTCACCGATTTCTACAACTTCACCTGAGAACTCATGTCCCATCACGATTGGTGCAATATCTTTACTTACATAGTGAGGTTGTTCCACTGGGATGAATATAGGGCCAGCTGCATATTCATGTAAATCACTGCCACAAATTCCTGTCCAATGTACTTTAATTTTCACTTTTCCAGGTGCAATAACTGGTTCTTCAATGTTTTCTACACGGATGTCTTTCGCTTTATACCATCTTGCTGCTTTCATGATAAAATCAACCTCCTCTAATGTCTTACTTCCTCATCATAACATGTGGTAATTATTCAAATCATTAGTTTGCAATAAATTGACATAAAAAATACGAATACTTAGCTTTTTTCAATGATATCGTAGCACTTTTTTGATTGCATCTTAACGGTATTTACAGTACCTTTGATAAGGGTTTTGTTGTAAGGATAATAAAACTAAAAAATAATGTTCATGCTAAAGTTTAATAGGCCGTTAATATACCTAAAAGTTGAATCATGATACAATGGGAAAGATGATTAGGAGGAACGAAGGATGTCAAAATATACTGATTATAATTTTCAGCCATTTTTGCAGGACGCAATAGCAAAATTAGGCTTTACAGAACCGACGCCAATTCAAAAGGAAATTATTCCGCTGTTGCTAAAGGGAAAAAGTGCTATCGGACAGGCACATACGGGAACAGGAAAAACACATAGCTTTTTAATTCCGATTGTGCAGCGTATTAATTCGGATAAACAAGAAGTACAAGCTGTTATTACTTCACCTACACGTGAGCTTGCACAGCAAATCTTTGATGCGTTAAATCAATTAATAGAAGGAACAGCAATTCAAGCAAAACTATTTATTGGGGGTACGGACAAACAGCGCTCTATTGATAAGTTAAAAACGCAGCCGCAAATTGTTGTTGGGACACCTGGACGTATTCGTGATCTCGTTTCTGCGCAGGCGTTATTTGTGCATACGGCACCAATTTTAGTTGTCGATGAGGCTGATCTAGCCTTCGATATGGGCTTTATTGAGGAAATTGATGGCTTTGCTTCTCAAATGCCAGAGAATCTTGAAATGTTTGTATTCTCAGCAACTATTCCAGAAAAACTTCAGCCTTTCTTAAAGAAATATATGGAGACACCTGTCCACATCCATATGAACGATAAACGACCAGTGGCAGAAGGCATTGATTTTGTGCTTGTACCAGTTCGCTCGAAATCACGGAACAAGCGTTTATTGGATGTTATAGAAGGAATCAATCCATTCTTAGCTGTGATTTTTACAAATACGCGTAAAACAGCAGAGCAAGTTGCAGGCTACTTAAATGAAAACGGTATTCGCTGTGGTCAAATACATGGTGATTTAAGTCCACGTGATCGTAAGAAGATGATGAAACAAATTCGTGATTTGGACTATCAATATATTGTTGCAACAGATTTAGCAGCTCGTGGTATTGATATTCAAGGGATTTCACATGTCATTAACTATGAAATTCCAGAAGATCTAGAATTCTTTATTCATCGTGTAGGACGTACAGCACGTGCAGGAAATAAAGGAACAGCCATCACCTTGTTTGAGCCTTCAGATGAGGATGCATTAATTCGTGTAGAGAAAATGGGCATTCCATTTGAACAAAAAGACGTAAAAGATGGAGAATGGTCTGAATTAAAGGATCGCCATGCTCGAAAAAATCGTGTGAAGCATGAAAATGAAATCGATGCAAAAGCAAAATCATTAGTTCGTAAGCCGAAAAAAGTAAAACCAGGCTATAAACGTAATATGAAATGGGAAATGGAAAAAATAAAAAAACGTGAACGTCGCTTAAAAGCTCGCGGTAAAAAATAAGGAGGCATTCTTATGCTACTTGGATCACATGTTTCAATGAGTGGAAAGGAAATGCTACTTGGGTCAAGTAAAGAGGCCCTTTCATATGGGGCAAATACTTTTATGATTTATACGGGAGCACCTCAGAACACTCGTCGTAAAGCTATTGCTGACCTTAATATTATGAACGGTTTATTACACATGAAGGAGCATGGTATGACAAACATTGTTGTCCATGCACCTTATATCATTAATATTGCAAATACAGAAAAACCTGAAACCTTTCGTCTTGGTGTAGATTTTCTACAATCTGAAATTGAACGTACAGCTGCGTTGGAAGCAAATCAAATTGTTTTACATCCAGGTGCTCATGTTGGAGCTGGCGCTGATGCAGGTATTACCAAAATTATTGAAGGCTTAAATGAAGTGCTATCACAGGATTATCCTGTCCAAATTGCATTAGAGACGATGGCGGGCAAAGGAACAGAATGTGGTCGTTCTTTTGAAGAGCTTGCCAAAATTATCGATGGTGTGACGAATAATGAACGCCTTTCTATCTGTTTCGATACATGTCATACGCATGATGCTGGCTACAATATTGTTGAGGACTTTGATGGTGTATTGAATGAATTTGATAAAATTATCGGTATTAACCGTATTAAAGTTCTTCATATCAATGACTCTAAAAATGTTCGAGGTGCAGGAAAAGACCGCCACGAAAATATTGGCTTTGGTCATATTGGCTTTGAGGCATTAAATTATGTGGTGCACCATCCGCAATTAAAGGAGATTCCTAAAATCCTAGAAACTCCGTATGTTGCGTTAAATAGTGATGCAAAATCCAAATCGGCACCTTATAAGTATGAACTAGAGATGTTCCGAAGTGGTGAATTTAAACCTGAGTTAATCACTGCGCTAAAAGAAGGATAAGAACACAAAATGCCCGAAATCAGTGAATTGAACACTGTTTTTCGGGCATTTTCAATTATTTCGTAAAAAGTGCGATAAGCTGACGAGAGCGCTTTCTACCTAAAACAGCTTCAACCTCTACAAGTATATCTTTTGGTATGCCTAAAAAAAGCCAAGAAAATGAGAATTGCTCCAAATGGGGCCGAAGCTTTTTTACTTCAGATGTCGTAATGTCAAATCCTTCAGCACGAGCGATGGAAACAATTTCCTTATCACTACTTTGCGCTAATTGCTGTAAAAATTGAATACTCAAAGAGAATCCTCCTTCAAAATTTTATTTTATGAAAATTTTCATATGAGCACGCGACAAATAGGGCAATCGTTCAAATTGCACTGGAAGCAGCTTCAACCCTTTAAATAAAATTGCTTGAACACAACATTTCTACCAGAACATAAAACATAGGAATCTTTTTTTCTTTACAAAAACCAAGCTTTCATATATACTAACATTTTGTAAATCGTAATGATTTTGAATTAGAAAGAAGCGATCATGCATGAAAAAATCATTAATTAACATTGAAAACGTGTCATTTCAATATGACTATACACAAGTATTAAAAAATATCTCTTTCCGTGTAGAAGAGGGAGATTTTTTAGCACTGCTCGGTCCAAATGGCTCTGGGAAATCTACATTATTAAAAATTATTTTAGGACTATTAAGACCTATGTCTGGAGAAATAAAGTTATTTGGTGAACCA
Source organism: Lysinibacillus sp. B2A1 (assembly GCA_002973635.1). Classification (GTDB taxonomy): domain Bacteria; phylum Bacillota; class Bacilli; order Bacillales_A; family Planococcaceae; genus Lysinibacillus. The sequence goes on from CP027224.1 coordinate 2,689,675, forward strand.
AGCACAACTTTTAAGCACCGTGAATGGATAGGGTATGTTTCACAAAAATCCAATGCCTTCAATTCAGGATTTCCAGCAACCGTCCAAGAGGTAGTAAAAAGTGGATTAACGAAAAAATTAGGGCTATTTAAAAGACTAGGACGCGATGCAAAAGAAAAAGTACTGGAGGCCTTAAAAGCTGTTGGAATGGATGCTTTTATGCATCGCAATATTGGTGATTTATCAGGCGGGCAGCAGCAACGGGTCTTTATTGCACGAGCCTTAGTTAGTGAACCGAGGTTGCTAATATTAGATGAACCAACTGTCGGCATTGATCATGAGAATGTGCAATCATTTTATGATATGCTGGCGAAATTAAATCGGGAACAGGGAATTACAATGATTCTTGTCACACATGATGTCGATACAGTGTCCAACCGCATCAGTCATGTGGCATGTTTAAATCAAACAATTCACTTCCATGGTTATAAAAATGAATTTGATAGCATTTCTCAGGATGCGCTTGATGCTTGGTATGGTCATTCTGTCCGAAAGATTCATTAAGAAGGGGAAGGCACTATGATTGAAGCGATTTTACATTATGAGTTTTTACAAAATGCCTTTTTCTCTGGGCTATTAATCGGCATATTGGCTCCGCTATTAGGTGTCTTTATTGTTGTACGTCGATTGTCTCTGATTGCAGATGCCTTGTCACATGTAACACTTGCTGGTATAGCAGGAAGCTTATACATCAGTCAGTCTGTGACAGCCTTAGCAATGCTTAATCCTATTTATTTAGGCATACTTGCCTCTGTAAGTGGTTCCATATTAATAGAACGACTGAGACGGCTGTATAAGCACTATGAAGAGCTTGCCATTCCCATTATTATGTCTGGTGGTATTGGTATTAGTGCTATCTTTATATCGCTTGCTAGTGGCTTTAGTACAGATTTAATGAGCTATTTATTTGGATCTGTATCGGCTGTTTCACGTCAGGATTTGTGGGTAGTTATCGGCATTGCTGCGGTTGTTATCATTTTTTTATTATTATTTTTTAAAGAGCTTTTTGTTCTATCTTTTGATGAAGAATATGCGAAAGCGAGTGGTCTACCTGCACGTTGGATTCACCTACTATTTATGATTGTGACAGCACTTGTCATTGCTGCAAGTATGCGCATTGTTGGAATCTTACTTGTGTCATCTCTTATGACACTTCCTGTGGCTGCTGCCATGCGGCTTGCTAAGGGCTTTAAACAAACAATTATTTATGCCATAGTGTTTGGGGAAGCGGCTGTGCTAATAGGGCTAGTGAGTGCTTTTTATTTGGATTTAGCGCCAGGTGGTACGATTGTGGTCACTTCCATCCTCATTTTGTTACTTGTTATACTAGGGAAGAAAATAGCATTTAAAATGGCTGCAAAGCAAGGGGAGGTAGCGTCATGAATATTACAAGAGCGTGGGAAATTTTAAAAGAGAACGGCTATAAAAAAACAGATAAGCGGGAGTTAATATTAGATATGTTTGCAGCAACTGATAAATATCTAACTGCTCGTGACTTATTGGATGTTTTGAAAAAAGATTTTCCTGGTATGAGTTTTGATACCATTTATCGCAACCTAGCTACATTTGTGAAACTTGGCATACTGGAGGAAACAGAATTATCTGGAGAACGTAATTTCCGTATGCATTGCGAGTCAGAGCATCATCACCATCATTTTATTTGTATGGATTGTGGTAATGTCAAAGAGCTAAACGTATGTCCAATGGAAATGCTTGGAGAAAAGCTGCCAGACTATGAAATTGAAAATCATAAATTTGAGATTTATGGTAAATGTCCAGATTGTAAGCATGAAACGCTGTCATAATCTTTCAAGCCTACAAAAAGCAGTATTGGAAAAGGGGTAGTGCCAAGTCTCGGTACTACCCCACTTTAGTGTGTGCCTGGCATGCGCAACAACTAGGTGGTGAAAGTCCACTACAGGCTTGGCAGTAGGAACTGTTAGCGAAGGGTGTCCATGGTGACGTGGAATCTGAAGGAAGTCGGACGTGAAATCTCGAACTGACGAACAGCAATCAGATATAAGGCTGAATTGGAATGAAATAGTACTAAACAATCGACTACTTTTTAGAAGGATAGTGGGGGATTAACGGAGAGACAAAAAGACGAAAGAATAAGTAATCTATTCTTTCGTCTCATAGTGTTGAAAAACTAAATGGTCAAGGGATTCTTTGTGAACACTACTAAGTCAAATGAAGGTGATTTCCGTTCCAGGCTACTCGCTTTCCTGTGGGCGAGCGACGAGCCGCTTCCTGCGCTAACGCTCCGTGTAGGGTCTCGTCTGTCTCGCTATCCCACGGGAGTCAAGTAGCCTTGCACTCCAATCAGCAATAGTGTAGAACTTTAAATATTTTCTTCCCTCAAAAGAAAAGTAAAGTAAAAGCATGTTACTCACCATCATTAAATGGATAGAATAGTGGCACAATTCTATAATTGTTGTCCTGCATTTTATGGTTAAAACCACATTGTCACTTTACATAAAGCTACTTGTTGCTGTCGCTCTGTTTTCGCATAAGTAAAATGTTATATAAAATCTCCATTTTACCGCAAAATAGTGATGGTTAAGACTTCAATTAATCACTATACATTTATGTGAAATGCCAATGAAAATACTATGAGCGATGGTTGATTGGAGTGTAGACTGAGTGACTCCTCGGGGATCATAGTGTCACAGATGAGACCCTGGAGCGAGCAACGTGAGTGAAGCGGCTCATCGGACGCCCCCAGGAAGCTCTGCTCTGCGCGAAAGCGAAGCGTCAGCGGCAAAGCACTCAGTCGGAACGGAGATCAACCCCTCGTTTTGAAAAAGGGCTATACTTTTTAATTTGTCACCTAGATTTCATTGACATAATAGTATTTCAACAACATGAGACGAAAGAATAAGTAATCTATTCTTTCGTCTTTTTACATAGGTTGAATAATATAAGTGAAGTGTTAGAGCCAATACTCTTGGACTATTGATGCTTTTGTTGGAAAGCTACCATGAAGTCACGTAATGCTTCACAAGCCTCTAGTGGTACAGCATTGTAAGTTGAGGCACGGCAACCACCTACAGAGCGGTGTCCATTTAGTCCGATAAATCCTGCTGCTTTTGCCTCAGTCAGGAATTGTTTTTCAAGCTCCTCGTCTGCGACACGGAAAGTAATGTTCATTAAAGAACGACTTTCTGTTGTAGCATGTCCTTGGTAAAAGCCATTGCTATTGTCAATCGCATCATAAATAACCTTTGCCTTTAATTCATTGTGCTTCGCGATTTCAGAAACGCCGCCCTTTGCTTCCACCCATTTTAATACCTCACCTAACATATAAATCCCGAAAGTTGGTGGTGTATTATATAAGGAATTGCCATCAGCATGTGTTGTATATTTCAACATAGTTGGAATATTTTTATTCTCTTTTTCTAGAAGATCTTTACGAATAATGACAACAGTTACGCCAGATGGACCAAGATTTTTTTGAGCTCCTGCATAAATAAGTCCAAATTTGCTTACATCGATTGGTTTTGAAAGAATATCACTTGACATATCTGCCACTAATGGAACATTGCCTGTTTCAGGGAATTCCTTCCACTGTGTACCATAAATAGTATTGTTTGAAGTAATATGCACATAAGCATCCTCTTCGTTAAAGTGAATATCTGCTAACGCTGGGATATTACGATATTGATTTTCTTTTGTACTTGCCGCTTCTACAGGTGTACCAAATAATTTGGCTTCCTTGAAGGCTTTTTCAGCCCATGAGCCTGATAAAACATAGCTTGCCTTTTGATCTGCTTGAAGGAAATTCATTGGTATCATTGTAAACTGAAGGCTGGCACCACCTTGTAGAAACAGAACTTCATAGTTTTCTGGGATAGCATAAAGCTTTTTTAATAAAGCAATTGCTTCATTATGTACTTCATCAAAAATAGCACTACGGTGACTCATCTCCATAATGGACATACCTGAATCACGGAAGTTTACTAATTGCTGTTGAGCTCTTTCTAGTACTTCTAGCGGTAGAGCAGATGGACCTGCGTTAAAATTGTATGCGCGTTGTGTCAAAGTGGTACACTCCTTGTTTTTTAAAGTGAGTTTTGTTCATTCAATGGGAGTCAGTTCTCCTAGTGAATGTTAGATAAATCCATCAGGCTTTTACGGAACGTTCATATACACACATTCTAAAACAATGGATGATTAACTAACCGTGAAAGCAGGATAAAAGAACTTTACTGGATTATAACTCAATTTTCAATAGAAAAAATAAAATTCTCAATATTTAAGCAAAATAGTGTCAGTCTCGCTACAAAATGTACACAATTAAGTAAATTAAAAAAGACTATTAAGCTAAAAATACGAACAAAAATATAATTATATAGGTGTTTATTGAGAATATAATCGTAATTTATTAACCATTATAATTTGTTTTGTATTAAATGTTCGTGTTTGTGTGGCGGGAAAAGGTTTGAGTACCCAAACTTCTATCTTCTTTTTATAGCTTTATTCTTTTCTTTAAATCTAAAGAATTTATTTTCAGGGGCTATATAAGACCACTTATATTCGTTTTAGGACCACTTGTAGAGCAAAGGTAGAATCCAATAAATTGAAATGCTACAGTATAAAACAGAGCGAGGGAATGTGGTTAAAATTATCTACTATTCATATATTTTCAGAGGTGTATGGAGAAAAGCATACTTAACTTATGTAGAAAAAGTTAAAAAACTAAATTTTAGGAGATTGTAGTATGAATAAAAAAGCATGGCTAATTGTTAGTTGTTGTTTAGCGGTTATAATATCTAGTTATTCTATTGTTCAATATTTTTTTATGGACGCACATGAAGCAGGGTTTGTAAAACTAAAGCTTATGTTGAATTCTACATTAAGCTCTCTGTGGTACATAATGCTATATATACATATTATATTTGGTGTTTTAGCATTAGTAATCGGTCCCTTTACGTTATTCTCAAAATTTAGAGAAAAAAATATTAAACTCCATCGTACAATGGGAAGAATTTATATGATTGGTATTTTATTTGGTGGTATTTCAGGGCTTTATTTGGCATTTCATGCAACTGGAGGGGTAATGTCTCAGTTAGGCTTTGGCCTTTTATCTATATTTTGGCTGATTACAGCTTCACAGGCACTTGCTAACATTAAGCATAAAAAATTGATACACATGAAAAGTGGATGATTAGAAATTATTCCTTAACCTTTGCAGCTGTCACATTAAGAATCTGGCTAGCTTTATTTACGGGATTATTCGGATTTCAACATTTTGAAATTAGTTATACAATTATCGCTTGGGTCTGTTGGGTGCCTAATTTAATGGTTGCGGAATGGTTTATTAAACGGAAACATAAAAAGAGGCAATCAAAGTTACTAGTTGGAACATAAAATTTTCTAAAGTCGAACCTATTATTTAGCTATCAAAACATGCTGATTTATGCAGCTTCAAAAAACAAGGCTGAAAACAGATAAACAACACAACTTTCGGTATAATGAATATTGACAATGATTCAAAGGGGTGTTCAAATGTTTACAGTAGAAGAAGCATGTTTAGTGGTTGTCGATGTACAAGGGAAGTTAGCAACGATCGTGGATGAAAGTGATGCCATAATTCAAAATGTCTCTAAACTGACTCAAGCAATGCAAGTACTGGGAGTACCGGTTTTATGGCTAGAGCAGAATCCAAGCCGTTTAGGTGGTACCGCATTAGAAATTGCCCAACATATTCAGGGGCAGCCGATAGCCAAAATGGCATTTAGTGCTTGCCAAGAGGAAGAATTTATGACAGCATTAAAAACCACTGGTCGTTCACAATTTGTTGTGACTGGAATTGAAACGCATATCTGTGTCTATCAAACAGCCCGACAGCTGAAAGAGCAGGGCTTTGAGGTTGAAGTTGCCGTAGATGCGGTATCCTCTCGTACAAAGGAAAATAAAGAGCTAGGGATAGAGAAAATGAAGGCGCTTGGCATTTTACCAACAAGTACGGAAATGATTTTATATGAGCTCCTGCAAAGAGCAGATCATGAGCATTTTAAAACAATACTGCAACTTGTAAAGTAAACGATAGAAAAAATACGGGTTTTTCATGGATGTTTGAAGGGGTATTAAGGATTTGTTCAAACATCTCCAAAAGAAAAATCAACTTAAAAATTAAGAAAAAGCAAAGTCGCATATAGGTGCGACTTTGCTTCATAGTGTTGAAAAACTAAATAGTCAAGGGACTCTTTGTGAATATTTAGTCAAAATGAAGGTGATTTCCGTTCCAGGCTACTCGCTTTCCTGTGGGCGAGCGACGAGCCGCTTCCTGCGCTGACGCTCCGTGCAGGGTCTCGTCTGTCTCGCTATCCCACGGGAGTCGAGTAGCCTTGCACTCCAATCAGCAATAGTGTAGAACTTTAAATATTTTCTTCCCTCAAAAGAAAAGTAAAGGCATGTTACTCACCATCATTAAATGGATAGAATATTGGTACAATTCTACAGATGTTAATCTACATTTTATGCGTAAAACAAACTACTTTGTAACTTTACATAAAATACTCCTCTGTTTTCGCATAGAAAAATGTTATCAAAGCTCCATTTTTGCACAATATAGTGATGGCTAAGACTTCAAATTTATCACAATATATTTGTGTGAATTGCCAGAAGAAAATACTATGAGCAAAGGTTGATTGGAGTGTAGACTGAGTGACTCCTCGGGGATTCAGCGTCACAGATGAGACCCTGGAGCGAGCAGTGAAGCGGCTCATCGGACGCCCCCAGGAAAGCACTCAGTCGGAACGGAGATCAACCCCCCGTTTTGAAAAAGGGCTATACTTTTTAAATTGTCACCTTGATTTCATGGACATAATAGTATTTCAACAACATGAAGCAAAGTCGCATATAGGTGCGACTTTGCTTTTTTATGCAGGCATTTCAGTTGGTGTTGGTTTAGCATAGCCTTCTTTATATGTGTCATCTATTGCTTGACGAATTTCCTTAAGACTCATGCCGTCCTTATGCATTTTGGCAGATTGTACAGCAATTTCGAGACATACCAAACAGCGAGTACCATGATCATCCCAGACGATTACACCATCTTTACGTTTCTCCTGGATAAAACAGTTTAAATTACTTTTATGTCCTACAGATTCGCCACAGCCACAATAGCATGGAATCCACTCCAGAATTTCTGTGGCTTGTCCTGCAACTTGATACACTAAGCGAATATTTTCAGGTTGACTGTCTAAAAAGGAAGGGAGAACGTCAGCAGACGCTGTTTCTTCCTGAATATCACCAGAATCATGGGCATGTCCCTCATGTGAAGCTTCTTTTTGCTCAGAGTTCTGATTCGAATCCTGATTTGATTCCACAGCCTTTTTTTCATCACTGCAAGCACTTAACACTAATAACGACATAGCAAAAAGAAAAATTAGTTTTTTCAACATAACGCCTCCTAGATGTTAACACTACTGCCATTATAGCATCGGTAGCTGAAACAATTATAGGAAGAGTAGGGAAGATTTAATGAAATATATCTAAACCACGTGTTTTGTTCATGAAATGTTCCATTTTCTCACTCAATAATTTTTTTAAGAAGTAGCCAAATAAAATAAAGACTAACCAGAAGCAAGTTAAAAAGGCTAAATCTATCCAGACCTTTGTCCAAATTATACCGCCAACTGCCTCTCGCATCATTTCTATTGCGTAGGTAAAGGGCAGAAATGGGTTAATCAACTGGAAAAAACTTGGTAGTAATTCAACTGGATATGTGCCACCAGAACCAGCAATTTGTAGCACTAGCATAACAATTGCTAATGCTTTTCCTACATTTCCGAACACGGATACGAGTGTATAGACAACTGTTACAAACACTAAGCTAATAAAAAGGCCAAAAGGTATAAAGTAATATGGAGAACTAATGGATCCATCTAAAAGAACAATATCGCCAATTGTAATAATCAGTGTTTGGATTAAAGAAAACGTAGCAAAAGTTAATAGTCGCCCAAAATAGATAGCACGAATACTATATTGTGAATGATTGTAAACATCTACGGCTAATAATGAAATTAACAATAAACAACCCACCCATATAGACAATACTGTATAAAATGGAGTCATAGCGGTTCCATAATTTGCGATAGGAAACATTCTATGCTCCTCAAGCTTAATAGGCTCCTCAAAGAATTCACGTTCCGCATTAACGTCATTTTTTAGCAATTGAACAATTTCAGATATGTCTGCTTCATTTTCTAATGTTCGAAGCTTCTCTGCAAGATCTCTAATTTTGGTACTAAGAGTAGGAAAATCGGCTTGTACTTTAGAAATGGTATTATTGGCTGTTTCTAATGTTTTTCTGGCATTTTTTAAGCGATTTGTTGCATCTGGTATGGAATTTTTTACATTTGTTAACATGGCGGATGCATTTGTTAATGTATTTTTAGCAGATGACAAGGTTGTATAAATTTGTGGTTCCAGATTATTATTATAATGCGTAACGAATTGTTGAAGGTTGTTAGCAGCAGTTTGTGCAATGGCTTGAAGATCAGCGAGATCCTTTTTTATGGTTTCTTCATCCAAGACATTAAGTTTCTGCACGTTTGTGTGGACATCTAATAGTAACGTGTTGAGCTGCTGTAAGGATGTTAATGTGTTGAATGAATAGTCAGTTAAACTTGGATTTACCTGTAAATTTCCTCTTATAGCTTCAAGTTTTGCGATAAGCTCCTTATTGACATTTTCAGCATTGTTTTGCTGAAGAGACGCAATAATCGTATCAAGTGTGCTTTCAAGTTGCTTGCGTGAAGATGTGTCAGCTTGGGTTAAATCTTGGAGTGCTTCAAGAGTCTTGATGCTATTATTGACTTTTTTACGTGATTCCTCTAGCTGTTTTTGAATCGTTTCCTTTGTTTGTGCAATTTTCAATGTATTCACAGATGGACTTTTTAACTTCTCTAATAGCTCTGAAAAATGTTGGGCAATTTGTTGAACAGTTTCTAAATCCTTTTTAATGGTTGGAGATAGCTGATTAAACAGTGTCTCTGCTTCATTCATTAATGTTAAACCATGCTGTATAGTTGTAAGTCCATCATTGGTTAATGCCTCAACCTTTGGCACCTGTTTAATGGTGTTATCTAACATTGATTCGGCTTCCTTACCACCTTTTGCAGTTTGTGCTAAAAATGTTTCAATATCAGGTAGATGATGCTCAATGGTAAATATATAATGTTCAAATTTTCTAAAATCAGGTATTTCCCGTTCCATCTCAACGCCTATCGTATTAAAAATAGAAAAAAGTGTTCCATTAACAGTTGAAACAAATTCACTAGAAACCTGTTGCGTCAGCACACTAGCCCCTTTACTAGTGATTTTTGGTGCAATGGGATTGATTTTTTCATTCACGTAATAATCGATATGTGCTTTTGTTGGCTGATTGGATAGGATAGAGGTGAGTTTTTGAGAAAAATCACTCGGGACAATGATCACCGCAAAATAATCGCCATTTTGTAATTGATGAATGGCTTGTTTATGAGATGAAAATTTCCAAGAAAAATTTTTATTTGTTTTTAAATTGTTGACTACCTCGTTCCCAACATTGATCTCCTCTCCTCTAACGGTAGTTCCTGTGTCTTCATTGACTACAGCAATTTTCATGTTGGCTGTGTGAGCGTACGGGTCCATAGATGCGTAGATATTAAGCCATGCATATAGAGAGGGTAAAAAGATGAGCCCGCCAATAATGACAGCAACTACCCAGTTTGTTAAAATATTATGGACATCTCTTTTATAAATTTGAAAGCTATGTTGGATAGTGTGTTTCATAGTAACCACTCCACATTCATTTTGAGCTAAATCTTTATTATGTATGTTCCCAAATTTGGGCGAAATTATGTTTGAATTGTGGAAAAACTTATTTTTAAAGGCAAATTAGTTTACTAGGATTTCAAAACGCTTTATAATCAAATCGCGAATACACTAAAAGTAGGGTATTTTTAGTGTCTAAAAGGAGGAACGCATGAAAAAATTACTAATTATTGGCTCCATTATTGTTGTACTATTTGCAGCAATTATTGTGCTAACAAATGTGTCGAACAAAAGTAAGTTAGCAAACGCAAAGGATCTGTATGGCGACAAAGAACTGAAACAAGAAACAATCGATCAATTAGATGATAAAAACTACCAAAATATTATGCTACCTGATGAATTAGAGAAAAAAATAAAAGCTGGAGAAGATGTAAACGCTTATTTCTTCAGTCCAGTATGTATGCATTGTAAAGCATTTACACCTGTATTAATGCCGATTGCTGATGAACTTGGTGTTAATATTGCCCAGTTAAATATTTACGAATTTGATGATTTATCTAATAAATACAATATCGAAGCGACACCAACATTTATCCGCTTTGAGGGCGGGAAAGAGGTTAACCGCTTTGTAGGTGCATTATCCGAGGAAGATTTACGAACATTCTTAAAGACAGAAGTACTAAAAAAATAGCATGAATGATGAGACTGTCTCAAAAGTTAAAATTTTGAGCAGTCTTTTTTTAATTGTAGTTAGTGTATACTAAATATACTGAAAAGTTGTAAATTGGAGGAATATGGAATGACGATGGATGATTATTTTTATAATGGAGAGTTAATGAAATGTTATGAAGCAGCTAAGCAAGTGACAGATGAAGGGGAAAAGGCATTGGCTGATAAATATATAAGATTATTGGAAGAGTATGATTTTGCTAACTACCCTAAGCCTATGCTAGCAGTTGAAATGCAGCAGGAGGAGCGTGCAGATGAAAGCTATCCTGAATCGGATGCTGTCATTGAAATTCGTGTAATAAAGGATGAGACGGAGTTTTCTAAGCGTATCCAGGAGTTAGAGAATATAGCGAAAATAGGTACACCCTATGAAAAGGCACAATCATTTTTTACGCAGGGTGAATTATTTTTGTTTGCGCACCATTACAATGAAAGTGTACATTGTTTTAAACAAGCAGTGAGAGAAAATCCAAATAAGGCTTTATACTGGGGAATTACTGGACAAACAATGCATCGTTTTGGTTGGATGCCCTTTGATGCACTTGGTTATATAGAGCAAGCGATTCATTTAGATCCCAAAAATGCACGCTGGAAATGGAATAAAGCGCTTGTCCTGATTCAATTATCGAAGGATTTACAGCTGGCACCGTTTATTGCAAATGCTGCGATTACCTTAGAGGAGGCCCTTGCTGCTTGTGGAGAGCATCAGCGCTCATTGCGAGAAGCTATTCAAAATACAATTGATAATATGGATAGCTACGTATTTTCATAATAACGGAAAGATGTCTCAAAAATCGAGGCATCTTTTTTTAGTGAAATCATTCAAGTTTTATCGTGCTAAAATTATCTAGCATTTGAAGGGAAATGGTATTGAAGCTAATATTTTTTACGGCAATAATCTGTGTTTTCTTAATAATAAAATGGATATTAGAAACCTCTGTTTTTAGAGATGTTTTATAGTATAATTATTCCAATATTTCTATATGAAATATTCATGTTGTTGAAATACTATTATGTCAATGAAATCAAGGTGACAAATTAAAAAGTATAACCCTTTTTCAAAACGAGGGGTTGATCTCCGTTCCGACTGAGTGCTTTCCTGGGGGCGTCCGATGAGCCGCTTCACTCACGTTGTTCGCTCCAGGGTCTCATCTGTGACGCTGAATCCCCGAGGAGTCACTCAGTCTACACTCCAATCAACCACTGCACATAGTATTTTCTTCTAGCATTTCACACAAAAGTATAGTGATAAATTTGAAGTCTTAGCCATCACTATATTGTGCAAAAATGGAGCTTTGATAACATTTTTCTATGCGAAAGCAGAGCGACAGCAATAAGTGGCTTTATGTAAAGTTACAAAGTAGTTTTATGCATAAAATGTAGGTTAACATCTGTAGAATTGTACCAATATTCTATCCATTTAATGATGGTGAGTAACATGCTTTTACTTTTCTTTTGAGGGAAGAAAATATTTAAAGTTCTACACTATTGCAGATTGGAGTGCAAGGCTACTCGACTCCCGTGGGATAGCGAGACAGACGAGACCCTGCACGGAGCGTCAGCGCAGGAAGCGGCTCGTCGCTCGCCCACTGGAAAGCGAGTAGCCTGGAACGGAAATCACCTTCATTTGACTTAGTAGTGTTCACAAAGAAACCCTTGACCATTTAGTTTTTCAACACTATGAATATTTCTATATGAAATATTTGAAAGTAATCTTAAGCAAAGGAGGGAAGTAACAATGTGGAAATTCAATGATGATTTTTCATTTGTAAAGAGAGGGAGTCAATTTCTTGTATTAACAGTAATTTTCTTAAGTGTCGTTGCTTTAGGTGGTGACCAATTCTATGGGATCTTCGGTAAGAACAACTATGTTACAATTCATTTAATGATGGAAATCCTTATAATTGTGGTAACGATGGCGATTTCGATTCAGGCTTGGCTAGTTTCTCCTTATATTTTATCGAATCGAGTTCTCTATGCGGGCGCTTTATTTTTAACCATTAGCTTAATAGAAATAGCCCATACCCTATCCTATAAAGGAATGCCTTTCTTCATTACAGAAAGTACACCGTATGCTGCCACATGGTTCTATATACTAGGGAGATTGCTATTATCGGTTGGTGGTCTTATTCTTCTTTTCACGAAAGACAAGGAAGTTAAAATAACCTTTCGTTGGCTGATTTATACGCTGCCATTTTTAATAATCGTAGCTTGCTTTGCCATTATTTATGCCCCAACATCTATCTTGCCATCACTAATCATTGAAGGAGAAGGACCTACAGCATTAAAAAATACTTTGCAATATTTAGCAATCGTGTTACACATCGTCATTATCATTGTTTTACTAAGTAAGTTTAAGCAAGCACCAAAAATAATTTTTCTTTCGGTGAGCAGTGCAATTTATTTAATCATGAGTGATTATCTTTTTACAATATATCGTGATGTTTATGACATTAAAAACTTTATTGGTCATATTTTTCAGTTAAGCTCCTTCTACCTTTTATTTAGAGCAATTTATTTTTCATCTATCGAAAGGCCTTTTCAACAACTAATTGATACACAAGGTCATCTAGAAAAATCTCGTGAACAAATGCATTATATGGCCTATCATAATGAAGTAACGAACCTGCCAAATGAGCGTTTTTTTATGGAAACATTAAAAAGAAATTTATACATAACTTCATCGCAAAAAGCTATTCTTGCCATTGGTATAGAAAGAATTTCAGCCATTAAAGCATCTTTAGGTAATACATATGCAGACCAGATGATTGATCTGATTGCACAACGGCTGAAAAACGTTATACCAGAGAAATTTGATCTTTGTATGTTGCGAGAGGATTATTTTGTAATTTTTATCGATGAAGTGGCTCATACCAATCAATTAACCCAGCTGAGTCAGCAGCTTCAATTGGTCATGGAGGAGTCATTTCAAGTACAACATTTTTCACTCAATAGTCAGCTCAATATTGGAATTTCATTATTTCCCACAGATTCAAATAGGGAAGAAGAACTTCTTAGATTTGCACTCTATGCGATGCATGAAGCACATAAAATCCCATCACGTATACGTTTTTATGAATCCACCATGTCTAGTGAAATGACAGAGCGGCTTGTATTAGAAAATGATTTACATGATGCATTAAACAATCAGGAGCTTTATTTGGAATATCAGCCTCAAATCCATTTACAGTCAGGTGAAATAAAGTCAGTGGAAGCTTTAATCAGATGGCAGCATCCAAAAAAGGGATGGATTTCGCCAGGGGTTTTCATTCCAATTGCGGAGGAATCCGGCTTGATTATTCCTATTGGACAATGGGTGTTAGAAACAGCCTGTACACAGGTGAAACAATGGGAAGCAGCTGGCCTACCCCCTATGAAAGTAGCTGTCAATTTATCATTAGGCCAACTTTTTCAGCAAAATCTAGTGGAAATGATACATCATGTGCTTGACAAGACACAAATAGAGCCACACTATTTACAACTGGAAATTACAGAAAGCATGACAATCAACAGCAATCATATGACGACAATTTTACAGCAATTAAAGGGACTTGGTGTAACCATTGCAGTAGATGATTTTGGCACAGGCTATTCATCCCTATCATATCTGAAGGATTTCCCGATTGATTGCTTAAAGATAGATCGATCTTTTGTTCAAAAAATACATGCAGATTCTACAGATAAGGCATTAGTAGACATGATTCTTTCAATGGCCAAACATCTACAGTTAAAGGTAGTAGCAGAGGGAATAGAGGAGATAGATCAGCTAAGCTATTTAGTAAGTAGTAAATGTGATGCTGTACAGGGCTTTTTATTCAGTAAACCCATACCGCCCGAAAGATTGCAGGAATCTTACAAATCGCTTCACAATCATGTGAAGAGTATTTTAGATTCAATTTCAGTTCTAGAAAATTAATATAAACGAGGCTGTTCAGTAAGTCTCATAGATTTCAAAATACTCCGTATACGAATAATGAATGCTAAATAACATACCTAATTGTAAAGGGTTTTAGACTCCACAGTAACACATATAGTGTAATTGTGGAGTTTCTTAGCCATTGTAGGGTCATCTAAACCTATTTTTGGATAATATTCCTATGTAAACGATTTCATTTATTTGTAATATTCATAAAATAATAACAATTTATGATTCTCTTGAGAACATTGGCTTTATAGCGTTGACTTTACTTAAGTGAAGTAATATAATTTTCAAAGTTAAATTGTTTGAATAGTTTTGCAATAAAAATAAATTTGATAATTTCTTAGGATGAAATTTGTTAGTAGGATGGGAGTTTATTTAATGGATATTATGCAAAAAGCAGCGGAGATGCATAGAGAAGCACAGGGGAAAATGAAAATCGTTGCAAAAGTACCTGTACAAGATACATATGATTTAAGCTTAGCGTATTCACCAGGGGTTGCACAGCCCTGTATCGAAATCGAAAACAATCCTCAGGCTGTGTATGATTATACAATCAAAGGAAATTTAGTGGGTATTGTTACGGATGGTACAGCTGTACTTGGGCTTGGTGATATTGGACCTGAGGCTGCACTGCCTGTAATGGAGGGAAAGGCTATTCTTTTAAAACGCTTTGCGGATGTTGATGCATTTCCAATTTGTCTTGCAACAAAGGATGTAGATGAAATTGTGCGTACAGTCAAAGCTATTGCTCCAACTTTCGGAGGAATTAATTTAGAGGATATTTCTGCTCCTCGTTGTTTTGAGATAGAAGACCGCCTTCGTCAGGAATGTAATATTCCTGTATTTCACGATGACCAACATGGCACGGCTATCGTAGTAGGGGCAGGCTTATTAAATGCTGTGAAAATTGTTCATAAAAAACCACAGGATATGAAAGTAGTCATTAATGGTGCTGGTGCAGCAGGGATTGCCATTTTACGTTTATTACTTCAAATGGGCTATGAAAATGTTATCATGTGCGATACAAAGGGAATTATTTATGATGGTCGTCAAGAGGGAATGAATAAGATTAAGGACCAAATTGCGAAGCTTTCTAACCCAGCTAATCTTCAAGGAACATTAGAGGATGCTATTACTGGAAGTGATGTTTTTATCGGTGTTTCAGTTGCCAATCTTTTAACAAAAGCCCATATAGAATCTATGAATGCAGATCCAATTGTCTTTGCTTTAGCAAATCCAAATCCAGAAATAACTTATGATAATGCGCGTGCATGGGGCGTTCGTGTAATGGGGACGGGCCGTTCTGATTATCCTAACCAAGTGAACAATATGTTAGCATTCCCAGGAATTTTTCGTGGTGCACTAGATGTTCGAGCTACAGATATTAACGAAGCGATGAAATTAGCGGCAGTTGAGGCGATTGCATCATTAGTGTCAGAAGAAGTGTTATGTGAAGAGTTTATTATCCCAAAATCTATGGATGAGCGCGTTGCGGGTGTTGTAGCCAAAGCAGTTGGAAGTGCTGCCATTGAATCTGGCGTTTCAGTGTTATTCCAACAACCAACACTACAGGCATAAGTGCTGCCCGTTTCTTTATATTCTACAATCATGGTATGATAGGAACAAAATGATTTGATTTGTAGATATAAAGGACGGGTTTTTATGGCACAAGAAGTGGCAAATAAGTTTATTGAAAATGTGTGCAATCATTTAGTGCGCAATATGAATATTTCAAAGGTAGAGCAGCACTTTACAGAGACAATTGCGATGCAGCGTGAATCGGCACAGTCTCAAATTGATTTTTGGGATAGACTGATGGTAAATATGCTGTATTTTACTGAAAATGAGCAAGTTTGGGAAAATGAATTTCTAAAAATGCTTGTAAACAAAGAGTGGCTAAAGCCAGCAGTGCTTGAGGAAGAGTTATTGATGCATCAGCTGCGCATCCGTCAACAGGTTGCTGAGCAAATCGATGAAGCGAAAGAATTGTTTCATAAGCAGTATGTGACAGATGGATTAGTAGAAGAAGATATCATTTACGATTATGCTTATAGTTCTGCTGGACATTCAATGCGTATGGATTTGATAACGGTGTTAGTGACAACCGCAGAGCAATCAAAATTACTATTTGACGCTAATCCACAAGAAACCATTCGTATTGTTAATGGTTATATTGCATACCATACAGATCAATTAATTAATCGAACAAAATTGATATAAGTTTTTCTAAGAGGCTACCTAATACGTTAGGTAGTTTTTATAATGTCTGAGTAGCATATTGACAAAATGATGGATAACAGTGTACTTTTGAATTAATATAAATGATAATGATTTTCATTATCGATAAAATAGGAGGTTGTTTTGTGAGATGTTGCCACTTTAAGTGATACAGAACAAATTATAGCATTTAATGCATTAGCAGCAGCTGGCATTGTGATGACAGGAGAGAGTTTTAAACCAAATGACATTGTAACCTGTCAACAAGGAGCGTTAATGTTGTATCGTTCCATAGGCTATGCCACACAAAAAGAGCTTAATTTTTGGTTCAACACTTGTCTATGTAGATGAAGCAAGTATTTCAAATGTCGAAGCTAGAAAGGCTTTGCACTGTTATACGTAGGAGGTATGATGACTGGAAGGAAAGAATACAGCAGGGGCACTAGTGATAGAGCCAAATGCACATTTAAAGCGTACACAAATGGCAAAAATTTTAAACGGTGCACTGAAATATATGAGCACTAAATAAGTGATGCAGGAATTGAATATGGTAAGATAATAATGATTCCATTTGAAAGGATTTTGTTCATGAATACACCATTTACCTTTAAGCATACACAACCTACTACTATGAACCCTCAAAAAAAATATCCAGCGATTTTTTTATTGCATGGAATGGGTAGTCATGAAGATGATTTACCACAATTAGTGCAAGATTTTAAAGAACAATGCCATGTTTTTAGTCTACGTGGACCTATTACACAAAAGCCTGGCTATGCTTTTTTCACTATCCAGGAGATTGGTAAACCAGACCGTGAAATCTTTGATAAAGTGTTAGTGGCATTACAACGGTTTGTGTTAGAGGCTATTGACGAATATAAAATTGATCCACATAAAGTATTCGTGTTGGGCTTTAGTCAAGGGGCAGTTTTGGCACAATCACTTGCTTTTGTAATGGGCAATTTAATTACTGGTATAGTAGCATTAAGCGGCTATACACCAAAATTTGTCACAGAAGAATACGCAATTCGCCCAATCAATCATTTACGAGCGTTTATTTCTCACGGTGATTATGATTATGTTATTCCGTCACAATGGGGTGCTGAAAGTAAAGAAACTTTCGAACAATTTGGAGCATCGGTAACATTTAAACAGTACGCAGATGGACATGGCGTTACACCAGAAAACCTACGCGACCTAACTACCTTTTTAGCGCAGGAATTACAAGAAAATTATCAATAATGAAAGCCGAGACACAGTTCGTCTCGGCTTTTCATATTGTTTAGAATTTTATTTGGATAAGCTTCGATCTTTATCAGTCACAGCAGCTACTGCATCATGAATCGTTGTTTCAAAATGATTGCTTTGTAAGGAGGATACACCTTGAATGGTAGTTCCACCTGGTGAGCATACCTGATCTACAAGTGCCCATGGATGCTCCTGTGATTGTAAAATCATTTTAGCACTGCCGAGTACAGCATTTGCAGCTATATCTAGCGCCATATTCTTCGGCATTCCTTCGCGTACAGCTGCACGTGCTAAAGCGTCGATATACATATAAGTAAATGCTGGTGAAGCTCCACCTATTGTAGTAAAAATAGAAAATAAATGCTCTGGCACCTCAATAATAGTGCCGACTGTTTCAAACAAGGAAATAATGAGTTGAAGCTGTGCAGTTGATACTTGTTCACTTGCTGTATAGCAGCTTGTGGATGCACCGATAAGGGCATTAATATTAGGCATTACACGAATAATAGGGGTATTTTTAGATAAACGATCTTGTAGATATGTAATATTTTTGCCTGCAGCAATGGAAACAATGACGTGATTGTCATGTAAATATTTTTTCACTTCTGATAAAACCTCTGGCAGCATTTGGGGTTTAACACCAAGGATAATGACATCACAATTTGACATAATGTCTGCGATAGAGCTTGCAGCTTGAATTCCGTAAGAGGTTGCTAATTTTGTTGTTTTGGCTTTCGTCCGATTATAACCATAGATTATGGTAGAATCGAAATCCCCGCTTTTACACATTCCTTTAATAATCGCTGTTGTCATATTACCAAGGCCGATAAATCCATATTTCACGTGGTGACACTCCTTTATTTAGTTCAAACATATACATTAGTATAAATTAGATTGTTTTTCTTGAATAGCAATATGCAAAGAATCAAGGCAATAAGGTTCAAATTCACAGCAGTCGGTGGTATTATAGAAGATGTTGTGAATGGAGCTGTATCTTTAACCTCATTTCGCAAAAAATAAGACGATCAAGAAATCATGTACTTTATGTGAACATAGAGACAGATTCTAGCTAAAAGAGGTAAAATAATAATTTAATATGTTTAATGCAAAATTTGTCGCTTTCTATCGAGGATAGCTTGTAGAAATTAAGAGAGAAAAGGAATTAAGATGAATGGAACAAAATCTAAAAACGGAGCATCAACAACAATCTCGCTCTTCTATTTTAGCGCAAACAGTTAAAACTGGGATTATTAAATCCAATTTAATTCCTATGTGGGCTGGTTTAACGCTAGGGATGTACAAAAATAAAATGACTTTTATCGAGAATATACCTGAAATTATTTTTGCCACGATTGGATCCGCGCTTGTTATTGGAGCCGCTGGGGCATTTAATAATGTCTATGATCGGGACATTGATGCCATTATGCCTCGTACACAAAGTCGTCCTACAGTTACAGGCGAGATGTCCGCAAAATCTACACTGGCTTTAGCGTTTGCTTTGCTTATTTTGGGTGTGGCTGTACTATATCTTGCATCACCTCTAGCTGCGGCATTTGGCTTTCTTGGAGTATTTTTGTATGTAGTGCCATATACAATGTGGACAAAGCGCCGCACTATCTATAATACAGAAATTGGGAGTATAGGAGGGGCAATTCCACCTGTTATTGGTTGGGCCGCAGTTTCTTCCGATATTACACATCCTGCGATACTTGGATTATTTTTTGTCATGGTTATATGGCAGATGCCTCATTTTTATGCGATTGCTATTCGTAAGCATGCTGACTATGAAGCGGCAAAAGTTCCAATGCTTCCCGTTGTAAAAGGAATGCGCCGAACGTATTATCAAACGAACTTTTATTTACTATTACTGATTTTATCAAGCTTCCTATTCGGCTCATTAAGTATTGGTATTATGCTTGTGGCACTATTGCTAAGTATCGCATGGCTTGTTATGAGTATTTACGGCTACCATAGTAACAAGGATCAAATTAAATGGGCGACAAAAATGTTTGTGTTCTCACTGTTCCATATGACTATTTTGTTTTCAACAGTGATTGTGTACTCTTTAGTAGGTGTTATTTTTAAATTGTATTAATGTCATCCTATTACACTAAAAGCCAACAAGTTATTCGTTACTTGCTGGCTTTTTCTTATCCACTGATATGATTTCGCGACTTGGCCATTCCAATGCATGTAATTGCCCGCCAAAGACAGCCCCGCCATCAATGCCAATAATATGATTTTCACCAAAATAGACATTGTAATTAGTTGGATTTTGATGAAGTCTATACGTGGGGGTATGACCAAAGACGACTGTTTTATCTCCTTGATAGCCTGTATGAAATTCTTCTCGTATCCATAACAATTGCATAGGGTCAGTTTCTGCCAAAGCTACACCAGGAACAACACCACCATGCACAAAGATAACATCTTCTAACTCAATATAAGTTTCAAGTGTTTCGATAAGCTGTAAATGTTCTTCGAGCTTCGGTAAGGTCTGAATAAAAGTTGGTAAGGTGTTATTACGAATGGCTTCTTCAAAATCCGCTACCTGATATCCATAGCTTGCAAGCGTAGCATCCCCGCCACATAGCCCTACCCAATGATTCCAAGGCTTTAAATGGCCAGAGCGACAAGCTTTTAGCATAATCGCCTCATGGTTTCCTAGTAGAACCCGTGCACCCATTGCTCGCAATTCGCTCACTAGGTTTAACACACCGCTTGAAGCAGGTCCTCGATCAATATAATCACCTAGTAAAAATAGCTGATCATACGCAGCATTATAATTTGCTGCGATTAATAGTTCCTCAAAGAGTTCTAATTCACCGTGTATATCACTAATAGCTAGTATTCTATTCATACAAGTGCATCCTTTCCAGTTAAGTACAGTTACTATTTAGTATAGAGAATAGTTCTGCAAAATTCGACTTTTCTACCTCTAGACGGATGAGTGATTATGAAAGTTTTCACTTTTCCTAAATAGTATTGATAAATGGAGATTCTTATCTTGTTAATGTTTTCAAGCAAAAGAGATGAATCAAGTCCTATTATCTTAAAATTTTCACTAATGAAAAGTTTACTTTATCATATGTCAGAGTGATTCCAATTCCTTATTCGTTCGTCTATAGTGTTGGGATAGTGGAAAGGAGGGAGCATAGTTGCTACAGCAATTTCAGCAAGATTATGAGCAGCACAGTGATACTATTTTTAAATATATTTATTATTTGGTAGGGAACAAGGAACTAGCGGAAGATTTAACACAGGAAACATTCTTTAAAGCCTATCAATATATGCATACATATAGGAAGGAAGCAAACATTGTTATATGGTTAAGAAAAATAGCTCGAAATTTAGTATACGATTACTTTAGACGTAAGCGAATTTTTCAATTTATCCCGTTTTTTCAGAAGGATTGTTTACAAGATAAAGCCTTGTTACCAGAGGAGTTTTTATTGAAAGGAGAAATTTTTTTAGCTGTTTTTCAAGCACTATTTAAGATAAAGCTTGAGTACCGAGAAGCTATTATTTTACGTTACATCGAGGAGCTATCAGTTAAAGAGGTCAGTGATTTACTAGGCTGGAGCGAAGCAAAGGTGAAAAATAATACGACGCGAGGTCTTAGGGCAGTACGAAAAATACTAGGGGAGGAGGGGATATGCTATGAATGATCCAATAAAAAATGCTTTACGACAATTACAGGATTTAAAACGATCAACAGAAGACAAAGAGCTGACGTGGAAAAATCTAGAGATAAAAATGCAGGTAGAAACAAAGCGCCATCAATGGCAGTATCGTACAGCTTTTACAGGTGTACTTGTTATGTTATTTTTGTTCATCATCTTATTGTTAAATGGCAATGAAAGTTCCAAAAATGCGATGTTTCCTTTAAAGGAGGAAATAGCATCCGTTCATTATGTAGCATCTGATACAAAAAGCCATTTCATTGGTAAAGATTCAAGACTTTATTTGGGCGTGAAAAAGCTATCTTCAAAGTCCTATAGGCAACTTGAAACTTTATTAGCCCTACACCAAGTAATTATTCCAAGCAAAAGTGAAATTCAAGCGTTTGATAATGATACGTATGATTTAGTTATTACCTTTAAAGATGGACATCAGCAACGCCTAAAATGGAATCGTTATGTTAACGAAAATGGAGAATTATTAATGTTTGATTGGGATAAAAAAATATATTATACAATCCCTAAAGAAATGGCTATGAAAATGGATGAGGAAATTTTAGCGCTAAAAAATGATTTTAAGAATTGGTCATTATGGCCACTTATTATTCTAGGAGTTATGATAGTGGAAACTCTTTTGAATTTTTTAATACGAAAAAAATACAGGCTCCCGAAAAAGCCAGACCTCTGTCCAGAAAAAAAGTGGATGCTAGTGGATATTGGTGTGTTAATGCTTATACTTTTTGCAGCAATTAATTTAAAGAGTCCATTGTATGTAGGTTGGTTAATACCTGTCGCAATTCTATTATGCTGTTGGCAATTTTGGATTAATCAAAAATTAACGCCACACCGTGGTTATATGGAACTTCGATTATTACGGGTTGCTTATCTTTTATCCATTATTATGTATTTAATAATTATGTTTGCATCATAAATAGGTGGCCATCAACTAACAGTCAGTGGGGATAAGGAAAACCCCACCGATTGTCTTATAGACAGTATGTTTGTTTATTCTTTGAGTTTTCGCCATGCTTGCTTTGCAATATTTTCGTCAAATGTTGATAGTAATCGATAGTTATTGGAATCTAGAATTCGAAAATGTTGACTAATGACATTTTGCTGTAGGCGATAACTACTGTATTCACTTAGGTTTTTCCACCATATGTAACCACCCATTGTTTTTTCTTTTGGCTGTAATGTTCCATTGTTCGCAATCAAATCCACAACCTCAAGTGGATCGCCGCCAAGCTCATGCTGTAAAATTGAGCTTTCTCGGCATAAGGTACAAACTGCCACTGTTGTTGTCCAACCAGTGTGTATACGACCTTTTTCAATTTGAACAAGTGTTTTTTTAGAGAGCCCTAGTAAATCGCTCATCTGATCCTGTGTTAAATTTTTTTCAGTACGGATTAATTTCAGTTTTTCTGAAATAAGTGTGATTAATTGTTCACGATTCATCCAAACACCCTTTCTTTCAGATCGTTAAGTACCATTATACATCAAAGCATGGAGAGCATGTTTTCGGTTTTGTTGTATTCAAATTGGCTAATAGTAATGTAAAACAGACTGTTCAAATGATTTTGAACAGTCTGTATTATCCTGCATACAGTAGAGCTCCTACTTCAACATGTACGTGAAGCTTATAATTGAAGTAAGAGTTATACTATTCACCAAAACTCAATTGGTTTAGGCAACAGTATTTTAGTCACACAGGATATGAAGTTTCACCGTATCGTTAAATTTCGTATTTTTTTGTGTCTGAAATAACGCGGAAATGAATTCCTTTAATTTGAGCGCTTATTTTATGACGAAGAGTATCAATATCGACAAGCTCATCTTTATCATTCACACATTCTGCAATTTCCTGTAATAGCTTCGTAAAGGCTTCTTTGAAGAGTGTGCGCATATTATCGAAATCCAGACTACGGAAGTTGCCATCAATATCAAATGCTTCGACAGAATTTAATTGCTTTGAAGCTCCAGCAAAACGATCGTCGTAAACTGTATAGTTTTCATCAGTGACAACGATAATATATAATATTTCACCTGTAATCGTTTTTAGTTCGATATTCGTTTTGTGTTTTTTGACGTCCGTAATAATGTGTATACCATCCGAATGATATAGCTTAAACAATTTCATATGTGATACCCCCTGAAAATAGAATCATATTCACACTTCATTATATAGGGATATGGCTAATAATGGAATAAGGCGAAAGTATATGAAAAATTAAAATAGCCCTATTCATGAAATACCAGTAAAACTAAAAATGATTTAAACTATCAAAAAAATCGTATCTTAGTTATTAGGCTTGAACAATAGAGGGTGCTGCTTTTCGAAGAGGTCGCACCTCAATATAATGTAGTTGATGCCCTTGCTGCTCGTAGATACTAAAAACATATGGAGCTAGTTCAATGTTTTTCATAGCTTTAATCCCATTATTTACTGTTAAGAACCATCCGCCGAGCGTTTCAACTTCTTCTGCTTCAAGCGTAATATTTAATAAATTTTCAACATCTTCAACA
The DNA here is from genome assembly GCA_002973635.1 of Lysinibacillus sp. B2A1. Lineage (GTDB taxonomy): Bacteria > Bacillota > Bacilli > Bacillales_A > Planococcaceae > Lysinibacillus. The sequence goes on from CP027224.1 coordinate 2,713,798, forward strand.
AGCATTTTAGCATTTAAAATGTAGTGATTGTCATTTATTTTTCGAATTTCTGCAATTTCATCATCGTCAAATTCATCACGAATTTCACCAACAATTTCTTCTAAAATATCCTCGACAGTAACAAGACCTGATGTACCGCCATATTCATCCATTAGAATGGCCATATGAATGCGTTCCTTCTGCATGCGTACCAATAATTGTTGAATAGGAATCGTTTCAATCACTCGAATTACAGGATTGATGAAATCCTCTAATACTAGTGATTCGTCCGTTAGTTGCTCAAGTAATCCGTAGGTAAATAATTCTTTGGCGTTAATAAAGCCTAAAATATTATCACGATCTCCATCATAAACAGGGTATCGTGTATATTTTTCATCAGCGATAAAATGGATCATATTTGTAAAAGATTCGTTCTTCTCAATTCCCGCAATTTCTGTGCGAGGTACCATAATTTCACGAGCAATACGTTCGTCAAACTCAAACACATTATTCACAAATTTGAGCTCAGTTTTATTGATTTCACCGCTTTTAAAGCTCTCCGATAGTAGTAATCGTAATTCTTCCTCAGTATGTGATAATTCATGCTCAGAAGCAGGCTTCATGCCAAAAAGTCCAACTAGTACACGAGCAGAACCATTTAAGAACCAAATAAATGGATACATCATCTTATAGAATAGCATAATGGGCTTGGCAAACAACAATGTAATCGTTTCAGCCTTTTGAATAGCAGCAGTTTTAGGTGCTAATTCACCGACAACAACATGTAAAAATGTAGCAATCGCGAAAGCACTACCAATTGTGAAAATCGTCATATATTTATCAGAAATGCCAACCATCTCGAAAAGGGGATGCAGCATAAATTCAAAAGTTTTTTCACCAACCATCCCGATACCAAGTGCTGTTACAGTAATACCAAGCTGACAGGCAGATAAGTATTCATCCAAATGATTGACAACATGCTTAGCAGGAATAGCTTTTTTATTGCCCTCCCCAATTAATTGATCTAGCCTAGAGGAACGAACTTTTACGATGGCAAATTCAGTTGCTACGAAAAAGCCAGTTAAAGCTAATAAAATGGTAAAAATCGATAAGTTAAGTATGGTCTCCAAATAGTCGTTCTGTATAAACAGAACGTCACCTCCTAATTATGAATAAGTAAAAGCAAAGATTGCATGAGTGCAATGCTTTCGGGTGAAACATTTTTTTTAATTTTTTCAATATGTTTAGTGTCTTGTTTGTTCATTTGCGCAAGAAGAGAAGTGACATCGTGCTCTAAATCTTGCATTTTTAAACGAAGTATTTGTACATCGATTTCTTCATATGGTGTGATGTTTAACTCATGCTGGATCTCTACAAGGGATAAACCCTCCTGTTTGCGCTGCTCAATAAAATGAAGTCTTTCAATCATAGCAGGGGCATAATAGCGATAATTTGTGGTAGAGCGTTCAGCTTCTAATAAACCGATGTTTGTATAATAATCGATTGTTCTTTTTGTAATGCCTGTTTTTTCTGCCAGCTCACCAATTCTTAATTTCTCTGTCCCAATGCAAACACCTCCAAACCATCACGTGATACTTTAATTATAACGTGATGGTTTTATACATTCAAATTATAGAATTCAATATTTCAAAATTGTAAGATTTCTTTTAACAGATATTTTAATACATAGAAAATTTCAAGATAGAGAGAAGAAAAAATCAGCGGGAGGTGTGTGCCCACTGATCGAAGTTATTACGTTATTTTTTTAAATGTGTATCGTAAAGGTAAGCTAATGCCTCTTCACCAGTCATTTCTAAAATTGTTTCATTGTTAAAAACTAATGACACCTCTGTAAGCGAGCCATCAATTTGGTTATCATTTATCACACATGTAACGTTTACCACGCCTGTTTCTGCTAGCTGTTTTTTCATAGTATCATCCCACGATTGTTTGGAAAATAGTGGTGCCTGCCATGTCCCTCTCACATGAAGCTCTTTTTTGTCAGGGTCATAATCCCAGCGTATGTCACGTAAAATAGATTTAAATAGGTCATTAACCGTAAAAGTTGTGTCCTTATAGTTAATGGTAATGGCACGTATAGCATGTACATCACGACCAACAGCACTAGCTGCAGAATCAGCTGCTGAATTAATGCCTGAAGCTGCATCTTTAATTTCAGACAGTCGTTCCCCGCAGCCGGCTAGTAGTGCACATAAACATGCTACACATGCTAACTTTGTTATCCATCTCACAAGTAGTCCCCCCAGTTTTGCAAGTTGTTACTACTATATTATCGAAAAGAAAAATACGAAGAAAGGGCATGAAGGCGGCAGATTGTGACGGTTTTGCAACGATACGACCTCCACTTGAATGTTCAAGAAATTGGAATTTTTAGTATCTGAAAATTTAGTAAACTCACAAAAGAAAGGGAGCGATTTGGGATGAAGATTAATGATGATTTACTGGAACGATTAGGAACATATTTTGTCTATCACGCTGTCTATGAAAATTATGGGATTACATTTGAAAATTTTGTAGAGCGTTGGTTACGTGGAATACTTGAAATATAGTGAGCTGCCCCCTTTTAACAGGGATATTTATCTTCATTCAGCAGTAGACTCCCACCTCTACAGGTGGTGAGATGAATGCAGTTTGGTTCCTTTTCAGTGCCAAACACCTACTGAAATAGCGGAACTCAGGCTAAGAACTTCACTTCCTATGAAAACGCCTGAGTGACCAACATCATGCTACTGACGCTACGTTAGCACTACGCTTTCGCGCAAAAAACATCATGTTGCTGCCGCTGTGTTAGCACTACGCTTTCGCGCAAAAAACATCGTGTTGCTGCCGCTTCGTTAGCACTACGCTTTCGCACAAAAAACATCTGTTGGCCCAAAGCTTCCGGCGGATGTCACGGATTTTCAAAGGAATGAATAAAAGGATGTTAGCCTAAAACCTTCGCATCCTGCGAAAACGGCTAACTGACCTGCATCGGTAAAAACGCCACGTCCTGAGGCATTACCGAAATGACCGACATCGTGTCGGCCCTCGTGCAGGCCTGGGCACAATTCAAAATCCGGACGTATTGTTTATCTGTAGCGAAAGCAAAGCGGCAGCTACAATTACGCCAAGGCGAAATTGATTTATAAAAAAGACATATATCCCTCTACTTTCAACACTTTTCACTGTATAGCTCATGCTATAATTAACTTAAATAGTTAATTATCTATTACTTTTTATCTAAAAGGGGGGCTTATACATATGAATTTATTGGGGAGAATGCTCATAACTGTTATAGGAACAGTGTTTATTGTATTTGCTGTTATAACAGTGGTGAATATTTATCAAACGAAAAACTTAACGATTGAGACAGCACAAAAAATGGCACAGGCAGAAGCATCTGATAATGCCAACCAGCTTCAAATTCAGCTTGATTATGCAATGGATACTGCACGTACGCTCGCAGCCAGTTTAACAACAATGGTGGAGGAACAAAAGGCTGACCGTGCTTTAACAGATGCAATGTTCCAGCGTATTTTAGCGGATAATGAGCAGTTTATGGGCGTTTGGGCTGTATGGGAACCTAATGCCTTCGATGGGCAAGATGAAAAATATGTGAATACGGAGAGGCATGATGCAACAGGACGCTATCTTCCATTCTGGACGCGCGATGGCAGTAGTATCGTTCATTCTCCTATTATGGATTACGATACATCTGATTTCTATGTACTCCCTAAACAACAAGGGCAGGAAATGATTTTAGAACCGTTCGTTTACCCTGTCGCTGGCAAGGATGTTCTATTAACGTCCATCATTGTACCCGTTACAATTAACAATGAGTTTAAAGGCATTGTTGCTGTGGATATGAGCTTAGAAACATTAGCTCAATTAAGCCAAAAAGTAAAATTATTTGATAGTGGATTTGGTTCGATTATCTCGAATAATGGCATGTTTGTGACACATCCAAACAGTGACTATGTGACAATGCCATTAGCTGAGCATGAACATTATACATATATCAAGGATATAGAGGCAGCCATTCAGCAAGGAAAGGCTTCAGTTGTCAAAGATTTTTCAAGCTATTTACAAGAGGAAAGCTATATTGTCACTGCTCCAATCCGCATTGGAAAAACAGAGACACCTTGGTCATTACTTGTTACAGTGCCAACCGAAGAGGTACTAGCACAAACAACAAAGCTAACCTGGACAATGATTATAATAGGTGTTGCCGGTATGATCTATCTTTTTATCGTATTAACATGGCTGATTCGTCGAATTGTCAAGCCTATTGTGTTGACAGTTGGACAGGTACAAGCAATTGCAGATGGGAATTTAGCCCTGGAGCCATTAGCAGAGAATAGCAAGGACGAGCTTGGTCAATTAGCACGAGCTGTCAATATTATGACAAATAACACACGAACATTGATTCAAGAAGCAACGCAAATCTCAAATCAGGCTAGCACATATAGCGATCGACTCATGTCCTCTACAAATAATATGAGTATGAGTATTGACCAAGTGTTAACAACAACAGGCGAGTTGGCAGCCGGAGCCTCCTTACAAGCAGAGCAAGCAGCAGTCACGTTGGGAGTGACACAAGAGGTTGGGCAGAAAATACAAGCGATTCAAGTTGCGATTAAGGAAATGACACATCGTTCTCAGCAGACAACACAGGCATCCAAGCAAGGTCTATTGCATGCTGAACAATCTATTCAAGGCATGGAGGCGATGTCGGAACAAGTCACACTAACAGCTGCGGTTGTGCAGCAGCTAAGTGACCAATCGACTGAAATTAATCGTATTTTACAAGTAATTGATGCCATTGCGGGTCAAACAGATTTACTGGCACTTAATGCAGCAATTGAGGCGGCACGTGCAGGGGAGCATGGAAAAGGGTTCTCTGTCGTAGCAGAGGAAGTACGCAAACTTGCTGAGGAATCCGCCAAATCGACGAGTCAAATTGCAGCTATTATTGATACAGTTGTAAGAGAGGCTGTGAAAGCAAGTGAAGCCATGCAGCATGTCGTGACTGCCGTTCAAACCAACACACAGTATATTGATGCTAATAAACAGGCACTCGATGACATCTTACAACATATTGTCGATACAGTAGCGCAAATCGACGATGTGACAACGGCCTCCCATTTAATTCAAAAGGAAACAGTGGAGGTGGTACGAGCAGTAGAAAATATGACAGCCGTTAGTGAGCAATCCTCAGCAGGAACAGAGGAGCTATTAGCGACAATGGAGCAGCAAAATACCGCTGTTCATGAGCTACAAAGTATGGCAGAAAGCTTAACAGCCATGACAAACTCCCTACAACAAACATTAGCGAAATTCCATTATTAATAGAAAACAGTAGCCGCATGTCATCTAATGTACAATGGGATGACATGCGGCTTTATTAAAAGATATATTTCTAAATATTTTTTCTGAATATTCTGCTATTTCAATGTGTAAATGGTATAATTAATTAATTAAGTTGCTATAGGCAAGGAGCTGGTTCATATGAAATTATTACATAAAATTTTACTGACTACATTGTCAACGATGATGATTGTTTTCATCATTATTTTAAGTGTCAATATTGTAAAAACCAATACATTAGCGGTGAACGATGCACAACAGCTCGCTCAATCACGTGCGTCTGAAAGCGCATATAAAATGCAGATTGAACTGAATTATGCGATGGATACAGCGAGAACATTAGCCTCCAATCTCCAAACAATGGTAGCAAATCATAAGGGAGATCGGGATTTAGCAAATGACATGCTCCAACAATTACTTGAGCAAAATAACACATTTCTTGGAGTTTGGACGATTTGGGAGCCAAATGCATTTGATGAACAAGATGCTCGCTTCGCCAATCAGGAGGGGCATGATGCAACAGGTCGCTTCCTGCCTTATTGGGCACGAAGCGGCAATGGTGTGACTGTAGCTCCTCTTGAAGGCTATGAGGAAAGTGACTATTATCTATTGCCTAAAACACTGAAGCAAGAGGTTATTTTAGAGCCGCTTACTTACCCTATTGATGGGCAAGAGGTACAGATGACTTCAACAGCTATTCCTATTCAAATAGATGGACAGGTCGTTGGCATTGTCGGAATCGATATAAGTTTAGAAACATTGATTGCCATTAATCGTGAAATCAAATTATATGATACAGGCTATAGTGCGATTGTGTCACATAAAGGGATGCTTGTCTCCTATCCATCTTCTGATTATGTCAATAAGCCATTAGCTGAAATGGAAAAGTATAAAAAGACAGATCAAATTTTAACTGCTATTGAACAGGGTAAGCCATATTTAATAGAGGATTATTCCTCTTATTTACAAAAAGCCTCCTTTATCGCTGTGTCTCCTATCCAAATTGGTCAAACAGCGACACCTTGGGCATTGCAGGTAACGATTCCATCCGATGAGGTAATGGCAGAAGCAAATGAGGCAATGTGGCTATCTATACTATTATCTATTATTGGTATTATTGTGTTAGTTGTAGCGATTATTTGGATTGCTCGACGTATCGTAAAGCCTGTGATTCAGACAGTAGAGCAGGTCAAAACCATAGCTGCTGGAAATTTAGCGGTGGAGCCATTGCAGGTAAATTCAAAGGATGAAATTGGTGAGCTTGCACATGCCATGAATCATATGACAGATAATATGCGTGAGCTAATACAAGCAGCTACTACTATCTCCAATCAGGTGAATATATATAGTGGTGATCTACAGTCTTCTACCAATGATATGAGCATCAGTATCGACCAAGTGTTAACGACAACAAGTGAGCTTGCGACAGGTGCTACCTTACAAGCCGAGCAAGCGACGACAACATTAATGGTTACGCAAGAGGTTGAACAGAAATTACAGGCGATTCAAGTGGCAATCGAGGAGATGCTACAGCGTTCTCAGCAAACAACTGCATCTTCTAAGGAAGGATTGGTTCATGCAGAACAATCTATTCAAGGGATGGAGGCAATGGCAGAAAAAGTGTCACTGACAGCTTCCGTTGTGCAACAGCTCAGTGACCAATCAACAGAAATTAATCGTATTTTGCAGGTCATTAATGCTATTGCAGGTCAAACAGATTTACTGGCACTCAATGCAGCGATAGAAGCGGCGCGTGCAGGTGAGCATGGCAAGGGCTTTTCTATTGTGGCAGAGGAAGTACGCAAGCTCGCAGAAGAATCCGCCAAATCAACAAGCCAAATTGCCACGATTATTGATATGGTTGTTAGGGAAGCGGCTAAGGCAAGTGACGCGATGCAAAGTGTTGTACTAGCTGTGCAAACCAACAAACAGTATATTGATGCCAATAAACAGGCACTGGATGCAATTTTACAGCATATTGTGGATACCGTCGCCCAAATTGATAATGTGACAGTCGCTTCCAGTGTGATTCAAAAGGAGACGCTGGAGGTTGTGCGTGCAGTAGAAAATATGACAGCTGTGAGCCAGCAATCCTCTGCAGGAACGGAGGAGCTACTGGCAACGATGGAACAACAAAATTTAGCAGTTCATGACATCAACAGCAAGGCACAGCAATTGGCTGCTATGGCTGACTCTCTGCATATAGCATTAGCTAAATTTCAATATTAAAAAATAGTAAGAGCTGTTGGCAAGGCCAAGTTTTCATTTGACCTTACCAACAGCTCTCTTGTTTATTTAAAAAATTGTGTAATAAATTGATTAGCTTCTTGCCAATTATAGACCCGTACAACACTGTCAGGCACAGCAAGACGGTTATAAGGTGTGTCAAATAACACGACGGGTATTTTTAACTCTTCCGCTAGCATAACAGCATTATCGTGCTTATCCTCAAAGAACGCTTCTACAGCATGTTTTTTTGCTGCTGCTAGTTTATCATGGCTACCTAGAAGCTCGATATGATCGTACGGAATTGCTTGTGTTTTAAACCAATTAACAGTAATATCTACTAGATTTTCACTGCGGGCAGAAATATAGTAGAGCTCAAAATTGTTTTGCCAAGCACTTAAAGTATTTTTAGCATCTTTCGCCACCTCAGATACTTCATACATATAAGGTTCGTTTTCCTTAAACCATGTATTAAATACGCCTCGATCAACAGGGTGCGGAAATGCTGATAAAAAATCATATTCACAGACATCATCAAGCGTAATATTTACATTGTATTGTTTATTAATATGTGGAATGAGTGTACTAGGACATGTCACTGTTCCGTCAATATCAATACCAAAGCGAGGTTTTCTCATGCTAGCACCTCCCTAGGCGTTTGCTTTTGCTGCTTCTTCAGCTGCTCGCTTTTCTTCCATTTCAGCTGCTAATTTATCAATTTCCTTTTTCAGCTCTTCTACCATCGTTTCTTCAGGTACTTTTCGAACAGTTTTGCCCTTCATAAATAGTAAACCTTCACCACGCGCCCCTGCAATACCGATGTCAGCTTCACGTGCTTCACCAGGACCGTTTACTGCACAGCCAAGCACCGCTACTTTTAGTGGTACATTTAATTTTGAAATATACTCTTCTACTTCATTGGCAATGGAAATTAAATCAATTTCGATTCGGCCACATGTTGGGCAGGAAATTAGCGTTGCCATATTAGAAGCCAAGCCAAAAGATTTTAATAGCTCACGTGCGACTTTTACCTCTTCTACAGGATCAGCAGATAATGAAATACGAAGCGTGTTACCGATTCCTTTTGAGAGTATAGCACCTAAACCTGCTGCGGATTTTACAGTTCCTGCAAATAGTGTGCCTGATTCTGTAATCCCTAAGTGAAGTGGGTAATTAAAGGCCTTCGACGCTTTTTCATAGGCCTCAATTGCAAGATTTACATCTGATGCCTTCATGGATACGATAATATCGTGGAAATCCAAGTCTTCCAATATTTTAATATGATGCAGAGCCGATTCAACCATCCCATCTGCAGTAGGATAACCGTATTTTTCTAAAATATGACGCTCTAAAGAACCAGCGTTAACACCGATACGAATCGGAATGCCTTTTGCTTTGGCTGCATTGACAACCGCCTCTACTTTTTCCTTACGACCAATATTCCCAGGGTTGATACGTACTTTATCAATACCATTTTCAATTGCTTTTAATGCTAATCTATAATCAAAGTGAATATCAGCTACTAGAGGAATATGGATACGCTTTTTTATTTCTGCAATGGCATCCGCTGCACGCTCGTCTGGTACTGCGACACGAACAATTTGACAGCCTGCTTCCTCTAGACGAAGTATCTCTGCTACTGTTGCTTCAACATCATGTGTTTTTGTTGTACACATACTTTGAATGAATAATTCATTACTACCACCAATTGTTAAGTTACCGACACGTACAGGACGTGTATTTGAACGGTGACAAATTTCACTCATTAACTTTCTCTCCTTTTCGGGCCATACTTTCAGCCGTCACTGTCATTTATTTTAGCAGTGTAAGAAAATAAGGACAAGGAAGAAACGTTAACATTTCATTTTCCACATTTGTTTTCAAATTCAAATGACAATGGAAGCTTTATATTTTCACCAGGAATAAGTGCCTGTAATTGTAAATGAGGGTTTAATTGATAAAATAACTCCAAGCGTTCAGGAAAGGTCATGGGTACTTTTGCAGGATGTAGTGCAAAGAGGCTGTGAATTGTATCTCCTTGAATAGTTTGTACAGTAATATAATTAGGTTCCCGCTGTTTTTCACAAAGAGCGTTATCTGAATTTTTTAAGGAAAATGCAGAAAATTGTAAGGAGCCCTCAGTTAAATCTACTTTCACAACAAAAGCAATAATAATGATAATGGCTGTTAACACGAATGCACGCAAAAAATCCCCTCCTTTTCTACACTATATTTAGAAGAGGGGGGAATCATGCACATTATTTTGCAATTGGTTGTTTTGGATATTTTGTAAAGGCAACAATTAATAGAGTGACTGTTAAAAGTAAGGAAAAAACAGAGATAATGGTGCTGTTAATCGGTAAATAATCTGATAGCATGCTGATAAGAGTAGCCCAGGTCATGGCAAATGTTGTTGTTCGCCAAATATGGCGGTATTCTCCGCGGCGCTTCATCACCTTTAAGATAAATAGACCCGCCAAGGCATAGAGTGCGATTTGCCCAAAGATAAGCATGGTTGTAAAAACGAAAAGCATGATGAATGTTACAGGGTACAATAGCCATTTAATGCCCTCTATATATTCAGTTAACCCGTCTATACTTGTCATATCAAATGTGTCTACGGACATACCAGCTGTAAAGCGACCAAAAGAGAAAACAGTCACGATTGTTATGAGCAGAAAGGTATATTGAATGACTTTTCCGATAGGTAATAAACGGTAGGCAGCTAGTTTTTTAGGATGAATTAAGCTGTCAATAAATAGTTGTGAGTGTTTCATAGCATATCTCCTCCAATCGCTATTCTATCATGTTCAACTTTGACAAGATACGAGATAAATAGTAATAGCTGAGAATAGAATGATAAAATGTTAACATTGTGTAAAGAAGTTAAAGGTTTTCTTTACTTTTTCTACACTATCATTTAAAGATTAGGAATAGAGTAGTAGAGATGTAAGAATTGGAGCGAATACAATTGACGATAGATTGGCAAAACATACTGTTTCAATTTTTAGGCGGGTTAGGGGTTTTCTTATTTTCCATTAAATTTATGGGAGATGGGCTTCAAAAATCAGCAGATGATCGACTGCGGGAATGGTTGAATCGATTTACAACAAATCCATTAATGGGTGTACTTGTAGGAATAATTGTGACGATTTGTATTCAATCAAGCTCTGCAACAACGGTCATTACGGTTGGACTTGTCAGTGCGGGCTTTTTAACATTGCGTCAAGCAATCGGTGTTATTATGGGTGCCAATATTGGCACAACAATCACGGCATTTATTATTGGCATTAATATTGGTTTTTATTTTTATCCACTGTTGGCGATAGGTGCTGGTTTATTATTCTTCTTTAAGAAAGCAACCTACCAGCATATTGGACAAATCGTATTTGGCTTTGGGGGATTATTTTTAGGCTTGGAGTTAATGAGTGCCAGTATGCAGTCTATTCATCAATTGGCTGATTTTGCATCATTAACACTGCACTTAAGAGATCAGCCCGTTATTGGCATCTTTTTAGGAACAGTGTTTACATTGCTTGTGCAAAGCTCAACAGCTACTGTCGGTGTGCTGCAGGGCTTATATGCTGAGCATCTTATTGGCTTAGACAGTGCATTGCCTATTTTATTTGGAGAAAATATTGGTACAACGATTACAGCTGTTTTAGCATCGCTTGGGGCTTCTATTTATGCGAAGCGTGCAGCTGCGGCACATGTGCTTTTTAATGTTATCGGAACTGTTATTTTCATGATCTTTTTTACACCCTTTATACAGTTTGTTCAATGGATTAGTGAGCTTTTCCATTTAGAGCCAAGGATGCAGATTGCCATTGCACATGGCTCCTTTAATGTATTTAATATGATTATTCAGGTACCATTTATTGGTGGATTGGCAGCGGTTGTGACAAAGCTATTGCCTGGACGTGATGGAAATATTGATGTCACAACGAAGCATTTAGATCCATCCTTTATTGACTCCTCTCCAGCAATTGCACTTGGGCAAGCGAAAGAGGAAGTGTTGCGAATGGGTGAGCATGCACTACGTGGTCTTGAAGAAACATTCTTATATATGAAAACAGGTGAGGCTGTCCATATTCCGACCGTTTTACAGCTAGAGGCAGGACTGAATCATTTAGATAAGGAGATCACTAATTATTTAGTCATGGTGTCTAAGCAGCCACTTTCTCGTGCAGACTCTGTAAGACACCACACATTGCTGACAAATGTACGCGATATTGAACGCATTGGCGATCATTTTGAAAATATTTTAGAGCTTTTACAATATAAGGATCATCATGAGGTAAGCCTAAGTAAGTCTGCACGCCAAGATTTAATCGGGATGTTTAGCTTGGCAATTGAGGCGGTACGCAAGAGCATTGAGGCACTGGATACTGCAAGTTTAAGCTTGGCCCAGGAAGTAACAGAGCTGGAAAGTCTGATTGATGATATGGAGGATAAGCTGAGACAAAAGCATATTGCACGCTTAAATGCAAATGAGTGCAGTGGAGCGGCAGGGATTGTTTATACAGATATTGTTAGCAACTTAGAGCGTATCGGAGATCATGCTGTAAATATAGCTGACTCTATTTTAGGAATTCGACATTAAGAAATTGAAACTTTTAGCTTTGCGAGTACGTATGAAAGGCAATGCACAGCAGAAGGAGCGAATAAAGATGGAAATTGTTGGCTGGATTGTAGTGATTGCCTGCTTTATCATTTCATTTATTGGTTTGGTGTACCCCATCATTCCAGGAGTTATTTTTTTACTTGGTGGCTTTATAGTATATGGGTTATTTTTCTCGTTTACTGATTTAAGTTGGTTGTTCTGGACAATCGAAATATTATTTGTTGTGCTGTTATTTGGTGCAGATACTGTAGCAAACGCTTTTGGAATTAAAAAATTCGGTGGTACAAATGCTGGTATGTGGGGCAGTACCATTGGTTTATTAATTGGACCGTTCGTTATCCCTGTTGCGGGAATACTAGTAGGACCATTTTTAGGAGCAGTAATTGCTGAGTTACTTGTGGAACGTCGACCATTTGGTGAGTCCGTTAAAAGTGGTGTTGGTTCACTTGTAGGCTTTTTAACTTCGACGGTAGCAAAGGCGGTTATCCAAATTGTCATGATTATTGTGTTCTTTATCGCTATCTAATTTTTCATACATGTTTAGTTATATGAGAAAAAGGGTAGGATAGTAAACGTATTGGTTTTTCAGTCAAAAGGCTGAAATCTTTAATTTGAAGTATTTTTCGTTGAATGGTTTGACCAATTTTGATAATCTATGAATGTACTAATTATTTCTTTATTTTAGGGAGGAACATAACAATGGCTTATGAATTACCACAATTAACTTACGCTTATGACGCATTAGAACCACATATCGATGCAAAAACAATGGAGATTCACCATTCTAAACATCACAATACGTATGTAACAAATTTAAACGCTGCTGTTGAAGGCACTGAATTTGCAGAGAAAGATATCAACGATCTAATCGCAAACCTTGATGCGCTTCCAGCTGACAAACAAACTGCTGTACGTAACAATGGTGGTGGACATGCTAACCATACATTATTCTGGGAACTAATCGCTCCAGGCGGTTCAAACACGCCAGTTGGTGAAGTTGCAAAAGCAATTGACGCTAAATTCGGTTCTTTCGATGCATTCAAAGAAGAATTTGCTAAAGCTGCTACAACTCGTTTCGGTTCAGGCTGGGCTTGGTTAATTGTTGATGGTGACTCAGTTGCTGTTACATCAACTCCAAACCAAGACTCTCCGGTTATGGAAGGTAAAACACCGATCCTAGGCTTAGACGTTTGGGAGCATGCTTACTACCTTAACTACCAAAACCGTCGTCCAGATTACATTGGTGCATTCTGGAACGTAGTAAACTGGGATGTAGTAGAAGCTAAATTCCAAGCAGCAAAATAATGAATGAGTAATAAAAGGCTATGTCAACGGTGATTCACCACCCTGATATAGCCTTTTTTGGTGGTTTGATGGATAGAGAGGCAAAAATGACGAATTGAACAATCAAAAAGATGGATAGAGAAGACCAAGTAATGGATAGAATCCAAAAACTTTAAGTAATTGATTGGGAATAGCAACCTTTCGCTTCAATATGCCGTCAAATAAATGATGTTTTCAAACATGAATTCGCAAGTGCATGCTTTCCTGTCGTACCTTTGAATGGTATACTAGGTATCGTGTATTTAAACTGTTATTAGATAAGGAGGGGAATACATATGCGCAAAGCACCAGGGAAAAATCGCGCGGCGAGTGTTAAAGCAAAACATCATTCTAATTTAACATTTCGTATGAATGTCCTTTTCTTTGCTATATTTATCATATTTTCGATGTTAATTTTTAGGCTTGGCTATATGCAAATTGTTAAAGGGGAGGAATATGTACGTTTTTTAGAGAGTACAGAAGAGGTCCCTGTTAACACAAGTGTGCCAAGAGGACGTATGTATGATCGTTACGGGCGTATTTTAGTTGATAATCATCCTGAAAATGCGATTACGTATACGAAAATGCAGACTACAACCACCGAGGAAATGCTAGACATAGCTGAAAAACTAGCGCAATTGATTGAGCAGCCAATAAACCGTGTCACGTTGCGTGATAAACAGGATTTTTGGATCTTAAAAAATCATGATGCTGCTTATGCAAAGGTAACGAAAGCCGAAGAAAGTAAAATTAAAAAACAAGAAAATATTACAACAAGTCAAATCAACGCACAGATTGATAAGCTAGTTCGGGAACGTATTACAAACGAAGAATTATTACAGCTGTCGGATGCTGATTTAGAAGTTCTAGCAATCTACCGAGAAATGGCATCAGGCTATAGTTTATCACCTCAAATTATCAAAAGTGAGAATGTATCTGCCGACGAATTTGCACGTGTCTCCGAGCGACTAACAGAATTTCCAGGCGTCAATACAACAACAGATTGGAAGCGTGTAAAATTATCATCTCTTTCTATTCTAGGGCGAACAACTGTCCCAACAAAAGGGATTCCAAAGGAAAAGCTGAATTACTATTTAGCCCGAGATTATTCACGTAATGACCGTGTTGGTGAAAGTTATATTGAAGCACAATACGAGGATTTACTACAAGGACAAAAAGCAGTTGTTAAAAATATAACGAATAGAAAAGGGCAGGTAGTCGATACCGTTACAACCTATGAAGGTGAGCCTGGTAAAGATTTGGTATTAACACTAGATAGTGAATTAACTGCTGAAACAGAGAAAATCGTAGAAGAAGAATTACTTAATATAAAAGCACGTTCCGGTTCAAAATTATCAGACCGCGCCTTTTTAGTTATGATGGATCCAAATACTGGAGACATATTATCAATGGTTGGTAAGAAGATTGAAAAAGATTCAGAGACAGGAAAAAATGTAGTCGTTGATTATTCGTATGGTAACTTTACAACAGCTTATGAGGCAGGTTCTGCAGTTAAGGCAGCAACATTACTAACGGGGTACAATTTAGGAGCCATTACAACACGGACTGTATTAGGTGATGAACCCATCACGTTATTGGGTACTAGGCCAAAAAAATCTATTTTTAACCCATATGGCTATATCCAGATGGATGGTTTAAGAGCCTTAGAGCAATCTTCTAACGTATTTATGTTTAAAACTGCTCTACTGATTAATAAAACACCTTATAGCTATGGAATGCCTCTACGTTTAAAGGACGATACATTCCAAAAAATGCGTAATTCCTATGCACAATTCGGTTTAGGAGTAAAAACAGGGATCGATTTACCAAATGAATTTAGCGGTGTACAAGGTCCTTCTGGTCCAACCTATGGAGGGAAGTTACTTGACTTAGCGATTGGACAGTATGATACGTATACACCATTACAATTAGCACAATATATTTCAACAGTTGCTAATGGCGGCTATCGAATTCAGCCACATGTTGTTAAAGAGGTACGTCAGCCATCAAAAGATGGACAGGAGCTTGGTCAATTAGTAACAGAAATAGGACCAACGATTTTAAATCAAATTGATAATTCATCAGATGAAATTAACTATGTAAAACAAGGGCTTCGCCGTGTCTATACAGGTGCGAATGGTACAGCTAAAAGACAGTTTGCAAATGCACCATATACAGCAGCAGGGAAAACAGGAACAGCTGAGGTAATATATTATGGGGATTTACGAGAAAATTGGGGTACATATACACTTACGTATACACATGTTGGTTTTGCCCCTTATGAAAATCCTGAAATTGCCTATGCTGTAGTTATTCCTTGGGCATCAACAAACCCTAGTCAACCTTTTTCGGCAAATAGTGATATTGCAAGAAAGGCTCTGGATAAATACTATGAGTTAAAAGAAAAATATAAAACTGAAAAAGTAACAGATAGTGATGTAACACAGCCTATTTTACCAGCTGTGACAAAGGATAAAATTGGTGAAGATGAACAACAATAAAAGAAACCGCTAGGCATCTCGATGCTCTAGCGGTTTTTATCTGTCATGATATAGAAAACACGGTATGAGAGGTAGAGTCTGCATACCGTGTTTTCTTCTATATAATAGTGCATATGAAAATCTTATGCAGATAGTTGTTGAATAGCTAATTCAAATTGTTGCTTTGGTTTTTTCCCATAAAGCTCTATATTATTACAGAAATAGGACTCAACCATAAAATCAACAGCTTCCTGTAAAGAGAATTCTCGATGTTCCATTACGAGTGTTAGATATGTTTTGAAGTAATCGGCATTTTGTACTTTTACATGCTTAATCACAAAGTCAAACTCCTCTTCTATTAATTCTTGACACAATTGCTTATTATAGCATCTTTCAATAAGGAAGCAAGTATTTGCAATTGTAAATTCTTCTTTACAATCGTTTACAAAGCATTACATTCCTTTACGTCTCTTTTACGAACTGTTTATACGACTTCAACAATCAAACATTATAGTAAAGATTGTAAGACAAACAACTATAAAAAAGTTAGTGACGGAGGCAAATGAGATGAAAAAGTGGAAGTACTTAACGATGACAGCGGTAATGGGTTCAGCTTTAATGCTTGGTGCATGTGGCAGTGACTCTGCGCAAAATGGTAACAATGCAGAAACAAAAACACCAGCAAGCTCAGAACAAGACACTGCTGACAAAAAACTGCAAGGGGCTGTAGCTGGGGATGGCTCATCAACAGTAGCACCTATTATTGAAGCAGTTGTTGAAGAGTATGCAGGAACTCAACCAGATGTCAAAGTATCGGTAGGTGTTTCTGGTACTGGTGGTGGCTTTGAAAAATTCATCGCAGGTGAGACAGACTTTTCTAACGCATCTCGTAATATAAAAGATGAAGAGAAAGCAAAACTTGAAGAAGCAGGAATTGCTTTTACTGAGTTAGCTTTAGCATATGATGGCTTATCAGTAGTAGTGAACCCAGAAAATGATTGGGCAAAGGATTTAACGGTAGAGCAATTAAAGAAAATTTGGATTGAAGACGGTACTGAGAAAAAATGGTCTGATATTGATCCATCTTGGCCAAGTGAAAAAATCGTATTCTATTCACCAGGTACTGACTCAGGTACGTATGATTACTTTGATGAAGTAATTTTAGATGGTGCTGATTTAGTAAGTGCTGCTACATTATCTGAGGATGATAACATGCTAGTTCAAGGTGTTGCTGGTGACAAAAATGCAATTGGCTTCTTCGGCTATGCTTACTACTTAGAAAATAAAGATAAATTAAGCATTGTGAAGGTAAATGGTGTTGAGCCAACAAATGAAACAATCGAAGCAGGCGAGTATTCACCACTTTCACGTCCACTATTCACATATGTAAAGAATAGTGCAATGAAAGATAACGAAGCAGCATATGATTTCATCAAATTTACACTTGAAAATGCAGGCGATATGGCAGAGGCAGTTGGTTATGTCCGTCTACCTGAAGACAAATATGCTGAAGGCTTAAAAACATTAGAAGGCTTAAAATAAGAAGACATGCATAGAGGGAAAGAGATGTATGCTCTTTCCCTCTCTTATTTGAAAGGAGCACCCCATGGTTTCTCAAAAGGAAAATAAGACATCATCTGTGCAGCAATTAATTGCAAATTCGCGCAATCAAAAAACAAAGAAAATAGTGGAAAAAGCGATGCCAGCTCTATTATTTTCTGCAGCCCTTATTTCTATATTGACAACGTTTGGCATTGTTTTCACCCTTATTTTTGAAACGTTTGAATTCTTTAAACATGTTTCGATTACGGATTTCCTTTTTGGTACACAGTGGTTACCATTTTCAGGGAAGGAACCGTTATTTGGGATACTACCATTAATTGCTGGAACAATGAAAGTTACATTAATAGCAGTAGTTGTAGCAGTACCATTTGGCATTGCTTCGGCTATTTACTTAAGTGAATATGCGAGTGAAAAAACTAGACGTACAGTGAAGCCTATTTTAGAGGTATTAGCAGGAGTACCAACAATTGTTTACGGCTTCTTTGCTCTAACATTTGTAACACCTTTATTACAAGAAATTGTACCAGGCCTTAAACTTTTTAATGCACTAAGTCCTGGGATAGTTGTAGGAATTATGATTTTACCAATGATAACATCTCTATCAGAAGATGCAATGTCCTCTGTTCCAAATAGCATGCGAGAAGGTGCATTGGCTCTTGGGGCAACTAAGTTTGAGGTTGCCATTAAAGTTGTATTACCTGCAGCATTATCAGGAATTATCGCTTCAGTTGTTCTGGCTATTTCCCGGGCAATTGGTGAGACTATGATTGTATCTCTTGCTGGTGGTTCAACACCAAAATTTGATTTAGATGTGACTGACTCCATTCAAACCATGACTGCTTATATTGTACAAGTTTCTACTGGTGATGCTGGTTATGGTACAACTATTTATTACTCTATTTATTCTGTTGGATTCACATTATTCATTTTTACATTAGTGATGAATTTATTAGCTCACTATATTTCGAAACGCTTCAGGGAGGTTTACTAGCATGCGCTATATCAATGACACAGTTGTCATGAAACGAATGACAAAGCGTATTTCAGCCAATAAAGTCTGGAAAATCTTATTTTTCTTAGCAACTACCTTTGCACTCGTGACACTAGCCATTTTGCTTTATCGTATCGTGACACAGGGCATAGACTATTTAAATATTGATTTTTTAACAAACTTTGCATCTCGTTTCGCTGATAAGGCGGGGATTAAAGCAGCTCTTGTAGGTTCCCTTTGGTTAATGGCAGTTGTTGCACCAGTGTCCATTATTTTAGGAGTAGGGACAGCTATTTATTTAGAAGAATATGCAAAGAAAAATAGGCTAAACGACTTTATTCGAATGAATATCTCCAATTTAGCAGGAGTGCCTTCCATTGTTTTTGGTTTATTAGGGTTAACAATTTTCGTTCGTATGATGGAATTAGGAAAAAGTATTTTAGCAGCAGGATTTACAATGAGCTTATTAATATTGCCAGTAATCATTGTGGCAGCTCAGGAGGCAATCCGCGCAGTGCCTAATGAGCAACGTGAAGCTTCATATGGAATGGGGGCAACAAAATGGCAAACGATTCTACGAGTTGTTCTTCCAGCAGCTATTCCAGGAATTTTAACAGGGAGTATTTTAGCCTTATCTCGTGCCATAGGTGAAACAGCACCACTTGTTGTTATTGGAATTCCTGTTATTTTGCAATTTTTACCAAATGGTTTATTGAGTCAATTTACTGCGTTACCAATGCAAATTTATGATTGGGCAAAACGTCCACAAGAGGCTTTTCAATATGTTGCGGCAGCCGGTATTTTAGTCTTGATGTCAGTGCTTTTATTGATGAACTCTATCGCAATCTTTATTCGAAATAAATTCCAAAAACGTTATTAATGAGGTGACCTTATGGTACTAGATTTTCAAGAGGAAAAATCAGTTGTCAAATCGATTCAAACGGCTTCTAAGCTTTCGGCTGATGTGGCTAAAAATATAGTATATGATACACGTAATTTAAACTTATGGTATGGAGATCATCATGGCTTAAAAGATGTCAATTTAAGTATCTATGAAAATGAAGTAACTGCTATTATTGGTCCTTCAGGTTGTGGTAAATCTACGTATTTAAAAACATTAAATCGAATGGTAGAACTAGTGCCGATCGTACGCACATCTGGAGAAATTGTCTATCGTGAACGTAATATTTTAGACAAAAGCTATACAGTTGAGGAATTACGTACTCGTGTAGGGATGGTATTCCAAAAGCCAAACCCATTCCCAAAATCTATTTATGATAATATTGCCTACGGTCCGCGTATCCACGGTATTAAAAATAAAAAGATTCTTGACGAAATTGTTGAAAAATCATTACGAGGTGCGGCGATTTGGGATGAGGTTAAGGATCGTTTAAATCAAAATGCATATGGCTTATCGGGAGGTCAGCAACAGCGTATTTGTATTGCTCGTTGTTTAGCGATTGAACCAGATGTTATTTTAATGGATGAGCCTACATCCGCACTTGACCCTATTTCGACATTAAAAGTTGAGGAACTTGTTCAAGAGTTGAAAAAGGATTACTCAATTGTCATCGTTACACATAATATGCAGCAAGCGGCACGAATTTCTGATCGTACAGCATTTTTCTTAAGTGGAGAGGTTGTTGAATACGATAAAACAGACGTTATCTTCCAGACACCTGCAGATCAACGTACTGAAGATTATATATCCGGTCGTTTCGGTTAAGGAGGAGTCAAGAATGGTTGTACGTGAACGTTTTGAGCAGGAATTAAAAGAAGTGCAGGCGCAATTTGTTGAGATTGCTACGAGTAGCATCAATGCTTTAAAGCTAGCATTTCAAGCATTAATAGAGCAAGATTTAGAGAAGTCCCTAAAAATTCTTGAAGATGATTTAGTGATTAATCGACTTGAGGAAGCCATTAATGATCATGTGATATTGTTGATTGCCAAGCAGCAGCCTGTAGCTACTGATTTACGTCGTCTTATGGTATTAGTAAAGGCTGCCTCTGATATGGAACGAGTAGGCGATTATGCAGTTAATATCGCCAAAGAGACAATCCGCATTGGAAAAGAGCCATTAGTCTTTTCTACTACGAATTTACAAACGATGTGTAATAAAACAGTAGAGATGCTAGAGAGTGTTATTAAAGCCTTTACTGAGGAAGATACGGTTCATGCTAAAGAAATTGCAGAATTAGATGATTATATCGATGATTTATATGGCGCAACAATCACACTTTTACTTCGTGCAGGGGCTGAAAATCCATCTCATATTTCTCAAATCACACACCTAACTTTTGTGTGCCGACATTTAGAGCGCTCAGCGGATCATGCCACAAATATTGCTGAACACTTATTTTACTTAGTAAAAGGCAAACATTATGAATTAAATAATTAATGAAAAGAAGAGCTAGCTAATAATGTGGTACCCAAGTCAAGGACAAACTAAAAAAAGAGATTAAGCAGCTAAGAGATGGTTTCTGTATTGCACAGGAGCCATCCTTTTTAGATTCCATTGATAACGATAATTATTGTAATAGACCAAATAGTGATTGATTTTCGCTTTTAGTTCCTCAAGTGTCTTCAAGGAGCTAAAGTCTACTTCGTCTTTAAAATGACCGAAAAATGATTCCTGTGGCGCATTGTCCCAACAGTTTCCTCGGCGTGACATCGATTGACCTAAGCCATGTTTTTTTAAGAGCGTTTGATAGCATGGGCTTGTATAGTGAACCCCTTGATCTGAATGGATAAAGGCCTCTGGATGAAGCTGAGCGCGCTTATTACGGATCAGTTTTTCAATCGTTTCCGTAGCGATTTCGAGCGTGATTCGGTCTGAGACATGGTACGCTAAAATTTCATTCGTCGAGGCATCTTTTATCGTCGACAAATAAGCCATACACTTTCCGTTATATGGCAGATAGCTGAAGTCCGTTAATAGTACTTTCCCAGGGATACCTTGCTTAAATTCACGATTTAATTTATTTGGCACAACACGATGTTCCTTCGTTGCTTTCGCCATTTGTTTATATGGATTCGGTTTACGATGCGGGCAGACAATCCCGTACTTGCGCATAATACGCTGGATTTTTTTACGGCTCATCACACATTGAAAATCCTGCTCGAGTGTCATTTTAATCGAACGAGAGCCTTTCTTATAACCACGACGATCAAAGGCTTTTAAAATTAAGTCGCGCGCCTTTACATCCTTCTGTTCTCTTACTGCTCGCGCATCACTCGCCTGTAAATAGCTATAATAGCCTGAGCGAGAAACCTTTAAGAGGTCACAAAAATACGTCACCATCCGTTTAAATGGAAACTGAGTGAGCGTATCTGAAATGAGTTGAAAAACCTTATTTGCGCTTAGTTTTAGGCTGTCGTTTAGCAGCCTCCTTTCTGTCGCTTCGAGCTTTTTTAGTAAATCTACTTGCCCCTCCAATAGTTGAATGCGTGCAGCTTGTCTTTCAATGACTTCTGCCGCTGTTAATTCGCGTTTAATCGGTCTACCTGACCCAGATTTGCGTGTATCCGTTAAGCCAATTAAGCCGTTCTTTTCATATGCTTTACGCCAACGAAAGGCTGATTGTTCAATACGTTTGATCCCAATTATCTCTTCATCAAAGCCATATTCCTTAAAAATTTGTCTCGGTGTTTTCCCTGCGAAGTATTCATCAATGAATTGACTCTTAAATGTATCTGTATAGGTAATCGTACGTTCGCTGACCTGTTGTACGTTTGGATTTTTTTGAAGTTGTAGTACCTGTTTTGGTGAAAATAAAATTTTACTCATAGTAACCTCTAGTTCGTTCTTTAATCTTGAAAGTCTAGTATATAAAAAATACCTGCAGTTAGCACACTCTTTTTCAAGTGTCCTAACTACAGGTACCATATTATAATAAGCTCTTCTTTTTTTATGCAAATAATGTGATAGCAGCAACAATGTTTGCCAAAATAGCGTCAAATACTAGGGTCGATTTGTATTGTCAAAAAATTATTTTGGTTATACTATAGACATTATTTAAATAAATGTGCAAAGGAGGTGCTGCTTCGTGAAAGACCCTGTAGATTCACTCATAGAAAAATTCGCTATTGAAATCACGTCAGAGCAACGTGACTATTTCCGCTTTCTATATGAAAACTTACATCTTGAAGAATTAAGTGACAAAGAACAGCATTATTTTATTGATTATTTCTACAAAAGTGAAACATTACGGAATATGGCAGCATTTGCACTTGAGTTGGCAGATATCATGCAAGAAATTCAAGAAAATATACCAGCGATTGAGCAAGCAGAGCGACTAGCCAATGGGAAAGAACAGCGCTCATATTATGATCATAAGTGGGAGGAAGTAAGACGTCAAAAACTAAAGCATCAAACAAGAAAAAATGGAAATATCCTATATGTTCCATTTAATGAGTATAAAAAGGACCCTGGTCCAATCATTATATGCCTTGAACAAACAATAGGGATGGAAGCATATACGGAGCTTTGTAAAAGTATGATTTTACCATTGTTTATGAGTGCACATCGTGAGCATAGAGATTTATACATCGTCCCCTACGACTATCAAATTCATGTACACTATCGCTTTGAAAATGGTCATTTGAATTTACCCGATTTTAAGGATTTTATTGAATACAAGGCAAAAGGAGAAGCTGCAATACTGCCCGTATTACATTTTGTTAAAGGCTTGCTACAGGAAAATCAACATTGCAGTGAAGCTGAGATTATTATCTTCACTGAAGGAATGCCTATTGATGGTCAACATCTAGTTGGAAAGCAAGCAAAAACAATGCTAGAGGAAATAAAGCGTAATTATCACGCTGAATTTTCGGTTATAGCTATGCATGAAAATAATTTTAATGAGCAGCAATTTTGGTTTGCCAATAAGGCTTTTTTTGCAGATGATGCTATTCAATAACAATAAGAGCTGATCGTCAAGGTGATTGGCTTTTATTGTGTGCATATACATAGTAGTTAGAGGAGAAAAATATGAATTTTTTGAAATGGTTAATACCATCTAGCTTTACAGTACCGACCTGGATGGATGTAATTATAGCCATCGTTCTTTGTGGTATTGGATGGCTCATTCAGTATTTTGTTATAAAGAAAATAATTAATCGGATTGTTGTATTTTTAGAAAATCGTCAGCGCAACTTTCAGGCAACGGTGCTAGCGCAATTTAATAAGGCGATTCGATATGCATTTATGGCTTCCGTTATTGTAATCAGCTTATCCTATTTGATAGATGTTTCCTTATTCACCCATAAAGCGTCTAAAAACTTTGTGTTGTCGATTATTGTTTTCTTCGCTTTTAAAGGGGTATACGACGTTTTAAACTTTTATACAAAACAACCTTTGCAACTAAATGGTGAAGAAGAAGCAAATGTCCTACTACCGTTTTTTCTTCGTATAGGAAAAGTGCTCATCATGATTTTTGCGATGTTTACCATTGCTTCCTTTTGGAATTTTAACTTAAATGGCTTTTTAACAGGAATTGGCTTAACTGGTGTAGCAATTGCCTTTGGTATTCGGGATACGCTGGCACATGTCTTCGGTGGTATGTCAGTTGCTTTGGATAACCCATTTAAAATTGGCGATTGGATTGCAACAGAGGATCAAAAAATTGAAGGAACGATTGAGGATATAAACCTTCGTAGCACGTTAATTCAAACAGGTGATAAAGGGCTTGTATATGTACCGAATTCTTATTTGGTCAATCGTCCTATTTATAATTTATCGAGACGAGAAAAACGAAAATGTGAGCATTTTTTATATGTTGCCGCTGAAAATAAAGAAGAATCCATACGCAGTGCCTTAAGTGCCATTCAAAAAGAAATTTATTTGCATAATAAGACTGAAAAAGAATTGATTCATGTCTTTATTGATGAGTTTTATCCGAGCTATTACCGTGTCCTTGTGCGTTTTTATGTAGCAAGCAATGAAACGGCTATCATGCTAGATGTACGTCAGGATATTTTATTTGCGATTCGTCAAATCATTGAGGAACTACAAATTGTATTAGTAAATCCAACAGAAGATGAATGGTTTGATACTAAAAAATAATTTGAATTGTTAGTTTTTTTGGTTTACAATGAAGGTGAGTTATCAGCTTTGATGAAGAGTAGTAGCTATTATTATTTGTTATAGAGAGCTAGTGGTTGGTGGAAACTAGTGCAAAAGAATGGCGAATGGACTTCGGAGCTCTAATCCTGAATAAAGTATGGATTAGCGTTTGCCTACGTTATAAGGCTTAGAGAGGGTCTTTATAGGAGACCAATGAAGGTGGCACCACGGCTTTTCCGTCCTTTTGTGATGGAAAGGCCTTTTTATTTTGATTCAGCAAATCTTTCTTGTGCGAAAGCAAAGCGACAGCAACAGTTCTTTCCTGTGCGAAAGCGAAGCGACAGGTACAGAATACTTCCACCTCTAATGCGTTTTTTCGTATTGAGCGGGCGTTTGTATGCACGGTGAATCAAGATAAGGCCTTTCGGCGGTTGTCACAAATTTTGAAGAGGAGCTTTTCGAGAGAGCCTCGAAAAAATCCGAATGCAATTACGTTGAGGCGTAATTGATATGTTTTAAGATGAAGAAGAGTAGAGCCTAGAGAAGGAGAGAAAGAATTATGACAGTTGAGCTTAGAACGTATACTATGAAGGTACTACAAGGGGATATGATGACGCCAATTTCCGTCTATCAATCACTTGAAGGAAAGCATAAAATGCTTTTCGAATCGTCAGCCAAGCATAAGGAAAGTGGTCGATACTCATTTATCGCCGTCAATCCAATTGCAGAATTAATTGGCGATCAGAATGGTTATTCTTTTACCAAAGATTGTCATACAGAAAAGGGGAGCGAAAATGTACTTGTTAAATTAAAGCAGGTAATGCCGTTCCATCAGGAGGACTATCCTTTCGCCTTTTTTGGGGGTGCCATTGGTTTCTTTGGATATGAAACCGCTTTTTATACAGAGAGAATAGGTGAATACTTACAGGATGATTTAGAAATGCCAGATATCCATATCTTTTTCTATGATACGTTTATTGTGTTTGATCATTTAAAGCAAGAGATTACATTGGCAGCTATTGATTTATTTGCTGAGGGACGTTCTCTTGAAGAAATGAAAGATGAAATTACTAGGATTGAAGAACAGTTATACGCAGGAGCGACGTTTGAGGAAATGCAGCTTGGAGAGCTAGATTTCAAGCCAATGATTGCAAAAGAGCAATTTATCGCATTGGTTGAACGTGCGAAACAGCATATTCTTAAAGGTGATATATTCCAAATTGTATTATCCCAACGCTTCACCTCATCCTTTACTGGAAATCCATTTGCTTTATATCGTCAATTACGTACATCTAACCCTTCGCCCTATATGTTCTATATGGATTATGGAACGTACACTATTTTGGGCACTTCTCCAGAAAGTTTAGTGAAGGTAAAGGATCGTAGAGTAACGACAAATCCTATCGCTGGTACAAAGCCTAGGGGCAATCAGAGGAGCAGGATAAGGCAATTGCAGAGGGCTTATTAAATGATGAAAAAGAAATCGCTGAACATCGGATGTTAGTGGATCTAGGGCGTAACGATTTAGGACGAATTTCAAAAATTGGAACAGTGAAACTTGTAAAGTATATGAATATTGAGCGTTATAAGCATGTTATGCATATCGTCTCAGAGGTTATTGGAGAATTACGTGAGGATGTGCATGTTTTAGATGTTCTCCGTGCCTGTCTGCCGGCAGGTACAGTATCAGGTGCACCGAAAATTCGTGCTATGCAACTTATCAATGAGTTAGAACCCGTAAAGCGTGGTGTTTACGCTGGCGCAGTTGGCTATATTTCTACAACTGGGGATATGGATTTGGCACTAGCCATTCGTACGATGATTATTAAGGATCAACGTGCCCATGTTCAGGCAGGTGCAGGTATTGTGTACGACTCTGTGCCATTGTCTGAATACGAGGAAACATTGAATAAAGCACGCGCGCTATTGGAGGTAAAAAAATGATTTTACTAATCGATAACTATGATTCGTTTACTTATAATCTATATCAGCAAATATCAATGCTTGGGAAGGAAGTAAAAGTAGTACGTAATGACGAGCTAACTGTAAGTGATATTGAAAGCATGCAGCCAGAGGCGATTATTTTATCCCCTGGTCCAGGAACGCCAACTGAAGCAGGAATAACAGTGGATGTAGTAAAAGAGCTGTACAAAAAATTTCCGATTTTAGGCATTTGTCTTGGACATCAATCTATTGGGCAGGCTTTCGGAAGCAATATTGTGCAGGCTAAAAATATTATGCATGGTAAGCTATCTACACTTCAATATGAAAAAGTAGGTCTATTTGTACAATTAGACGGGGAAGTTGAGGTTATGCGCTACCATTCCCTTATTATTGAGCAGAGCACTCTACACGAGGAGTTTAACATTTTAGCAACCTCCAGTGACGATGGCGAAATTATGGCAATACAACATAAAAATTATCCGCTTTTTGGTCTGCAATTCCACCCAGAATCTATTGGGACAGAAGAGGGCGGTCTCATGATGAAAGAATTCTTAGAACAAATTTCATAAAGGAAATAGAAAAGGCTGTCACTAATATCTTTTATTGACAGCCTTTTCTTATTTATTGTTTTTTTCCTGTAATTAACTTTGCAATTTCCTCTAAGGACATTGAAGAATTGACCTCATAGGAACCAATTTGTAAGCTTCGTGCGTATTTTGCATTGGCAAGTAAGAGCTCCATCTCCACACTATTGTCAATGATACCACCATCTTCTAGCTTTTTTGCTACTGTATATGGTGCCATGCCGCTATAAATTTGAAGCGTCATAGTAGCTACATTGTTAGAGCTGTCTACGGACTTATTTATGTCCTTCGATTCAGATGGTTTTGGCTTCTCGGTATTTTTCTCAGGAATTTGCTTTATTTGCTCCTTTAATGAAGCAATTTCTTGATTTGACTGTGCAAGCTTTTTTTGAAGTTCCTCTACTTGCTCCCCATTTGAGGAAGCTTTTGTAGGTAGACCGATGTTGAAATCGAAGCGAGCAGCTAAAGCTAGTAACGCTCCCACAAGAAATAAGGCAATGCCAAATGCGCGGATTGCAGACTTATTCATCAATTATCGACCTCCGTTTGCAATCACTTGTCTGACTTGTTCCTCAGTTAAATTAGAGCGAATACTTATATCTGCTACGGACATACCCTGCTTATTAAGTTCAAGCACCTGACTTACAATAATTTGATGGATGGGTTTTGTTTTGGTAGCTGCTTGTCCATTTTTTGATACTTGAGCTGCTTGTTGCACAGCTTGCATGACCTGTTGAACCTTTGGATTTGAAACTGAGTTATTTATTGATGACGGTGTTTTAACCTGAAACTCAGGCTCAAGCAGTAGTTCTTCTTCGACAATTTTAAGTCGTCGCTTTAAATTGTTGGTTTCCTGGAAAATAGAGATCGATAATTCTTCTACGTCCTGTTCGACTTTTTTTACATTATTTTTGAAAAAGAACGATACAATAATTAGAACAATGCCTACACTCATAAGTATGATGGATAAATCCAATAGTTTCACCTCATTAAAGTATGTAATTATCCCGCATAAACGTGCAGTAATTTATTGAGGCCAACACGATGTTGGTCACACAAGCGTGTACGCAGGATGAGAAGTGCTTAGCTTAACAATCAGTGGAGAATGAGGAATATCCCATTGATTGAAGTTTCACTTTATAAGATATTTTACCATATGCAAACTTAATATGAAATGAAGGTAGATTTTTTTTCAGTTTGTGTTATAATAGGTTAGTCGTATAAATCATGCTCAAATTTAAATTCTTGATATAGAGTGGGAGGGTTAATGATGCGCGTAAACATTACTTTAGCTTGCACAGATTGCGGCGAACGTAACTACATTTCTAAAAAGAACAAGCGTAACAATCCAGAGCGTCTTGAACTTAAAAAATATTGCTCTCGCGAGAAGAAATACACTCTTCACCGTGAAACTAAGTAATCGCTCATTAAGCCAAAACCACAAGTGGTTTTGGCTTTCTTCATTATTTTATCTTCATTAAGAAGAAGAATGTGGATGAGTTTTTTTCAATGGGCATCCAAAAACCAAAACAATTACGCCTAGGGGAAATTGATTAGGGGAGGTAGCTTGGCATGGATAAAACAACATTACGAAACAAGGTAAAGGAAGCGCTTGCAACTATGAGTGAAGCAGCTTATCATGAGCAGTCTTTAGCTATAGTAAAAAAAGTGCTACAGGAACCATATATAATAGAGGCAAATACGATTGGTATTACCATTTCCAATAAACCAGAAGTCGACACGCTTCATCTTATTGACGAATTATGGAATCTTGGTAAAAAAGTTGCTGTTCCAAAATGTAACCCAAAAACAAGAGAAATGACATTTCACGTTATTAATTCTTTTGAACAGCTAGAAACTGTGTATATGCATTTGCGTGAGCCGATTCCAGATAAATGTGAGTTTGTTGACGCAAATGAGATGAATGTTCTACTTGTTCCAGGTGTTGTTTTTGATCAATATGGCTATCGAATAGGCTATGGCGGTGGTTATTATGACCGCTATGTATTAAACTATAAAAAGGGTAAGCTCATGTCATTGCTATTTGACGAGCAGCTAGTTGATCGTGTTCCTACAGAAGGACATGATTGCCCAGTAGATATCATTGTGACCCCCACAATACGTATAGATTGTGTTGCGCAACGAGGAGCGAATTAAAATGGATAAAATGCTAGATATTTATGAATTATTAAAAACATATGGTACTTATATTTATACACGTGATCCTATTGGAGATTTAATGCTAATGGAGGATGAAATTCGTGAATTATATAAAGCAAATGTGCTAGATAGTAAAGATTACCAAATGGCGTTGTTACTAATTCGACAAGAAACTACAAAACTTCGTATGAAAGAAAATAATCAATCATGATTAAAAGATTATGAAATTGGGTATTGTAAAAATAGTGTAACATGTTTGTAATATTCTAAGAAACAGTGGCTTTCCACTGTTTTTATGATTTTATGAAACTTTTTACAATGCAAAACGTATATATAAGTATCCAGCGCATAGAAGAGTAGAAGAATGGTTTTCTAAAAATATATCTGTTGATTATCTGTAAAAAAAGGATTAAGATATATTTTGTTTCAGTAACAAATTGTTAAAAATTATTATTTTTTTGTGTAAGAAAAGTAGGGAGGATGTTAGGAATGAAATCAATTAAGTGGCCTAAACATTCATTTATGATACTAGCAATTGTAGCAACTTGGATAAAAACGGTCATTGTTTATCACACAAGCTTTGAGATGAAAATTGAAAATGCGATGCAACAATTTATCTTGTTTATTAATCCATTAAGTTTCTTACTGTTTGCTTATGGATTAGCGTTGTTCTTTAAATCAACAAAGACTAAAAATCGATATATTATAACTGTCAGTGTTCTTTTGTCAATTGTCTTATATGGTAATGTGGCGTTCTATCGTTTCTACAATGACTTTATTACCTTACCGGTATTATTCCAAACAAGTAATTTCGGTGATTTAGGAACGTCTGTGGCAGCGATTGTAAGCCCGTGGGATTTATTGTATTTTATTGATGTACTAATTCTAATTTTAGCTAATAAATATGTACCTAGAATGAAAGAAGCAGTAAAGGTTAACGTGGAATTCCGTCGTGCGTTCTTCGTGTTAGCGATTGCTATGTCTTTCTTAAACTTAGGGCTAGCAGAAACAGAGCGTCCGCAACTATTAACACGTAGCTTTGATCGCGAGTTACTTGTGAAAAATATTGGTACGTACAACTATCACCTGTACGATATTTATATTCAATCAAAATCTTCTGCTCAACGTGCATTAGCGGATGGTAGTGAATTAGTAGAAGTGAATAACTATATTCGCTCTAACCAGGCAGCCATTAACCCTGAAATGTTTGGTAAATACAAAGGACGTAACTTAATTGTTGTGTCAATGGAATCTTTACAAAACTTTGTCATTAATAATCAGATGGATGGTCATGAAGTTACACCATTCTTAAATTCTTTAACAAAAGATAAAGATACGTTTTATTTCAGTAATTTCTACCATCAAACGGGCTTAGGAAAAACGTCTGACTCAGAGTTTATTTTAGAAAACTCCTTGTTCGGCTTAGGCCGTGGTGCAGTATTCTTCACTCATGGTGGAAATACGTATAACTCAATGGCTGAGCGTCTTGGAGAAAACGGCTACTTTACAAATGTCATGCATCCAAATAATAAATCATTCTGGAACCGTGACATGATGTATCAATCTTTAAATATCGATAAATTCTATGATATAGATTCATATACGATTGGTGAAGGGCAAGCTGTCAACTGGGGGATGAAAGATGTCCCATTTGTAGAGCAATCTGCAGCATTGATGAAAGATATGCCACAGCCATTCTATTCTCGACTAATTACATTAACGAACCATTATCCATTTACATTGGATCCAGATGATGTCATGATTCCTGAATATACTTCAAATTCAGGTACTTTAAATCGCTACTTCCAAACAGTTCGTTATATGGACGAAGCACTTAAAGACTTCTTCCAAAGTTTAAAAGATCAAGGTGTATACGATAACTCTATTATTGTAATGTATGGTGACCATTATGGTATTTCAGAAAACCATAACAAGGCAATGGCACAGTATTTAGGAAAAGAAAGTATTACACCATTTGATAATGCACTGCTACAAGAAGTTCCTTTATTCATCCATATCCCTGGAGCTGGCGATGGTAAAGAAATGAATGAGGTAGCTGGACAAATGGATTTACGTCCAACAATCTTACACCTTCTTGGCGTTGAAACGTCAAAAGATATGCAAATGGGCGCAGACTTATTCTCACCAGAGCATGAAGACTTTGTTGTGTTCCGCGACGGTCGATTTATAACAGATAAATATGTTTATGCTGGTGAAGCTTGCTATGACAAAGCTACAGGTGAAGAGGTTGATGGCGAGCCATGTCAGCCATACGCTGATCGTGCCACAATGGAATTAGAAAATTCTGATGCCATCATCAACGGTGACTTGCTTCGATTCTATGATGAAAAGACTGGTAATTTGAAACAAGATGCTGTGAAATAACTGAAAGAGGGATCTCTGTTTATGGAGATTTCTTTTTTATGTTTAATCAACTTATGGAAAAGATTGCTGGTTAGGTAGAACAGCAATTTTTCTCGGGTAGCGGGAAAAACTGCCCAGGTGAGGGGAAAACTGCTCGTGTGGCGAAGGAATCGCTCAGGTAGTGAAGGAAATTGGTCTTCTGTCAAGAAAGTGGACATAAAAAAGTGAGAGCTTCAAAGCTACCGCACTGCGTTTGGTGGGCAATGGAAGTCAATTGTTCAAAGAGCTTGAACAATTGATTTCCATCGCTTGAAACGGTTTTGAGATTAACTTGCGTGTTTCTGAAACGTTAAGCGTTCAAATTGGTTCGGTGAACGATAGCCAAGGGTCGAATGTCTTCTATGTTCATTATAAAAATTAGAAATATAACCATTTATCGCTTTGAAGGCTGCTTTCTTTGTTTGGAATTTTTGGCGATAAATCATTTCTTTTTTTATGGTCGCATGAAACGATTCAATGCAGGCATTGTCATACGGATCACCTTTTTTACTCATACTAATTTGGCAACCATGCTTTTTTAAAAGTTCGATATATTCCGTTGAACAGTATTGCGCCCCACGGTCTGAATGATGAATGAGTCCTTTTTTTGGTCGGCGTATGAAGAACGCTTTTTTCAAAGCTATTAACACTAAATCTACTTTCATATGATCGGCCATTTCCCACGCTACAATTTTACGAGAATACAGATCCATAATACTCGCTAAATACACCCATCCCTCCAGCGTTCGGATATAGGTAATATCAGCGACCCATACTTGATCTGGTTCTTCCACATAAAACATGCGTTTCAGTATATTCGGATACACCAGTGCGTCATGATTTGAATCTGTTGTCGTCACATAGCTTCTCGGCTGTGTTGCGCACAGTTCCAGTCCTCGCATGATGTTTGCCACTGTTTTTTGTGAAAGAGGATAACCCCATTCCAACAGATCTTTATGTACTCGCGGGCTGCCATACGTACCATAGCTTTCATGAAACGATTGTTTAATTTTTTGTGTAACTTTCATTTTATATTCTTCTTTTTCTGTTATCGGTGCTGCCTGTTTTGCCAGCCATTTATAATAGCCACTCGTCGACACTTTTAAAACGCGGCACATCTTTACAATCGAAAACTCCTGTTTATGCGCTTCAATAAATTCAAACACTACTGCGGGTTTTTGGCAAAGATGTGCATCGCCTTTTTTAGAATGGCATTCTCCTCTTCTACGTCACGAAGTTTCTTTTCATAAGTTGCTTCTAACTTCTTTAGCTCCGAAGGGGTTATATATTTTACGTCGCCATTTTCTTGCTTTTTTCCATCACGATACTTTTTTACCCAGCGATGAATAGAAGATTCCCCAAGCCCTAATTCATACGATAATTCTGTTACTTTTCGATTTTCTTCTACTACTAATTTCACAACATAATCACGATATTCTTGGGTTATTTTTTTAGTCATTCGGTACACGTCCTTTAAAATAGTTATTTCTATCATAGCTACTCTCAGTTTTCCGTGTCCACTTTTTATACTAACCTCAAAATTGCTCAGGTGAATGGAAGAATTGCTCAGGTAACAGGGTAAATCGTTCAGGTGATGAGGAAACAAGCTCGGGTAGCTACGAAAATTGCTCAGTTGAAAGAGAATGTACCCCTCAATAATGATATATAGAAAAAGAGCAGCCTCGTAATAGAGACCGCTCTTTTTTCCGTCTAAATTTTAGTGTGTTGGTGGATATCCGCTATGAATTACAGTCATTATTACGAACCAACCGAATACTGCAGCACTTAATAAGTTGAAAACAACGCTTAATAGGTTCTTTTCTTTAATTGCTTGGAATGTACCAACTACAGCAAAAATCGCTACTAGACCAAAAATAACCATTAATAAGTTCATTAAAAAATGACACTCCTTTCGACATCAGAAAATGAATGTCGTAAACAATATTCCTCCTTAATTGTAAACGTTCTACCTGTTTTTGTCGAGAACTAAAATAGCGTAAACTATGAACATTTATCGTCAAATTGTGGCAAAGGCTGTATAATAGGAAATTGAGGTGATGACAATGATGAACGTACGAAGTTATTCACTTGGACCCGTCCAAACGAATTGTTATATCGTATCGAATAAAGAGAAGGAATGCTTAATATTTGATCCAGGAGAGGAAGCGCAGCGAATTATTAAAGCTATACGCAGTAATGGTTTAACGCCATTGGCTATTTTTTTAACACATGCACATTTTGATCATATTGGTGCAGTGGATGCAGTTCGTGAAGCTTTTAATATTCCCGTATGGATCCATGAAAAGGAAGTTAGCTGGTTAGGAGATCCATCAAAGAATGGCTCTAGCAAATATGCGGCTTTACCAGATTATGTTGTTGCTGCACCAGCTGAAGAAAATATAATAAAAGAAGAACGTCTATTTGAAATAAACGATTTTGTATTTAAAGCAATTTTTACACCAGGTCATTCACCTGGCAGTATTTCGTATATATTTGAAGATGATGGTTTTGCTATTGTTGGAGATACGCTTTTTGAACAAG
This sequence comes from Lysinibacillus sp. B2A1, assembly GCA_002973635.1. GTDB lineage: Bacteria > Bacillota > Bacilli > Bacillales_A > Planococcaceae > Lysinibacillus. The sequence continues at coordinate 2,748,048 of CP027224.1, forward strand.
GTGTAGGAAGAACAGATCTAATTGGTGGTTCAACAAAGGTACTTCTAGCATCAATCCATGATAAATTATTAACGTTAGCAGAGGATACGATTGTCTATCCTGGCCATGGCAATTACACGACAATCGGAGCGGAAATGGAGACAAATCCATTTTTAAATGGATTTTAAAAACATGGTAGAAAAATTAAACAATTTCATTTATTTGTGCTAAAATAAAAATAGGTGATGTAAATGGAATTAATTTTACTTTTATCGCTGATGACTGATTTTAATTATTTGATTCAACATAGCCCGTTTATTAAAGTATACATTTATACTATTTTTGATAAAATTTCTGTTTTTGATGCGAATTTTGATGTAACGATTGATTTAACAGTTAATATAAATTTTGAAACAAAGATTTATTTATCTCATATCACACTTAATAAATGGCTGAGAACAGTAATTTACAGTAAATCCGATAATGATGAGGAATTAGTATCCCTTTTATAAGAAAAATTATAAAAGGGGAGATAATCATTAATGCTTGAATTAGTAACACAACCATTGACAAATTTGCTAGAGGTCTTTTTTCATTTTACAGGGAGCTATGTTTTTGCAATAATACTTCTTACAGTGCTTATACGTTTAATTCTAATGTATCCAAATTTCAAGTCTTTTAAATCCCAACAGGTGGTTACGCAAACTACCCAAGGGAATAAGGAGCAATTATTAGCGTTACAAACAAAGTTAAACCAAGCTAAAACAGATGAAGAACGTAAAGAGTATCAACTGCAAATGTCTCAATTAATGATGGAGAACTTTTCAGGAATGAAAACGGGATGTCTAACAGCGCTTATACAATTTCCGATTTTAACTGGTCTGTATTTAACCATTTCTAATAACAATTCTATTATGCATGAGAGCTTATTATGGTTTAATCTTGGTTCTGCAGATATTTTTATGGCGGCTATTGCAGGTTCAGCGATGATGATTCAAATGTATTTATCATTTAAGCTAGCAGGAAATAGTAATAGTAATCCACAAATGAAAATGATGATAGGGATTATGCCTGCCATGATCGTATTCTCATCTCTATTCATGCCATCAGCCATCCCATTCTATTGGACCGTGTCCTCTATGTGGATGATTATACAAACAATTGTGTTTAATCAATATAAACCTAAACTAACTTCATAAAGTATAAATCCTCCTAACCTAAAGGGGGATTTTATTTTGCTCAAAAAATAGAAACAAAAAAAGCGTATCTCATATCTTAAATGAGACACGCGATTTTCTCTGTATTAATGACCGCCACCAGGTACGTGAATAAATGTTGTATAGTACGTGAAGCCAGCGAAGAATACAGTTAGATATGCTCCGAAAATGTACATGTACATACGTTCTGAAAGGTTTAAGAAGCCTAATAATAAGAATAAACCTGTATTACCTACGAATAATAGCGATACCTCGTTCATACCACCAAGGTAGAACATAACTGCAAAAATACCTGTCCAGAATGCCATAACTTTATACATATTATCCATGAAATTTCCCCTCCTTTTGCCCACGACACAATAATCTCTTACTCATTATAAATGATATGAAAGGTGTCTGTAAACTGGAACTTCTCCTTCTTTGTGACAAACAAATGGAATTTTAAATTAACGATCTATTTCTGTCACGTTTATTTCATATTTACAAAAATCACAGTTATGTATCATGCTTTCAATCTGTATAAATTCATTACTAGAAAATAATGCATCTAATTGACCCTTTAGATAGGATTCATGTAAAGAACATACAATTTCTGAATGGGTAGTAAGCTGTTCCTGGAACGGACAATTAAATATGGAGAATATCACCTTTTTGCCATGCTCTGTTTGCTGTATTTGTGGGATATAGCCAATTAATGCAGCATTGTCTGTTAATAGTTGAAGCTTTTGGTCGAAGGAAAGGGTATTATTTAATTTTAACTCAGCACTTACATAATTCTTCATTTGTTGGAATCCATCTTGGTAGCTGATGTCCATGCATTTTGTTAAAGCAGAAGGGCCAAATTCCTGAATTAATTGAATTGTCCACTTTAATAGTCGATCCTCATCCCGTCTTGGGAATGTTAATGATACCCCTTTTTCAGAAGCCTTATATACGCGCCCAGGTCGCCCGCCCTTACCAGTCTTGGCAAAATCAGCCGTAATTATATTAATTTCTGAAAGCTTTGTTAAGTGCAGTCGTGCAACGTTCGGATGAATGCCGAATTTATCAGCAATATTTTGAACCGTTACCGTTTTTCTCTCTTTCAATATGTACTCATAAATCGAGTATCTAGTTTCATCGGCTAATGTACTAGTAATCTTTAATGGATGGATCATTTGCTTCACCTCAATTTTATTTTTTAAATACTATTCAGTCTACCAAGTGTTAGTAAAAAAATCATGTTGATTCTATTATATTGTATTATTGAAAAAGATACAGTTCCTTTCGGCATAAATATTAACTTTTTCATGTAAGAATGTTCTTTTTTAGTGGAAATTTGCAAGTTATCCACATTTTTATAACAAAAAACTAATTTGTTAGTCGTTTTAATAGCAAATTTTTATTTTGAGAAAAGGGCTTTTCTCGTGACATTTTCGTATCTATACTAGGAATAACGAATAGGGCGGTCATATTCGAATGAACTAGAAGAGAGGTGCAAATGTGCAGAATTTCGAAACAGTTGTCGAACAAAAATGTGAGCAACTTTTACTAAGGGCTTATCATTTCGGTGCATCAGATTTATTATTAGTACCCGAAATGGAACGGTACCGTCTATATTTTCGAAAATACGATAAGCTCCTTCAGGCTGGTGAATTACCGAACGACCTGGCGGAACGAATGATTTCCTATTATAAATTTTTGGCAGCCTTAGATATTAGTGAGCGCCGCAAACCCCAAAGCGGTTCCTTTCAAAAATCAATGGAAAAAGATCCATATGCCTTTCGGGTATCTACACTTCCCTCAGTGTTTTTAAAAGAAAGTCTGATTATCCGACTTCTTTTACAAAACCATACATTCCCACTTACTTCTTTATGTTATTCCAAATTTGCAGCGAACATCTTAATGGAGCTTGTGAAGCATCGACAAGGGCTCCTATGCTTCACAGGGGCAACCGGGTCTGGAAAATCAACTTCGTTATATTCACTCATTCATTATTGTTCAACAGAATTACATCGTCATGTTATCTCTTTGGAAGATCCTGTAGAAAATAATCAAGCGAATCTTCTTCAAATTCAAGTAAATGAACGAGCTGGTGTTACATATGCTGCTGGGTTAAAGGCCATTTTACGCCACTCACCTGATGTCATTATGATTGGTGAAATACGTGATAAAGAAACTGCCAAAATCGCAATAGAGGCCGCCTTAACAGGTCATTTAGTGGTAAGCACCATTCATGCCAAGGATTCGGTCAGCTGTCTTTATCGACTAATCGACTTAGGCGTTTCTGTTGAAGAGCTTCGTCAAACGGTAATAGGTATTGTTGCACAAATACTTTTCCAGTCGCCAATCATTCAGGAAGAACGCCGTGCATTGTTTGAAATATTAAGCGATGTTCATCTTCAGGAGGCCCTCCAAGCAATCATGCAAAATATTAGCTATAAGCTACCACATGATTTAACACTTGCAGGTCAAAGAGATTTAATAGAGGGGCAAAAATATGCAGCTACGAAAATACACTGACAAGATGATAGTGGAATACAAAAAGGCTACAAAATGGCGGGTAAAGGAGCAAGCACATTTCTTCAATCGATTAAGTGTGCTAATGCAGGAGGGTTATTTATTTCCTCAAGCGATTTCAATTCTTTTACCACACCATATTGAGGCACATGAGGAAATCCAGCAACGAATCGATGAAAAGCTTAGACAAGGGATAGGTGTTACAGGGATTTTGGAAACATTACGGCTTGCAAAGCATCATTTAGTGGCAATTGCGGTTGCGGAAAATAATGGTCATATGATTGAGGCCTTAAAAGGAGTAGCAAAGCAAATGGCTGTAAGTGAGGCAACTAAGAAAAAATTAATGAAGCTGCTCTTATACCCAGTAGTACTCATTGTATTTTTGTTGCTATTGTTTTTTGTATTTCGTACGGTATTTTTTCCAAATATAGAAAAGATGATTTCAAGTCGAACTACTAGCAATGATCAAACAATGATTGGGCTATCAAAAATGTTCTTGCATTTCCCAGATGCTCTTGTCCTATTAGGTATAGCTTCGATTGGAAGTATTTTGTTTTTTCAGCTCTATCTTAAACGTCAGTCAATTGCCCGTCAGCTCACAATCATCTCAAAAATCCCATTTGTCCAAATTTATGTGCGACTATCTTTGACGAGGCAATTTGCTGCCTATTTAGGGAGTTTGCTAGAAAGTGGTTTTTCATTACAGGCTAGTCTGCAAATCTTGGAAGAGCAGCGATTACAGCCATTTTTACAGTATCTGGCTCGATGTTTAAAGGAGCGTGTTGTTTTTGGAGATACATTGACACAGGCTGTTCAATTAATAGCTGTTTGGCAGAGGGACTTCTCCACATTTGTTGAGCATGGTGAGAAAAGTGGCTATCTAGGAAAAGAGCTTTTACTCTATAGCGAATTATTGACAGACAAGCAGGAGCAACTATTGCACAGAATGCTTGCATTTGTACAGCCAACTTTTTTTATCATCATTGCTGTCTGTATCGTTGCTGCATATATCAGTTTGTTATTACCAATTTATCACATGATTGAACTAGTATAGGAGGGTCATAATGAAAAAAATAAAAAAGCAAGCTGGATTCACGTTAATCGAAATGTTAATTGTGCTTCTCATTATCTCGGTCCTAATTATGCAATTCCGAAACGAATAACATGTCAATGAATGTTTATGTACATATCAACCCCTCAGCCCTTGCGCTGTCTACCTTCACGCAATTTATTCTCTCTGATATATTTCAAAATAGTACCCTGGGAACTACCTAACTCTTTCGCAATATCTATACTGGTCATGTTTGGATTTACAGTAATTAACTTTTTAATACCTTCAACAATTTCTGTTTTTCGTTCAGGGCTTCCTTTACCTAATTTCAAGTTTGAATAAGGTCCAAATCGTTTTTCATCTTTTCTTAAAGTTTGTGCATTCAATCCTGACAGTCGCTTTAATTTCATAAATGAAATAGGTGCTGGCTGGGCATTTAAAATAGCTTGTGTAGCCTCGTAACGTTCTCTTTGCTGTTGTAATAAACGTTCTTCGTATTCTACATTCGTCTCATCTATTTTCACTATTAAATCAATAGGAAAATCATTGATGGTAGTGAATTTAAACGTGATGGTGTGATCTGCAGGTGAGAGTAGCGCATATTCAAATAGTGCGGCTATCAAATCTTCTTTATCTTTCTCGCTATATTCAGTATCTATTCGATGTATAGACGACAAATGTTCTTCTACTACTGCCAAATTATCAAGTAGTGCATCATAACTATATTTCTCACTTTTTAACAGATGGATTTTCGTATTTAGTTCATTAAGTTTTGAATTTAAGTTCTTATTTTCATTTTCAATTAGTTTCGTTTTTTCCTCATATTTTTCTTTTGTCAGCTTGCTATCTAAATACAAATCTAGCAACTTATCAATTTTCCCGTTATTATCGCTCATCATCTTTTGTAAACTTGATGCTTGTAGCTCAAGTTGGCTAATTTGAGATTCATCCTTAAATTCAATATCAAGGTATCTTTTTGCTGTTTCCTCACTTAATAAAATATTTTTAACAGCTAACACAAGAGGTCTAGTAATGCGAACAGCATTATATTTCGGCTCGAAGGGGCAAGGGTCAGCTAATCCATGATTATGTGTTAAATACCATCTGTATCCGCCGTACTGCGATTTATCACCTTGTTGTAAAGATATTTTGCGTCCACAAATAGTACATGTAATATGCAACTTAGCAAGTGGATGGTGATGTATTCGTGTTGTCGGGAATAGCCTCGTATTCGTTTCCATTAAGTGTTGTATGCGTTCGAAAGTTTCTACTGTTCTCAGTTGAGGATATTTATCCTCGTTGGTAATTGTTTCACCGTTTGAAAAAGTTACGCTATATTCACCGCAATAAGCCACATTTCTTAACCTTTGATACACGGTGTTAGGATGCCATTTAGAGCCGTTCGATGTACGTGAAATTTTATTTAGCTCTGTAGCAATACTCGATAGACCATATCCTTGTAAAAATAAATCATCGATGAATGGTATGACCCAAGAAAATTCTTTATTAATGGATACCTCTTTTGTTTCCTTATCGTAAACATATTCAAATGGTATGCGGCCATACATACCTCCTTCTCGTACATATTGGCGTAATCCCCGTTGTGATCTTCTACGAAACAAGCGACGCTCTCGTCTTGCAATGATATTGTATAAATCAGAACGAAATTCATCATCTTCATTGTCTAAGTCGATAATTAAGCCTGGCTCTGCAATTTTTACATTATTTTCACGTAACACTAATTTTAATTCTTCCCAGTTCAACGTATCTAAACGTGATAATCGATCTTGGTCGGCTACTAGTACAATATCTACCAAGCCATCATCTACACAATCCATCAAAGCTGTTAAGCCTTTTTTATCAAACTTTGCACCACTGTCTACATCCTTAAAAACATCGACGATACGCCAGTTTTGCTTGTTCGCATATTCTGTTAATTCATGTTCCTGTGCAGCTAGACTATATTTGTCTTCTTGATTGCGGGTAGATACACGAATGTAGATAGCTACACGCAATACATTTCTAGCTTCAGTTTCTTTTACGGTCATTTTTCTCAACTCCTTTTAATGTTTATAAGAAAAGAGCTAGACAAATGAGTCTGCTCTTTCTGTTTTAATGCTTAACGTTAAGTATTAATCTAAGTTAACAATATAAATAACAACTTTGCCGTGTAACCTCAAGTCCTCGTATGGTTCGCTAACCGTGTAATCTGTAAAACTAGCATCATATGACTCAGGTCTAAAAATTAACCGATCTCCATCCCGATAAAACCTTTTGACTGAGTAATTATATCCATCACTGTAAACAACAATATCTCCACTTCGCAATCCCTTAATTTTTATAGGTTTGACGCCAATAAGTGATTTATGAGGGATTATTTTGTTCATTGAATCCCCATTAACTCTCATAAAGAATAAATCTTCATCACCAGCGTATTTACCAAGTAATTCATCAGGTATAGAAATTGTTTCGAAGCTATCTAAGCCATCAATATTAATTGGTATTCCAGCAGATACAGTGGCAGGGATATAAGGATAATCATTTTGGTTATTAAAAGTAAAAGTGTTGTTATTCTCTTCTGGAGCGATTGACTTATCTTCAGTAATGTCTGATTTTAAAACTCCGAAATAATCCGCTAACAATTGAACTTTATCAATTCTAGGGTACTTTTTCCCATTGAACCAACTGTAAACGGTAGTTTCCGAAACTCCGTACTTCTCTAAATCTTTGAAAACATCGATCTTTTTCTTGTTACTTTTCTGTAATAGATTGTTCAAATTTTTAGAAATAATTAATCTTTGTTTTTCTGTAGCATCGGCTTGTATCCCTAATAAATACTCAATACTAACATCCAATGCCTCTGCATACTTACCTATATCGTTGATAGGGAAGTCTCTTTGCTCATTTTCATATCTTGATAAAGTTGATTTTGCTACACCCACTTTTTTAGCTAGTGTCTCAATAGTCATTTTCTTGTCTTCTCTTAATCTTTTTATCAATTGAATAACTTCTTTTGACGAGTGCAAAATATCACCTCCTTCTACTATTAACTATATTACTAGTGTTCCATTTTGGCAACGATTTAGTATTTTTTGAATTTATTTGTTGACATACGGGAACTTAATTTGTAATATTGAGGCAAATAGGAGGTGTTAACATGAAGTTCAATTTACAAAAATTGAGATATGAGAGATTGTCTCGAAAAATACCTATGAAAGATATGGGTGAAGCAATAGGAGTTGGAAGGACAGCCTATTATAAAAGAGAGAAAGGAGATATTAAGATTAGTGTTGACGAATTCTCCAAATTTCTCGATGTTTTAGGTATTTCCCAAAGTAAAGCGGGAATTTTTTTTACAAATGATGTTCCCAAACGGGAACTTGTGAATCGTTAAATAAGATGAAGTTTCTTATGTATAACATATTTTCACCAATGCGCTGTGATACCTAGCCGACGAAGGTATAGTCGTAACTTATAGCTGATATGACGGTAGCAAAGTTAGAACAGATGAAAGGAGCGTGGATACATGGATGAAAATAAAAAATCCCCACAAGTTGTTGGCGCAACGATTGAGGGAAGTTACCCTAGATATGTTTTTGGACAAGAATACCCATCAGTAAAAATTGAAAATGGAATTTGGATTAACAATGCACATATAAACACACTTGTAGATGTGAAAATCGATTCGCCAATTTCTAATGTTTCTACTGTAACACTTGTGTTTCTAGCACGAGTAGAGGGGCTAGATGTCCCTAATAAATAGTAATCTATTGCATGAAAAACTCGATTGCTAAAGGTATAAGGCGTATTGGACTGATAGCCAATAGATGAAGGTGACAACGTTAATCAGAGGAAAGGTGGGACTTGTACAAGTGAAAGTTAAACGCTTGGTTCTTGCAAATGGAGATGAGTACGAGGATGTTGAGCTTTTTAATAACATACCACAAGAAGTAGACAGTGTAGCTCCTGGTCAATTTATTGGAGTAAATGCAAGCAACTACACTGTTTTTCTACAAAGAGAAATGATTATTTCCTTACAAGTAGCTCAAACTTTCAAGGTTATTTCTTCTTAGTTTGAGCTAATGCAGAGCCAGCAACAGATTTAGCTGTTTTGCTGTATCGACCATCTTTTAAAATTTTACTAGCTTTACTAGCAATACTTTTAGATGTTTGTTTCTTATTAGCCATAAGTAATTCACTTCCTTTCTATAGAAAAGAACGTTTGTTCTTATTTATTAATATATCACATTATATTGTGGTAATCAAATGGGAGGCGCACTATATATTGGATATTAGATTAAAGGAGTTAAGAGAGTACCGAAAGTTATCAAGATATCGATTAGCTAAACTCTCGGGAGTAAATGAATCTACTCTCCAAATGATAGAAAACAGTGATAATCCTAATCCCACATTTCGAGTAATGTGTAAAATCGCAGATGCTCTAGAAGTGAGTTTGGATGATTTAAGAAAGGGGTCAGAACAATGAAAAATACCATCAATATGGAATTAGTTAAAATTCGCGCATTTTTACCTGAAAAGCTGACTGAGTTATCGAACAAGAATGAGGCTTTAGCACTCGAAATATTGCGGATGTGGGGCAATGGTGATAAGCCCCTTCGCGATCTTTGGACTTTAGTTCATCAAGGTTTAGAAAGAGGGGAGCACAATGGAGAACACAGCAATTAGCTATGACAATTTTGGGCGTATGCGGTATCATCCAGAGTTCCATTTTTCGCATGGAAAGCCCTTTTCAGAAAGTGAGCTCGAATATATTTGTAAATTTTATGAGATTGATCATACGAGGACCATAGCATTTGCTATTGGGCGAACAGAACATACTGTTCAATCTAAAGTAACTTCTCTAAGAAAAAAAGGGCTGTTCGATTATTATAAAAATCTTAATAAGCATTGGTAGGAGGCATTTATTGTATGAATATTGTAACGAAGCTGGAACTAGAAATTGCGGCAAAGAAAGCATGTATTGAGGATTTACAAGCTGCTATAAAATTTCATGAGCAACAAGGAGCATATAATTTAGCATCTGAATGTGCATGGAGGATAAAACTGGCACAACATACTATTAAACGCTTAGAGGTCCAACTACAAGATAACAGAAGCTTTGGAGGGATAATAAAGCATTTAACCAAACGTGGTATTCCACTGAAGGTGGTGAAAAAAATTGAGAATCAAAGTTAGAGCATGGCGACATATGACACTTAAGCAACGGTTAGTTTGTATACATTTTTATTGCAATAAATGCACTATATCACGAGTTTACAACACACGAACTTTGGTAGATCGTTTTTATAACTTTGTCACAAAAAAAACTGCTTAATCGCTGGAACGATTAAACAGTATAACTAAGTTTAGTCTCAATAATTATAACATAAAATCGGACGTTTGCGAGCATTGACTCGCTCTCGTCAAGCAGTTTACAACTATCATTTCCTCCCCTTAATGGTTAGCCAAGTTGTAGGCTGCTTGATGGGATTCCATCAAAAGAAAAAACCACTGCTCGAACAGTGGTCTTAAAAATACTATTTGTTGAAATGATACCACAGGAGGTAGCGAAAATGAAGAAAATTGAATTAATCATGATGAAATTACGTGATTTCAAAGGCATTAAGTCTCTTGATATTCAGGTAGATGGTGAGAATGCCCGCATCTATGGCGATAATGCAACAGGTAAAACTACGGTGTTCGATGCATTTTTATGGCTACTGTTTGATAAGGACAGCCAAAACAAGAAGGATTTTTCCATCAAAACATTAAATGGTGATGGATCTGAGCGACATAATCTTGAACATACAGTCGAAGGAACATTCTTAGTGGATGGTACCTCAATCACTCTAAAGAAAATTTACAAAGAGAAGTGGACTAAAAAGCGTGGACAAGCTATTGCAGAGTTTACAGGACATGTAGTAGAGCATTTTGTGGATGATGTACCAATGTCTAAAACGGAGTATAACAATAAAATCAAAAGCATTGTAGATGAAGAAATATTTAAACGCCTTACTTCGCCAACATATTTTAATGAACAAATGAAGTGGCAAGATCGCCGCCAGTTACTATTAGACATTTGTGGTGACATATCGGATGAGGAAGTTATTGCATCTAATGCTGCACTAGCAAAACTAAACAACTTATTAAACGGCAAATCACTAGAGGATATGAAGAAAATCATTGCCAGCAAGAAAAAGCACATCAACGAAGAACTGGAAAAGATTCCAGTACGCATTGATGAAATCAATAAAATGATGCCAGAAACAACAGTTGATGTTGAAAAAATGCGTACTCAAGTCGCTCAGATTGAAAAGGACATTGAGGAGCTACAGGAACAAAAAAATAGAGTTAAGAATGGTGCCTCAGTACTTGATAAACAACGCCAACTACAAGAACTAGAAATGAAGCGTAACGATCTTAAAAGAACATTTGAAGCTGATAGCATCCAAGAAGTATATAAAGCTCAAGCTAAATTACAGGAGTGCCAAGGTAATGTGCAAATCACTCAATCTAAACTGCAATCTTTAGAAAACACTCGTGAATTTAAACAAAACGAAGCTGATCGTTTATTCAAAGATATCCAGCATAAGAAAAATGAAAGAGAAGGTTTAGTAAATCAGTGGCATAACAGAAATAACGAACAGTTTGAATATGTTGATGATTGTACATGTCCGTCTTGTAATCAACCATTACCAGAGGAACAAGTTGCAAATGCATTAGAACAATTTAATGAGAAAAAGACCAAGGATTTACAAACTATAACTGTTAACGGTCAAGCAATTAAAGCAGAAATTGAAGAATTGAGCAATTCCTTAGAAATGAAACATAAAGGAATCGAAGAAGTGGCAACTCAATTACACAACTTACAAATGGAACTAACTCAGCAACAAAAATTACTTGAGAAAGCTCAAAAGGCTCTTGAAACAGCTAACTCAACAGTTAAGGACGTTACAACCACTGATGAATATAAATCTATCAATCTACAAATTGAAGCGTTACAGGCTGAAATTAAACAGCTAAATGAACATGCTTACGAGGCTGTTGCTGGTATTGATGAAGATATAACAAAGCTCAATTATGAGCGCAAAGAGTGCAATAACTCCCTTGCTCAATATGCAAATATTGAAGCGAGTAAGGAACGAATTATTGAGCTGGAAGATCAACAAATAAAGCTTGCTCAAGAGTACGAAAATTTAGAGCAAACAACATTCTTAATAGAAGAATTTATCCGAACAAAAGTAAATATGCTCACAGACCGCATTAACAGTAAGTTCAAATATGCTCGTTTCAAATTATTCGATACACAAGTAAACGGCGGTCTTAACGAAGTATGTGAAACGCTGTACAATGGCGTGCCGTATGGATCAGGGCTTAACAATGCTGCAAAAATAAACGTAGGGTTAGACATCATCAATACACTATCAGCCCATTATGGCATTCAAGCACCTATTTTTGTGGACAATGCCGAGGGTGTAACCCACTTTATTGATATGTCTACTCAGCTTATTGGTTTGGTTGTGTCAAAAGAGGACAAGTTACTACGTGTCGAAAGTGAGGCTGCGTGACATGACTAATCAAGTGACAATACAAGAAGATAGCGGCTATAAAACAGGTCTAGTCAAAATTCAAGACACATTTTCACCTATGATTCAGGATGCGCTGACAGGTAACGGTATCAATATGGATGATTACCAAAAAACGTGTGTACTTAATGCGATTACAGCGATAAATGCTGTTGTGGATTCACAAGGGTTGTCTTGGAATGCTGCTAATTTAGACCGCAACAATGTAACGGACATTTTATTGAAAGTAGCAGCATTAAAGCTTAATGCGACAGCTACACCACGTGAAGTATATTTTTCGATTCGTAATACTAAACGCAAAGTTGATGACAAAGATGTTTGGGTCAAACAAGTTGAAATGGGCATCGAGGGCGATGGAAATGATGCTTTGTTAGCAAATTTTGGACGTGATGTTGAAACGATTCATCAATTTTGGTTGGTGCGTGAAAATGACAAATTCGAATACCCAACATTCAAGGGTATTGAATTTACACCACCTATTTGGACACCGACAGGACAGGGGAAAGTTGTTCGTGTTGTTTACCCCATTACTAAGAAAAGCGGGCAAACGGAATACTTTATTGCTGAAAGAGCAGACGTTATACGCAATCTCATTGCTCATGTAAAACAAAACTTGATGAATGAAACTTTTGGAATTGCAAAGGATCGGTACAAAGCAACTGCTGAACAAAAAAAACAAATAGACTCAAAGAAGAATGAAATTTTCAACAAGATAGAAAAATCGGGCTTAGATGCAGCTCTAGCAGATGAAGAAATTGCGGAACATGTCAGTCCTGCTTGGAAAGACCCACAAAGCCGAGAGTCAATGATTATCCGTAAGATGCGTAATAACATCGTTAAAAAGATTCCGAAAGATTTTGGAGCTGCTTTCATAAGTCTGTTGAACGGTAACAACAATGAAAGTGAATCGGAAGAAAACCGAGTACGCAAAGAAATCTATGAAAATGCTAATCAGGAATTGCTAGATTTTGAACCTATTGAGGAAACCCTACAGGAGCAACAAATGAATCAATCAATTCAAGAGTCTGAAAACATCCAAGATGCTGAATATGTGGAAGTAAAATCACAAGAGCCACCTCGAAAAGAACAACCACCATTTGCAGATGGACCTGACTTCTGATGATTAAAATTCAGACATTGGCAACAGGGAGTAAGGGTAACTGTTATCACATTGATGATGACAGTACCCAACTACTCATTGAGGCAGGCATTTCATTTAAACAAATTCAGCAAGGTATAAACTTTCAAACTAGCAAAATAGAAGGTGTATTAATTAGTCATGAGCATTTAGACCACAGCAAAGGCGTACAAGGCTGTTTGCAACGTGGTATGACAATTTATATGTCAGCAGGCACAAAGAGCGCTATGGGCTTGGAGAACGCTCAAATACGCACTGTAAAGAGCAAGCAACAGTTTCATATTGGCACATGGACGATATTACCGTTTGATGTACAGCACGATGTCCATGAGCCACTAGGGTTTATATTGCAAAGTGATAACGGTGGCAAGCTGTTATTTGCCACTGATACTTACTACGTCAAATACAGATTTAAAGGATTATCACACATCATGATCGAGTGTAATTACGATCAACAAACACTTGACGAAAATGTAGAGAGTGGGCGAGTACACCCAGCAATGCGTAAACGTGTTATGCAGTCACATTTTGGACTGGAAAATCTATTAGGCTTCTTCGCTGCTAATGATTTGAGCAAAGTCGAAGAAATACATTTATTGCACTTATCGGACAATAACAGCAATGAGGCACGTATCCAACAAGCAGTAGCAAGGGCTACAGGCAAGATGATTTATATACCTTGAAGGGGTTGAACATATGCAAACAACAAGAAATTTCAGCCGCAAATGTGTTTACGCTGTAATAAAGAACGATTTACACAAAAAGATTGTTGAAAGTCAGCTACGTGGATGGCGTGTAAAAGGTGAAATCAAGCAACTCTCAAACGGTCATTGGGCGTGTTTAATGATTAGAAATAATAAATAGTAAGGGGCGAAAGCAAATGGCTGAAATCACTTGGATAAAGCTTAAAACAGATATGTTCGACAACGATAAAATCAAGCTGATTGAAGCATTACCAGAGGCGGACACAATACTAATCATTTGGATTAAGTTACTGGCTGCTGCTGGTAAGGCTAATTCAAACGGCTACATTATGTTGACCGAAAATATACCAATGAACATTGAGGAAATGGCAACTATTTTTGGACGTCCACTTAATACGGTACGCCTTGCTATTCAAACGTTTACGCGCTACGGAATGATTGAAATTGATGAAAACGAGGTAGTCCGTGTTGCAAATTGGGACAAGCACCAAAATATCGATGGTATGGAACATGTAAAAAAACTAAATGCTGAACGTCAAAAACGCTATCGCGAAAAACAGAAGCAAGCTCAATTAAATGCTCCTGATGATAAAAAGTTACAAAAAGATGAGAACGAAATACCTCCTAATGAACCGAATAACAACAGTAACGTTACGAATAACGTTAGCGTGACGTTAAGTAACGGAACAGAGAGAGATAGAGATATAGATTTAGAAAGAGATATAGAGAAAGAGAGAGAGAAAGAGAGAAAAAAAGAAGGAGCTTCGCCACACGCCTCTCCTTCCAATATTTCTCCAATTCATAATGACTTTAAAATCGTTCAAAAATTCTTTGAACAAAAATTTAGGAAAAGGACAATTGAGGATGACAAGGATTTAAACAAGCTGTATGAATTTTATCCTGATGGGCGTTTAATCATCGAAGCTATGAAAATCGCATTGCAAAAAGAAAAGCCTTTTATTAGCTACTTTCAAAAGATTTTATACAACTGGTCTGCTGAAAAAGCTATAAACACATATCAAGATTTTCTACAGAAAGGTGGTCAATCAAATGCAAGCAATAGGGGACAATCCCTTTCTACAACAACTGATGCAGAGGAAAGACTTCGCCGACAGAATGAACGCCTCAAAAAGTTTTTATAAAGCAAAGGGGACTGAGTGTGAAACACAACCAAATGATAAATGCCCTTTTAACAAATGTGATGGCAGTGGCTTCTTAAAATTTATTGATTGGACTAAGAAAGTAGATGCCATTGATAATCCAGAAAAGTACCGTTTGAAAAATCATGAAATTGAGTGGATTGAAAAGTGCGAATGTCATGAAAAAATCGAGATGGATAAGCTTATTGCTGAAAGAGTATCAACTGCAGGCATTCCTGAGAAATTCCGTAAAGCTAAAGTACTAGGTTTTAAAGTAGAGTGCTATAAAACTCAAGAAAACAGAGATGCAGCAACAATTGCTAAGAAGATGGCAACGCAATTTGTGGAGCGCTTTGAGGAAATGGAAACCATAGGCAAGGGCTTGTACTTATATAGCCGAACAAAAGGCAGTGGGAAAACGCGATTAGTTAGCAGTATAGCTAACGCTTTGCTAAGCAAATTTCAACGCAATGTAATGTTCATCAAAGCGGCAGATATATCAGCTCAAGTACGCAAAACGTATAACAAGAAAGCTGAAATTACAGAAGATGAGGTGCTAGAAGTCTTTCGCTCAATTGAAGTGTTAGTGATAGATGATTTAGCTGTAGATGATCCAACAGGCTACGTAGAGGACTTATTAGGCAAAATATTAGATCACCGTATGGACAGGCAACTAATAACACTTATTACTTCCAATCGCACATTGAACGAAATAGATAGCATTTATCAAAAGGGTATTGTTGGAAGTCGAGTTAAAAAGTTATGTTATGAGATTTTAATGCCAGAAGAATCAGTTCGAGACGATGAGGCTGAACAAGAAAAAGACCTGGTAGAAAAAATACTATTAGGCAACTAAAACTAAATGAATTGAGGATTGAATATGGCTTTTCAAATACCAACAGCAGACCATTTAAGACAGGTAGCTAACCAAGGATATATCACATATCGTAAAAGCGTTTTAGAAGGTCCCTTATTTAAAAAAATACTACGAAAAATTGAAGATGCAGCAATAATTGGCGGCACAAGCTGGGAATGCCTTATTGAATCAGATGAGGAATATAGAACATTAAAAGTCATTCAAGCAGAGTTACAAGGCCATGGATACGACTGTAAATTTAAGTATTTACCCACAATTCAACGACCTTGGTACTTTGTTGTGGCTTGGGGGTGATGATATGACAGCATTTGTAGACAATCATACAAGCGACAATGTAACAACGTATATCGGCTTTAAATCAATGCCATATGCAACACTCTACTGGCTAGTGGATGGCGTAAGACAGTATAAAACGAAATGTTACACATCTGCAGAACTTGTAAATGCTGTAACAAATCGCACTCAACTAACTAATGGACTAACATTTGATGTCGAATATCCAGCAACAGGCGGTGAAGTGTGATGGATGGAAAGGAGCACGCTATTGCCATGACACACGAGGGGCAAATGAACATATTTGAAGCATCGTATATGCAAGAACACACAGAAAAGTGGGAGGAATCAAAGATGGTTGAACAAGCAATGGCAAAATTACAGGCAGAGCTTAGAGTAAATGGGGTACACCCTTATGTTTCAGCAATAGGAAATTTTTTAATGGACCACATAAAGGATAACCCTTCAGCAGCAGAAAAAATTATGACCAAGGATAAAACGATTGTCGGCAGTATGAAGGCGATGAGTAAGATAGCTGAAAAGCAAAAAGTTGACAATTGTGCAGTTTTAACACCTGAGCAAGGGTATAAGGCGGTACTTGATTACTTTGGCATCAAAACAGCAGGTACTGCACCGATTGTTAAAGCAGTTGCACCAGTAACATTGAATGATGCACCAAAAGAGTCAGTTGCTACTGCTCCAAGACCTACACAACGTTTTGAAGCTTCACTGGACGAATTTTTATAAGGGGTGACACCGATGGAACACGATGAATTTATCGAATCATTACTTGCACATTTTCCATCCGAAGTACCTGAACATGTGCAATTTGAAGCAGAAGAAAAGGCATTACTATTAAGCAGATATATTTTTGTTAGCAGTGGAAAGAATCGGATAGGCTACTGTACACATTGTCGGAGTACATTTCCTATTGAAGATCCGATTAAGCAAGATGGACAAGGTGAATGCCCTGCATGTTTTTCAAAATGTAAGTACAAAAAAGCGTGGCTAGGGAGAAAAACTTTAATCGACACTGCTTGTATATTACATTGCCAAAAATCTGTATTAGATCCATCTGTGGTAACAGTGGAATGGCTATATGTTTCTCGCGATTATAGAGAGGGTTTCGAAAATGTGAGTACAGAGTATACACCTGTTGCGCGGTTTGTATACGACTATGAACATAAAATCTGCCAAAAAATCGAATGTGGTTATAGTGGACGATGGTGGGCAGAAGGTGGATTCAGCACACCTAGCTTCTTACAAAATAGAGCCTTTATGTCCAGGAGAATCATGAATGAAACATTTGAAGATGGTATTGGTGGAACGTCTTTTCAATACAGTGGTTGGCAACGATACGATTATGAAGATGTATTAAAGTACCTACCGTTGGTTGCAAAATATCCGAGCGTGGAAATTCTAACGAAAGCTGGATTAGACAATTTCGTAAAAGCGAAAATATATGGCTATAAAACTTTTAGTGCAATAAATTGGTCAAAATCAAAATTACATCACATTTTCAAGATGTCTAAGCAAGACTTTCAAATGTTAAGAGAGAAAAACTTTGAAAATTCATTGTATTACGTAAGAGATTTTCTTTTTAAGGCTTGGGTGGTTCAACAATGGCGCAAAGAAAAATCGAAAATGAATATAGATGAACTACAAAAAGTCATGGAAAGCTTCAGTGTAGCAGACGACATGAAAACATTTAAATTTATCAGAAAGTTCACTTCCCTTCATCGCCTGTTTAATTACGCAAATAAGCAATTTCAAAAGGATGAGAAACACTTTACAAGGCGTCATCAAGTATTGGTTACCTGGCGTGATTATATAAATGATTGTCAAAAGTTAAATATTCACATAGATGATGCAATCATTTTTCCGAAAAGCTTGCGAAAGGCCCATGAAGAGACCATTAAACGTGTGAAACATTATGAAGATGAGCTAATGCGTAAAAAAGCAAAAGAAAGATATGAAAAAATCAAGCATTATGAGTTTGAACTCGGACAATTAAAAATAGTTGTTCCACATACAGCTAAAGAAATTATCGATGAGGGCAATAAATTGTCACATTGTGTTGGAGGATATGCGCAACGACATGCGGATGGTCAAACAACAATATTATTTGTTCGCAATATCAAAGAACCTGATGAATCATTTTACACCGTGGAAGTTAAAGACGGTAAAGTTTGGCAAATACGAGGCTTCAAAAATAAACCTGCAACAGAAGATGTACAAGCATTTGTTGATGAATTTAAAAAACAAAAGCTTACTAACATGAAAGTGAGGAAAGCAGTATGAACCAATTAACAACAGAGCGCTCCACAGATGTCATAGCAGCTGAGATAAATGCAATTAAGTATCAAACACAAAACATGATGCTCCAGGCTTCGGCAGAAATAGGCAAGA
The DNA here is from genome assembly GCA_002973635.1 of Lysinibacillus sp. B2A1. Taxonomy (GTDB): domain Bacteria; phylum Bacillota; class Bacilli; order Bacillales_A; family Planococcaceae; genus Lysinibacillus. The sequence continues at coordinate 2,766,920 of CP027224.1, forward strand.
GGCTCACTGAGGCAAAGGCACAATTACAGCATGGTGAATGGGGTAATTGGTTGAAAGAAAATGTTGAATATAGCCAATCCACAGCTAATAATCTTATGCAAATTTATAACGAATATGGAGTAAATTCACAAGCGCTTGGGAATTTAAGCTATACCAAAGCCGTAGCCTTACTGGGGGTAGATGCGGAGGAACGTGAAGTTTTTATGCAAGAGAATAATGTTGATGAAATGTCAGCAAGAGAACTCCAGAAAGTCATCAAAGAGAAACAACAACTTGAAAAAGAAATGGCCAATCGTGAGAAAGCTATTGCAAAAGAAAAAAAGTTACTTGAAAAAGATATACAAGAACTAACGACACAACTCGAAAATGCTCGTCAACAACACGATGAGAATGAAGCTTCTGAAAAAGAGATTAATAGACTCACACAAGAATTAGCAGTAGCTGAATCTAGAGCAAAGCAATTAGAAGTTGACCTTAAAGCCAAACCTCTTGAAGCTGAAACAATAGAACTTATTCCTGATGAAGTGCAAAAAGAACTGGATAGTTTACGAAAGAAGATGTCCGAATCATCCGATCCAGCTGAGGTTAAGTTCAAGGTAATGTTTGATTCATTGATAAAAACATTTGGGGCTACGTTAGAAGCAGCAGAGGATATTTCGAACCATGACATACGTGTGAAATATAAAAATGCTATTCATAAGCTTATGGATAAGATGCGAGCAACGTTAGATGGGGGGAGCAACTAGTCATGTTAGACATCGCTAGAAAACGCCAAGTAACAACTCGCAAGGACTACGAATGTTTTGCGTGTACCAAGACAATCAAGAAAGGCGAGGAAGCTATTTATGTAACAGGTAAACAAGATAATCAGCATACACGGGTATATTTGCACCCAGAGTGCAATATAAAAACCGCAAAAAGCTTAGCTAATGCCATTTATTACAACTGCGCTAATAAAATGACTATACCGAAATGGATGGTACAAGACACAAATAAAAAGTCATAGCACTGCAATGCTATGACTCTCGCTCTCCTATGGAGGCTACTCAACAGCATTATATCATAGGAGGGCAAAACTATGTTAAAAGGCCAAATAGCAGTTACTAAAGAAAATTTGTTGCAGTGGATTGAGGACTATAGCTGGATGATTGAGTCAATAGAAGAAGCAAGGCAGCCAGTAGCTAAAATCGATAACAACAGTTATATCGGGGCAAAAACGGCTATGTATGGCATTGAAGCAACATTACCAAGGGCAAGTGGTGGGACAAGTGATCCAGTTTTTATTGAGGTGCAGAGACGTGTTTATACAAGTAACAAGCGTATTCGTGAATATGAAATTAAAGTATCAGAAGTTCAAAAGCGTATTCCGTTAGTACAAAGTGACAGAGAGGTTGAAGTGCTTCATAGATTGTTGGACGGGGATAGTATGCGAGGGATTGGCAAGCATATGAAGCTCTCTAGTACAACAATATTTAGAGTTAGAAATAATATTTTGAATCAGATGATTAAATAGAGTAGGTATAATTAAATAGTAACTAGAGAAGCTTGTATAGTCTACTTTAGTAGGCTTACAAGCTTCTTTTAGTGAGAATTACTTTTCGTAGATAGTTTTAGACATATTAATTATGGTAGGGTATATTCTATTATGAATTTTATAACAAATTTGATACCAATATACTATTAATTAGGTGAAAATGATATGATTGACTGGTATAAATAGAATTTAAAGGAAAGGATGTTTGTTATGCAAAAAGATGGAAAAATAATCTCTTTTATTAATATGAAAGGTGGAGTAGGGAAAACAACTTTGAGTATAGGTGTAGCAGATTTTTTAGCACATTACAAAAGTGAAATGACAGATGGTGAAGATAATTTAAAAATTTTAATTATTGATGCAGATCCACAATTTAATGCTACACAAGCTTTATTAGATAGCTACTATTATGGAGATTATTTTAAGGATATACTACCAGCTGGTAAAACTATAAGTAAATTATTTAGACCCCAAGTCCAATTTTCAGAGCAATATAAATCTCCAACAGCAGAAGAAATGATTATAGAATTAACGGATAAATTACATATAGTATGTGGTGATTTAAATTTAGTTTTAGCTAATAAATCTAGTGACTATACACATGTTAAACGTTTGAAAAGATTTATTCGAGACAATAATCTGAGAGATATATATGATTTAATAATTATAGATTGCCCACCAACTCTTACCATTTATACAGATAGCGCATTAATAGCATCGGATTATTACTTAATTCCAAATAGAATTGATAGATATTCAATAATAGGTATCTCATCTTTACAAAAAGCTATTAATAATTTAAAGGGTGAAGAAGATATTAATCTTGAATGTTTAGGATTAATTTATACAATACTTGATGATGAACTTACTCAAAAACAACATGTAATGAAGGTGAATTTCGAAAGGAAGAAAGAAGTTCGACAACTTTATATTTTTACGGGTTATACTAGTAATGTGAAAGATATTCAAGTTGGAAAGCAAGGTCCAATTCCTACAAGATATAAGAAATCAAGAGAAGATTTAAATGATATATGCAGTGAAATATTAGATAGAATTCAGCAAGGGGCTGAGGTTTAGGTGAATCTATATAATTACTATAGAAGTGAATTAAAATCTAAAAATATAGCTAAGTATAAGGTAATTGGTATTACAGCTGAATTAATATTAGATACTACTATTTTTGATAAAAATGAGGATATCATTCCTTTTTTAAAGAATATCTATAATTTAGCATTTAAAGAATATGTTATTCAATCAAGAACTACTATTATTGCAAGAACTACGAGATCAATTTATGAAATGAATGATGTTCAATATGAGAGTGTAAGAAAAAATTTGTTAAAATTTTTAAATGGTATGTTGGATGCAAAAAGTGTAAATAAAATTCCTAAAAATGTAAAAATAGATTTTAGTAAATGGATGGACGGAATAAGCGATGGGGAAATTTGACTTGACAATCAAAGAGGTTTCAGAGGTTAAAGGGGAAATTCAGAGATTTATTGATTTAGAATTTTCATTTTTGGAAATTAAGGATAAAAATAATCTTATATTTATTTTAAAAAAAATCGTTTTTTTAAAATATTTAATTCGTCAAGAATCTTCAAATTACATTTTAAACGCTTTAACTTCAGATATTATGTATCTTATAGGAAATATGAAAAAAGGTGAAGAAAGATACTATTATTTCAATATTAGATCAATTATTGAACAATCACTTAGATTAATAAATAATTTAACCTCAACTGACACTATTTCAAATAGTTCTGTGATGGAAAATACCGATTCAATAGTTAATCAATATAATGCTTCCATAAATATGGATATAATAAAAGATGAATATATAAAATCCTGCCGCTATGTACATGGAAATGAGAATGCAAACATGAATTTGGCGGTTATGTATCAAGACTGCATCCAAGAGAAAGGAATAATAGAAGGGATTTCAGTAAAACTGAATCAACTTGTTAAATTATTACAAGCATTGTTTGATCTAATAATAATTACTCAAAATAATTTAATTGACGCTGCTTTCTTTAGGAGAAAAACAATCTTAGAATACTTAGTGGGGACAAAATCTTTTATAGTATTTGAAACTTATAAACAAGAATAAAGCTAGATTATATAAATGATGAAACAAATGTAACAATAAGAACAAATGTAAAACATGTAGCATGTTTTGTGATAGAAAAAACATGAAGTAAACTCGGAGGTAGGGCGGCACGGTAAGGTTTTCCTCTCTTGGTATTTTTCAAAACCTAAATATTAGGGACAGACCGACGACCGACCAACGCTGTTAAAACTATCAGCGAAGAAATGATGTACATGGCCAGCTCATATTTTTTAAGAGAATAGATATCTTAATTAATATAAAAGGCAAATAAGACCAAAACACAATTCACTTTACAAATAATAATGTGGTGCTGCTCTACCGTGAGAGTTGCAAGTAAGCTAACTCGACAATTTACCACAATAAGCTTTCATCTTAGGATGAGGGCTTTTTCTTTTGCGAAAATACAACCTAAGGAAAAAAATATTTTATCAGCTATTAAAATTATTGAAGATATACTTCATGTAATTTATGAATAGGATAAATTCAATATCTTAGGTAAAAAGAACAAAAAAAGCATTCATTAGGGTGTTTTTTTATTTCACAAAGTAATTAGTATAGTGGGGTGATGCCATTGATTGAACATAAATTAAATCCAAAACAACCAGTGGGACTATTAAATTGGTAGCCTATATTTATAATGACAATTCATTCCATATATCCTATGATAATAGTACATAGGAGGTGTGTGATATGCCAAGTATCAGTCGTAAGTATGGTGTAAATTTATTTAATCCTAGTAAAATTATGGAACAATATAAGGATGTAAAGTCCTTAGAAAAATTAAGTGCTAATGAATTAGATATAATGATTAGTACAACAGAATATGAAATTCAAAGAGTAACAACTTATAAAGGGTTGTTTATGTCAACTTTAAGTATCGTAATCGCTTTAATACTTGTATTAATAACAGATAATATTCATATCGTGCTAGTATTTTGCATGGTTACAGCATATTTTATTGTCATGGTAGTCTATTATTTTGTTACAACAAATGCAATCAATAAATTATACATTTATTTAAATAAACTTAGATATGTAAGAGAAAATAAATATGTAAGAGAAAATAAATAATACATAGAAGTCGCACTCACTACGAGTTGTGGCTTTTTATTATGAGAAAAAACTATAACAAACATTTCCTTTTAATCTATGATTAGGTTGAGAGGAGGTGTGGACCATGGTTAAAAAATAGAAACTGTTTATTTAGTTTACAAATTAGTAAGTGGCTTTCCGTTTCATGAACAACTTGTAGGCTGCTATAGTAATGAAGAGAAAGCTGAAGAAGAAAAAGTAAAATACGAAACAGCACGTATTCAAGCAATCAATGTAGAGTAAAGGGAGATGTTAAAATGAATCAAGCAGAAAAGGTTGAGGAAATTTTAAAAGAACTATCGCACTTTTTTAATAGTTTGGACCATTTACCAGAAATGAATAGTATTGATGAAATAATAGGTGTTGGAAGTCATCTAGCCCTTGGTGCAGATATTGTAGTTGAGGCAATAAGAATTATAGATGAATATATGGATGCTAATAAATAATATTTCAGGTCACGTTCTATGAGCGTGGCTTTTAATGTGCTTTGAAAACTGCATCAAACAGCCAAAACAAATAATAATGGATTAGTTTACGGGCGAGTAAGTATCTCAGGAACATTAGATATCGAAAAAGGCTGGCATGCACTAATAACCGATAGGGCGGAGTTTGGTGTGGTTTTGAGAGCAAAAAGTTATTACATATATTTCATTTGTTGGGTTATTATTGGGTGGGAGGTGATGGGGTAAAATTACTAAATATAAAAAACTGTACATAATCTTTTAATTTATTGGGGGAATTTGAATGAAGAAGAATTTTGTAGTCTCATTTTTTACATTACTTTTATTTGGTTTATCATTATTCATATTTGATTCGAATGAAGTTAAAGCAGCTACTATCGGTCAACAATTACCACAACCCGAAGAAGGTTGGCAAAGGTTTGATGATACAAATCCTTTAATTAATTATAGTGGAGATAATTGGGGTGTGGAGTCAAATATTAACCATTATAATAAAACAGCACATTGGATTATTGATCAAAACAACTCAATAAATTCTAAAATAAAATTTAAATTTAAAGGTACAAAAGTTAGAATAATTACAGATAGAAACATTAACGCATCACAGGGTAGTAATCAAATTATATCTATTGACGGTAAAGAAGAAAACTATTCAATTTATGGAGCACCTCAAGGTCAAACACTAAGCTATGAAAAAAATGGACTTGAGAATAAAGTTCATATTGTAGAAATTAGTACAATTGGAAAAAAGATTTCATTAGATGCAATAGATATAGACTCAGAAGGTTATTTAATTCCTTTGGATATAGAATCTCCAATTCTTAATGGTGAGGTAAAAGGTGAAGGTCATGCCTTAACTTGGAATTCAATCGAAGGAGCAAAGGGATATAATGTAAAACGTTCCTTAAATGCTGGCGGTCCTTACGATGTAATTGCAAGTAATGTTACAACAAATTCATATTTAGACAATGATATCGAAAAAGGAAAAAAGTATTATTATGTAGTAACAACTGTAGTTAATGGAGCTGAAAGTGAAAATTCAAATGAAGTGATATTACCTATAATTGAGAATAGTAATGCTACACTGGTTTTACATTTAGTAAATAATCAAATCAAAGAATATAACTTAACAAGTAGTGAGCTAAACAATTTTCGTGATTGGTTTGCTTCAGGATCTGAGAGCTTCTATGTGTTTACGCAAAAGTCTCCAGAGCCACCTTATAATTATATAGAAGATTACATCATTAAAGATAAGATTGTATGGTTTCAAGTTAAAAAGTATTAAAGAAGAATATAGAGAGTTTAAGCATCCTTATTGGGGTGCTTTTTCTTTTGTCTAAAACAAATGTTGGAGGTGGTGTTTATGAGATATGGTTAATTGGGATGAAATTAAACAGGAGTGGGAAACCACAAAGATTACACTAGCTGATCTTGCTGAAAAGCATGATGTTAAGTTAGGCACTTTAAAGAGCCGTAAGAGCCGTGATGGTAAAGACGGTAATCCATGGAGTAGGGATGCAACTGCTAAAAAGGATGCAACCAAATCGAAGAAGGTTGCAACTATTTCTAGTAAGGATGCAACCGAAGAAAAGCAGTTAGGAGCCCCAAAAGGCAATACCTATGCTGTTGGAAATAGAGGAAATCCTAACCCTCCAAACCAATTTACAAAACGGAACTCTGCTGCTGTTACACACGGCTTCTTCTCGAAGTTTCTACCAGAAGAAACACTCGAAATCATGGAAGCGATGAATGAACTTTCTCCAGTCGATTTAATTTGGAATCAAATACAAATACAATATGCTGCAATTATTCGGGCTCAACGAATCATGCACGTTGAATCTAAAGACGAAATGATTAAAGAGCTCAAAAAACATAAGGATACCGAATGGGGAAAAGAAGTCGAATATGAATTTCAATTCGCTTGGGAACGACAGGCACAACTACTCACTGCTCAATCTAGAGCAATAGGAGAGCTGCGTTCTTCTATTCGCCAGTTTGTTGAAATGGCGGATCAGGATGATGAACGTCGATTAAGGCTTGAACAGATGCAGCTGTCAATTGATAAAACGAAAGTGGAGATTGAAAAGCTCGGCTCAGATGATCAAAACGGATCGTTTGAAATCAAAATTGTTAGCAAAAAACGCGAATAATTTTATGCAGGAAATGCCGGGAAATAAATTTGAGTAGTATGATTAAAGCCTGTTAAATCAACAATGTATAAAATCTTGCATAATCAATAAAAAGTGAAGATGTAAAAACGTTGATACAGCAATGGTTTATAAAAGTATCAACTTCCTAAAAGTGCTATTATGTTAACTAAAAATGAATGTTAAATACAACGAATGTATAAGGAGTTGAGTGAATGACGACAGCAATTGAAAAAGAAGTAAACCCACATTTCGAAGATTTCCTTTTCGACTGGCGTTGTAAAACTCAGCTCTTAGTCGGTGGATATGGATCTTCTAAATCCTATCATGTAGCACTTAAAATACTTTTAAAATTACTTGAAGAAAAACGTACAGCTCTTGTCGTTCGTGAAGTTTACGATACGCATAGAGACAGTACGTTTTCTTTGTTTACAGAAATTATTGAGGACCTTGGGCTATCAGGGAAGATAAAGACGAGCTCATCACCAATGACAGTTAAGTTTCCTAACGGTTCAAAGATTATCTTTCGAGGTATGGATAAGCCAGAAAAGTTAAAGTCCATCAATAACATTTCTCTCATCTGGTTGGAGGAATGTAGTGAGATTAAATATGCTGGCTTTAAAGAGCTGCTTGGCCGTTTAAGGCATCCAACACTGGACCTGTTTATTATTCTCTCTACCAATCCAGTTTCAAAAGGGAATTGGGTATACAAGCATTTCTTTAAGAACGAGATGGAAGAATACTTTGTCCTGGATGATGATGAGCTTTACAAACTACGAACCATCGTAGTGAATAACACTTATTATCATCACTCAACAGCTGATGATAATTTGTTTTTGCCAGCGAGCTATATCGAGCAGCTTGATGAGATGGTCTTATATGACCCAGACCTTCACAGGATTGCACGTAAGGGGCGTTTCGGTGTCAACGGTATTCTTGTTCTGCCACAATTCGAAACAAAGCCACACGATGAGGTAATGGCAGAAATAGCACTCATTAGAAAGCCAATACGTAAGAACGGCATGGACTTTGGTTTTGTTGATTCCTACAATGCCTTATTACGTATGGTAGTGGATCATGAGAAGAAGTGGTTATACATCTACTGGGAATATTACAAACGTGGTATGACAGATGATAAAACAGCCGATGAACTTGAGGAAGAAGGGCTCAAGAAAGTAATTATTAAGGCTGATAATGCTGAGCCGAAAACAATTGCTTACTTCAAACAGCGAGGCTTTCGTATGTATGCTTGTAAGAAGCTCACACGCATTGAGAACACAAAGAAGATGAAACGTTTCAAAAAGATTATCTGTTCCGAAACATGTGTGAATACAATTCGAGAATTGAAGGAACTGACCTTCAAGAAAGACCCGAAAACAGACGAAATCATTGAAGATGAATTTAATATTGACCCTCATACATTCTCTGCAATGTGGTATGGACTCGATGACTATGAAGTTGCAAGTGTTAAGGGTGTCAACTCAAAATAAGGAGGCGTAAGCATGAACGAATACATCACCTACATCGATGAAAAAGGCGTTACGCCTCTATTACTCGATAAGCTAATTACAGAAACTAAATTGGACCGAAACAAACAATTTAATAACTACGAACGCTATAAAACTGAAGATGCGGCAGTACCAATCCTTACACGTAAACCAGTAGACTACGCTCAAGGCAATGCCTATGTACAGCGTGTTGATGATAAGGTCAATAACACTTTAAACAATGCATTTGATGCTGATATTGTAGACACAAAAGTGGGCTATATGTTCGGTAATCCAATTTCATACGTGGTGGACAAACAAGCTCAAAGCCCTACTAAGTTATCAGAGGCAATTGAGCTTTTTAATTTGCGTAATTCTGTTGATGACATGGACAGTGAGTCAGGTAAGAAGACTGCAATTTGTGGTTACTCAGCACGCTTACTATACATCGATACTGATGGGAATGAGCGAGCAATGGTAATTGATCCGTGGGAAACAATCATCCTCTCGCCAACTGATGTGAGTGAACCTAAATATGCACTTCGGTATTTTAAAAGTGCTGAACTCGATGCACAAGGTGACAAAGTAGAGATAGAACAACTGGCGTTTTATGATGCTACAACAGAAAAGCTCTATACACGTACAGATAAGGATTCACCATTTATTTTGAAGGATGAACGGAAACACCTATTTGACTACTGTCCGTTATTCGGCATTCCAAATAACGAGGAGCTACAGGGTGACGCTGACAAAGTGTATAAACTAATCGATGCTTACGATCGCACTTTTTCAGATGCTTCAAACGAGATTGAACAGTGGCGTTTAGCTTACCTGGTGCTTAAAGGTATGGGCATGGATGAAGAGGATGCACAAAAGGTATCACGTACAGGTATTTTCGAGTTGATGGGCGAGGATGACGAAATCAGTTATTTAACCAAAGAAGTTAACGACCAGATGATTGAGAACCATTTGGACCGCCTTGAAGAAAATATCATGCGGTTAGCTAAGAGTGTGAACTTCAGCGATGAATCATTTGCGGGTAATGTAAGTGGCGTGGCAATGAAATTTAAACTTATGGCACTTGAGAACAAATGTAAAACGATGGAGCGAAAGTTTACGACTGCTCTACGTTATCAATTTAAGGTGTTGTGTAGTGCATGGGCGAAGAAGGGAATCTGCTCTAAAGATGATTACTTGAAACTTTGGTTTGAATACAAGCGTAACATTCCAATCGATTTGCTATCTGAAGCTCAAGCGTCACAAGCGTTGCAAGGTCAAGTTTCAGAGCGTACCCGTCTTTCCAAGATGTCAATTGTCGATGATGTCGACTTCGAGATTGAAGAAATGCAGAAAGAAAAAGAACAGTTCCAAGGTGAATTAAAAGGCTTGGAGCGTAATAAAGATGAAATTGATAACGATGATGAATAAGTGGTGATTATATGGACCAACTAAAAATCTTCGAACGTTTACAAAAAATCTTCGATCAATTCAAAGAGAAATTCGAAAAGCAATACTCTCGTCTACAAAATCGTATAGTCAAAGCATTGCAAGAGGCTTATGAGAAGTTTGGTAATAAGCTATCAGAATATCGTAAGTACAGTAGATTGGAAGCGTTAAAGAAGCTTATGGATGACATCTCTACAAAGGAATATCAGAGACTATTAGAAGATGCTGAAGCAATGCAAGAAGAGACGTTTGACAAGGCGTACTTATTGTATACGTACCTAGTTTATATGTACTTCAGTAGCGAAGAAGGTAGGATGCTAAATATCACAAGTGCAACAGCTGGAACAAGTGTTGCCGTAGCAATCATCTATTGGTTATTGAGGAATCGCAAACAAATACGTACAGAGTTTTTAAAAGCGACAGAGTATGAAACTTTGCTACGTTTTAACAAGCATAAAGATGATTATATGTACAGTGTCTTTATGGATATGCAAGACAACCTTAAAGCAGAGAATGACTTTATGGCCACATCTAAGCAAGTTAAAAAGCGTACTCAATCAGCCAGAAACAACGGAATTAAACGGCTTCAGGAGATGTTTAACAGTACGGTTAATTACGTGCAAGAAAAAGTATATGATGCTCTCAAAGACAAGGTTGACAGTGTTGAAAAAATGTGGATATCTATGCGTGACATGCAGGTTCGCCATGCTCATCGGATACTCGATAGCCAATTCGCAGATGAGGAAGGATATTTCCACTATGCAGGAGATAAAGCTAAGCGCCCAAAGACCTGGAAGGACCCAGCAATGAATTACGGTTGTCGTTGTAAGATATTACTTTTGTTTGGAGGCAAAAATCCAATGTTTAGCAGGGTATATGATTATCAGGATCCGCAGTATCAAATAAAGCTTGCTGAGCGCATCGATGAGCTGTTACCTAATAAAACGTATCTTCAATCATTGAAACAGGCCCAAGATGAAATTAAGCCGCCAAAACGAGCTGTACCTTACATCACATTCGAGGATTGGCTTGAGGAATACGGAGAGAAAGGATGATATACACGATCATGTACAGTAGGTGAAGTAGAAGTGTATGAGTCATTCAAAGGATGTTCTTGCGATTACGAGTGATAATGGTGTAATATAGCTTCAACAAATAATGCGAGCTTTGACATGAAAAAGGACGGATGTTATGAAATATAATAAATCAATTATGCTTAAGCTTATCAATGAACATCGAGCGTTGCATGATGAATTAAAAAAGCTAAAATCTGAAATGGGTTTAGAGAAAAATTTTGCAGTAAAGGCATTGTATCATTCATTTGTTGCAGAGGATGGTCCTTATATGAAAGAATACCAGGATTTAGAGCGATTATAATAAATCGTGGTGCCACTATCAAATAGTTGGAAAAACCGCACTTAGGACTGGTACGGTGAACAGTATCATAAGTAAGAGGTTTTTAGAGGAGTATCATTCACATAAAGAATGATGCTCTTTAATTTTAGAAAGAGATATAAGTAAAAAAAGTGATCAAGCCATTCATTTTGAGTGGTTTTTTATTTTGTCTTTATTCTCGCAGACGCTATAAAGAACGAGAAAAATAAACTTTTGAACAGTTTAGGGATTCAACGGAATAACTAAATTGGGCAAGGAGGAAATCATGAATCAAAATCCATTCAATTTAAAAACTTTAATACCTTTAGATATTCAGATGCTTGCAGATGGTGGCGAGGGAAACCCTCCAGGTGACAATCTATCACTAGGAGATGGCGGAAACAGTCAAGGGGCTACATTGACACTTGAATCGGTTCAATCATTTCTAAATGACAATGATGAGGGGAAGAAATGGTTGCAGTCGTTTGCTGATACTCGCGTAACAGATGCCATTAAAACGTATGAAACTAAAACTCTTCCGAAGAAATTAGAAGATGAGATTTCCAAGCGTTATCCACCAGAATCAGAGGAAGCAAAGCAGTTACGCGAGTTAAAGACGCAATTCGAACAGTCGCAAAAAGAAGCCGCACGAGAAAAGTTATTTAATCAAGCGCTGTCTACTGCAACTGAAAAGAGTTTACCAGCAAAATTAGTAGAGTTCTTTGTTGGTGAAGATGCAGAAAAGACCACTGCTAATCTAGGTGTTCTTGAAGCTGAGTTTAATGCTGCTGTACAAGCAGAAGTAGATAAACGTTTTAAAGACGGTGGAACGCCACCACCACCAAAAGGAGGTAATCCTACAACATTGACAAAAGAAGCTGTTATGAAAATGACACCTGATGAGATCAATGCCAACTGGGATGAAATCGTGAAAAATAAATTACTATAACCGATTATCGGTAAGGAGGAAATTACAATATGGCTATTACAAACTTTATTCCAACAATCTGGTCAGCTCGACTATTACACAACTTACAAAAATCTTTAGTATTTGGTCAAATTGGTGTTATCAATCGTGATTATGAGGGTGAAATCAAGGCTTATGGCGATACTGTGAAAATTAACGGCATTGGTGCGGTATCAGTAGGGGATTACACTCGTAACTCAGATATGACGGATCCTGAAGAACTTTCAGACCACACTCGAAGCTTAGTGATTGACCAATCTAAATTCTTTAATTTCCAAATTGATGATTTAGATAAAATCCAGCAAAATCCGAAACTGATGGACGCTGCAATGCGTGAAGCTGCTTATGCGTTAGCTAATGTGTCAGATCGATTTATTGCGTCTCACTATGTACACGCAGTAAATACAATCGGTACTGATGCATCACCTGCTGATGTTGATAAAACTACTGCTTATGAAGCTTTAGTAGATTTATCAACTAAACTGGATGAATCCGACATTCCTGTTGAAGGACGCTTTGCTGTGTTGCCACCTTGGTATGAAGGCCTGTTATTAAAAGATGACCGTTTTGTAGCTTCTGGTGCATTACCAGCAGATGACCGTTTAATTAACGGTGTAGTGGGTCGTGCAGCTGGCTTCTTACTATTGAAATCTAATAATGCTCCGACAATTGAAGCAGGAGCTGGAGTAGAAGCAAATTCAAAGGTGATCGCAGGACATAATATGGCTTGGACATATGCAGAACAAGCAGCACAAGTAGAAGGATACCGTATGGAAAAACGTTTTGCTGATGCTGTTAAAGGTCTACATTTATACGGTGCCAAAGTGACACGTCCAGAAGCACTAGCAGTATTATCAGCTAAACGTCCACAATAAGGAGGGATAATTCGTGTTAGTTAAAAACATAAAAACAGGTATCGCATGGGCGGTCACTGAGGAACTCGGTGCCCGTCTTTTACGTACAGACGAGTTTGAAGAAGTGGAAGCATCAAAGCCTAAACGAGCTCCATCAAAGAAAACCGAAACTGATAATGAAGTAGAAAAGTAGGTGTTCTTATGTGGGAACCAACACAAGAAGAAATAGATCAACTAAAGCAAATGAATGAGGTTACAGGGGCTAAGCATGACGCTTTTTATCGTACTATGGCACCTGTTTTATTTGATGTAGCGAAGGACCACTGTAATGACAAATGGGAACCTTCAGAAATGCCTCAAGGGGTTCGTTTGTTCATTGCTAAAGCTATTCAGTTTAATATGCAAAAAACAGGGCTAACTAGCCGGAGAATGGGGTCTGTTTCGTATTCTTATGATACAGAGTTCCCGAAAGCCATCTGGACCTATCTAAGACCTTACAAGAAGGTGAAATTTCATGCTTTACGATGAATTTCCTCACACTGTAAAAATAAAAGAAGAAAAATCAGTATCAAATGGATCAGGCGGCTCAACAAAGAGATGGGAAGTAACAAGTGAATTTGAATGTTTCATGGATTCGCCTTCATCATCTCGACTTGTGGAAATGAAGCAACTAGGGGTGTCGTTCCATCGTGATATGTATTACCCTTATGGGATTGAAATTCCAGTTAAAGCAAGGATAGAATTTGAAGGTGTCGAGTACACAGCTGCAGGTGATGCAGAGGACCAGGGAGGCATGAACGAAATTATGCGTTTGCCATTAAAGAGGGTGTAATTATGGGCATTACCAAGCGAGGAAACAAACGTGTACAACGTGCTTTTAAAAATTGGCAAGATGATATCATCGATGAAATAAAGCGTATTATCAAAAACACAACATTTCTGCTAGAAAAAGAGTTGAAAGCTCGGATGCCGCATGAGACTGGTGAAATGGCTCAATCTATTAGCATGACATTTGATGCTGATGGTTATGGTGCGAAACTAGAAATCGGAGTCTCATATGCTATCTACGTAAACTACGGGACTGGCATCTATGCACAAGGACCAGGAGGCAGTAGGGCGAAGAAAATCCCATGGGTGTACTTTAATACTCGTTGGGGTCGCTTTGTTTTAACTCATGGCCAACGAGCACAATTCTTTTGGGAACAGGCTGTTGATGAAGCAGCAGATTACTTCATTAAAGAATTTCGTAAGTTAGGGAAGTGACAATGATATGGCACTACCATTTATAGAGCTACAGAGGGCGGTGTATCAAAGGTTATCCAATGATGCAGCGCTTTTAAATTTGGTTGCTGGTGTATACGATCATGTAACCGAAGATACTCCATTTCCTTTTGTGTATCTTGGTGAACCGATTTTGAACATAGACCAGGAAGTGAAGATTGAAGAAATTGCTGAAGAAACGATTGCTATACATGTCTACCACAATCAAGCAACTAGTGGTGAGTATGGCAATAAAAAGGTTTATGAAATCATAGAGGCAATACATGAGGCACTGAGATATAAGATGGCAATTCAATCTTATGAAATCCTGCAGGTCACGCCGCGCGAACCCCGTGTCTTAGATGACATCGACAATGTACAAAAACACGGTGTTATTACTTATAAATACAAACTATTAAAAACAAAATAGGAGGATCCGTAATGGTAAAAATTATTTTGGTACAACCTACTGATAATGTTTTAGGAGCTGATGGTTTGGTACCGGGCTTTCAGACGGATTATTCACACAGCCTAGAACGAGATAACTCTACAGAAGCTACAAAAATGGGCTCCATTTCAGCTATCGGTACTCTGACTGAAACGATGGAATTATCTATGTATGGGCGTAAAGGTGATGCTGGACAGAAAGCCATCTACCGTGCAATTAAGGATGGAAAAGAGTTAAAGGTTTGGGAAGTGGAAACAGAAAAAAATGATGAAGGTACACATGATGCTAAGTTTGCCTTTGCCGTGGTGGATTCGCATGAAACCTCTAGCCCTGTAGAAGGGTTAGAGGAACTAAGCACATCCATGACGGTACAAATTGAATCAGCAGAAGGTGAGTTTATGGATTTACCGGCAGGGCTTATTAATTTTGCTAAGTACGGATTCCAGTTACCAGGAGAAACTACAGGCGATTCTAGCAATATTGTTAACAGTACAAAAGTGACAGGTATTACAGTAACGCCTGATACACTTAGCTTAACACCAACAGATAAAGAACAGTTAAGTGTTGAGGTTACACCAGCTGATGCTTCAAATCAGTTTGTAACCTATACAACATCTAATAAAGATGTGGCTACAGTTTCACCAAATGGATTAGTGACAGCTGTAGCAGATGGTACCGCAACAATTACGGTGACATCAAAGGACAATCCTACAATTACTGATACGGTCTCTGTAACAGTTTCTTAATCAAAGGACGGGCTTAGGTTCGTCTTTTTCTTATGTTCAAAAACCAAAAAGAAAGAAGGAATAGAGAATGGCTACATTAACAGTTAAAGAGAAGGAATACACATTAAAATGCTCTATTATGCTTGATAAATTACTGAATAAAGTGATTCCGGAACCAAAAACAAAAGACGGTGAATCACAAAAAGATAAGCTGTCGGGTGGGATCTCCAAGGTACTACCACAATTGATTGAACAAGATGTTGAAGCACTTGTACATCTTTGGGAAGCAACAATTAAATTGCAAACAAAAAAAGCACCTACACAGGATGAAATATTAGAAGCAATTGATGCGCGTATGAATGCTGATGATGACGCAACGATTATGTTTACAGAAGTGTTCGAGGCAATTGAAGAATCGGCTTTTTCTCGAAACGAGTTGACGAAATTCAAGAAGAATATGCTGCTCGTAAAAGAAATGAAACAGAAGGACGAGGAAGAAGTACAGAAAACAACTCTAATGATGAAACGTATGTCCGAGGGGTACAAGGAGATCACTGGTCGCGATCTATTCGAGGAAAAACAGACGGCTTAACCTATGATGATTTTGAGCGTAACTGTGCTAGATTTCTAGGTACCTATGATATAGATCTAATCTATTCATGGACACCTAGAGAGTACCGTAATTTCTTGCAAGGCTCTCAATTAGCAATAATTGATGATCATGAGCGAGCAATTCAAGCTGCTTGGATAGCTGGCGTGGTTTCTAAACCGAAAAAATCCAGAAAAGAAAATCCTCCTAAGAAATACTTTGATGCTGAGAAAGCTCGTAAAGAAGTACTTGCCGGTACAAAAAATGAGCAACAAATGAAAGTAGACTTCACGCTGTATGACCAGATGAGAGAAGAGTTGAAAACATTTAATTGGCAGCTTGTAGAGAAGAAATCATAAAGGTGGTGAGTGTATGCCAGTTGAGCGCTTTAAAGCTGAAGTAGATGCGGACATAAAAGATTTTAAACGAAAAATGGCAGAAGTTGACCATCAAATGAGGGAGCTTGCAACAGGTGTGTCTGTCGAAATTAATGCTTCTATCAATGAATTTATATCGAAAGTGCAACAGGTACAAGCAAAATTGCAACAGCTAGATGCTACTGAAGCTACTGTCGAAATTGAAGCAATACTCAATGACTTTATGCAAGATATCCTACGCGCCAAGGCACTTGCACAAGACTTAGACAAAGAGTCTATTAAAATCAAAGTACATCTTGAAATGGATGCATTTTATACACAACTCACCATGATACGAGCTGAGATTGATGCTCTAGAACGCGAACGAGTAAAAGTTAATGTTGAGATATCTCTTGGCAGTTTTATGATGGATTACGCACAAATACAAGCATTATTAGTTCATTTATCAGGTCAAAGTGGTAGCATCAAAATCGATGTAGACTTTTCAGAAGTGATTGCTGCTATCCATGAAGTGAAGCTTGCTATCTTGGCTTTAAAAGATGTCACGATTGACATACATGCTGATATCACCGAATTTTTACGAGGCGTTGTCATTGTTAATAGTCAATCCAAAAAGCTGAAGAAGAACATCGTCATTAAGATTTGGGCTGATTATACAAATGCTATGAAATCATATGCAAATACTGTCCAAGCATTTGCAGAGGCTGGGCGACAAATTATAGGTGGGGCATTGCTCTCATTAATACCGGCTCTTTCACAATTTTTATCAGCCCTGGTAGGGTTAATCGGATCCTTAGGTGTCATGATTGGTGTGTTAGTAGGTCAATTATTAATCTTGGCTAGTGCATTAAGTATTGCCGCATTAGGTTTTGTTGGATTAGCTGCTGTGGCCATTCCTACAATTAAAAAACTATTTGATGAAACAGCCAAGTTAAATGCAGAGCAACAACGAGCAAAAGCTTCATGGGATGCTTTCAAAGGTACTTATGACGATCTAGTCAAGGCGACTGAAAAACCTGTGCTACAAGCCTTTACGAACGCTATGCAAGGTGCTCAGAAGATATTAAAATCGCTACAGCCTATGATTGAATCTGTGGCTATAAGTGCAGCTAAATTGATGGGTGCTTTTGATAAATCAATCAACAGTCAACCAATTCAAAAGATATTCGATACGTTCAATAAATATGGTGCATCAATTTTTGAAAATTTTGTTGCAGGTATTGGTAATCTTATAGCTGGGCTAGGCAGTTTGATAGCAGCGCTTGCGCCAGCAGCTGAGGCATGGTCCAAAAATTTTAGTGGTATGATGCAATCCTTTGCCTTCTGGGCTGATGGTTTAAGTCAATCCGAGAAATTCCAATCGTTTATTAGTTATGTACAAACCTATATGCCTGTTATTTCAGATATATTTGCAGATTTAACAATGGGCATTATTGCGTTCTTCTCAGCTTTTAGTGACATGGGTGGTAGCTTCATGACGCGGCTTGCGGAGATGATGGAAAGCTTTAGGGCATGGGCTGAAACATTAGGTGAAAATCAGCAATTCCAACAGTTTTTAAGTTTTATTCAGGAGTCAACTCCTGCTGTATTGACATTGTTGGGTAATCTATGGGATCTGATTATTAATCTTGGTATTGCATTGGCACCAGTCGGGGCTATTGTTTTAGACTTAGCAAATAGTTTCCTGGAATGGTTCAATAATTTATTACAGACAAATCAAACTGCAGCTAAACTAGTTGCCCTATTCCCAGTAGTACTTGGCGTTATCTCTGCACTAGCACCAGTAATTATTTCTGTTGTATCGATTTTCGGGAATCTTGTTGCTGCTATAGTTCGTGTCTTGCCGCATTTATCTAGTTTCTCTGCGATTGCCACAAAAGTAACTGACATTGTCACTAAAGTTTGGGGGCATATATCCAAATTAGGTGCTGTTTTTACGTGGCTTACTACACCTGTAGGTATAGCAGTAGCCGCAATTGCTTTAATTATCTCGGCTCTCGTACTTGCATATAACAAGGTGGATTGGTTCCGTGACTTGGTTAATAAAGCCTGGACATCCATAAAAGAAGTAACAGCTAAAGCTTTTAAAGCAATATATGATACTATCTCAAAAGCACTTGAGGAAGTTGTAGCATTTGGTAAACAGATACTGGGGAAATTCGAACAGTTTTGGGAACAACACGGTGAATCCATTTCTTCAATTGTTAAAACGACATTTGAATTCATTTATAGCTTTATCGCAAATAACTTGAAGCTCGTTGGTATAGTAATTAAAACAGCTTGGAACGTAATCACAAAAATATTTAGTGCTGCATGGGACTTGATAAAAGGAATTATACAAATAGCGATTGATTTAGTATTAGGTATTGTGTCTACAGGTATGTCTCTCTTACAAGGTGATTGGGAAGCTGCATGGGATACAATTGTTGAAACAGCTAAGTCAATTGGTACAACTATTGTTGAGACATTCGGTAGCATAATAGATAAGGTTTGGCAAATAGGCGTAGATATCATTAACGGTTTAATTGAAGGTATCACTTCTATGTTTGACTCAGTAGCTAAAGCGCTAGGTAAGCTCACAGATAAAATTCCTCAATGGGTAAAAGATGCACTAGGCATCCATTCTCCTTCTCGAGTAATGGCCGCGATTGCTAAGTGGATTCCAGCAGGTATTGCTAAAGGAATTTTAGATAATATCAATGTTGTGCGAACTGCATCAAAAGAGATGTCACAAGCTACATTCCCTGATTTTTCTCGAGAAATAAAAGCTTCACAGGCACAAATTGAAGGTGCCCAAAAAGCCGTTAGTCGTGCCATTTCTAATAATAATAGCGAAATTAAAGAATTAAATCGTAATGCAGCTCAAGAGATTTATAAAATCCAAGACAAGTTGGCGAAGGACCTCAATGGCATTACTAGTAAAGCAACTAAAGGAAAAAGTAAGACAGTTAAAGCCGGAAATGCTGAGATCACTAAGCTTCAACGTGCTGCGAATAACCAAATACTTGAAATCCAACGGAAGCTTGCAGAAGAAACCAAGAAGGTCAATGATTCTGTCAATGCTGATAAACTACAGTCACTCCAAGAATATATAGACTTGCAAAAGGAATTGTATGGTTTGAGTGCTGCCGAAGAAGCAGCTTACTGGAAATACGCATCAACAGCCTTCAAGGATGGCACAGACGAAAAAATTAAGGCTCTCAACAAATATAAGACTGCACATAAAACTGCCATGCAAGATCAGTTTAATGCTGAGACAAATATGATAGATGCCTTAGTAAAATACGGAAAAATGTCTTTGAAAGAGCAACTTAGCGCATATGAAGGGTACATGAAAAGTTATGAGATTGGTTCTGCAGAACAGATTGCTTATGAAGAACTGATCTATGATAAGAAGCTGAGTTTGTATAACAATATTAAGTCACTTGCTGATGATTACTATTCGAAAATGCGAGACATCAATCAGAAGCTTATCGATGATGAAAAAGCTTTACGTGATGAATATGAGCAAACGTACAACAGTCGTGTAGAGGCTATCAAGAATACTTGGGGCTTATTTGATAAAGTAAATCTGACGGAAATGGTGACCTATAACGAAGATGGAACTATTAAAGATCAAATAAATTTACTCGAGAATATGCGTGGTCAAGTCAATGCTTTACGAGGCTGGATGAATGACTTATTTGTTCTTGAAGCAAAAGGTATTGATAAGGAGCTTCTAGCAGAATTGCAATCATTAGGGGCTAAATCAGGCGCTGAAATTAAGGCTCTTACACAAATGACTGCATCTGAGTTAGAAGAGTATCAAATGTTGTGGAAAACAAAAACAGAGCTCGCGAATAAGCAGGCAACTACAGAACTTGCTGGTGCTCGTAAAAAGATGGAAGATGAGATTGTTCAATTGCATATCAATGCTGAGAAAGAGCTTCAAGCACTATCTGAGACGTTTATATCAGAAGTGAATGAGATGGTAAATGGTGCTGAAGATGAATTTAATGTGATGACAGCAACCTTGCCTGAAATCGGTGCAGCAGCTATCCAAGGGTTAATGGACGGTATGAAAAGCATGAAGGGGAATCTGCAATCTACTGTGAAAGGTATTGCCAATTCTGTTTCTGGAACCTTAACTAATTTATTAACGAGTGATGGCGGTTATCAAAGCTCTATAGCTGTCAATGCATTGTCTGGTGCTCTATCAGGAAATGCTAATCGTTTGTTAAATGCAGCTGATGATATCGACGATGAGCAGCAACCTATTAATATTAATCTTAATCAAGGTTGGAATGGTGAAACAGTTGAGACATGGCTTGACCAGCGTAGTGCAACTAATCTTAAATTAAAAACATTCAAGAAAGGGTGACGCCATAATGGCAATCTTAGAGACAATGGATGGAGTACGTCATGATTTAACCAAATATGGCGTCCCTGTCCTAAAAATAGCGCCAATCGATATCGTATACAATTCTGAGAATATAAAAGGTAGACCAGGACGTAATCGAACAGAAAGGTACCATGGTGTTCGTAAGTTGCAATTGACTTTGTTACTACAAGCCAAAAATGTTACTGACACTGAACTGTTAACTGATAAGTTGGCTGATATCTTAGATGGTGATGAAGAATTTTATATCTATCAGCAACTAATGACTAACAGCTACAAATTTGAGCTACCTGGTGAATCTTCATTTGTACGTGCTTTGGATAACGTGGAGTGGACATCTCATATGTACAAACGTTGGAAAGTTGAACGTTTAAACAATGATGCTGTTGAGTGGAATGGCTTACGTGGTAAGC
The DNA here is from genome assembly GCA_002973635.1 of Lysinibacillus sp. B2A1. Taxonomy (GTDB): domain Bacteria; phylum Bacillota; class Bacilli; order Bacillales_A; family Planococcaceae; genus Lysinibacillus. Next base: position 2,788,582 of record CP027224.1, read on the forward strand.
GAGTAATTGAGTTTGAAACAAGTGATTTGCCTTATGGTGAGACACCATTCACCTCGCTCCAGCTTTTAGGTAAAGAGTGGGATTTAAATCAAATTGCATGGGGCCTAGGTTTTGAATGGGACGACGATTCACCACAATTTACATTTGCAAGTAACAATTTTACTCTAAAAAATTATGGTCAAGTAACTATCAATCCAAGGTATATGCCATTACGAATTGTCTTGCGTGGTAATTTCTCAAGTGGAGTAAGCATTAGCAATCAATCAACAGGTGATACTTTTGCGTATAACGGCTCACTTACAGCCAACGACACAATGATCATAGATGGTGTGAGCTATTTGAAAAACGGTCAGCACATTACAGGACAAACCAATAAAAAATTAATATCACTTAAACGTGGGGTAAATCAATTTGTGATTAGTGGCGGTACTGTCGCTTCAATCAGTTTTGATTTCCCTTTTTATTTTAAGTAAACAAGGAAGGTGATAACTTTGTCACAGAAATATCCTTTAAAAGAAACTTTATCTCCTATTAATAAGGATGGTCGCGACAGAATAAATGAGAACTGGACACGTATCATGGCTTACTTTGACTATGTGCAATCTCAGATTAAAGTGTTAGCTGGTGGACAAGAGGTAGATGAATTAATCACACGGCTTGAGCAAGCAATCGAAAAGGCTGAGATCGATGTACAAAATTACATTACTCAAGTTGATACAACTGTCCAACAGGCTATAGATGCTAACAACACAGCGACACAAGATGCAATTGCAGCTAATAATGCAGCATTACAAACAGCCCTTGATACAGTTGCTGCAAGACTAATAGAGGTAACTCAAGCTATCAGCAATGCAGAAACGGCTACGGCAGATGCAACTAATGCTAAAAATGCTGCTATCCAAGCAACACAGGATGCACAAGTAGCTATCGACACTATGCAGTCACTTATTGATAATTTTGGTTCCAGAGGTGCTTGGTCATCAACAACTCAATACTATAAAAATAATTTAACAGAGGTTGATGGTCGTACTTATATCGCTTTAAAAGAAAATATCAATACACCTGTCACAGATAAAAGTACATGGGCTTTGTTTGCGGATAAAGGTATACAAGGAGCAGAAGGGCCACGTGGATTACCTGGTAAAGACGGCAAAGATGGTACAGGGGTAAATATCATTGGTGGATTGACGAGCGAGGATGATTTACCAACCGTAGGAACACCAGGTGATGCTTATATGATCGGGGGAGACCTTTATGTTTGGCAGGATGACACAGGTAGTTGGAAGAATGTAGGTCCAATCCAAGGTCCAGAAGGTAAATCAGCCTATGATCTAGCTGTTGAAAATGGCTTTGTTGGAACAATAGAGGAATGGATTGAATCGCAAAAGGGTGAGACAGGACCTCGAGGACCAGAAGGGCCACAGGGACCACCTGGACAAGATGCAGATTTGACGGAAGTTACTGAACAATTGGACCAAATGAAACCTAAAGTAGATAACTCATGGCAAAAGAATGTTTACAATGATGCTAATGTATTAAATTTAGGACACTACTCAGCATCTAAATCACTAATTGTAAACCCTGAAGACTGGAAAAGCACTGTTAATGTTGAGGCTTTACGTATATCAATACCTACCAACGTATTTTCAGGATTAATAAGGGTTGTGTATGCTAGTGCTTATCAACATACTAATGCTAGTGGAGGCGCTATAGTAGAATACAATTTAGAAGTGTATGGTGGCGCTGTTCAGAAACAGCAAAAAACCATTACTTCTATCTCTCAAAATTTTGCTAAAAACTATTTAATAGGTGATGTTATACTTGGAGACGACATGCTCTATGTTATGCTATATAAGGGGTCTAATGCTCGTAATGCAGTGAGTGTAAAAGTAGACGTTTTCAGTCCGATTGCTACATTCGATTACACTAAAAATATAAGTTTCACAACACTTGATACAAATTCTCCTACATCTTACGAGTACCGTGGACACCACAAATATCTAGCTTTGTACAACATAGCACAGGCAACAACTATATATTAGGTGGTGCTATGACTCTAGGTGGCAACCTCTCTATGTCTAAAACTCTACCACTTATCGAAATGAGTGTTCCAGCATCCACTACTAATGCTAGTGCACAGATTATATTGAATGCAGGAGTAAATGCCGATTATGGCTTAGAAATAAGAAAAAATAATCAAATTGCTGTGCATATCAATTCTCAAAAACATGTAGCTTTCTTAGGTCATGATGATGCTTGGTTTACGATACAAGATTTAAAGCAATCTGCCAGTGATGTTAAAACAAATGTAGCTGCGGCAATCACTGACAAAGGTGTTCCAACAAGTCCGACAGCTACAGGTACTCAAATGGCTGCTAATATTAGAGCTATACCTACAGGTGGTAGAAAAGCTAACGGGTTATTAATTTCTTCATCAACATTAGCGTCATTTAATTATAAAGGTGGCGGTATAGTTAGTATGGCGTATATAGATTTAACAGGTCTTAACTTTACCCCTAGTATAATAGTATTAATGACTTCAACGGGCAATGGTAATATGTCATACAGTATATTTACATCCTTTAATGACCCTACAGGCTTTACATCATCTACTAAAATTTCCTTATATAATTCTAATTTATTTTCTAATAGCCCAAATCATAATTTGAGTCATATAGCTATATCAGGAGGATACAGATTTCCAGTTACTAGTCAATCAGCAAGCTATACATGGTATGCGTACGAATAGGAGGTATTGATGTGAAAAGAGATAATAGAGTTATTTTTGATTCTGTTACAGGTAAAATTGTTTTTCAAACTGGTGAAGCAGAAGGGACATAAATCCGCATGAAGAATGGAATGCATTAGAATATATTGACGTACCATATGGGTCCATTGATTATTCAAAGTCCTATATTGATCGTATTGATGAAGAAGGAAATCCTGTGATTATATCTTATAATATTTCTGAAACAGAGGAACAACATCGCATCCGTGAACTTGAGGATGCTTTATTATTGCAAACGGACTTAGAAAATGGAGGGATATTATAATGAATAATGTTAATCAAATCGTTGTAAGAATTGCAGCAGAACGCATTATGTCAGGTGGTTTAAATCCAAAAACAAACAAAATGTATGTTATTGATGATGTGACAAACGAGGCATATCGTGCGGCTGTTGAAGATTACATTTTAACGGCTACAGAAGGTGTTTAATCGTTCCATATTGTTCAGTAAGCGCTACTCCAATTGAGTAGCGTATTTTTATTAAATTTGAATACCAGGAAGGAGCTTTATAATGGACGAAAAAGTATTAAATGAATTAAAAGAAGTAAAAGAACTGCTCCAGGTTGTTATGAGTAGCCAAGAGCAGAATGAAAATCGCATTATTCAAATGTTATCAAATATAGAGGGACGCCTATATTCTATTGAGGAGGGTATAACCTGGATAAAAAATGGCGGTAATTATCTTGGTGATGCAAAAGGACCTGCAGGTGTACCAGGATTATAAAAACAACTCTGAAATTTCGAGTATGGAGGTGGCGTATTTTTATGCAAAAAATTACATTAGTTGGTGATAAGGCATGACAACTGTTCTTTACAAAGGCACTGAATACCCAATCAATCACATACAAGCTATGCGTAGAGACCTGGAATTAAACGCAGCACATGAGTTGAATATGATCGTAGTAAATCGAGGCAATAACCCAGCGTATCCTTACCTGCAGGAAGAATCCATTATAAAAATAAAAGGGCATGAGTATCGCATTAAAAAGGTAAGCGAAAAGACACCTTATAAAAATATCAGTGCACTTCACACTGTTACAGATTTGGTTGGGGTACCGTTCAATCAAAAGCTTAAAGGTTCCTATACTCCCTCAGAACTGTTTAGCATGTTGCTTAATGGCACAGGATGGACAGCACATTTCGATAGTGCTGGTGTTGATGCCTCTATCGAATTAGTAGATTGGGGTCGAAACAATGTATGGAAATTGCTTCTGGAACTTTGCAATAAGTTACGTGTGCAATTTGAAATACTACCAGGTAAGATCCTGAATATAAAAAAATCATTGAGCGCTGATTACGGCCGACAATTTCGTTATGCCTATAACTTACGAGATATCATCAAAGATTCAACCTCAACGGATATTGTCACTCATGTAATCGTCAATTTTGACGAGGAGTTAAAACAGACTGAAACATTTGTCTCTCCAACTGCAGGTAACTATGACCGGCCAAACTATGGTGACATTATAAATGATGAACGCATCAAGACTTCTGACGCTGCCTATAAGCGAGCAAAGGAGAAGTTCCGAGATATCGAGATTTCTTACGATTTAGATATTGCAGAACTAGGAGAGTCTTATGAGCTAGGTGAAACCATTCACACCATCTACGAGCCAATGAATGACCTGTCTATCGTCACAAATATCCTGAAGATACGTGAAGAATGGGACGGTGAGGATTTAGTAGCTACAAGTGTGACTGTAGGTAACTATGTGTTTAAAACTGCAGAGGAGATCCTTCAGGACCAGATTAAGGACACTGAATCCAGTGTAAATGACAATATTGAAAAGACTGCAGAAAAAACGACAGAAGTAATTCGAAAAGAGTATAAGCTTGAATTATCTGAAACAGTAACAGATTTAGAACGGAATATTACAACAAATTACACTGCGATGATTAGTTTGACAGCTCGTGAGTTGAAAACTGAGATGACTCAACATGTAACGACCATCAACAATAACATGGGGAGTATGGAAGCACGTTTTAATTCTTCTATTTCACAAACAGCAACGCAGATCCGAGCTGAAGTAAGCTCAGAAGTCACAACGATTAATAACAACATTTATAATGTGCGACAAGATGTATCGAACCTATCTATCACAGCTAGTAGCATTCAATCTACGGTTACAAGTCATTCAAGCTCAATAAACGGTCTGAATACGCAGATGAGCAGTGCACAATCTAGTATTACACAGATGAGTGACCAAATTACACAAAAGGTATCTTACACAGATTATAACGGCTCAACCATAGTGAGTAAGATTAACCAAGACCCTTACTCAGTAACCATTGATGCTCAGAAAATAAACCTTAATGGTGCTGTAATGGTTAATGGTAGCATAGAAGGCGCTACAGATATAAATGTAGACAGGGATATTTATATGGGACGTATGTTGCATTTTAGTGATATGACAACAATAGGAGGCTCTAATGGAACTATTTTATTAGATGCATATCAAAATATTGAATATCAAGGAAGACATCATATATTTTATGGGGATGTTGTAGACTTTTCACGAGTCACTGTGACAGGTCTCAATAATAACAGTAATGGAATTAGTTTCTTCCAAAGTTCTAACAATCCCAAAGTTTTAGTTGTTAGAAAAAACGGTTCTGATATCGGGTATTTATCTATGAATTAAAAAGGAGATATGAAATTATGGATTACGAATTACGTTTAAAAACAGGTGAATTATTTACATTAATAGGATCAAATATTGATGCAAATGCATTAACTGATACATTGAATAACCATCAAATTTTATTTGTTAATTTTGGAGGTATTGTATTACAAAAACATGTAGTTGATGGTTTGATTCCACTTATTAGTGAAGAACAAACAGAAGATGTAAAAGAAGAACAATTAGAGCAAACGCAAGCATAGGCTTAGCGTTATTTTTATTGTCATTTTTAGAAGGAAATCATTCCCTTTTGTCGAATGTCGATTAAAAGGAGAAGATGCATATGTATGATGTTATGGTTCATCTAAAGTGCGGATATATTTACACAGAAAATGGCGAAGAAAAGTCAGCAACGTACATTTCGCCTAAATCCAGTAGAAATTTAAATTATGTTAATCCAGATGTAATTGCTAGTAGGCTTGCCAACGAAATTTTGATTGAAACAGGACGAGAAGTAAAATCATTTTTGTATGTAGGAAAAGAACCAGTGAAAAGTAAATCATGAATGCACTCTCAGTTGAGGGTGCTTTTTATATTTTCAAGCGCTTGGGAATTTGGAAAAGGATGCGTCAATAAGGCGTGTCCTTTTTATATTGAAAAAAGGAAGTGTTGAAATGAATTTAGTTAAAGAGTATTCACAATTATTAGTTGCTCATCCTGCTATGGGAGCAGTTGGTACAGCGGTAATGATGGTAGTCAACTTTATGTTTGGCACAGGAATTACACTGACGGCAGGGTTAGTATTTTTGGCAGTTCTTGCACTTGATTGGTTGTCTGGGCGAGCTGCATCAAAGAAAGACGGCACAATGGCAAGCGAGTATGGCATTAATGGAGCGTATCGCTCTGCATTTATGGTAGGGGTTATTGTATTAGCCTATCGTGTAGATATTGCATTAGGCTTGCCTTACATCGTATTTGCCTACTTTTTATTTAATTTTGGACTACCCACATGGAAATCAATGACGGCAAATGTTTATCGAGCAGGATGGGAACGTTGGATACCAGGGTTTGTATTGGATCGTGTAGCAGACGAAATTGAACACAAGACGGCACGTGCTAATAAACGCTTAGAGGAAAAAAATAAGTATTTGGAAGGTGATAAACAATGACTAGCGTAACAACATGTCGAGATCTTGCCGAGCTATTACCAGCAGCACAAACAGCTTGCCGATTGTTATTCCAGGAGTGCTACAAGGCTGGCATTAAAAAAATTTTCATCACTGAAACATATCGCCCTCAGGAACGCCAAAATTACCTATACGCTCAAGGTCGTACTAGACCAGGGCAAATTGTTACTTGGACATTGGACAGCAATCACAAATCACGTTTAGCCTGGGATATAGCTGTTGGTCCTCCACAATCTCTTTATGATGTAACTACACTTACTCGAGTAGGGGCTATTGCACGAAAGCTTGGCATTACATGGGGAGGCGATTGGGTAGGTAGTATTGACCGGCCGCACTTTGAAGTTAAATCATCTTGGAAAATGCCAGCAGGATATAAATTAGGACAAGTAATAGTACCAAGCAACAGTAAGATGCAAGTTCAACTAATCGTAGAAGATAAACCAAAGGAGGAAATCAAAGTGACAAATACAACATGGAATCCAGGAAGCCCAGCTATGAAAACTGAAACGGAAAACTTTATTGCACAGGCTGTTAAAGATGGTATTATTCAGGAATCGCATTTAAAGGATTTACAGAATGGTACAATGACCACTGATCGTTTGTTAGGATTGTATATTACGATTCAACAGAGACGTAGTAAATAATAAAAGTAGTCAAAATCAGTTCAGTACCTGTTAAATTTAATCATAAAAATACTAAAGACCAAGATAGTTTAAACACCGTCTTGGTCTTGACATCTATAAGTTGGTTTCTGTGTTGAGATACTTTATCACATTAAAATAAGAATAATGCTATATAATTAGAATACCCATTTTCTCTAATTAGGTATAATCTTGTTATTTCTTTACATACATAATTGTAACGTCATCAAGCATTGTATGAGCTTTGTAGTTTCTAATTCTGTGGACATCTGTACCTTTTAACTCAATAGATTTATCAAAAAGTTCATTCAACTCTTTCATGGATAAATCATAACCAATGTTAATTAACAGTTTGTGTATTTTTTCTTTGTTCGTATTTGATTTTTTAAAATACTCCATATTAATATCTACGCAGGTATCAAAATAGTAGAGAATATCTTTTGGGTAATTATGTTTATTTAAGTTATTGTAATTATCTTCGGTGAACACTAAAACGTCTGAATTAGTAGATTTATCATAAATCCAAGTTGTTGCTTCACCTGTAACAAAATCAAAAGTTCCATCTAAATTGTTTACTAAATTTTCATTAGTGCTTCTAACTTCTTTAGTAAATTCACTATATTTAATCCCGTCATAGCCACTTACTGCTTTTCCTCCACTTGCTTTTTTCAATTCTTCTATTTCTTTTAAATTGTTCCCAACTGATCCACCAGAGTGAGTTACTTTTATATCTCCATATGTTATAGTTTTTCGAAATTCATCTTCATAAACAACAACATTATTATTATTACTATTATTATTTTGACTACCTAAATTACCTAATCTTAAACTACTGTCTAATTTTGACACACCTTTATTTGCAAGAGTTGCTAAAGATAAACCTTCTTTGTTGTTATATACAGATACAGCAACACCTTCAGCTTTGTTAACCCCAATGCTATGCATACGGAATAAAAAGGCAACAGCTTGAGCACGAGTTAGTGTATTGTTAGTTCCGAAATACTTAAATAAATCATTGTTTTCATATTGTGAATTTTGTCCAGTGGTAATCCCTTCGCTAATCAGATAGTTAATTGAGTCTGTCAATGAATTGGAGTTCCCAGATAAGTGACCAATTGCTTGCGCAACAACTCCTCGTTTAACAGATTTGTTTCTTAATCCGCTGTCGAAGTAGCCGTTTAATGGCACTCCATAAGTTGCTAAAGAATCATAATATGTATCAGACCACAAAGGAGTAGATGTGTATATATTCAATTTCCCTTTATCATCTTTAAACCCAAAAAACTCCGCAAGCATCTTAGCGAATTGTGCTTCTGTAACACTGTCATTAGGGCCAAATTTGCCGTTTGGTTTTCCGTTACTATCAGTATAACCACTTACAATGCCTCGTTGCTGAGCCCACTGAATTGCCTCATATGCATAATGGCTTTTATCAACGTCAGTGAATTTTACGTTTGATTGTACGTTAACTACGACTGGTTCTTTTGCAAAAGACACTGGTAGCACAGCAATACTTGATAGTAGTAATGTGCTCATCGCAGCCACTTTAAACTGTTTTTTCATCATCATGACCTCCAAATTTCACTTTTATAAGTTTATACATTATCTTACTATGAATATTAATTTTAGGATATACATAATCGTTATTTACTATTGTTAGAGGTGAAGAGTAGGTTAAATGACTGATATAAATATTATTTTAATTGTAAAACGAAGAATATAAACAAATGACCAGGACTCAATATAAATGAGTGCCTGGTCTTTTATGTCTAATATTCTCTTACTTCAAATGAAGCAATTTTATCATGTACGACATATTCAGTTACCTTTTTATAAGGTGAAATTGTTTTTGAAAATTTGAATGTTGAAGTACCTTGTGCACTATCAAACCAATTTAAGTAATTGTTTAAAACAGCATTCGTTACATCATATTCCTTTGTTATACCGTTCACCAAAGTGATACTTAGAATCGCGCTCGATGATTCACTAATCGGTTTCTTGACAATAACCGTACTAGTAGCTGAAATATCTGTGTTTTCTATTGTTGCTGTAATGATTGTTGTACCTTCGCGAATAGCAGTTACATTACCATTCTGATCTACAGTTGCAATTGATTCATCACTAGAAGACCATATTACTTTTACTGTATCTGGAGTAACTGTAGCCGTTAATTTATCTTGGCTGCCTTCCAAAAGTTCTAGTGAAGCCTTATCCATTGTGATGGATTCAAGTTCTGTACTTCCTTGCTTCTTAACAGTAACTACACAATCGGCACTTAGATTTGTATTTTCTATTTTTGCTGTTACAGTAATTACTCCTTCTTTAATGGCAATGACATTCCCGTTTTGGTCAACAGTCGCAATACTTTCATCACTACTTGTCCAAATAACATTTGCGCTATTTGGTGTCACAGTGGCAGTTAGTTTTTCTGTGTTACCTTCAAATAATTCAATATTATTTTTGTCTAATGAAATAGACTCTTCATTTGGATTTATTAAAAATCCATCAACATCAATTGCGTCAAGGTATAAATCATTCTGCCATGACCCTTTAGCATTTTTTTTTATTTCCACATGATGCATACCTTCAGATAATCCTGTTTTCTCGTACACAAATATTGGACCACTAGTTGAACCTACTAAAGAAAAGCTTTCTTCATTATCATCTATTAATATTCTAATATCCTTTGAATAACCAGAATAATAATTTGAAATAATTCTTACTTTCGTCCCACTGAATACAAACTGTATTATATCGTCTTTCTTGGCAGATGATGAAGCATGCCTACTGCCGTTGTAATAAGTTGAAGATGTGCTTAGTGACCAACCTGATCCTATATACTGGATACTTGAATGAGAATCGTCATATCTTTTCCAACCAATTTCGGGTTTCAATAGTCGACTTCCTACTACTGCACTGTTTTCAGGCGTATTATTTAAATTAGTTACCCCTTCTTCGTAATCCTCAGCTTCTGCAGCTGAAGCACTTTCAATATTAAAACTTACTAGTGTTAGCATTATTAAAGCTAAATAAATAAAACCTTTTTTAAACAAATTAACCACTTATGTATCCTCCTTAAAATTATATAAGGTTATTTCATTTAATAACCTACAATAACAACTTTAACCATACCTATACTTATTTACCATAATAAAAATCGTCTAATTCTAATGAAAAAAGCCACTCATTTGAGTAGCTTTTATAATAATTTTATTCTAATCCCATTTGTGTTTTATTCATTAATTTACCATCCTGAATGGTAATAGCAGCACTGGATAATGCTTTTTCACCAGCATAAGTATACATTTTTAGATTACCTGATTCAGACATTAAATCTCCTTCACCGCCAAGAATCTCAAATACTTGCGCTTCTGTCATACCATTTTCAAGTTTATTAAATTGATCAATTGTTATTTTTACATCAGATGAACCCACACCTACTTGAGTTTTATTAATTAACTTTCCACCTTGGAACATCATAGTAGAAGATGACAAGACGCCATCTGTCTCAAATTCATACATAACTGTATGATGTGGTTCGCCAGCTGAACCTGTTTCAGAAAGAACTTTACCTTCAGCACCAACAATTTTAACTACTTCTTCATATGTCATGCCTTCTTTAATTTGTTTAAACTTTTCTTCAGTTAATTTACCATCTTCTTTAGTAACTGGTGCTGATGTTTCTTGTTTTGTAGCATCCTCTTTTGATGTCTCAGTAACTGGTTTTTCCTTTTCACCTGGTTCTTCTTTTGCTTTTTCTTCTCCACAACCTGCTAATCCTAAACTTAATACTAATGCTGCGCTAAAAATTAGTTTTTTCATTTTGAAAATTCCTCCCTTTATATTTCCATTTTAGGTAATCTGAATACAAATGTACATAAAAAAACAGACAACCAATATTTAGTCAACAGTTTTAAAATTTACGTCTATAATCTAAAACGAAATGAGCCTCATATTTTGAACCTATTGCCTATTTTATTATTAAATTATTTTGTATGAAAATATCGTAATTTGTATAATTATGTATTTATTTGTTGAACGAATATAGTAGTATTGTGTCGAATTTCCTTGCATAATTTTAAATAGACTAAGACATTAGGAGGGTAATTATGAAAAAAATTTTAGGCTTGTTAATGGCGATTATTTTATTTAGTTTTTCATTAGATTCGTTTTATGGAAGCAAGGCAGAGGCAGCAACATTAGGACAACAATTATTACAACCAGAAGAAGGTTGGAAAAGGTTTAATAATGATTATGAATCTTTTCAATATAGCAGTAACATGATTAATTACACAGAATCAAAATCATTTCAGGGAGATCATCATTTAGTTCCGGATACAAACCCAGGAAACGGGAGTCTCGAATTTAAATTTAAAGGTACAAAATTTAGAATAATATCTCTAAAAATTCGAAACGGTTTTACATTTGCTAGTTCAAATGTAAAAGTTAATATTGACGGTATAACACAAACATATAATCCTATAAATAGCGATAATACTTATAGATATCAGATATTATTATACGAGAAAACTGGTTTGGAAGATACTATGCATTCAGTGAAAATATATACAGATGATAATAAAACTCTAGTAATAGATGCAATAGACATAGATACTGACGGTGAGATTTATCCCCCCGACACAATTGTGGAATCATTAAAACTAAATAAAGAAACATTGGATTTGACTGTTGGTTCCAGTGAATCACTTATTGCAACAATTCTTCCAGAAAACGCTACTAACAAAGTAATTCAATGGACAAGTAGTGATCCAGAGATTGCTTCTGTCGATAGTAATGGGAATGTAATTGGAAAGAAAGCTGGTAAAGTAACAATTACTGCAACAACTACTGATGGAAGTAACTTATCAGCTACAGCAGAGGTTACAGTAAAAGAAGCAGAAATCGATGCAAATAGAGCAATATTAAGACTTACAACGACAACTAAAGATATCCATGAGTACGATTTATCTATAACAGAAATAGAGCAATTTATGAATTGGTTAGATGGTCGTGAAGTGGGACAGGGGAAACCTTACTATAAATTTAAATTAAATGTATCAACAGGAAATATCGTTTCTAGAACAGAATACATTATGTACGATAAAATCGTTAGTTTTACTGTTGATGAGTATAAATAATTGCCAACTTAGAATAAATATATAGAATTTAAGACTAGTTGCATTTCGCGACTAGTCTTTTAGTATGTAAAACAGACAACAGTGATTAGTTATCTGTTCCACGTTTGGTATTGGACTGCTTAGCTTGTTCAATGACTTCCTCAAAGGCTGCTTTAATTTCCTCTATCGTATAACCAGCTTCCAGTAATTCTTGAGTTGTTTGTTCTAATCTGTTCATTAGTTATCCCCATTTAAATTTAATCTATATCCAACATTAATAATATTGAAAGTTGCTTGAAATATCAAAAGAGCCGTGTTTGTAGGGGCGTATAGCAAGGCTGTGGAGCGTTTAAGTAATAGGGTGAGTAAATTATTTTATATAGAAGAAACTCCTAATAAAGAGCGTCCAGTGCCTTTCTATAATTGGTTAAATGAACGTGATGGTCATTCAGAAATATGCAGTAGCCCAAACATAGAAAACTGGCTGGAGTGGTAAATGGATGAAATAATGTTATGGAAAAACACTCTACTTTTGTTGGGTTTTTAACATTCGTTGGTAGAATATTAGATTACTAGTATATAATACTAAGATATTATGTTCTTTAAATAAAAACTGTGTAGGGGGAAATAATGAAAAAATTATTTATTGTGTTACTAACAGCATTTGTATTTACTGTAGTAAGTCCAACAAAATCAGAAGCAAAAGTGATGTACGATGGAGCTGAAGTTGTAAAAGGGCAAACTGGAAAAATGACCTTTAAAAAAGACATCAAGGTATACAAGAAAAATTCAGATGGTACGTTTGAATCTTTAGTGGTTAAGCGAAATAACTTCTTTAAAACATATGATATTGAGAAATATGATGGCAAAATATTTTACCAGATGGGGCAATATCGCGTGCAAGCAACGGATCTGGTAGTTTTCAAAGAAGTACCAATAGAAATTCGTTCATCTTTCTATAATAACCCAACTTATATTTATATTAATCGTGATGGGATTGCTAATAATTACGGACAGTACTTCAGAGAACAAGACTACTGGAGTATTTCTTATTCTTACTGGAATTCAAATAATGAACAAAAACTTAATTATTGCGCTGGCGATAATGATGGTACTTATGATCCGTGTAAATATTATCTTGGTACAGATCTTAAGATCTCTGAGACAATATCGAGAGAAAGAGATGTACGTTATGAGATATCTAAAGATGCCGAAGGGAAAACCTATCCGTTAAAAGAATCAAGAACTGAAAAGATTATGAAAAAGGGAAGCGTTGTTTATTCATGGAGTGATGAAATTAATGGTTATCTGCTTGTGCACAATGACTTAGAAAGAGATGACAGACAATATATTTGGCTTCCAGTAGATTTATTAAAGCCAGTTAGAGATAAGTGATAGATTAGAAATTATATTATGCCCTCTTATTTATTTGATAAGGGGGCTATTTTTTTATGGTTTGTTGACATGCGAATAGGATGTTTATCGATGTCTTGTGCTTATCTGATTAAAATCAAATAGACCACTCTGTGATGGGGGATCTTAATCTTTTGTATTTATGATAAATTGTAATAATAGAAATGGGAACAGGTTAGTGTAATTAAAGATTTTTAATTAATTGGATAATATTAGTTAAAAATGTATATTATCCAATACGATATAATTATATTTCTTTTTAAACCATTTGTTGGGTATTTAGTGAATGCTTAAATTGATATAATAATTCAGGTGCAACTTTTCCCTTCTGCACAAAGGGTTAAGATGCACCATTCCTCAACTATACACAAAAGCCCAGGCTCTCAATTAATATAGAGACTGGGCTATTTATTTGTTCTAGAATAGTTTTTCAAGTGTACTTCTTGGGTTTCCTCCATTATTTTCCCTATATAAATACCCTTTTTATTTTGAGAAAATTGATACATTTATACCAATTTAATGTTAATTATGTATAATAATTTTGAAGGAGGTAAAATCTTACTAACACATTTGACTCTTATTCTAGTAATTGCATTTGCTTTAACAATTAAAGCTAAGGGCAACGTGTTACAAAATTTAAAGATGTACCAATTGATCCCCTACGACAAGTAAATTGATCGTGGCGGAACAGTTAGGCTTTTGGAAAATAGACACTAAAAAACATTCAAGGAGATTAAAACATGAAAATTAAAACACTCGTAATATTAATGATGACACTGTTATTAGCATTTTCATTCAATTTTGATATAGCTAATGCAAATAATTTTAAAGAAGTTAAAATCGTAAATTCTTCTTCTACTGTATATGAAAAACCAGATACTAATTCTAAGGTGTTAGGAACTGTAGAAAAAGGAACTTTCGTTACATTAATCAGCAAAGATCAAAATGCATTTTCACGTATTAACTATCTAAATAGCGAATCTAAAATTATAGATGGGTATATTTCTGATTCTGTTCTTGAAGATGCACAATATACTATTAAAATAGCAAGTTCTAAAAGTGGACTAGTTGTGAAAGAAATGCCTTCATTAAAAGCAAAAACAGTTGCGACTTTGCAAAATAAAATGGTTGTAAAAGACTTCGGCACTGTTGGAGACGGTTGGTCATTTGTACAGTATGGTAATGTAATTGGTTATGCAGCGACTAACTTTATGAGTACTTCAAAACCAACAACTAAATACGTAGTATCAAACCTTGTTGTGAGAAATATAGCAAGTCCATCAGGAGCTAATGTAGGAGAACTTAGTAAAAATGAAACAGTATCTGTTCATTCTACAATCGCTGGTTGGTCATATATTTCGACTTCTTCTTATGAGGGCTATGTAGTAGATTCTTATTTAAGCACAAAAAATCCGAACGCAACAACAAATAGTAAACCAAGTAGTTCATCAAACTCAAATTCTTCAAGCAGTAGTAGTAACAGCGGTAAATCACACTATAAAAACTGTACGGAATTACGAAAAGATTATCCAAGTGGTGTAGGTGTTGGTCATCCAGCTTATGATTCGAAGCATGATCGTGATAAAGATGGATGGGCTTGTGAAAGATAGTTAAATGTTATGAAATATCTTCAATGATTTTTCGTAGATGAAATTCAAAAAAGAAATAATAGAATATGTATGATTAAGGGCCACTCTATCTGGAGTGGTCTTTTACTATTCAATCTGAGTGGCTTCTATAGCAGTTTGTTTAAATTAATTGACCTTCATCTGTTAAAGTAAGTAATTCGAATTAGATTAATTAAGGTATTTTTTCTTAGATTATATTCCTTGTAAAGTATTTATATGGTAAATTTGGTGTGTAAAAATATTTTTGGATAAAAAGGAGAGGAAGAAATGATACATAAGTTTTTTAGAAAAATATTGATTGTCTTTGCTTGGGTTGCATAGGAGGCATGTATATGAAAAAGATTGGAGATTAGAGATTCTATGAAAAAAATATTAATAGTTATTCTATCAATTCTTATTACTCTTAATTTAGTAATACCAGCACAAACAGCTGAAGCAATCGCTATATCAAAAGTAGCCAGTGCGACTGCAAAGAAAGTCGCTAAAGAAGCAGTAGTTGATATTGCAGTGTCTGTGGCTGAGGATATAATTTTTCAATACCAAATGGAACAATGGTTATTAGGTAAATATGATGTTGATGAAGGATATACTCCAGTATGTTTGGATAAGAAAAAAGGAAGTCAAAAATCGGTATGTAATAAACCTGCACAAATGAAAGAAATAAAAACGACAGCAGATAAAAAAGTGTTGTCTGACAAAGTTGAAGAAGTATTGGACCGTAAAATCGGCATGAATGGATTTAAAAAATTCTTAGATTGGTTTGTTCCTATCTTTTTAGTTTCAGGTGCAGTTAAGTGGATAGATGCAAAGTTAGATTCAGAAACTGACGATTTGTTTGATGATGTTGCGAAAACATCTTTAGAGGAAGTTGGTTATTTAAAACTATTACCACCAGTTCCTGGAGCTGTAGATTTGCAACAAAATGGAGAGTCTATAGGGAGTAAGACTTTAACACCTTTAGAAGATAGTATAATAAATACTGATTCAGGTACAGTTAGCTTTTCTGATTTTCAAGTAACTAGAGGTATTAATTTTAATTCAACTGGTATTTCTGAATCAAGTTATACAATGACATTACCGACAAGTTTACCATTATCTTTGTTTGGTTTTTATTTGCAAAGAGATGTTACTACCATTGATACTACTTATTCTACAAGTTCTATTGAAGTGAACTTTGGTAGTAAACCTATATATAAAAATGATGGTTATTATACTTCTATTTACGGTTTAAGTACGAGTTATAATCCGTATTTTAGACCATATCAAAAAGTATTTAAGAATGGACAGTTGATTAAAAGTGGATCTATAAATAATGGATACTTTTTTGATGTTATAGATCAACCTTCAACTATGAAAAGTATATTAGTTTCGAATGTAAGTGATGGTACTACTTGGTTAAAGCAAAATTTTAATGTTAATTATACTAATGCCAAATATCAATATGCTCGTATAACAACGTTTAATGGTGATATATACGATATTCATGTAGCTAGTCTTGATGAACCAATGATTACAGCTGATTCAATACAAATAAAGGAAAAGCATACAAAAAATTATGCTACTCAATTGAGTCATCAAATTACTATTTTTACTTCTTTGGAAACAGTACACTTGCCAACGTTTAAACCACAGATATCGGATTTTCCTTTAGATTTACCTTCTCTGGCACCAGGGAAAACAACTATAATTGCACCACCCACTTCTGTTCCTATAAAATATAATGATGTTTTAATTAAACCATCTAATACATCTTCTACTGGTTGGTTGAATAAGCAAGGTGAAGAAGTTCAAGTAAATGAAGATGAAGTTGTAATAGGAGACGTAGATACTTCATTAATACCTGATAAAAAACCTGAACCAGGAACTGAACCGAATCCTGATGATAACGAAAAACCAACAGAACCAAATGAGAAAAGCTGTAATGAGTCGGATGATATGGAAGTGAATTCAGGACAGTGTGAAGGCGTTCCTTACTTTGGTTCAAAATTGGAGTTCATTTTCGGAAATGCAACAGGTAATAAAAATCATATAGAACGTTCACTAGCAATGGAACTTCAGCTTAATAGCATTGGCATTTTTGATGATGCAAAAGGCAAGAAACTTGTACTTGATAATTTATCTAATGCTTTTGATGATCCTTCAAGTATTGTAAAGACACAAGATAATGGGCGAGTAGTTAGAGAGACTATGATTTCAGGTCCAAACGGCAAACTTAAAGTTGTATCTGTATGGAATAAAGAAAAATTAGTATCAGTTCAGCTTGGTGAAGATGTTGAAGATCCTGAAGATATTGAAAATAGTGAAGATATTGAAGATAGTCGAGAGTATACTAATGAAGGCACAGATAATGATGAAACACTGGATAATGGTGGAGTGTTGGATTCGGCTAATTTTGCGCAGAAAACGTACAATCCTAACAAATTTAGTGATGAAGGTATAAAATATTATTCTTCCATTGCAGGCAGACCAATTAAAAATGTTGATGATCTTGTTGATGCTTTAAGAAATGGAGAGATAAAACCTTCACAAGTACCAATTGATTATATTGAAAGGGAAGGAAATACGCTTATACTTAATACAAGGTCTTCTATAGCATTAACACAAGCAGGTATACCGAGAAATCAATGGAATGCGGTAAATAGGACGGGAAATGAAATGTACGAGCAGATGTTAACAGATCAATTAGTCAGAAATAAGCTAACTTCCTCAGGAACACCGACAGTAAGACCTAGTGGAGCAAAATAATGTAAGGAGAATTTTATGGAATTAATAGAACATTGGGAATTCCCTGTACCATCAAATTGTATAAGTACTAGCGTATCTCTATCGTATAGACAGGGTGATGCTATTATATTGTTTGACTATTATGATATAGATTATGATGATAAAATTTTTAATGGGGGTCTTAAATTTATATCCACTGTAGCTCATCGACATTCTTCAGAAAAGTTCACAAAGTATGTAAGTGGCACCTATGATAAATTAGTAACAATAGAAGATTCAAATTGGGTTAAAGAGTTAAAATCCTTAAGTCCTGAGTGGGCAATAAATCAATTAAATCATTATGCAATTTATTTGGACAGTTATGGGTTATATGAATTTATTGCACATGAGTTTTATATCATAGATATTAAGGAAGGTGCATTATGTGAAGAACTGTGATATAGATTTTACAAAGCTTAGTAAAGAAATTTCTTATATATTACGACATGCGCCTTGGGAATATGAATTAGAATTGAATAGTGAGGGCTGGGTGGACATTGAACAGTTACTTTCAGCTGTACGTAGTGATAAACACTGGAAGACAATCACTGAAAATGATTTGAGAAAGATGATTGAACTATCAAATAAAAAACGGCATGAGATATTCGAAGGAAAGATTAGAGCATTGTATGGTCATTCTGTTCCTCAAAAAATACTTAAAGCTGATAGTGTTCCACCTTCAATACTTTATCATGGTACAGCCATGCATTTGGTGGAGCAAATTCTAGTTGAGGGGCTAAAACCAATGGGAAGGCAGTATGTCCATTTGTCTGTTGATATTGAAACTGCCCAAATAGTAGGGAAACGTAAAGACTCCAATCCTACTTTAATAAAGGTTTACGCTAAAAAGGCTGCGAATGAAGGGATAAAGTTTTATCAAGGTAATGATATAGTGTGGTTATCTGATTATATTTTTCCTGAATACTTATCTGTAGATTACAAGAACGAAACTTATTAGCAATCAAAGATTAAAAGACCACTCTGGCGGGTGGTCTTTTTTATATAGAAAAAAACTAATATTTCTATCAATGAAATTACTAAACATTCATTGAGATGTTTTGAAAGAAAATCTTATATAATCTCTGTTTTAATATTAATTTCGATCCCAAATGTTACCAAGCATTTTGCCACAATCGATGAGAAGGGCTGTAAAGCATATATTTCCATGGTACAAGGGCAGGTAGAAGCGTATCGTGTGGATTTTATGGCTTATCCAACAGTCGAGGATTTGGTAGTAAAAGGGTACTTGAAGGAAAATGAAACGAGCTGTCCGAATAAAGAAGAAATTATGATTACGAATGAGGGAGAGGTTAAATTGGCAAATGCCTCTTCAGGATCAAACTCTAGTGGTGGATGAACGTGAACAGCGTAAAAAATGATCATGGATATACGTTGATTGAAATGTTAATTGTGTTATTTTTTGTGATGTGTTTAACTGCGATTGTCATGAAGTACTCATTGAAACAAGCAGAAATAAAAGAGCTCGAGCGTTTTTTTACACAAGTGCAATTGGATATTCAATATATTCAAACTTATAGTATGCATCAAAGGGAGTATATCTCGATGAAATTCGAAAGCTCAACAAAACGCTATATTATTAAAAAAGATTTTTATACCCATTTATATGACAGACCTTTTCCGAAAGGGGTTGAATTAATGCCTGCTTCAAGTTCTGTGCAAACGATTATGTATAACTATAGTGGCAATGTGATGACTGCGGGAACTGTAACATTTAAAACGCCTCAAGGCATTAAAAGGCTTGTGATTACGCTTGGACGAGGGAGAGCTAGAATTGAATGAGTCAGGCTATTCATTTGTAGAAACGATTTTATCCATTGGCATCCTTATGTTACTGTGCACGTCGTTATTACCAATCAGCTATACAATGAAAACAAAACTATCTAACAAAAAGCTAGAGGTTATTGCAGCAGAGACTGCCTATGAAGGATTAAAGTTATATTTGCATTCAGGACAACAGGAAGGCTCAAAAACAATTGAAAATGTAAATTTTTATTGGATTTTTGAGGGACAGGGAATATGTGTAACCTTTCAAAAGACACAAGAAATACGTAAAAAATGTATTCAGCTGACAGGTGAAGTCAATGAATGAGAAAGGCTATACATTGTTGGAAGCTTTATTTCAATTAGTCGCGTTTGTACTTGTTGCGCAGCTTATTGTGTTAATTATGCTTTGGTATGGCGAGATGAAAACGACGGTATTGTCTGATGAACAATCAAAGTGGGAGCTATTTGTGTACGATTTAAATAGTTATTTTGAAAATATTACCTATTTTACGATTCGACAGAACCAAAAGAGAATAACCTTTGAATCAGCGAATACGATTCATAATATTGACTGCTATAATAATTTAATTCGTGATCAAGTAAACGGAGGGCATGTACCGATGTTAATTGGTATTAACAAATGCCAATTTCAATATGAAAATAATAGGGTCACTGTAGCTATTGAATTTCCAAGTGGTATCCAAAAGGAGCGAACCTTCTATGTACCAATTATTGAAAAATGACAGAGGGGCTATTTTTTTAATCGCAATTGCATTATTATTTTTTGTAACTACTTTTGTTCTTACGTATTGTACGTCTTATGAAATTCAGTATCGAACATATGATTCGCTTGAAATAATGAATGTTCGCGCTACGATAAATTTATTAGGACAAATTTTGTCAGACAGTGTAGAATCGTAGTTATAAGAAGGTGATTCGAATGCGAAAAATATATTTAGTTGGCTTTATGGGCTGCGGGAAAAGTGCGTTAGGAAGACGTTTAAGCTATTTGTTAAAGATGCCCTATTATGATATGGATCATGAAATTGTGAGACAGCAGGGTATGACAATTCCTCAGATTTTTGAAAAATACGGAGAGGCACGGTTTCGGGAAATAGAAACAGAATTTTTGGAAAATTTCCGTGATGAAGCCTGTATTATTTCAACTGGTGGTGGCGTTGCCGTCAATGCTGAAAACAGGAAAATAATGAGACGCAGTGGACTTGTGTTTTTTTTAGATGCGACATTCGAAGATATTTATAAACGAATACAGCATGATCAAAACCGACCGATTGTGCAAAGCTCGACGAAAGAAGAGCTAGAGAAGCTGTATCATTACAGAAGGAAATTTTACCGTGATGCAGGACATATTCAAGTGTTAACAGAGGGCAGAACCATCCGCCAAATTCTTGAGTATTTAGTATTCCAAGTTAAAAGGCTAAAAGGCGAACGATGATATATAAAAATAACGAAAACGTTCGTTATTTATTATAATTTAAAAAATGTTTGCCTTTTCAATATATTTAATGTTAGGATATAGACAAATAAGTAACTAAATGTTCATTGAATACTAAATAGTACCAAGATGTATCTTGGGCGGATGATTGTGCGGGGAGAGCGCGTGTAGACGCCGCCGAAGGAGCAAGTAGCAAAGGGCTATGAATCTCTCAGGTAAAAGGACTCGTACAAGACGCAACTCTGGAGAGAGCTGTAGTATAACAATAACAGCCACCAAAGGGGAAAGCCGGCTGATTGGCATGGAAGTAATGCGAGTCAGTCTGGTGTAACTTTCAGGTGCAAGGACAGAGAATCCCGAAAAAGGGGTTCGTCTGTCTTTTTTTATGTCTTTATCTACTTGTTTAGGTATTGACAGCAAGCATGGACTGTATTTATAAAAAAGCAGACGAACTACTACCAGGTAGAATGTAACTAACAATAAGGGGGCAAAAAAGAATGACGAAAGAATTAAAACGTACACCTCTATTTGAAGAATACGCGAAATACGGTGCTAAAACAGTTGACTTTGGTGGATGGGAATTACCAGTTCAATTCTCTTCTATTAAAGATGAGCATGATGCAGTACGTAATCGTGCAGGTTTATTTGATGTATCTCATATGGGTGAAATTTTAGTAACTGGCCCTGAGGCACTTGCATTTTTACAAAATCTTTTATCAAATGATATTGCGAAAATTGCTGTAGGTCAAGCGCAATACAATGCTATGTGCTATGAAGATGGTGGCGTTGTCGATGATTTATTAACTTATAAATTAGCAGACAATCACTATTTATTATGTGTCAATGCAGCAAATATCGA
Organism: Lysinibacillus sp. B2A1; assembly: GCA_002973635.1. Lineage (GTDB taxonomy): Bacteria > Bacillota > Bacilli > Bacillales_A > Planococcaceae > Lysinibacillus. The sequence goes on from CP027224.1 coordinate 2,810,840, forward strand.
AAAAGACTATGATTGGATGATGGAAAATCAACATCAATATGATGTGACAATCGACAATCAATCAGATGCTTATGCACAAATTGCTCTACAAGGACCATTAGCAGAAGAGGTTCTTCAATCTTTAACAGCAACTGATATTAGTGCTATTAAATACTTCCGCTTCCAAGAGAATGTAGAGATTGCAGGACATAAAGCATTAGTTTCTCGTAGCGGCTATACGGGTGAAGATGGTTTTGAATTATATGGTGCTCCAGAAGATATTAAAGCTTTATGGGGTAAAGTTTTAGAGGCTGGTCAAGACAAGGGTGTTGTTCCAGCAGGTCTAGGCTGCCGCGATACACTTCGCTTCGAAGCAGGTCTTCCACTATATGGGCAAGAGTTATCAGCAACAATTTCTCCACTTGAGGCTGGTATTGGCTTTGCTGTGAAATTAAATAAAGAGGACTTTATCGGTCATGATGCATTAGTAGCTCAGAAGGAAAAAGGTCTTCCACGCAAACTTGTAGGAATTGAAATGATTGATAAAGGGATTCCGCGTCATGGCTACAAAGTATTTAAGGATGGCCAGGAAATCGGTGAAGTGACAACTGGTACGCAGCTTCCTTCCTCTAAACGTAATGTTGGTCACGCATTAATTGACAGCCAATTCGCAACAATCGGAACTGAATTAGAAATCGAAATCCGTGGTAAGCACTTAAAGGTAATAACAGTTGAAACACCGTTTTACAAGCGTTCAAAATAATAGTTGAAAAGAGGGACCTACATTTATGAAACATCGTTATTTACCAATGACGGAGCAAGATCAAAAAGAAATGTTAGACGTAATCGGTGTATCCTCAGTTGATGAGTTATTCGAGGATATTCCTGAGAAAGTCCGTTTTAAAGGCCTTTATGACATTAAAGAAGCAAAATCAGAATCTGCTTTATTAAAAGAATTAACAGCACTAGCTGCCAAAAATAAGGACACAAATGCCAATGTATCGTTTTTAGGTGCTGGCGTTTATAACCACTATAAACCAGTGATCGTGGACCATGTCATTTCTCGTTCCGAATTCTATACAGCTTATACACCATACCAACCAGAGATTTCACAAGGGGAGCTACAAGCCATTTTCGAATTCCAAACGATGATTGCAGAGCTTACTGGTATGGATCTTGCAAACTCTTCTATGTACGATGGTGGTACGGCATTAGCAGAGGCAGGTATGCTAGCTGCTGGTCATACACGTCGTAAGAAAATTTTAGTTTCTGAAACAGTGCACCCAGAATACCGCGATGTTGTGGCTACATATGCCTATGGTCAATCCATTGAAATCGTGACAATTCCACAAAAAGATGGTGTAACAGATGTTGATGCATTAAAAGCGTTAATTGATGACGACACGGCAGCAGTTATTGCTCAATATCCAAACTTCTTTGGTCAAGTGGAGGACATTCAAGTGATTGGAGATATTGCACATGAAGCGAAGAGCTTATTCGTTGTGTCTTCTAACCCGCTTGCATTAGGTATTTTAACACCTCCTGGTAAGCTAGGAGCTGATATTTGTGTAGGTGATGCACAAGTTTTCGGAATTTCTGAAGCATACGGTGGTCCACACTGCGGTTTCTTTGCAGTAACAAATAAATTAATGCGTAAGGTTCCAGGTCGTCTGATTGGTGAAACAGTGGATGGCGAAGGTCGTCGTGGCTATGTATTAACACTACAAGCGCGTGAACAGCATATCCGTCGTGATAAAGCAACATCTAATATTTGTTCAAACCAAGCACTTCTTGCACTTGCAGCTTCTGTAGCAATGACAGCTCTAGGTAAACAAGGTATTCGCGAAATGGCTACACAAAATATTGCGAAAACACGTTATGCGAAAAATGCCTTTGAAGCAGCAGGCTTTACAGTAGCATTCCAAGGTGCACACTTTAACGAAATCGTTGTAAAAACGAATAATTGTGTGAAAGAAATCAATAAAGGCTTAATCGAAAAGGGTATAATCGGTGGATATCCTTTAGGTCAAAATTATGACTCTCTTAAACATCATGTGCTAATTGCAGTTACTGAATTACGCACAAAAGAAGAAATTGATGCACTTGTTGCAGAAATGGGGGCTCTTAATGCATAACGAAAATCAATCACTCATTTTTGAAATTTCAAAAGAAGGTCGCGTTGGCTATAGCTTAGAAGCACTGGATGTACCTGAGGTTGACCTAGCAGATTTATTACCTGCAAACCTAGTACGTGCTGAGGCTGCAGAATTACCTGAAGTGTCTGAGCTTGATATTATGCGACATTACACGGCGCTTTCTCGTCGAAACCATGGGGTAGACTCTGGCTTCTATCCACTGGGCTCATGTACGATGAAATATAATCCAAAAATTAACGAAGCGGTTGCACGTCTTTCAGGCTTTGCCAATGTTCACCCATTACAGGATGAATCAACAGCACAAGGGGCGATGGAGCTTCTCTATGATCTTCAGACTTCTTTAGTAGAAATTACAGGAATGGACGAAGTAACATTACAGCCAGCAGCAGGCGCACATGGTGAATGGACAGCGTTAATGATGATTCGTGCGTTCCATGAGGCAAATGGTGAGGGTCATCGTAATAAAGTGATTGTTCCTGACTCAGCTCATGGAACAAACCCAGCATCAGCAACTGTTGCAGGCTTTGAAACAATCACTGTTAAATCAGATGAAAATGGCTTAGTTGATATTGAAGACCTTCGCAAAGTAGTAGGTTCTGACACAGCTGCCTTAATGCTAACAAACCCTAATACACTAGGTCTATTTGAAGAGAACATCATCGAAATGGCAGAGCTTATCCACTCTGTAGGTGGTAAAGTGTACTATGACGGAGCGAACCTAAATGCCGTTATGAGTAAAGCACGTCCTGGCGATATGGGCTTCGACTGCGTGCATTTAAATCTGCACAAAACATTTACAGGTCCACACGGTGGTGGTGGTCCAGGTTCAGGTCCAGTAGGCGTAAAAGCGGATTTAATTCCATTCCTACCAAAGCCGGTACTAGTGAGAACAGAAGATGGAACATTCCACTTCGATTACGATCGTCCACAATCAATCGGACGTGTGAAACCTTACTATGGTAACTTTGGTATCAACGTACGTGCGTATACTTACATTCGAACAATGGGTCCAGATGGCTTAAAAGCTGTTACAGAATATGCTGTATTAAATGCAAACTACATGATGCGTCGCTTAGAGCCATTCTATGAGTTGCCATATAACCGTCATTGTAAACACGAATTTGTCTTATCAGGTCGTCGTCAAAAGAAACTTGGCGTTCGTACGTTAGATATCGCAAAACGTCTGTTAGACTTTGGCTACCATCCACCAACAACTTACTTCCCATTAAATGTGGAAGAGGCGTTAATGATTGAGCCAACAGAAACAGAATCAAAAGAAACACTAGATGCATTCTGCGATGTGATGATTCAAATTGCCAAAGAAGCAGAAGAAAATCCATCCATCGTTCAAGAAGCACCACATACAACAGTCGTATCTCGTTTAGACGAAACACGCGCTGCTCGTACACCAGTGCTTCGTTATCAAAAAGCATAGAACTACAAGCGTCCAATCAGTATTCGTACTGATTGGACGCTTTTCTTATGGTTTCTGGTGGAGAACAGCTAGAGTGATGGATAGTATTAGTAAAGTGGTGGATTGAAGAAAGTGACGGATAAAAAGAGGCAGAGCAACATACTCAATAACGATATGTATATTTTTTACCGCTGAAAGATTAGAAAAGAGGGCATCACCATTCGAAGCGCACGACATCGCCTCGTCGGGAGGATGGTGCGACGATGATATAGTTCAGCTTGTAAGATAGGAAATTACAAGGTATTTGCCAAAATGCTCGGATTATCAGGGCAAAATTAATTCTCGTTCAGGAACAAGCCAACAATACCCTTCCTTAAAAAGCACCAGTATAGGTCAGGTAGATTGACTTTTTGGAATCAATTGTCGCCATCAGATGTATCCCTATGTAGAGGGGATGCCACGTATGGCACGCCCACAGGATGCCGAGGAAAATCAACGTATCTACAAGGAAGCACAAAGGCAGCGTCTATTGGAGCGGGAAATTCGTCAAGCACAGCGAGCACTTGCTGTGCTAGAGGTGCTTGGTGATGAGGAAATGGTCACTAACGCGAAAACCAAAGTACGTGAGAAACAGGCAAGGCTACAGGCATTTGTGGTGCAAACAAAGAGGAAGCCTAAAAACCAGCCTACAAGTAGCCATGTATCTGTGCCAGCTAATACTAGCAAGGTACAGGAGCAGCAACAGGAGCCAGTAGAGCAAGCAACACAGCAGTTTGATAATGCACATAGCCATGTGTTCCCAACAGCAATAATTGATCCAATTGTGGATGAACATATTCTGGATAAGGCAACAGAGGGCAAAAATAGATTATCTAATAGACTGAAAAAGAAGCTTAATTTTGCTTATGCTGAGGTCAATATTTCGAGCATTGCACAGAAGGACTTTTATGCCCATAGTCAAATTAATGAAGCCGATAAGTTCCCTGAAGCAAAAGACTTTTCGATTCAAGTGCCAGCTGTAATCGAGTAATTTATCAGTTTAATGAGAAATGCCCAAATATCACTATTAAAGTACTTCATAGTAATCGTATTAATGTAACAGATAGTGAGCTTAAAGAGAGACTGAAGGAACTCAAGCATCAAGCTCTTGATGAGCCTAAAAATTTAAAGCATACTAATGAAAATAATCTTGGTTCGCAAGCTACTGAGAATACGGGAAAATTTGATCCTTTAAGTAACCCGAAAATAGCAAAAGAAATTGAATCTAATGAAGAGAAGAAGGGCCTACACCAGAACAACTTTTTGAAAAGTATGGTTCGTGGGAGGAAGTTATTTATGGTAGCGTAAGAACAAGTCCGGCAATGGATGTGCTGACGGGATTATACAAACAATAGGAGGATATAAATTAATGTTTAAGGAGAAGCATCATCAACATACTGAGTGGTTCTTAAATGGAGATTTAAAATTACGACAACAAGATCTTGGAGATGGAAGAGTAGGTATTTGGGTTGCAATCTATAAATTCAATGTTTGTTTTACAATGGTCATGTATGATTTTATCGAGTGGTGTCGGGGGTTAGATATAAATATAGAGGTTGATAGTAATTGGAATAACCATCGAGGCTTTGTGATAGAAAGTAAGGATCAGGTGTTGGTGAGGTCAGAAATAAAAAACTTCATAGATATAAACCAACTAAAGCCTAGTGAAGATGATGAGAAATTTTCTGATGATGAGTGGTATTCATAATAAAATGTAAAACATTTTCCTTGAGAAGGTGATGGAATAAGACTACCCCAGTGCTGATGAACTTATCATTCAACCAATAACTTATATAACCCGTATTACTACAACAATTTCTAAATTGATAAAAAGTATCTAGTAGTAGAAGTGACAAGGCTTTCGAAAAAAATGTACAGGAGGTAGCTGCAATGGTCTGGAGTTATGAAGAGTATGAAGAATATATTTATGAGGATTATAGTGAATCTATAGACAAAGAAAAAATGAGTAGGTGTGAGGCTTTAGCGAGAATGTCTGAAGGATACTATGCGATGGAAAGAGAAAGTGAAACCGATAAAGCCATAATTGCGGTAATGTTTTCAGAAATCGTGATTACTCATCTAAAAGTTTTAAATACTTATAAAAATTATATGGAAAACATGCTAAAGGAATTGGATTTTCGAATAGTTCGTCAAGAAAATCGTTTAACGGAGGAGCAATGTCAGGAACTGATGGCTCGAAAAGAGCGTGTGTTACCCAAATTGCAAGCAATGCCGTTAACTTATTACTCAAGAGTGTGTTGGTACTATGATGAAATAACAGAGGAAGTCCAAAAGTTTATCCAGCAGCTACCAATAGAGCAGCATCCAGCCATTGTATCAGCTGTATTGCAGCGATTCCAGCGAGACTGTAACAATACCAATAGTGAAAAATTTATGATGTATACTGCTTTAGCTGGGCAGCTATGGGAGCGAGGCTGGACAGCAGTAGAGGGTGTTGAAGCGGTGAAGCAGCAGCTACAAGCATTTGACCCAACCCAAGTAGCACAGGAGCAACTGACAGAGGAAGAACAGAAACAACTAGCTGTCCGTATTCAGCAAATTTTAGCGAAATTACCCTAAAGAGGCGTAGAGGATGCTAAAAAGCTACTGACTTAGGAAGAAAAGAAATAATATGTTCTTTAAAACCATACAAGCAGCTTTTAAAAGATTTGGATGATAAAGACATAGTTATTAAAAGACAAGGTGAGTACATCATGAAGCTTGAAGAACATAACAAGATCATGACAACAACAGGAGCCCTTCTATTTTGGATAGGCTTTTTATTTTCGTCTTTTTAATGCACAGCTTGTAGACGTTAAACAATAAAACGTCCTTACTCTATCGTGCCGTTGCATGTTAAACAAGTAGAAGGACATATGACAAAGGAGCAATTAAAGGCATTAGGATTCACAGAGGGACAGGCTCAGCAGGTCATGGATGGCTATGGGGTGATGATTCCTAAAAGTCGCTTGGATGAAAGAATCAAGCATCACAAACTTACCATCGACAAACATAGCAAGCATCACCTTGACTAAATAATCTGCTTGGTTCCAAAAAGATGTCCATTCATTGTTAAAGCTTGGATCTTCCTGCATGTAAACTGGGTAAAGGAACCAAATAATATTCGCAAGCATGATTCCTAGTAAGGCGAAACCTCTTAAAATATCAAGTGACTCTATCCGCTCTTTGGCAGAAATAGGAGAAAGTTTTTCTTTCATTTCCATCCATCCTTTTGTTGTAAATTTGACGTTTCTATTTTTGACTTTAAATCCTATTTATCAGGATTTTATAAGGAAGCAGAAATATTTAGGAATTAAGCATAAAATAAATATTAAAAAAATTCTGATTAATTGTGCTAGAAAGAAATCTATTAGAATCGCTCCAAGCATTATCAGAATTAAAGATGGTCTTGATAAAAGGACATTTAATAAAAAAACCTACTTTTTCACTATCACTAACAAAGAGAAATACCTAGTTTACTATGACTATAAGACTTAGGCAATTATTGCTAATATGCAAAAAATATTGCTATAATGGGTGTAGATAGATACATAGTAAGAGAGGCGAGAACATGGATAAAGCTAAACTATTTTTAATGGCAGCAGCTCCAGCGGCTTTAATTGTGCCAATGGAAGTACAAGCGGCTGAAGCAAGTATTGTTAAAATTATTGGAAATAATATTGAAGGGGCTGAAATAACAGCCGAAACTTCCTTGGTTCCAAAAGATAAAGAAATTGTTTCCTATCAATGGTTTTCTGTTGAGGGAGAAAACCAAACACAAATCGATGTGGGTAATAAGATATCGATACCAGCAGGTTTAGCTGATAAAGCGATTATTGTGAAGGTGACAACAAAAGATGGAACTGAGTATTTAAGTGACAAAATGTTCGTCCATCCTACCTTACAAGCAACTGGAGAAAAATATGTAAATGGTAAGGTCTATCCAGAGATTAATACTCTAAATCCTAAGCCTGTCATGAAGAGCTACCAATGGTATTTCTTTGACAATGGTAAGAAAACACCTATTAAAGCTGCAACAAATATTGAGCTTACCGTTCCAGTTGAAGCAGCAGGGAAACAGTTGGTTGTAGAGGCAAAATCAGAGGAAGGAAAAAACTATACAAGTAATCCAATCTCAATCGATGCGCTACAGTTAAAGTTAGATCCTGATCCCTCAATTACGCCATTAAAAATTATTGGTTATTCACCAGAAAAATTTGTATTACCTGGAGATACATTATCCGTTGTTACGCCAACTGTTAAAGATGATACGAGAGATTTAAAAGCAGATCAGGTTTCGTATGCTTACCAATGGATGCATAAAATGGGTGACTCCTATTCCTATATTTCTGGGGCGACAGGGGCTACCTATAAAATTCCTGCAGATGCATTAGAAAATCAAATTAATAAACTTGTAGTTCGTGTGATAGTAACAGTTGGTACAACAGAAGCAGTTCCTAGTTACTCCGAGGTGGTAGAGGTAGCTAATAACCCAGCTGAAGGATTAGTAAAATCTATTGATGACTTATTAGGGAATTCAAATAAGGCTATCGTCTATAAATCTTTAGGCTTTGAACAATTCGGTAATGAGCTAACAAGCCTAACAAGTAAATATACAGCATTAACAGCAGCAGCTAAAGCAAACGTAACCAACTATGATATTTTAAAGCGTGCTATAGAGGATTATAAAGTGGTGAAGTCTATAAAAAATCAAATACTCGAGGCACAAAAATTAGTGGATGGTACGGCTAAAATCCAAAAGTTTAAAGTGCTAGATGCAGAATATGGAAAGTTAGATTTACTGCAAAGAAGTATTGATACGAGCATTTATCCTGACATTCAGACTGGCCTAGGAAGTGCATCACAGAATACAGACATTGCAGAGGTAATAGAGATTAATAAATCAATCTTAGGGCTTTTAGATTTATCAACAGCAGGATCTTCCTTTGCATTGGTAACATACAAGGATTCACTTTCTAATTTACAGGAGAACATTAAGAAGATAGAGGATCGTATTACCAAGCTTTCCAGTGAGTATAAATCGACTGTTCAAAATCTGGATATTTTAAATACAGCAAAGGCAGATATTAAAAAAGTACAGGCCTTTTTAGATAAAGCTAATAAAATAGATGTCAATACTACTGCCAAGAAACAGGTCGCTGCAGCAAAAAGCATTCACACAGCCTATGAAAAGCTTAATGTGAAACAGCAAAGCCTAGTACCTAGTAGCCTTTTTGATACGGGTAGTAATCTTGCCATAGCAGAAACGGCTGAGGAAAAAGATGTTATCTATGTTCAAAGTGTGATAGATAAGTATATTACATTAGGGTCTATTACTGAGTATAAAGGAATCGATTCGATAGATGATATCAAGGAAATCAATAAAGCTCTTACAATGTATAAAACGTTGACGAAGGATAATGCCAAAAAGGTAACGGGTTATACAGAGCTTTTACAATTGCAAAAGGATATAAAAGCTGCAGATAATGTGACGGCACAAATTGAAAAATATAAGCAATTGTTTGATACAGTAGGTGTTAATGATTCAAAATTGAATTCGACGTATAGCAGTACATTGAATGCACTCAATAAATTAACGACGCTGCAAAAATCCTTAGTGAAAAATAGTGATAAATTAATCTCACCTTCACCATCTGAGCAACCTCCAGGTGATAAACCATTGCCTGAAGCAGAGGTGAAGGCAAAGGAATTGGGAACTGCTTTTGTTGCTAAAATCAATCTTGTTATTGCGGTACCAAACAGTAGTTTTGCAATCTATGCCCAAGACATAGAAAAATTAGTGAATGAGTATAAAAGCGGGCTTACATCAGCTGCGCGTAAATATGTGACAAATTATAATGAATTAAAAGCGGCGGAAAAAGATGTGAAAGCGGTGCAGTCATTTATAAAGAAAGCTGAAACGGCAGCAATGGAAGCTGATTTGAAAAAGCGCTATGCAAAAATTCAAAGTGTCCAAAAGGCTTATTTAAGCTTATCCGCTAATCAGCAAAAGCTTGCTGGTGCAGATGAAACCTATAAAAATTTAATTGCTTCTTTAACAAATGATGAAATATATACGGATTTGACTGAATTAGATCAAGAGATTGCTATGCTGGCTGATGGTAATGCAAGTATAGAGGATATTAAAAAGCTGGAAGGAAAGTACAAAAATCTTTCAGCAGCCGAGCAAAAGAAAATTATCAATTATTCAATCTTAAAACAAGCAATGGCAGATGTAAAAAAGGTGGAGTCTTTCATTACTCAATATAATAGAATGCAAGAAAATCCTGCGAAAAATATTCCAAATGTAATAAAAGCCTTTAATGCACTGACAGCACAGCAAGCAAATCTCGTTCCAAGTCAAATGCGGGATGATATCATTAAAGAAGAAAAACAACAGCGTGAATCAAATGATCTAGCATTGGACTTAGTAAGTAAGATTGACAATTTAGTGAGCTCTGGCGAGTATATAACCAATTTAAAGGGTGAAGTTGGGCAGTTGCGCAGTGAATATGAGGCACTATCAACAGTACAAAAAAGCTTAGTGAAAAATTATTCAAAGCTGACAAAAGCGGAAAATGATTTAGCAAAGGTCGCTGAAGTTCGTGCATTAGAGGAAGCTATTTTAAACGCCGATGACAAACAGGTTGCAAGAAAGGCTTGGCAAAATTCCTTTAATAAACTCTCTAATCAGTTAGAGAAATTATATCTAATAGAGTACCCTACGAGAATCGAATAATTATACAAATAGATAAAACCGTTATTTTGAAAAAGAAACATCAAAATAACGGTTTTCATATGGTTAACGATTATTTCTTAGTCAGTTACGCTAACATTGTTAGTAGAAATTACTTTTAATTTTTTAAAGTATGTGAATAAATAACACCCTAAAATAACAATTAATCCTCCAATACCTTGTATCCATGTCAATTGTTCACCTAAAAACAAAAACGTTAGGATTGCTGTGAAAATTGGATTAAAATTCAAGTAAATACCAGCTGCTGTGCTTCCTAATTTTTGTATCCCAATATTCCAAAGGACAAGGCAAACAACTGTAGAGATAACACCTGTATATAAAATTGATAAAATAAAAGAATAATTGATGTTATAAATATGAAAATCAAAGATATTCATGGGTAGAAGAATAATAAGTCCGAATAAACCTGAATATAAGGTACACATTAGGGGGAAGTTGTTTTCATAGCCCATAAGCTGCATACGGAGTATATCCCCCAAACACCTACAGCTAGTACCATCTGTAAATCCCCAATATTATAATCCACTGAAAATAGTAAATTGATCTTTCCTTTGGACAGAACGATCAGGACGCCCAAAAGTGAAACAATCATAGATAAAACTTGTCGTATATTGATTTTTTCTTTTAAAAATAAATATGAAAAAATAGAAATCGAAATAGTATTTAAGGCTGAAATTAACCCAACATTTGTTGAGGTAGTTTGTTCTAATGCCGAAAATTGAAGCAGGTTAAATAAAGCAACACCTGAGATTCCCATCAAAATTAATGGTAAAACTGCATGTGAGGAAGGAATTATTTTTTTGTCCTTCCACCAAACCATAGGCAGTAGGACAGCAATAGCAATGATCCACCTTAAGCTTGTCAATGTCAGCGGTGAAGCATGATCTACAAGAGATTTGCCAACTACAAAATTTCCTCCCCATAGCAAGCTTGTTAATAGCAACAATAACACATAAAAATTTGACATATCATTTAGCTCCTTTTTCCCTCTAACGTTGAAAAATAGAAGCCATTGTGCACAATGACATTTCCTATATGGATTTGTTAATTATTATATTGTTTTTATTGATTTTAAGGAATGCTGTTTTGTATAATTCTAAAAAAACGAAATAAAAGAAAATGAAATGTGTATTTTAGAAAATATAATTAATTTATAGTGTATTCTTAAGCTTGTTTTTAGAATAATCATAAAAGGAGAATTTACGTGTTATCATTTGTCAGCAAATTTTAGATACAATCGATATACAAATCTTGGATATTTTGCAAAAGGAATCTCAAATAAGCAATGCCGAAATTGCAAGACGTGTTAATTTGTCCCCTCCAGCCACCCACACAAGAATTAAACGGTTAGAGGGTGAAGGGTTTATTAATAGACAAGTGGCGATTTTAAATCAAGAGAAGCTTGGTTTTGATTTACTGTGCTATGTTTTTATCAGCACAAATATCCATCAAGCCGAACAATTAGATATTTTAGAAAATGCTTTAGAGGCAATGTCGGAAGTATTAGAATGTCATTGTTTAACAGGGGAATACGATTACCTTCTAAAGGTAGTGATAAGAGACAGAAAGGAGCTTGATGGCTTTATAAGAAAGCTAAATAAGCTTGGGATATCTAGAATTCAAACTAACTTATCGTTAAGAGAAATAAAAAATTCTACAGTTTTGCCTATAACTAACGTAGAGTTTGGAAAGTAGCTACAGGAAGATCCATTTTTTAAAAAGTGGTTTATCACACAAGTAACGGTAGAACATGTAAAAGCTTATCTACCGTTACTATTTTAATGTTATTTTTGTTATTCTTCAGCTGCAATTGACCGCAATTCCCCATTTGAATACACAAAGGATTTTCCGTTGATAGAGAAGGGCTGCGTTAAATCAAGACCTACACCTTCCGCAAACCTCGGAAAATTTTGAGCAAAATCAGGTGTATTCATACTTTCAACTGAGCTTTTACCATCAGCGAGACGAACTAAACTCATAAAAATGCTAACTAGTTTATTTGCTTCTTGACGTTCTTGCTGTGAGTAAGATTGATGGATACGCAATGATTCCAATTGTTCCGGAGTTAACCTTGTACCAGATGCACCAGGTGGACGATATAATTTAGGACTAAAATTGGAATTAAAGCCCCCGCCTGTTAGAGGTGTACCGTTTAGTGGCTTACCATTAACAGTACCGATATGATAGTAGACACCATTTGAAATAGTAATAGAATTTGTTTGGGTATTGACTAATTGAGTGGGAGGTGCGCCCTGGAAAATCGCATTACTAGATTGCACAAATTCAGCATGCTTTTTTCTGGAAAGCTCAATCTCCATCTCTTTGGAATCTACATCTTGACTCTTGATTTCAAACGGGGTGGCATTTTGATTCATTTGAAATGAAGAAACAGCTCCTAAATTTGCATATGGGTTTAGTGTAATTTTCATCTATCATTCCTCCTTTGTATTTACGGTTTCTATCGGTATGAGTTTATCTTTTTAAACAATTGTTTTGATACATAGAATGGAGTTTACCAGTTTTTTATTTGCAGCCAGACTCTTACTACAGCAAAGATACTTATAGTCTAGTGGATTATCGATATTTAATATTAAAAGAAAAATTGACGCATTTAGAAGAATTAGCACATAATCTATTATATTTTAGGAATTTTTAGAAAATATTGTTGAATAAATGTAAAAAGATAGTATAATGAAGGTGTAGTTACAATATTGGTTATAAATTCCATAAAGGATATAAATAACATATAAATAGGTGTAACTATAAAACATATGAAATGAGGAGATTTTATGATTAACATGATTCAATATTTGGAAAAAAATCCGTCGTTAGTATCTTTGTTAAAAGAAAAAAAGGCTTCTCTTGTTGGTGTTACAGAACTTGAACAGAAGGCAATTGTAGATTCATTTGATGAAGATGTATGTTTAGAAAATGGCCTTTGGTATCTATAAAAAATAATTGGATTTGGCTTGCTATAAGTACTTATCTTTTATTAGGCATTTATTTGCTTTATGTTACTTATAGCACGCCTTATTTAGGAATTACACTGAAGGAAGAAAATGGGCAATGGTTAATAATAGATCCATATTATAAAGAATGGGCAAACAAGCATCAAATCTCTTCAGGAGATATTATTCTTAAAATTGACGGTGTCCAAGTTGAAGAAGTAAATAGTTTAAAATATTATCCCGTAATAAGGGGAGCTAAAGACTTAATATTAATGAAACAAGATGGAAAGATAATTAACATAAAAATAGAGCCATTGGATATTCCAAAACAATTTATTTATGTATTGGTAGTTCCTACTTGTTTTTACTTGTTAAATTTAATAATTACTATTTATTTATACTATAAACAAAGGAATACGAATCTAATAAACTTGCTTATCTTATTCATACTTGCTGTGTCATTAGCCTATGTAAGCCTTGGTGCATCAGGTAGGTTAGATAGTATTGGAACAATTGTAAATCGAAGTAGTATGCTACTTTTCTTAGTTTTTTTGATTCATTTTCTAAGAGATTATTTTTTGTTTTTAAATTTAAGGTGGTTGTTTATACAAAATATTAAAATATTCTATGTAATACCCTTAATGATAGCTATTTTTAGCGTACTCAGTATTATATTCCCATTTACGAATACTTTATTTTCTACTATCACCTTGTGGTTATTTTTTATTTTACTTGTTTTAATTCTTTGTGTTTTAGGGGTAAGTTACTATAAAAATAAAGCCCCACAATTAAAAATTTTATTAATGAGTATAATTATCCCATTCTTGCCATTTCTTTTTATGTATGCTTTGCCGAAAATCATTTTCCATGATCATATCATCTCTGCTGATGTAAGCTCCGTATTCTTAATGCTCATCCCTTACAGCTTTATCTTTACACAACTCACTGAACGTATATTTGATATGGAATACTTCATTACACGCTTACGTCATTATTTTAATTTTTCCTTTGCCTTTACAATTTGGCTAATGATTGGTCTTTATTGGATTACTGATTTATCGATTTCAAGAATGACAGAAATCTTCTTTTTTACTTTTTTATCGTTAATTGCTCTTTTTTATATAAAAGAGAAGATTGATTATCGTAAGCGAAAAATTCTGTTTTCCACAAAGGGAGATTATATCCATCGATTGTATACGACTGTTGATAGTATAGGTAGAGTCGTGAAAATTGAGGATTTACTAGAAAGATTTGTTCAGGAAGTCTCCTTGCATCTGGAGATTCATCATGTTTATGTACTTACCTACGATTTTCACACACATGCTGTTACTTCAACGAGCAAATTAAAAGAATATACACAAAATCAAGTGGATGAAGTATTAATTGAGCAGCTACGGTTAGGAGATATTAAGAAAACGGCTCATTTTTACATTGCCTTTATTCATCAAGATGCAAACTTTAAGCGAATTCTAGTTGTCGATCATAATCAATCTATTTATTTAAAAGAAGAGGAATTACTATGGCTAGAGCTATTGCTTCTGTATTTAAATAATTTTATTGAAAATACGAAAATGGTTGAAGGTCTTTTAGAACAGTTAAAGCATATGAAAGCAACGGATAAAAGTCAGATGCCATGGCTCAATAAATTACTTTGGCTGCGATTTGAAGAAGAAAAATATCAATTGGCACAAGAGTTACACGATACAAACCTACAAGAACAACTACATATCGCAAGGGAAATGGATGTGCTTGTCCGAACAAAGAATACGGTAGATATTCAAACAAAGCTTTCGAAGATTCATGAACATATGCTAGCTTCTTTGAATGATTTAAGAGGCTATTGTGAAAATTTAAAGCCTCCTTTATTAGATACATTGGGCCTAAATGCAGCCCTTGAGAAGCTTATTCAAAAAATTCATAAACGTGCTGAATTTGTTCTAGTTTATACCATTGATCGTCTTTATTTAGAGGATGAGCGTTTAAACTTAATGATTTATCGTCTTTTCCAAGAGCTATTGAATAATGCCTTGAAACATTCGTATGCTGATACTGTTGAAATTAACCTATTTGAAACAGAAGATGGATTTGAGATTAATTATGTTGATAATGGTGTTGGCTGTAAGATGGATGATATTATTCTTGCTGATTCCATGGGGATTAGGGGGATGCAGGAACGGGTACAGGCTTTTAATGGTCAGTTCTCGATTATTACGAATTTAGGGGAAGGCATGTCCATTCGAATCATGGTGAATGAGGGGAATACTTCCACTACTTATGGCTACGAGCCTTATAATAAAAGGCAAGCTTATATAGGATAATCTATGAATAGAAAGCAAAACATGAACCATTTTTATACCTTCTAATCTATTTGTATTGTGCAGAATTCACAGTACAAGCAAAGATTAGGAGGTTTTTGCTTTGAAATTGACAAGTTTTATGTTTATTTAATAAAAGAAAGGAGATGTTAGTCTTGGAAAAAGAAGAAATGATACTAGACTTTACCTCACAACAAAATGATTTAAAGGAGCGAATTTCTCTACAAAATAATTTCTTAGTAAATCAAATTAGCCTTGTTGCTGGCGTAGATATTGCCTATTGGCATAAAAATAATAAAGAATATGGTGTTTGCTGTATACAAGTTTTTGATTTTAGTTCAAAAAAATTGATAGAGCAGGTTGCGTACATAAATGAAATTACCGTTCCTTATATTTCTGGGTTCTTGGCTTTTCGCGAACTGCCTCTTATTTTAGAAGCTGTGAAAAAGCTGAAAACTCATCCAAGCCTGTATATGTTTGATGGCAATGGTTATTTACATAAGCGTCATATGGGAATTGCCACACATGCTGCCTTCTACTTAAAGAAACCAGCAATTGGCATAGCGAAGACATACTACAAAATTGAAAATATAGATTTCACGATGCCTAACAATATTGGGGGAGCGTTTACTAATATCGAAATTGATGGAGAGGTATATGGGCGTGCGCTTAGAAGTAGAAAGGATGTTAAGCCTATATTTGTGTCGTGTGGAAACTGGATTGATTTAGACACAGCCACGAACATAACGATGCATTTTATTGATAAAGATAGCCGTCTACCAATCCCTGTAAGATATGCAGATTTAGCCACTCATCAGGCAAGGAAATTGCATCAAGATGATGTGTAAACATGTCGATATATCTAAGAGATGCGAATTCACTTTTTTAGAATGTAGTATGAGGGGGATCTAAATTGAATACTCAAGCGAATAATTTATGGAAATGTATCATTGAAAAAAAAGGCAAGGATGCATTGAATCTTCAACCTGGCGCGACAGCTGAAGAATTTCAGCTAATTGAAAATACTTTAGGTGTTACACTTCCACAGGAAATGAAAAGTTTTTATAGCATTTATAATGGACAAGTATGGGATTTAGGGATAGAGCCTTTTGTTAGAAATTTAACACTTTCTCCTATTGCGGAAATTATTGATAATTGGATGTTCCTACAGGAGGAATTTGACCCAGATGATCTGCTTCCAGATATAGAGTATGGTGTTGGGGTTCAACCATTGCTTTGGCATGAAAAATGGATACCTATTGCAGAAAATGGTGGAGGCGATTATCTTTGTCTTGATACTGATCCAACAGAAGAAGGAGTGGTGGGACAGGTGTTGTATTTTTGGCATGATTGGGGAAGCCGAACAACCGATGCAAAGAGTCTTTTTGAATTTCTAGAAAAATGTTTACACGAAGAAAATGATTCGAGTTTTGAATAGGGAGCATTCCTGTTAGAAACGTTTTCGGGGACTTGAAATAAAAAAAGCCCTCTTGTATGATGCTTGAGTATCAACAGACAATTGACTCGCACATCTACAGAGAGGACTCTATAACAATGAATTTTAATACGAATGAAAAAATTAATCAAGTTTCTGAAAATACGCTTGTCATCGGTATTGACATCGCGAAGTATAAACATTTTGCATGTGCCATCGATGATCGTGGTCGTGTGCTTCAAAAATCATTTCCGATTGCTCAATCACACATGGGATTTGAAGCTTTTTATGAACGATTACTTGCGTTAAAGGCGATACATGATAAACAGGAAATCCTCGTTGGTTTCGAGCCAACAGGTCACTACTGGATGAACTTAGCTGCGTTTTTAACAAACTACGGCATTCCTTTTGTGATGGTGAATCCGATGCACGTCAATCGCTCGAAGGAACTCGATGATAACCTACAAACGAAAAATGACCAAAAGGATGCACTAGTGATTGCTCGTCTAATGCGCGATGGACGCTTCAGCTATCCACGTATTTTAGCGGGTGTAGAAGCAGAACTTCGCAACGGCGCGACATTGCGTGCCAAAATACAAGAAGACTTAAATGCGCTTCAAAATCGGATCATTCGTTGGCTCGATCGCTTTTTTCCTGAATTTACTCAAGTATTTAAAAGTTTTGGGAAGATGGCCTATGCGGTGCTTGAAAAAACACCTCTACCATCGGATATCAATGGAAAAACACCGGAAGAACTGCTCTTCCTTTATCGCCAAGTAGAGGGAATGAAAAGTCCCCAACTACCAAAGGCAAAGCAATTGGGCGAGGTAGCAGAAAGCTCCATTGGAGTGACAGAAGGTCTTGTGATGGCACGTTTTGAAATTGCCACACTCCTCTCTCAAATCCAATTGATGCAGACACAACTTGAAAAATTAACGGCACAGCTCATTGAGCTAGCCAAACAAATGACGGATTATGACTATTTAGCATCTGTTCCTGGAATTGGTGATATCACGATAGTCGATTTACTTTCAGAGGTCGGTTCACTCACACAATATGCGCATCCACGCCAATTAATCAAATTAGCGGGACTCACATTGCGTGAAAACTCCTCTGGTCAGCAAAAAGGACAAAAGCGCATCTCCAAGCGAGGTCGTCGTCAATTACGTGCGCTCCTGTTCCGCGTAATGATGCCGTTAATCAAACATAACCCAGCTTTTCGAGCGTTACACGAATACTACACCACACGTGCCAACAATCCACTGCGTAAAAAGCAATCGATCGTTGTGCTATGTGGCAAGTTAGTAAAGATTTTACATGCCTTGTGCAAAAAGAAAACGATGTTTGATGAACATCAAATGATGAAGGATTTCGCCCATCTTCAGATGACTGCCTAAGCGCCGCCATCAGAAGTCAAAATCAAGAGGATGACATGGAGAAGCCGGCACTATTTTCACCATCCGACCATTCAAACAACTGAAATGAGTCCCTAAGGGAGCATCGCCAGCCTCTGCCTTATGACTAGACCGAACGAAGGAATGTACGCGCAAACAGACGCCTAGAGATATGGGAGGGTCCGTCATCATAAGCAACGCAGAGATCCAACAGTGCATCGCTATAACGCATAAAATCAGGAAGATTATTACCAATTAATGGTCTTTCTTTTAGCGAAGCATACGGATAGTTTGTAAGAAAAAGAAAGAAATACAAAATAACGATAGATGGATGTGTCGAAAAAAATTTTTTTGACACGTAAAAGTGGCGTGAACCATTGATATATCAACATTTATAGAGGGAGGTAAACGACTATGATTAAGCTGACAATGGAAAAATTAAAGATTCATTTAGACCAACTATTTTCGCCTTTTTTAAATCCCCCAGCCTCAGAGGAAGAGATACAGAAGGTTGAAAAGGAGATGGGTATAAAATTTCCTGATGATATAAGAGCGCTCTATCTAATGCATAATGGAGAGACTGAAGACGGGCCCGGTTTGTTCTTTGGATTGCCGTTTTTATCATTAAATGATGTTTTGCAGGAATGGCATGTATGGGAGCAGTTAGAAGAGGAGTTTGCAATGGAGGGGAGTTCTTATTCAGTCCCAACTGGATACATAAAAGAAAGGTATATTAATCGTTCATGGATACCTATTAGTAAAGATTTTGGCGGTAATAATATTGGCATCGATGTCGATCCAGATGAAAAAGGGCGAATAGGTCAGGTCATTAATTTTGGGCGTGATGAGGAAGTAAAATATGTCATAGCTACTCAATTATCGGATTTTCTAGAATTTATCACTGAAACCATTTTACAGGGGAATTATCAAATTGAACAAGAGGAAGACTATCTCTACTGGAATTATAATGACAGCACCCATTTTTTAGATGCACTGAAAAGCCTTGAATTGCCTGTTCTAAAACCTATATCTCATATTTCCAAAGCGGACACTAGTAAATGGACGCAAGATTTAGATTCTCTATGGAAAGAAATCATACAAGAGGATTATTCTAATCCAGAGAATTTTATTAAAAGTAAGCAGCTTTACTTAATTGGGAAAAAACTCACGCATATTCAACCGCTACAATTTTGTACAGAAGTAAAAGAATTAATTTTAACTAGCAATCAATTGACTGATATAACTCCTTTAAATAACATGCTTTCTCTAAAGAAACTCTATTTAATTAAGAATCCGTTAAGTGATTTAACGCCATTAGCGAATCTGGAGCATTTGCAAGAATTAAATATTAATTATACAAAGGTTTTCGATATAGCCCCATTAGTCAGTATGCCACGATTGAAAAATCTGGAAATGGATCAAACAGATATTTACGATTTTTCAATCCTTCAACAATGCCAGGCACTTGAATCCTTATCCGTTTCAATTGTAAATAAAGAACAATTAAAACAAATTGCTCAAATTAAGACTTTAAAACAATTAGACATTCATCAGCTGGAAAATATCGAAGAGGACGATTTATTGCAGTTAGCGCACCTGAATAATTTGCAAATAATAACATTTGAAAAGTGTTATTTGAAAAATCTAGATTGTTTTTCATCCAATCATCAGCTGCGAGAAATCATTTTAAAGAATGCTGTACTTGAGGATGGAACAGTAATTGGAGCACTAAAAAATTTAAAAAGCTTAAAATTAGAAGGGTCAACAGTTGAGAATCTTGAGGTTATTGCAAAATCTTCCTCGCTTAAAAAATTTACAGGATCATTCGAGCAATTTTATTACTTAAAAGACCTTTTTCATCAGGCCATTGACTTTTCTACTATTGTTGGTGGAATGACGGCTGAGGAGCAGAAAGTCTGGCATCAGTATTTAGATACTCATAGGGTCTAAAAGTCATAAGTAGCGTAAAAATCATAAAAATATTATTTTGTATTTGAAAATAGGAGAAAATACACTTTTTAGAAATATTCCGTAAAACGAAGGAAATTCCAAAATTATGACCGATATAATTGAATAGATGGATAGAGGAGGTAAAAAAATTGAATAAAAAATTATTTTTCACAGTAGCCGCTATTCCAGCAGCTCTTATTGTACCGACAGTGGCAGGTGCAGAGGAAGCAACAGTGACAGTGTTAGGACAAAATATGGTAAATGGTGTGTTAAAGGCTTCTATTGAGAATTTACCAGCCAATTCAATCGTGAAAGGTTACCAATGGTATTATGTTGAAAATGCCAATACAAATAAACCAATCTCTGGTGCAACTGCTGCATCTTTTACAGTACCAGTAGACGCAGCTGGAAAAACAATATTTGTAGAAGCCATTACAACGAACGATAGTAAATATAAAAGTGCACCACTAACAATAAATACACTGCAACTGGCAATTGCAAAGCCGACATTTGCAGTTTCTTCTAAATATGTTGTTCCTGGGGAAGTGTTAAAGGCCACAGCCGAAGTGACGGATGGTGCAGGTGCCAAATTACAAAGTAGTCAAATTACATATAGCTATCAATGGTTTTATAAAGTTGGTGAGTCCTTCACTATCATTGACGGGGCTACTAGCGGCACATATACAATTCCGAAAGATGCTTTAGAAAAAAACATGCAAGACATTATGGTTAAGGTAAGAGCAAAAGTTGGTCCCGCGATTGTAGAATCAGATTTTTCTGATGTCATCACAGTATCAAATGAACCGACAAATTCAATGATTACTGAAATTAAAACATTGCTCAAAAACGACCATCAATACGATGTTTCAAGCCTGGAATTATTTAAGGGTGAAGTAACAGCGATGGATGCTAAGTATCAGGCATTAACAGCTCCTGCGAAGGCAAGTGTGACAAATTACGATGTTTTAAAGAGAGCTGTTGCTGATGTGGAATTAATTAGTAAACTTGCTGAGAAAGTAGATAAAGTAAAAGAAGTTAGTGAGAAGGATTTGCAGAAGTATTTAAAAGAGATCGAGGAGTCTTACGATAAGCTGGATTTACTACAGCGAAGCTTGGATGTTAATGATAGTTTATATACTAGCATTAAAAGCCTTCTAAAAGATCCATCTGATATCGAGCAAATTAATGAGGTAAGAAGATTAAATCAAGCCATTGTAGGCTTATTAAAATACGAAAATGCTCTTGTTAAATATGTTCCTGCAAGTAAAGAAGCTTTACAAACGGCTGTAGAGGCAATTGAAAAGGATATAGCCAAACTAAAGCAAAATTACCGCTCTACAGTGCAAAATCAAGCTATTTTAAATGATGCGAAGTCCGATATAAAAAAGGTTGAGCAATTTATCAAATCCTTTGAGAAATTATCACAAAATAATACGCCTAACAAGCAGGTAACTGTTGCGAAATCCATTCGATCCGCCTATGAAAAGCTAACATTTAAACAATTACAATTAGTGCCAAGCAATTATGTGACAATTTTACTTGAAGCTGAAGACGCAGAAGATAATCAAATCCAAAAGCTGAATATAGATATAGCTGGTTATGTATATGGTGCTATCGATAGCTATCCGATTGATCCTTCTGTCCATTCTTGGCAGAGTCATGTTAACAATATAAATCGCATTATTAATGAATATAAGGGCTTAACGAAAAATTCTGCTGCTAAAATTATTCGGTATGAGGATATCCTAATCCTTCAGAAGGACTTTAAGGCAGCTGAAAAAGTAATTAAGGATATGGATGCTTATAAGAAGCTTAGTCAAACTACTGGTGTAGCGGAAAGTAAACTAAATTCAAATTATACTAGTATTTTGAAAGCCTATAATAAATTAACAAGTCTTCAACAATCGCTTGTATATAATGCTGACGATTTTTTATTGAATACACCTAAGGTTACAGTTGACACAGGTGGTAAGGAACCTGCTGATAAGGCTGCAGCCGAAGCGTTAAAGGGTGATATTGCAAAGCTTGCTGATGTTTCAAAATATACATTTACACAATTTGAAACAGCTGTAAATGCTGCAACAGCAACCTATAAAAATTTATCTTCTACTGCACGTAAATATGTAACTAACTATTATTTATTAACAGCCGCTAGTAAGGATTTGTCTGGTGTGAAATCTTTCCATAAAAAGGTGCAAACAGCTAGAGAGGAAACGGATGTTACCAAGCAGGCTAAAAAAATCCAAACAGTTGAAACAGCATATGCAAAGCTGCCTGCAAATCAGCAGCACTTAGCAAAGCAACAATATGATGATTTACTGAATAATCGTATACCAGATGGCAACGCGCCTGATATCTCCAAGCTAAATAGTGAAATTGCAACAATTGTTACGAATGATATGTATACCGTTTCAATCGATAGAATTAATGAACTTTCAGCCCAATATAATAAGCTAAGTTCTAGTGATAAAAAGCGTCTTACTAATGCCACGATTTTAACTACTGCAGTTTCTGATGTGAAGAAAGTAGATTCCTTCATGAAGCAGTATGAAAAGTCATTTAATAGCAATCCGACAACTGTTATAAAAGCTTATGCGAAACTTACTGCAAAACAAATGAGTTTAGTTAGCCCTGTCGTTAGACAAGCTATTCTAGATAAAGAAAAGGGACAGCAGCAATCTAATGATACAGCTTTAAATTTAATTGAAACGATTAATGGATTGCTTGAAAATGGTGAGTATATAGCTGATTTGGAGACGAAGGTAAAAGAAATCCGTACGCAATATGATGCCCTTAGTGCCTCTGAGAAAAAAGTTGTGAAAAATTATTCGAAGCTAACTCAAGCAGAAAGCGACCTGAAAAAGGTAGCGGAGATTCATGCACTTTATGTTCCTGCTGGTGAAGGAAAAGAAGAAGCACGCAAAACTTGGCAAACAGCCTACGGTAAGCTCTCGAAAAAACTAGAAATTCTATATAACAATTTGTATAGCAGTGATGTGTAAGATTCCTTAATTCAATATTGTGTAAAACAAACCTCGAATATGTTTATTATTCGAGGTTTGTTTGTAGAGAAAAGCCTATCATATTCGCTACTATATTTGTCATAAATGATAAATTTTAGGAGATTATGCTGTTTAAAATTGTGTTGTTGAACCAATTAAAACCGTGGCAAAAACTATCGAATTAGCATCTGAAATTGAGCAGGACATGGCGTTTATTCCTTAGATTTATGGTATCCTCACTGAATGAAAGCTATTATGAAGAGTCATATTCAAGATGTAGGCTTTTGGCTTTTTCGGAGGCAATGCCCTGCTGAGGAAAATGGTTCAGGTAAAGCTTTTATCTCGAATGCAGGTCTTTTTGAAATGTTGATATTGTAATATGTGGCTTCATGGAATATTTTCAACGGTCATAACTTGTCAAACTTCGTAGCTACTTTTAAGTTTACAGAATAGGCGCACACGCTGTAGCGGCTCCACATTTAAGAAGAAGTGCATTGCTGTTGAACTTATGAATGTTGGGGTAAACTATTTACACGAGCATATTATTCCAAAGGCGTGCATTACGACATTACAAATTCAAGAAGAACATCCCCAAATGTTGTATAGTCTCTTACCAGAATTTATCATGGGCGGATCTACAGATGTCAGATAGAATGTTCCAACTGTTCAGTGTACAATGGGATGTATGGCATTAGGGACACCGATTCATACGTGGCTGTTTTGTCTCACATGGCATTATGCCAATTGCACATAAGGAAATGTTGCAGGCTGCAAAAAATATGGCTTCCACTGCAATTGCTTGTATTCACAATCCAGTACTGATTGAAGAGGCTAAAAAGGAATGGGAAGAACGTCTGGATGGAGAGACTTATGCATCCTTAAAAGCGTTAGAATAATAGTATAACTTTGGATAGAGCCTTCATAGGTGAACTATGATGGCTCTGTTTTTTCAAAAATATGAGAGGAGCATATATCATGGTAATTGAACATACAAATTTACATCAACAGCTTGTCTCTAGCTGGGTTGAGGAGTTTCGTCCCTTTGCGAAAAATGGACAATGCGCAAACTATATTCCAGCACTTGCCGAAAAAGATCCACTTCAATTAGCTATTTCGATTGTTGGACCATCCCATAAAGAAATGAAGGCGGGGGACACTGCTGAACTATTTACCCTTCAAAGTGTGTCAAAAGTAGTTACATTTATTTTAGCGTGTATGGATCGCGGATTACCCTATGTTTTGGAACGAGTAGATGTTGAACCAACAGGTGATACCTTCAATTCTATTATTCGCTTAGAAAGCCATCATCCAGGGAAGCCTTTTAATCCCATGATTAATGCAGGGGCTATAACGGTATCCTCTATGCTTACTGGAAATTCACCACAGGAGAAAATGGGGAAAATCCTTTGTTTTTTAGAGCAAATGGTTGGTAAAAGGTTAAAGGTGAATGATGTGGTTTTTCGATCTGAATGGCAAACAGCTAATCGAAATCGATCTTTAGCATATTATTTAATGGATTCTGGTTTTTTAGATTGCTCTGTCGAGGAGGCATTAGAGGTATATTTAAAACAATGCGCCATTGAAGTAAATGTGTCAGATTTAGCGATGATTGGATTAGTGATTGCCAATGATGGCTACCATCCTCAATTAAAAACACAGCTTTTTCCAAAGCAGGTCGCGAAATTAGCAAAAGCCTTGATGGTTACTTGCGGTATGTATAATGCATCTGGAAAATTTGCTGCATTTATCGGGCTACCTGCTAAAAGTGGTGTTTCTGGCGCAATTCTGGCAGCTGTACCTAGTCATGCCAGCATGAATTCACCGTTTCCTGATGGCTGTGGTATTGGCATTTATGGACCAGCGATTGATCCAATCGGCAATAGTGTGGCAGGAGTAAAACTATTGAAGCAACTTGCAACTGAATGGAATATGAATATATTTTAAAGCCATACAAATGTCGTTATATGTAAATAACTTCAGCTAGTGCCATTTTTTGTTTATGGTATTTGGAAATAGCTTTAAAAGAAGCCCTGGATAGGATTACTTTTGTTAACTAACCAGGGCAGTTCATCTTAGCGTATCGGTTTAGTTCTTTTCATTTTATAGATGAATATGAGTAATAGAAACCAAATAGGTGTTAGCAGTAAGGCTGTACGTGTGGCCTCAGAAATAAACATAACTACTAATAAAAATGCGAAAAAGGCAAGTACTAAATAGTTCACAAACGGAGTGAAAGGTGCCTTGAAATTAGATGCCTCATGAAGTGCACGATTCTTTCGTTTATAAATGATATGGGAGATTAATATAATACTCCATACCCAAATAAAACAAATAGCACTAATAGTTGTTACAACGCTAAAGGCATTTTCAGGCATTAATTTACTTAATAAGGCACCAACGGATACTACAATGGCCGACACGATAAGCGCGTTACTGGGTACGCTATTTTTGTTCAGCTTGGCAAAGGATGCTGAAGCTTGTTTATTGCTGCCCAGATTATAAAGCATGCGGCTTGTAGAGAATAAACCACTATTTCCAGCAGACGCAGCTGATGTCAAGACAACAAAATTAATAATACCTGCTGCAATAGGAATACCAGCTAGCGTAAATACTTGAACGAATGGACTGCTTGCGGCAGACATCTCATACCAAGGGTTAATACATAGGATGACAAATAATGCCCCTACGTAAAATAGTAAAATACGTAATGGGATTTTGTTGATGGCTGAAGGAATATTTTTCTTAGGATCAGCTGTTTCGGCAGCTGACACGCCAACTAGTTCAACACCAACAAAAGCGAAAACAACCATTTGAAATGCCATTAAGAAACCATATACCCCGTTCGGGAACATTCCACCATGCGCCCAAAGGTTTTCCACTGACACAGTGCCTGAGCTTGTTTGAAAGCCTGTAAATAACATGATGATTCCAATAATAATGAGTGCAACAATAGTGATGACTTTGATGAGGGCAAACCAAAACTCCAATTCCCCAAATAATTTTACCGTTAATAAATTTAAGATTAATAGCAGAACTAAGCAGCCTATCGCTGGTATCCATTGTGGTATATCAAACCAATATTTCGTATAAACACCGACAGCAATGATATCTGCCATGGCTGTCATAATCCAGCAAAACCAATATGTCCATCCAGTGACAAAGCCTGCCCAGGGTCCTATATATTCTGTTGCAAAATCAGTAAATGATGTGTAGCCAGCTTTTGATAATAATAGTTCACCTAATGCACGCATCACAAAAAATAGAGCGATGCCGACAATTAAATAGGCAAAGATAATGGCAGGTCCAGCGAGTGCAATGGCTTTCCCAGAACCTAAAAATAATCCTGTACCGATTGTCCCGCCAATGGCAATAAGCTGCACATGCCGATTTTTTAAATCTCGTTTTAATTGCTGTTGTTCCACGTTAATCCCCCTCAAAGATGTATAAAATTATGACTGGAAAATAAAAAAAGACTAGTCATGACACTAGTCTCATAAACGTCAGAATAACAAATACCATTTTTTGGATGTTGACGATAAGGTAAACATTCAGCTGGTATATCTTTCATGATGAAAGTTGATATTACTCCTCTGTCCTTTTGCCTGAGATAGTGAACCCTTCGGCGACGCAAATTGCGCTCTCTCCAGAACTGCTCCTGCTATAGTTTGATCCATAGCATTCATAGCTTATATTGTCGTGATGACATTATTTTAAGATATTATACATCCTATCAATGGTTGCATCATTATTCAAGTACAAATTTTAGCTATTTTCAGAAAAATAGAAGAATGCGATTTAGATAGGAAAATATATTATAAAAAATAGTATTTTTAGACATACAATTGTTTTCATAATTTTTGAAGAAATATTACGTGGGTCGATTAATAATGGAAGTGAGTGATTAAATAGGCAGTTCGAAACGCTTAAAATAAAGGGGAGAGTGATTAAATAGAGGTTCCAACTGATCAATCAAGCGATAAAAAGTGATCAAAAAGAGGTCCCAACTGATCAATTAAGCGAGAAGAGTGATCAAAAAGAGGGTCCAACCGATCAATCAGGCGAGAAGAGTGATCAAAAAGAGAGTCCAACCGATCAATCAGGCGAGAAGGGTGATCAAAAAGAGGGTCCAACCGATCAATCAAGCGAGAAGAGTGATCAAAAAGAGGGTCCAACCGATCAATCAGGCGAGAAGAGTGATCAAGAATAGGCTCCAACCTATCAATAAAGGAGTAAGACATTCAATAATCTGGTGCAATTTCTTAATTTATAATAATCTGTTTATGAGGTGAGTATATGGAGCGAATAAAGAAGGCTGCCGAGATATTGGCGAAGGAGGGCGAGTACGAGACAGTTAAACTTATGCTATTAGATGTGCTGGCTGAAGAAAAAAATATCATAGCCCTACATAATTTAGCCGATTTATTGAAGGAAAGAGATGATTATGAGGAAGCATTATACTATGCCAAGCAGGCTGTTGCTATGGAGCCTAAAACTTATTATCCTTATGCATTAGTTGGCGAATTGACGATGCGTCTTGGGGACTTAGATAGTGCACAGCGATGGCTAGAGCAAGCCTACACTTTATTTGAGTCCCCTGTTGTCGCTAATAATTTAGCATGTATTTATAAACATCAACAAAAGTTCAACGAAGCGGCTACATATTTTATCCAATCCTATCAAACAGAGGATTACGCGCTGATGAGGGCTGTTGAATGTTTTGTGTTGGCTGGAGATACTGATAGTGTTTATAAATGGATTGATGTTATTAAGCAGGATCAGGAACGCTTTATTGGGGAAGTCGAGTTAGGGGAGTTGTATGCAAGCCTGGGTAACTATCAAGAGGCTTCTGAATGGTATGCAAAAGGCTATCAGCATTACGCACATACAGCTTATTGGATTTCAAATTATTTATGGGCACTCCATCAGCTTGGACATGAAAAGCAAATAAGAGATATTCGCGCTGCTTTTCTGGGAACATTAACAACAGAATTAATGAAATTACCAGAGGATGCTGAGGAATATGAAATGACAAGCGAGGAAATGGAGGAAGAGGAGCTGAGGTTGCGGGCGGATATGGAGCGAGTGAGAAATGCTCATTTGCAGGCTAGCATCTCGAATGATGATGAGCTGTATATTGCATCTCGTTGCTTTACCTTTTTCTGTCCCATGCATGATCAAAGATTTGGTGAGCAAGAAATATGTGAGTAATTATATGTAAATAGATATAATAATAGTAGAAACTCTGAATTTTTTGTAAAAAGGAAACCATCTCATAGTTATTTGGGATGGTTTCTTTTTGTCGAAACGAGGCGGATTAGGTAAATATATTTAAATCTACTTCTCGATTGAGAAAGATGTCAATTATTATTTGCGCCTTATCGAATCTGCTACATGCTTATTTTTTTGTTTTTATTTTACCTGTCCAAGTACGGAAGCCACCTTGAAGCTGATAAATTTGGTTGTAGCCACGCTTTTTAAGAAACAATGCAGCACGTGAGCTACGGCCTGTATTTTGGCAGTATAAATATACTGGTAAATCTGGGCGAATTTCTTTATAACGTTGACGTAGTGTAGTTGAAGGAACATTACGAGCACCAAGGATATGGCCAGCATCAAATTCTTTCTGCTCTCGTACGTCGATAAGCTGAGCTTTACGATAGCCTTCAATAAATTGTTCTTGTGTTAGGTTTGTCACTGCTTTTTTTAGTCGCATTGCATTTATTCCGATATATGCAATTAGGACTACTAAAACAACACCGATTGTGATAAGTATGTCCAAGATTTTCTTACCCCTTTCTATCTTCTTTATTATTATAAAAGATGCGCTAGCGATAGTCCAATGAGTTTGATAAAATTAACTAGATTGTGGCTAGAATTAAGATAACTATATGCAATGGTATTCGTTGATGATAGTTAATCAAAGCTACAGAACTAAATGAGTGTCACTATTTATGATAATTCGACATTGAATATTATGTCATATATTGATGCACTTTCGCTAAGATTAATTAAATGGTTGTAGGAGATGAAGATATGACAACTTGGTATTTTCTAAATTCAGGAAAATGTAGTCCTTCTTTTAATATGGCATTGGACGAGGCATTGCTTGATTGGCATAGTGAGGGATTGATTCCTCCCGTTATTCGGTTTTATGAGTGGGAGCCAGCAACTCTGTCCATTGGTTATTTTCAACAAGCAAAGCGAGATATTAATATAGAGGCAGTGCAGCAGCAAGGACTTGGCTTTGTTCGTCGTCCAACAGGGGCAGAGCCGTTTTACATGAGCATGAGTTGACATATAGCGTCATCGTTACTGAAAGCTACCCGGATATGCCTGAATCAGTGACAGAGGCATATAGAGTGTTAAGTGAAGGCATACTGCAAGGTTTCCATAATCTAGGTATGGATGCTTATTTTAGTGTACCTGATACAGAAGAACAAAGAGCAGACTTAAAGAAACCAAAAAGCGCAGTTTGCTTTGATGCGCCAAGCTGGTATGAGCTTGTTGTAGAAGGTAAAAAAGTAGCAGGTAGTGCACAAACTCGTCAAAAAGGTGTTATTTTACAGCACGGAGCTATTTTACTTGATTTAGATCAAGAAAAATTATTGTCTGTCTTCAATTTTTCAAGTGAAGAGGCGAAGGACCGTATGCGTAGAAAGATGCCAGAGAAAGCGGTTGCTATCAATAACCTTGTTAAAGAACCAGTGACTATTGAACAATGTGTGACAGCTTTTAGAGATGGTTTTGCAAAATCGTTGCAAATTGATTTAAAACCATTTACACTTTCTGAGGAGCAATTAGAATATGTACATGCACTAGAAGAAAAAAAATATGCGTGTGACGATTGGAACTTCAAAAAGTAAAAAATGGTATAAGAAAAATATTTTTTTATCGTTCAAACCTTGTGATGCCAAGCAGTTCTGATTCTATTCGAAATTGCAAGAGTTGAATTAAAAAACTATATATAGTATCTTTTTTTAAGACATATACACAATATGTAGTGTTTAACGACACATGATATTGTGTATTTATTATGTGTAAGGCAGAAAATAAGGGAGGCAAAACGATGGTACTCACAAATCATCAACCCGAAGTAAACAAACAAATTGAACAGTTAAACAAAGATATCGAGCTATTTCCACAGGTTCACCCTGTAACACCTGATATGCATATTACGCATAAAGGCGTATCAAGGCTTGTCATGATTGATCGCTACTCGTTTAAGGATACGGAAAAGAAAACACTTAAAGCTGGTGATTTCGTCGTATTAACAGTGAAGGCAGACCCAAAATTTCCTGCACGTGGTTTAGGGACAATTCAGAAGTTGGACATGGCTACAAAAACAGCAGATATTTTGATTGAGGAAGACTATCGTAGCGCTTTAGATAATCCAAAAGAGCAAGAAACAGGTGTGATTACGCGTTCAATTGACGTGCTAGAAAAGCCTCTTGAAATATTTTATGAACAAATCGCAAAACGAAATGCAACAGGACTTGCTGCTGTTGAGAAATCACCAGAAAAACGCCAAGAATGGTTCGAGAAGTTTTATGAGCAGTTAGTATCATTAAAATTCATTCCAGCTGGACGAGTTATTTACGGAGCAGGTTCTGAAACAGATGTAACCTTCTTCAACTGTTACGTAATGCCATTTGTAGCAGATTCACGTGAAGGAATAAGTGATCATCGTAAGCAAGTAATGGAAATTATGAGCCGCGGTGGTGGTGTAGGGACAAATGGTTCGACATTGCGTCCACGAAACACACTAGCACGTGGTGTAAATGGTAAATCATCTGGCTCTGTATCATGGTTAGATGATATTGCGAAGCTGACTCATCTTGTCGAACAAGGTGGTAGCCGCAGAGGTAAGCATAATCTAAGTGCTTCTGCGTAAACAAACCTCGTGAATTGCTGGGAACTCTTTAACGGAAATATTGTCACTTTAATCGAGGTGGGAATTATGGATGTTTATGATGCGAAACAGCCACAAACTTGTTTAATATGTGGTTTTACTATAAATCATAATAGACAAGGAAGGTTTACGTCTCATTTGAAAAATGAGCATAACTTAACATTAGATAATTATTTAATATCTTATTTTTATCCTATAGAAATGGTAACTTGCCAATATATTTTATGTCATAAAAAGGTTAAATTGAGGCGGGGCATTCCCAATAAATTTTGTAGTAGAAGGTGTCGAGGAAAAGGTGAGCCTTTAACTTGCGTAATTTGTGGAAGACTATTCGATGAAAAACATCGCCAGACAAAAACGTGTAGTAGAGAATGTGCGAGTAAGCTTCGTTCACAAAATACAGGAAAGTGGCATAATGAAATGCCAGATGAACAAAAGAAGGTTCATTTTAAAAATATCATTTCAAAAACAGCAAACACTAGAAAAATAAATGGAACTCCTTCATGGAATAGCGGTAAGACAGGGGTTTATAGTAAAGAAACAATTGAAAAGATTCGTCAAGCTGCATTAAAACAAATAGAGAGGGAAACATTTAGAAAAACTAGTATTGAAAGAGCTATAGAGCATTTCTTAGTTGAACAATCAATCCCCTATAAATATTCCTTTATATTTGAAGGTGCACAATTTGATTTTTTACTATTAGGGACAAATATTCTAATTGAATGTGATGGTGATTTCTGGCATGGCAATCCGAAATTTTATTCCTCCTTTTATAAGATTCAAAAGAGGATAAAAGCCAGGGATATCGAAAAAAATCAAATTGCAGTAGCGCATGGATATACTTTACTCCGTTTCTGGGAAGATGAGATAAAAAATGATTTTGAAAATGTAAAAAAACGCATTATAAATGCACTGCTAGCTACAACGTAACTGGAAACGGTAAGCGTGAATGCTTAAAAATAGCAGTGGGATAAAGACAATCAGCAGCCAAGCCTCTTTTAAGGGGAAGGTTCAACGACCATCGAAAGCACGCTATGTTAGCGGAAGTGAGTAGAGTAGGGGTGAAGCCACTCCGAAGTGCGAGGACATCTAATAAGATGTAAGATATGGTCTCAACTTCTATGGTGACATAGAGAGTGGGTGTAGCGAACCCGCGTAAGGAATCGGCACAAATGATTATGCTGGCAGATTGGCATCCTGATATCGTGGAATTTATTATTTCAAAAATGCAAAATCCACGTATTCTACGATACCTAATCGAAAATACAACGGATGAAACAATCATTCGACTAGCAAAAGAAAAATTAAACTTTAAGCCTCTTTCTTTCCAAGAAGAAGCTATGTACCAAGGCATTGTCAATTATAAAAGTATCGAGGGATTAGGCGGTTTTGATACAGCAATTATCCGTGACGCGGAAAATAAATTGCGTGATGGTGGTACCTATACTGTTCATAATCCAGAGTTTTTAACAGGTGCAAATATTTCTGTTACATTAACAAAAGAATTTATGGAAGCTGTTGAAAATGATGCTGACTTCGAGCTTCGTTTCCCAGCAGTTGAAGAATATTCTAAAGAAGAAATGAACGTTTACAACACGGAATGGCATAAAGTTGGTGATGTTCGTGAATGGGAGAAAATGGGCTATAAAGTACGCACATACCGCACAATTAAAGCAAAAGAATTGTGGAATTTAATTAACGTATGTGCAACATACTCTGCAGAGCCAGGTATTTTCTTCATCGACAACGCAAACGATATGACCAATGCGAAGGCATACGGTCAAAGTGTTGTAGCGACAAACCCATGTGGGGAACAAGTGCGAAAGGTAGCATAATAATCATCGTCTGAAGAGATAAGGGATTAGGATAATATCCCTTTAGACAGCCGACTTACTTGGATGGAGAAATACCACCGGGGACAATAGCATGTCGGAAAAGCGGAAGAAGGACAGTAAACTGCGAGAAACCTTCGTTCTGCGAGTCTAAGTTCTATATGGCTAAAGCTAAACTGCCTTAATCCTAGATTCTTCGCTCGAACCGCAGAGAGTCTCATACTTCGCAGTTAAAATGAGATTGTGCTTGAGTTATTTCGATTGGTTGTTCGCCGAAATAATATCCTCCTAAGCACCGAAGCACGATAAGTGTGATAAGAATCGAACGGGAAGCCTAAGTAGAACCAGTGATTATTATAGTGAACCTTTGATTTTTCGCTAGGAACGTCGAAAGACTATGGAATATATGACTCGCCCTAAAAGCAGTCCTCTATGATTCCTGAATATCTATTAGCGGAAAACGGAGCTGTCATAGTAGTCCGAGGAACCTGAAACAACAGGTATCGCCGTAAATCGGAAGCGGGAAAGCCGCCCACACACATATGGAGGCATATGTGACACCCGACCTAATCAGTCATCAAGGGTGCTGGCGAAGGACAGCAGGTTAAAGTAGATATCTAAATATGAGGAGGTATGCGAAATGCAAAACGCTGAAACAATTTTAGATATCATCGAGAAGAAATCAATATCTGACAAACAATACAAATTCGATAGACTATATCGAAATTTATTTAACCCAGACTTTTACCTTGGAGCATATGGAAAGATATACGCTAAAGAAGGTAACATGACAAAAGGGACTGACAATGAAACAATTGATGGTTTCGGAATGAAAAAAGTGAATGAAGTAATCGAACTGATGAAAAATGAACAATACCATTTCAAGCCAGTAAGAAGAGTAAATATTCCTAAGAAGGACGGCTCTAAAAGACCATTAGGAATTCCTAGCTTTTATGATAAGGTTGTCCAAGAAATTAGCCGAAGTATCCTTGAAGCCATTTACGAACCTAGATTTAGTAAAAGTTCTCATGGTTTCAGACCAAAAAGAAGCTGCCATACAGCGTTAAAACAGATTAAAAGAGAGTGGACGGGAGTTAAATGGGTAATAGAGGGAGATATTAAAGGTTTCTTTGATAATATTGACCATGACATATTACTCGGTATCCTAAATGAACAGATTCATGATGGACGCTTTCTAGAACTAATTAAAAGAATGCTGAAGGCAGGATTTATGGAAGACTGGGTATTTCACAAAACCTACTCTGGAACGCCGCAGGGAGGCATTATAAGCCCTATATTGGCTAATATATACCTTAATAAACTGGATGAATTTGTAGAACAAGTGTTAATTCCTAAATATGAAACAAATAAGAAAAAACGTAAGATGAATTCCATATACAATAAGGTCAATAGACAAATGGTGGAACTTAAGAAAGAAATCAATGCCTTAGATATCTTAGATAAGAGTCGTGAACAATTGATTCAACAATATAAGGCACTAAATCTTGAAAGAAGAAACCTAAAAGTCTCGGACGAAATGGACGAAGAATTCATTAGAGTTAAGTATGTTCGCTACGCAGATGACTTCGTAATTGGAGTAATTGGAAGTAAAGAATTAACAGAGCAGATTAAAAATGAAGTTGCTGAATTCTTACAGGACAAACTAAAACTTACGCTAAGTTCAGAAAAGACACTTATTACAAATTTCAAAGACCCGGTTAAGTTCCTTGGATATGAAATGTATATTCAGGATTCCAACACCTATCTAGTAAAAAGGAAAAATGGACGCATCTCGAGAGCGGTCAACGGTATACCAAGGCTAATGGTACCAAAAGAGGCAATACCTAAAAAGTTAGAGAAATTTATGAAAGATGGCAAAGCAGTTCATCGTAAAGAATTGACAAACTTGGACATTGCAGAAATTATTTCTATATACGCAGCCGAAGTAAGAGGATTATATAACTATTACAGAATGGCTGATAATGTAGCAAACCAAATGAACAAGTTCAAACATTATCACAGAACTAGCCTAGCTAAAACTTTAGCCGTAAAAATGCGAATGTCAGTCGCACAAGCCAGACAAAAATATGAGGTTGATGGAACGATTGGAATCATTATTAAACGAGAGCCACCTAAAAGAGACTTGATTTACAAGTATTACAATGATGGCTTCTCAAAGAATGATTATGTTGAAAACTCAAATCATCAAGATGATTTTTTACCAAATACGAGCAAATACAGTGGAAGGAATGGCATTGTCAAAAGACTTCTAGCTGAAAAATGCGAAATATGTGGAACCGATGATAAGAATAAGAACTATGAAGTCCATCACATAAGAAAATTAAAAGAGCTCCAAAAGAAATACAAAGATAAAAAACCTCCATACTGGGTGGAGATGATGGTAGCAAGAAATCGTAAAACACTCGTCCTTTGTGAAAAGTGCCACGATAAGCTACACAGGAACAAATTATAAGAGTTTTGTCAGAACTCGATGAAATTTAACTGAGAGAGCCGTATGCGGGGAAACTTGCACGTACGGTTCGTAGGGGGAGGTCGGAAAAAGTGGTAGTAATACTAACTCGTCCGTCTTCTACCCGACCCACTTGCACCATATTCTGTGTGTAACTTAGCAGCTGTGAATTTAGCGCAGTTTGCGAATAAAGAAAATCAAACTGTGGATTATGAAGCACTACGTGAAACAGTTCGTGTGGGCGTTCGTATGCAGGATAATGTTATTGATGCAACACCATACTTCTTAGAGGAAAACCGTGTACAAGCTCTTGGTGAGCGTCGTGTTGGTTTAGGTGTTATGGGCTTAGCCGATCTACTTATTTATTGTGAGAAAGAATATGGCTCAGCGTCAGGTAATGAGCTAGTAGATGAAATCTTTAAAACAATTGCTGAAACGGCGTATGAGGCATCTACTGAGCTTGCAAAAGAACGTGGTAGCTTCCCATTCCTAGTAGGTGCTACAGACGAAGAAACAGCTCGTTTACGTAAAGCCTTCACAGAGACAGGCTTTATGCAGAAAATGCCTGCTCACATCAAGGAGCAAATTCTGGCGACTGGTATCCGCAACTCGCATTTATTAACAGTTGCGCCAACTGGTTCAACAGGAACAATGGTAGGGGTAGCAACTGGTCTTGAGCCATACTTCTCATTTACTTACTACCGTTCTGGCCGTCTAGGTAAATTCATTGAGGTAAAAGCTGAAATTGTAAAAGAATATTTAGATCGTCACCCAGAAGTAAATGAGCAAGCGCTTCCTGAATGGTTTGTCACAGCGATGGAGCTAAAACCAGAAGCACATGCTGATGTACAGTGTATTATTCAAAAATGGATTGATTCATCTATCTCTAAAACAGTAAACGCACCAAAAGGCTATACAGTACAACAAGTAGAAAAAGTATACGAGCGACTATATAAAGGCGGCGCTAAAGGTGGTACGGTCTATGTGGATGGCAGCCGTGACTCACAAGTTCTTACGCTAAAAGCTGAAGAAAATGATATGGATCAGCTATCATTTGAAGAAGAATTAGTAGAAGAACATACAAAACGTCCAGTCGTATTAGTAGATACAATCCAAGCGTTAGAGTCTACAACAGTTATTGGCTCAGACGTAGGGAATACATGTCCAGTATGTCGTAAAGGAACAGTCGAAGAAATGGGTGGCTGTAATACATGTACAAACTGTGGTGCACAGTTAAAATGTGGTCTATAAGATCATAAAAGTGTCAAGCTGTGTAGCTTTGAAATAAAGTTATAAAAAAGATGTACCGTTTTTAATAAAGTTACATCGTTTCACCCCTTTGGATATGATTATCAAAGGGGTGTTTTAATTGGAAAATAAATCTATTGTTAAAAATAAAGATTAAGCATTCATAAAAAAAGTTTGATTAAAAATCCTGTGTTAATTCGCAGGATTTTTTTGTTCCGCAATTAAGGAGGATTGTGGAAGAACGCATCGAAAGAAAATTGGTATTTGTGATATGAGAGGGTTCACAAATTCAGTTTAATGGAAGGTCTTGACATCAATTTAATTTGGTTTACAATTGAGTAAACACTCAAATTTTTAGACAATTAGAGGTGGATTTATTGATTTCAAAAAAGGATAAGATTGTACAAACAGCATTGAAGCTTTTTACAGAACAGGGATTTAAAGCAACAACAACAAAAGAGATCGCCTTAAAGAGTGATGTAGCAGAAAGTCTTATTTTCTACTATTTTAAAGATAAAACTGAACTACTTAATCATCTAATTCAAGAGTTCTCATTTATAGGGTCAATGTGCAAGGAAATGAAGGGAATATCTGAAATGGATCCTATTCCCGCTTTAATTCAATTAGGACATCTATATTCCGATTTTTTATATCAGAATAAAAATTTCTTGTCATTTATTTGGTCCCCTGAAATGATACAGAACAAAGATGTAAATGCGAAGGTTATTGATCTTATTCATACAATGTCTCAAGAAATCAACATCCATCTGGCAAGGGCTGTTTCTGCTTCTATTGAAAAAAAGACAATTGAATTGGCAGCTTCAATGTTTTTTTCAACCTTATTAACCCATTTTTTAGTTGGAGAAAGAGCATCTGATGAATTTCCTCTTGAAAATGATAACTATATTAAGAATTTAGTAATTCTAGTATTAAAAGGACTTGATGTTTCTAATTAAATATACCTTTATTTTTTGAACTTCATTGAGTATTTACAAACAATAAGCCTGTATCTATGATTACTTGGTAATCTAAGATACAGGTTTTGTATTTCAGCTATAATTATATGGATGCTTTTCGAAATATTTAAATTAAACACCGATTAGTAAAGAATCTTTGGTAAAAATAAATATTTTTTTAAAATTGAACCTAATATAAATTGATAATCGTCTAATAGCAGAATTTGAAGTAGTTAAAAGGGAGGGTAGGTAGATTGGACAGAG
This sequence comes from Lysinibacillus sp. B2A1, assembly GCA_002973635.1. Taxonomy (GTDB): domain Bacteria; phylum Bacillota; class Bacilli; order Bacillales_A; family Planococcaceae; genus Lysinibacillus. The sequence continues at coordinate 2,848,908 of CP027224.1, forward strand.
AAGAAAAAGACTTCATATTAGAAAAGATAATGATTGAATATGGTAATGAGTTGGTACGATTGGCATTTTCATATGTGAAAGATACAGAGATAGCCAAGGATATGGTTCAAAATACGTTTATCAAATGCTACAAAAACCTTGATTCGTTTCGATTTGACGCACAAATAAAAACATGGCTCTATCGTATAACAATAAACGAATGTAAAGATTATTTAAAAAGTTGGAATTACAAAATGGTGCAGGTAAAAAGTTTTATAAATGAAACAGCAAAGTCAATATTACCATCAACAGAAAAAACAGTTATCGATAAATACAATAATGAAGAAATAAAAGATACTATCTTTTCTCTTCCAAAAGTGTATCGGGAAGTGGTTTATCTATACTACTATGACTCATTAAACACAGAGGAAATTGCCATAGTTTTGGATACTTCAGTTAATACTGTGAAAACTAGATTAAGAAGAGCAAAACAAAGATTAGAGTCGATGATAAAGGAGGCAGAACTTAATGGAAGATAAACGATTAAGAGATAAATTATATAATATGTCTGAACAAGAGCTAAGATTCACGAAAGAAGACCGTAATGAAGTATTTGAACAAATTCATAAACTGGAGAAGAATAATAATACGCAAAAGAAATCTCTTGTTTCTTCTTCAAAAAAATTCGCTCCACTGACAGTTTCTTTATTAGTAGTTGGCTTGTGTATATTTTTGTTTATGCCATCAATTCTTTCTGGAAGCTTTAATGAAAAATCTAACACAAATATTGCAAGTGAACCAATAGTTAAGGAAGCTGAATTTTTAACCACTTTAATTACGGTGAAGTCGAAAGAGATGGATAATCGAATATATCTTAATCTTTTACTTACTTATAATAAAGATAAAAAGATGATGAAAGTTGTATCGCTCCCTAATGATACGTATGTACAGGTGGCGGATAACAATGAGGGAACTCCATTGTACGATAAATTGTTATTTGCTTATAGTTTTGGCGGTGCTGAAAATGTAAGAACTACTGTTTCAAAACTATTAGATTTACCAATTGATTATTATGCAGTAATCGATTTAGAGACTATTTCAACGCTAATTGATTCCGTGAATGGGATAGATTACGACTTGCCAGAAGATATTCGAGTAAGAGCGATAACTAGAGTAGCATTTGACTTCGAAAAAGGACCGCATCGTTTGAATGGAGAAGAAGTTGTGGCATTAATGATGGCTGCTACAGTGGGAGAGGGAAGGGGCTTAGATGAAGAAAACCTATTAAACATACTGAATGCTGTTATGAATAAAACAGAAAACGAAATTCCACCAACACTATTAAAAGAACTGCTTACTCAAATAGAAGCTAATGCAACACTGGATTATTGGTTAAAAAATCAAATAGAAATAAATTCTATAAAACCGTTATCTTTAATTGATGGAATTAGAGATGATATGATAGATGGTAAATACTACATGGTGTTTGACAAAGATTTTTTAAATTCAATTTCAGAAGAACTAACTAAATAGGAAATTTTTTTGTAATACTTATGGTGCGTTAATGAAATGTAGATTAACGCTTTTTTTGAAACATTTGGTTATGCTAAACTTGATGGTGGTAAAAACGACAACAAGCAGTATATATTTATTGCTGGCTTCAATCAAAACACCTATGACCATTTACCAATTACACTCACTTCTGGTCGATTACCTAAAAAGACACGGAAATTCTCATTCCCTATTGAAAAAGGAGGAACAGATGGATGTAATTTGAAACAAATTTTAAAGAGCCTTGCTACGTAGAATGTAGTAAGGCTCTTAGCTTTTATTAATCAATATTCAATAACTTTATTATCATTATACATCTTTTTTTATTAGTCAAACTAACTGTAAAAAAGTGTATGGAATTACACTATAAAACTAAAACACTTTTCTGCCTACAAAATAGCCTTCATTGATATAAAATGCGGGCTCATTAGTTTTATTATGATTTTTTTGTATATTTCGGATAAACGAAATATACTATATATTATCGGAGGGATTACAATGGACTACATAACAACGAAAGAAGCAGCGAGTATATGGGGTATTTCTGACAGAATGGTTCTTTATCATTGCAATTCTGGACGCATTGATGGTGCTATAAAGATTGGAAATACGTGGTTGATACCAAAGACAGCAACAAAACCTCCAGATAAAAGATTTAGGAGGAAAAATCATGACAAATAAGATACTCATAATAGATGACGATATAGAATTATGCTCTCTAGTTAAAAAATGTGTATCACAGGTTAACCTAGAAGCAGATGTTGCTTATAACGGGCAAACAGGGTTACTGCAATTGATGAATGAAAAGGACACATACTTACTTATCATTTTAGATGTTATGTTACCAAATATAGATGGATTTCAAGTTTTATCTGAAATACGAAAATATAGTAACGTTCCTGTCCTTATGCTAACTGCTAAAGGAAGTGAGCCAGATAAAGTAACAGGTCTTAGTCTTGGAGCAGATGATTACTTGACAAAGCCATTTAGCATTAACGAACTTATCGCTAGGGTACAATCTCTCATTAGAAGATATACTACTTTTAATTATGGAGATTCAGTCAGTATTCTTACCTTTAAAGGTATGGTTATTGATAAAGAAACAAGGACTGTTCATGTTCAAGAAAAACCAATTGATTTAACTGGAAAAGAGTTTGATTTGTTGGTGTTTTTAGCAATAAACAAAGGTCGTGTCTTTACAAAGAAACAAATATACACACAAGTTTGGGAAGATGACTATGCTTTTGATGACAGTAATATTATGTCCTTTGTAAGTAAACTAAGAAAGAAAATAGAACCTAGTTCAGACCAGCCATTTTATATTTTGACGGTACATGGTGTAGGTTATCGTTTCAATAAGGAGGCATAATCATGAACTGGATTCACATTCTACTTATTATTTTAATTCTTTGCTTTGTAGTTATTGTTTACTTGATTGCAAAACTCTATAAAGTTTCTGAACAGCTTTCTATTATTGAAGATTCTTTAGATGATATTAAGCAAGGAAACTTAAATCGTCGTATTCTTGTTAGAGAAAACGATATGACGAAAACAATTTGTTATTCCATCAATGATATGGTTACTAATAATCAAGTTCAGCTCATTAAGTTAAAGCAATCTGAACAGGCCTATAAACGACTTATGACCAGTCTTTCACATGATGTAAAAACTCCTTTAACTTCATTAGTTGGATATTTAGAAGCAGTTCAAGAGCGTATTGTAACAGGAGAAGAAAAAGAAGAATATTTAGAGGTGGCTTTGACTAAAGCCCACCATCTTAAAGGATTTGTAGATTCTCTGTTTGACTGGGTAAAACTTGACGCAAAAGAACAGGTTTTCCAACTTGAACGACAAGATATAAACGAATTAACTCGTGACATATTGACAGATTGGATACCAACGTTTGAAGAGAACAATTTTGAGTACAACATTGATATTTCTGATAAAGAGTGTTTTATTCAGTTAGACCCTAACGCATTTATAAGAATTATCAATAATTTGCTTCAAAATGTTCTCATTCATAGTGAGGGAACACAGATTGATCTGCAAATTGGTGATAAAGATCATGATGTTATTGTTCAAATAAGTGATAATGGGAAAGGCATTCCAACAAAGGACTTACCACATATTTTCGATAGATTGTATCAAAGTGATGAATCACGTTCGGTAAACGGAAATGGTTTAGGACTTGCTATTGCTAAAGAACTTGTTCATCTACATAATGGGTCAATCAGTGCTGATAATTCATTAAATGGCGGAATGACATTTACCATAATATTCCCAAAAGCTCTTTGATTTTTGAGAGCTTTTTTTATTTGCAAGAAACAAACAAGATTTCTGCAAGGTTATGGCAAGATTTCTTTGATAAACTGGATTTGAAAGGAGGAACAACATGTTTACTATCATTCAAGCAGAGATTTCTAAATTAAAGCGAAAAAAGATAAAAATTGGAATCTTTGTTTTTACGACTTTACTTGCTGTCTTTGTAGTAGAGCGGGCTATTCATATACCTAGAACTAGTGAGATTATGGATAGCTTTGGAGATCTATATACTATAGCTTTTAAGAATATGAGCGTTCTATTTCTACCTGTTGTTCTTGGAATGTTCGGTACTTCGCTATTCTTTGACGAATATTCAGGTAACACACTTAAAGAATTGTTAATTATTCCAATTACTAAGACACAGATTTATTTTTCAAAGATTACTTTGGTATTTGGGTTATCATTTCTAATCTGTATGTATACCTTCATTATAACGATAGTAGGTGCAAATATTGCTGGTGGTTTTCCAGATTTTAATACACAGACAATACTAGAAGCGTTCATTTTGTTTTTAGAGGGTAGTATCTTAATTCCTTTATCAATGCTGCCAATTATTGTTTTCGCAGTAGCAGGGAAAAGTTATTTGCTACCAATAGGAATTACACTTATGTATATCCTACCTGTGATTGTTGTACCCGCACCATTGATGGGATTGCACCCGTTAGCAAGTTCACTATCCATCTATAGTTACTCCTCGTCTGTAGCAAATGATATGGTTGTTAGAATGACACAAATAAGTAAAACAATGATTACAATACCAAGTTATACAGTAAGTATTATAAGTATTTTGGCAATTACAGGTTTGTCTATAGTACTTTCTCTTTATCTCTTGAAAAAACAAACTCTTTAATGAAAGGATTTAATTATGACGAAAAATCTTATTGAAACAAAAAATCTTACTAAGATATACGGAGAGCAAAAAGTGGTTGATAATGTCAATCTCCATGTTCAAAAAGGACGTATTTATGGATTGCTTGGACGTAATGGTGCAGGAAAAACCACAATTATGAAAATGATTTTAGGTCTTACGACAACCAATTCAGGTAAAATTACAGTTTTTGGCAAATCGATTACAGGAAATGAAAAACTAATCTATCCACGCATTGGAGCGATTATTGAAACTCCTGGATTCTATCCAAACTTAACAGGGACTGAAAATCTTGAAATATTTGCTAAGCTTCGTGGGACTGCAAAACCAGATGCAGTCAAGCACGCATTAGAAATTGTTGGTTTACCTTACAAAGATAAAAAAGTATTCAGTAAGTATTCCTTGGGTATGAAGCAACGTTTAGGTATTGCTAATGCGATACTTCATGAGCCCGAGTTACTGATACTTGATGAACCAACAAACGGGCTTGATCCTATTGGGATTGCAGAAGTTCGAAAGTTCATTCGTAATCTATGTAATGAACGTGGAATTACTATTCTTATTTCTAGCCATATCTTATCTGAAATTGCACTTTTGGCAGATGACATTGGTATTATTCATAATGGTGTTTTACTTGAAGAAAATAGTTTAGTTCATCTACAAAAAATGAATGATAAATATGTTCAATTAGAAGTATCTGATACTGCAAGAGCAGCGGTTATTTTAGAACAAAAACTTGGTATATCAGAATACTCTGTTCAAGCAGATAACATATTCATATTACGTATCTATAAAGCTCATATTGATATGGCTTTAGTAAATAAGACTTTAATGCTTGAGAATATATCCGTTATTAGTTCGCAACTATGCAATGACACTCTTGAAGATTATTTTAAGAAAATAACAGGAGGAGAGGGAATTGCTTAGTTTAATTCAAACTGAATTTCTAAAATTGAAACGAAAAAAGTTTATTTGGTTTATGTTTATCCCTGCTTTGCTCATGCCACTCGTTGCTGTCCTTTATTTTAAGGCAGGCAGTCAAGTGGATCTGACACCTATTAAGTTTTATAGATGGACGGCATTTTCATATACAACTTGGCTTATTCTTCAGTTTGTATTGGGAATGTTGATTACAATGTTAGTTTATCAAGAAGTAGAAAACAATTTATTAACACAACTGTGGATTGTTCCAGTTGGAAAACTTAGATTTATTATTAGCAAATTTTGTGTTATGTGGCTTTACTCCATTTGTTTCATGCTGATATGTGCCAGTGGCTCTATAGTCATAGGAAGTGTTTCGGGGTTAATAGAAATTACAAACACTAGTGTTCTTAATCTTATACTGAAATGCTTAGAAATAGGAGCTTTACTTCCCTTTGGGATGATTCCTATTCTTGCTCTAGCAACAACACAAAAAGGATACATTCTTCCTGTGTCTACCACAATAGTTTATGTCTTTTTTGGATTTATTTCACTTATGGGAAACATGTACCCCCACCCATTATCAAGTGTTATTGGTATTCTTATGAGAAATATTGAAGGCGTTGTTATGAAAGACCCCGTACAGATTTGGAAAGCACTATTGTATATTACTCTTTGGTCTGGCACCTCAATCGCATTGGCAATAAATGTTTTAAGAAAAGGAAAGGTGCTGTAGAAATGACACTATATTTATGGGCTGAAAGGTTAAAATTAAAGAGGTCTAATATCTTTAAGATTGCTATATTTTCAACAATAATCGTAGCTGTGATTGTATTTATGCAAGGACAATTCATATATTATGGTGAGAGATACATCGATGAGCCTGAATGGTATTTAACAGCTATACAATCTTTGGGAAGTTTTTATGTATTTCCTGCAATTATTGCTTTGATGGGAACATATATCATTTGTAGAGAAATTCAAGATGATACATTGAAATCACTTGTTCTCATTCCAGTGAGCATATCGAAAATGCTTATTGCAAAACTGCTTATGACTGCATTCTACTCATTGCTCCTATATGGTTTTGTTTTCCTGATTGCATTAACTGTTGAGTTATCTCTCCATTTTTCTCTACTGAACCTCAACACAATATTGAATAATTTCAAGATGTATCTTTTGACTGGAATTGGTTTTTTCTTGGCAGTTTCTCCAATTATAACACTGGTGTACAAGTTAAAAGGAAGCCATTGGTTAGCACTGATTTTTGCAGAAGTTTTTGCCTTTTTAGGATTGTTTGCTAGTATGCAAAGTACATTACGTGCTATCTATCCAATTACAGCAGTGTTTAATATATCAGGATATTATGAAGCAACTTCATCAGAGATTATCCTAAGTTTAATAAGTTTAATTTTATGTGGAACAGTATCAATATTATTTATCATGAGATTCAATAAGAATAGTTCAAAGGTTTAATTGTTAGAAAATTTCGGAGATGTAATTGTAGTAAAAATGAAATGGGTATATAGTCCTGTTTGTGATAATAAAACAAGATTAAAAGTTCGTGAAGAGACTGAATTGAAAAACTTTCCTCTATTCTGCCCTAAATGTAAAAATGAAACGTTAGTAGATGTAAAAGGATTTAAAATGACTATTATCAAAGAGCCAGACGCAAAGACGCAGAGCTGATAATGTAAATTAACGCAAATAATCGACTTCACTAAAACACCCAAACCCTTGATATATATAGGTTTCGGGTGTTATTTATTTTCCTAGGAAGTTAATGAAATGTAGATTAACGCACTTTTTAATATTTAAGGTAAAAACAATTGGGTTACTATAATTGAAATTAAAGAGTGTCAAGAGATAAAGATTAGGCTACCGAATCAAAGGTAGCTTTTTTATTGAGCAAACGGTGCTGTTTAGTTCAATAATTGTATTTGGTTGTTCATTACCTATACTGTATAATTTAGGATATATTTATTACTTTAAGTATTTCTAAAGAATTATTTTGGAGGGGATAATTTGTTGTTTTTAACCTTATTAATCTGCATCGTTTTAATTGTAATGATGGATAAGCTTACTCAAGCTTTTAAATTATCAAGCATTTGGGGGTTGATTGGTCAAATTTGTGTGTCGCTTGTATTAATAGTGGTCGGCAAACTCGAGGTTAGTTATATTAATCTAGGAAATCACTTTGAATTAGGATATTTGACGATTCCATTTACTTTATTAGTTCTTGTAGGTTTTACAAATGTAATGAATATAGAAAAAGCGCAAAATACTTCAATATTGCTGTTGCCATTTGTTTCTTTAGTTTATTTCTCAATTGCAGCTTACGTCATGGGCCATTCATTTGTTCTAATAATAGGATTTTGTACTTGTTTAGTGATTTTGTTTATTATGCTATATGGTTATTTTTCAAGTAAAGTATTTGTAGGAAGAACGATTATTACGTCAGTAGGTTTCATAATAGCAGTACTTTCAATATCTTTCATTAAAACATCTATTGTAACAATTTATATCCCTTTATTTACTTTAGCATTACCATTTACTTTATATTATTTTATTACAGGTAAATTTACGAGTATAACATCAATTTTAGTTAGCACTATAACAGCTATATTTTTTGGTGGATTAATGTTTATAGTTCCTTTTAATATAATGTGGTATTTCGTTGTTGGGTTAACTATTATTTTGGTTATCATGCAATCTTCACGTAAATATCGTATTATCTAGAAATGAAAGTTTCTCTATAGTAATACCTATTAACCATTTAGATAGGAGAAGTTATGAAAATTTATAAATTAGCTTGTGTAAGTACTTTTATTATACTCTTATCAGGGTGCAATACATTTACATCTAAAACGGAAGAATCATCTTTAAAATTAATTTCGGAAGTTGTAAATACTGAACCTGTTGCATTAGATATCCCTCAAAATGAAAAAGAAGAAAAATCAATAGGAGTTTTTCATCCACTTGTAATTGATGAAGAGATAGCGTCTCCTATAGGTGAAAGTAAATCATATTTTATTAATAATTGGAGTGTTCCGGTTAAAGTATCCTTATCAAATACTGGTACTGAAAGCTTTTTATATAAAATCCGAAATATAGACAAAGGAAAAAATGTAATAAATGGCGTTTTAAGAAGTAATGAAAATTTTGAACAGGTATTTGATAGATTACCTGAAGGAGCTTATGTCATATCTTATCTTGTACAAGAGGAAGGGTTTCCTATGGATATAAAACTAAAGGTAAAGGTAGAGTTACTTCCCTAAATAACGTGAAAAGAATAGATACTTCACTCATTAACCACAAGACTTGTGCGTAAAATTCACTACAGTCCTTTTGTTATGGCCTGCTTTGCTTTACTATCAATCATCGCAGTTAAAAAAATTTATTTTTTTAGACTTGTTATTCAACAATTGAGCCATATTGTTGAACCAGCAACTTGAATGGATGGTACAGAAGATTATCCTATAAAATTTGATAAAGAAATAAAGGGAAATTTAAAAATTCTCCATAAATTTAAGATCTGCTCTCCAGCTTGTTAAGACTTTTCAAAACACATTATGTATTATGAAACAAAATGTTTAAAGGAGTGAGGAACATGAGTGTAGAAATTTTTAATGGAGATCGTTCTGAAGAAAGTGTTCAATTTGAAAAATTGTTAATTTCCCAAAGTAATAAAATAAGTTTTTCTAGTATTGAAAATACCAAACAGTTCATAAAGCAAAGGGGAATTGAAAATATTCAGCCTTATGTGATTGGGGAAGATGTTAAATTAATAAGTGATGTGAAGGAGCTAACCTACGAGGGTATGCAGGTCTTCACTTTAAATGACCAAAAGTCTTTGAACCAAAAAGTTATTCTTTATATACATGGTGGTGCTTGGACGAATCAACCTTTAAATTTGCACTGGATGCTCATGGATAAAATGGCACAATCGTTAAATGCGAAAATTATTGCGCCCATTTATCCTAAAGTACCACATTTTAGCTATAAAGATACCTACCCAAAAATGCTAAACTTATATAAAAAAATTCTTGGAACTGTTGAAAGCTTCGATCAATTGACCATCATAGGAGATTCAGCAGGCGGAAATATAGCACTTGGACTGGTTCAACTTTTGAAGAGGAACGATCTACCACAACCAAAAGATATTATTTTACTATCTGCATGTGTTGATATGGGTTTAGAAAATCCTCTTATACCTGAGTATGAGGAAAAGGATCCGATGCTGGCGAGTGAGGGAATGGAAGTCATTACAAAGATTTGGGCAGCTGATAAACATTTAAAGGACCCGTTGATTAGTCCAATTTACGGTGACTTTAAAGGACTTGGGAAGATGACTCATTTTATTGGAACACATGAAAGTTTATATCCAGATGCAATAAAATTTGATGAACAACTAACAGAACAAGGAATTGAAATCACTACCTTTGTTTATCCTAAAATGAATCATGTGTTTGTTGCAATGCCTATCCCTGAAGCCATGGATGCTCAGCAGAAAATTATTAATATTATTAGTGAATAAGTGTTGAAATAGGGTAATGCTATATGTTCATTATTCAATTTAAAGAGACCTTTAAATAAGCAAGGATCACAAAAATCATCAAATTTTTTTATAACAATTAAGTATAGAAAAAGCGTGTTTTGGATCAATTCAAAACACGCTTTTTCTCTTTTAACAAGATTTATTAAATTCATTTCAGACTTTCATCATAATGCGGATAGGGACCATTTAGTAATTGAACCAGTTATCCTCGGAAAATGACCAGTCGTCGAAAATTTATTTACATTGTTAAAGGAAAAATTTATAGTGAAGGCGTTAGAAGGGACTGTGATGATATTGAAAGTAGAAATTTCTGTTGACCCTAAATGTATAGAGCCAAAGGTCACAATTCATACAGCAGAGATGACAGTTGAAATTGAGCATCTAATGCATTGTATTGCTTCAGCTGGAATCCATACTTTATCGGTGTTATCAGATAGAGGTGTTGAGTTTATCGATTGTCAGGATATCATCCGCATTTATACGGAACAGAAGAAGGTCTTCGTTCAAACTTTAAAGGGAATCTATACGGTACGTTTGCGCTTGTATGAGCTGGAGGAACGGTTAAATTCGCAGATATTTGTACGAATCTCAAATGCTGAAATTGTCAATCGACATATGATTAAACGCATGGATATTAGCAAAACTGGAACAATTGGTGTTGAACTAGTAGGAAGTACCAACACATATGCTTCTAGGCGTTACGTCACAAAAATCAAAAAGCAGTTAGGATTATGAGGTGAAAATGTGAATAAAGACATACTGACACGTATTGTAGGAGGATTTGGAATCGGTGTTGTCCTTGGACAATTTGTACAATTTTTTGTAGCAATGGGGATAGAACAAGGGGGTTATGCTTGGGTTGTTCCAGAATTTCAAGCATTTTTTCCGAGTGAAGCAATGGCCATTATCGCACAGATTTTGTTGACGGGTTTGATTGGCATTACATTTGCTTTAGCTGCACAGTTTTTTGAAATAGCCAGATGGGGGATGTTAAAGCAATATATCGTGCATTTTGCTGTAACGGCAATTGTTTGGATACCAATTGTCATGACGTTATGGATGCCCAAGACGATGGCAAATGTTTTCTCCTTACTTGCAAGTTTTTTAGGAACATACGTTATGACATGGCTAATGCAATATAAATTTTCTAAGCGTGATATTGAACAAATTAATGCGATGTTAAATAAGGAAGGTGAGTTGCATGACAATTGAAATAAAGGAACTAACCAAATGTTACCACGAAAAAGTAGTAGTGGATCAGTTATCATTCAGCATAAAGCAGGGTGAGTTTTTTGCACTTCTTGGTCAAAATGCAGCAGGCAAAACGTCCACAATTAAAATGCTTTGTGGACTTCTGCTGCCAACAGATGGTGATGCTCTGTTGGATGGAAAAAGTATCGTTCACCATCAGGTTGCGGCAAAAAAGATTATGAATATTTCTCCACAGGAATCAGCAGTTGCACCAAATTTAACAGTAATTGAAAATTTACTATTTTTAGGTCGAATTTATGGTTGCTCCAAAACACAGGCAAGGGAACGGGCGAACGCAAATATGGAGTTGTTTGCCCTCTCACAACGTCAGAACGACAAGGCCAAAACACTATCAGGTGGATTTATGCGTCGATTAAGCATTGCAATGGCTATGATGTCAAAACCTAAAATACTTTTTCTCGACGAACCTACATTAGGGCTGGATGTACGTGCGCGCCGTGATTTATGGAAAATACTAAGTGGATTAAAGGGACAGGTAACGATTGTTTTAACAACTCATTATTTAGAAGAGGTTGAGATGCTTGCAGATCGTGTAGGCATCATGCATCATGGAAGGCTATGTGCACTTGGCACAATTCAACAATTGATGCATGAAACAAAACAATCATCCCTGGAAGAAATATTTTTAGCATATACAGAGGAGGGCTTATGTTGAGGGCTAATGTGTTTGCAACAAGAAATCATAAGGAAATCGTTCGTGATCCAGTAACACTGTTAATTGGCTTAGGCTTACCAATTCTGCTTATGAGCTTATTTTCAGTCATGCAAAAAAATATGCCATTTGCCTTTTATGAAATTAGTAATCTAACTCCAGGTGTTATTGTTTTTAGTTTTTCCTTTCTTACTCTTTTTTCAGGAATGCTACTTGGGAAGGATAGAAGCTCCTCCTTTTTAATGCGTATCTTTGCCTCTCCTATGTCAGCAGGAGATTATATTCTAGGCTATGTTCTGCCTTTGTTATCAATTGCATTTTTACAAATTATATTGTGTTTGCTTACTGCCATGTTTTTAGGGCTGCCAATGAATCTCTCTATACTATGGGTGGTAGGGGTACTTATGGTTATTTCCTTACTTTATATAGGATTAGGCTTATTATTTGGGACAATTTTTACGGATAAGCAGGTTGGTGGTATCTTTGCGATATTTGTGAATGTATCAACATGGTTTAGCGGAACTTGGTTTGAGCCTGATATGATTGGTGGTACTTTTCAAGCAATTGCGCAATTTTTACCGTTTGTTCATGCTGTGAATGCAGCACGTGCAGTTCAAAGCACAAGCTATACAGATGCTTTCATACCACTCGTTATTGTCATAGGTTATACAATCGTCATATTTATAATTGCTATCCTACTATTCAAACGTAAGATGCGAGGCTAGATAAAAAGGGCAGCTCAAACTAGATCGTTCTCCAGTTTGAGCTGTCCTTTATTTTAGTCATGATTTAGTGTTGCTGCAATTTCTGGCTGTTTTTCCACTTGCAGCAGCATATTAAAGGAAGCAATCGCTACTTCCACTTGATCGTCCTTCGGCTCACGAGTTGTTAGTAATTGAAGCCATAGGCCAGGATAGCCAAGGAAGCGTAACACAGGGAGGTTACGGCATGCATTTGTAGCTTGGAGTACCTCGAATGAAATACCAAGCACAACAGGAATTAATAAAATACGGTCGACAATACGTAACCATAGTGGATCAGTGGGCACGAAGAAATATAAAAACATGCCGACAAAGACTGTGAACAGCATAAAACTACTACCACAACGATAATGTAAGCGGGATTGAGCTTGTACATTTTTCACTGTTATCTCCATACCAGCTTCATAGCAGTTTATTACCTTATGTTCTGCGCCATGATATTGGAATACTCGTTTAATAATAGGAGTTAACGATATAAAATATAAATAGGTTAATAGTAAAAGTAGCTTAATGCCACTTTCAAGTAGAATTTGTCCAGTTTTACCCTCAATCCATTTTGAGAAAAAGTCCGCTATAAATACAGGAATTAATGTGAAGGCGAATTTTCCAAATAAAAAGGAAAGTATTCCAACAACGGCAACGCCTAAAATCATTTGCAGCTTAGAGCCTTCCTCCTTATGCTCCTCTTCTTCACCAGGTGTAACGTCGTAACGATCGCCTGAAAATTGCATATGACGAGAGCCTAGTCCGGCTGATTCAATCAGCGCCACAACGCCGCGTACAAATGGAACTTTTTTTAATTTTTGTAAAACAGGTTTTTGAACTTTTTTATAATGATAATAATCAATGGAATCATCGTTACGGCGAATGGCTGTAATCGTATGTTCCTTTCCTCCGAACATTACACCTTCTAATTGTGCTTGTCCCCCGTATACAGGTGAATTGCTCAAAGCCAACACCACTCTCTATATATATTTCAACTGTACCATTGTACTAAATTTAAAGAAAAACCTCTAGAGTTACGCATAGTAAAATTTCTATATGGCTACACTATTCGTACAATTAAGGAAATGATGAACAATTAAAAAATCAATCAAGCATACTAATAAGGAGGATTTTACTTGAAAATAGCTAGTATCACTTCCCTTGTCAGTGCCCTTGTTTTAGCATTTTGCTTAAAGGGCTTACATTACTTTCATCTTATTAAATGGAGTCCAGTAGGTTTTTATAAGAAGTGGGGGCTTTTTGAGGATAGCTCAAAACTCTTTCATTGGAGTTTTCTGATTTTATGTCTATTTATCATAGGCTTTTTATTATTTATAATGTTGAGGTATGTCTATATTATTCCTGCTGTTCTATCTTCATTTTTGCTTGGTCTATTTGTGACGATTACATTAGAATGGGTCGTTCTTGATTTGCCTATGCAGCTTTCCTCCTTTAAAAAATTATCGATTCCCTTTATGGTGGTCGTTATTTGTCTTTTGCGTTTCTTGCTTGAAACAGCAAATTTTCATCAGAAAGAACATACAGCTCAAAAAGGAAATTAGTTGCTGTATACGTCGTGTATGATAAAATAAATGGCAAGTACATAGAAAGAGGCGAAGATGCGTGAAGTTATTATGTTTGAATGGACCTAACTTAAATCGACTGGGTAAACGAGAGCCCCATATTTATGGACATGAAACATTAGATGATGTGAAAGATAATGTTCAGAATCTTGCGGCGTCTCTTGGTGCTACTGTCGATTTTCGTCAATCTAATCATGAAGGAGTACTGATTGATTGGTTGCAAGAAGCAGAGGACGAAAAATATAGTGGAATTATCTTTAATCCTGGAGCATATACCCATACAAGCATCGCGTTACACGACGCCATTGCCGGAATTACTGTGCCAGTTATCGAAGTACATATTTCAAATATCCACAAACGCGAGGCTTTCCGTCATCATTCTTATCTTGCTCCGGCATGCCTTGGCCAGATTTGTGGTCTAGGTACGAAAGGCTATGAACTGGCACTACGCACATTTATTGAGAGGGAGAATTGATTATGTTGAAATTACAAAAGCTACGTAAGGCACTTCAAGAACAAAACATCGATGGCATTTTAATTACAAACGGGTACAACCGTCGTTATATGACTGGTTTTACAGGTACAGCGGGCGTAGCGATTGTGTCTCAAAATGATGCTGTGTTTATCACAGATTTCCGTTATACAGAGCAAGCGGCTGCACAAGTACAGGATTTCCGAATTGTAAAGCATGAGGCAACAATTATTGAAGAAATTGCAACGCAAGTAACAAACATGGGTATTAAATTATTGGGCTTTGAGAAAGATGCTGTTAGCTATGGCACATATGAACTGTATAAAAGTAAGGTTCAAGCTGATTTAGTGCCGATTTCTGGGCTAATTGAAAAAATTCGCTTGATTAAGACGGAACAAGAGATTAATATTATTAAGGTTGCGTGTGAAATTGCTGATCACGCATTTACACATATTTTAGACTTCATCAAGCCTGGTAAAACAGAGCTTGAGGTTTCGAATGAATTAGAATTTTTCATGCGTAAACAAGGAGCAACCCAGTCCTCATTTGATACTATTGTTGCATCTGGTCTTCGTTCAGCATTACCTCATGGCGTTGCAACGAATAAAGTAATTGACAAAGGAGACTTTGTCACATTAGACTTTGGCGCACTGTATAATGGCTATATTTCGGATATTACACGTACAGTGGCAGTTGGCGAGCCATCTGAAAAATTAGTGGATATGTATAATGCAGTCCTTGGTTCTCAGCTATTAGCGCTTGAAAAGGTAGGTCCTGGGCTGACAGGCATCCAAGCAGATGCGATTGCACGTGACTATCTTAAAGAAAAAGGCTATGGTGAGGCATTTGGTCATTCATTGGGACATGGAATTGGTCTTGAAGTACATGAAGGTCCTGGCTTATCAATGCGTTCAGATACGGTGTTAGAGCCAGGGATGGCCGTAACGATTGAACCAGGAGTTTATTTACCAGGTATCGGTGGTGTCCGTATTGAGGATGATATTTTAATCACAGAAACTGGTAACGAACTACTAACACATTCGTCAAAAGAGCTTATTATTTTATAAAATTTGGAGGAACACAAATGATTTCAGTAAACGATTTTCGTACAGGTCTTACAATTATTGTAGATGGCCAATTATATCGCGTGTTAGATTTCCAACACGTTAAACCAGGTAAAGGTGCTGCGTTTGTACGTTCTAAATTACGTAATCTTCGTAACGGTTCAGTGAATGAGAAAACATTCCGTGCAGGTGAAAAAGTTGAAAAAGCACAAATTGATAACCGTAAAATGCAATATCTTTATGCACAAGGTGACGAGCATGTGTTCATGGACTTAGAATCATACGAGCAAACTGAACTAGCTTCAGCTGCTATTGAATATGAATTAAAATTCCTTAGAGAGAATATGGAAGTTTATATCCAATCATACCAAGGTGAAATGCTAGGTGTTGAGTTACCAAACACTGTTGAGCTAGAAGTAACAGAAACAGAGCCTGGTATCAAAGGTGATACGGCTTCAGGTGGTACAAAACCTGCTACACTTGAAACAGGACTTATTGTACAAGTGCCATTCTTCGTTAACCAAGGTGATAAGTTAATCATCAATACTGAAGAAGGCTCATACGTTTCTCGTGCGTAATGCTTTTAAAAAACCTGCTCTTTTCTAAACGAAAGAGTAGGTTTTTATTTATATTTTATACATATAAAGCAAAAAAAACTATTTTTTGTGACATTCGATAGAGGCATAATGTGTTTTTTTACTAGCCTGTCAATTGTTTCTATCATACGATTGATGGTCATACATGGCAGAAATGTTACAATAAACGTAAGGAGTGAGTGCTATGCTACAAACAACATTAGGGATACCTTATCCAATAATTCAAGCACCGATGGCAGGTGTAACATCTCCAAAATTTGTTGCTGCCTGTGCGGAGGAAGGTATATTAGGCTCAATAGGAGCAGGTTATTTAGATGGAGAGCAAACAAAAAGCTTTATCCAGGAAGTGAAAAAGCTTACAAAGAAGCCCTTTGCTGTGAATTTATTTGTTCAGGAAGATCCACGTATTGATATTGAAGTCCTTCAAAAAGCTCGTATGGCCTTACAACCATTTTATGATGAGCTAGGTCTTTCACCTGTACAAAGTGTTATGTCCAAGGAAGTATTTGAAGGACAAGTACAAGCTATTCTCGATGAAGATGTCGCCGTTTGTTCCTTTACATTTGGCATACCTTCTGCAGACGTTATTAAACGTTTAAAGGACAATAAGGTATTTGTTATCGGTACAGCCACTACTTTGGAAGAGGCAAAGCGTGTAGAACAGGAGGGAATGCATGCTGTAGTTCTGCAAAGTCGTGAGGCTGGAGGTCATCGCGGCTCCTTCACTGAACCTATGCAATTAATTACATTGCCTGATTTATTGCAACAAGTAGTTGGACAAATTTCAATTCCGATTATAGCTGCAGGGGGAATTGTCACGAAAGAAGATGTGAAAAAAGCTTTAGCTAGCGGTGCACAGGCAGTTCAAATTGGCACGGCTTTATTAGTGGCAGATGAGTGTGAAATTTCACCGCTCTATAAAAATGCTGTACTCCAATCAGAAGAACAGCAAACGACTATTACTCGTGCATTTACTGGAAAACCAGCAAGAGGCTTAGCGAATGATTTTACAGAACGTATGAAAGATGCACCTGTAGCTCCCTATCCTTTGCAAAATCATTTAACGACTACGATTCGTAAAGAAAGTGCGGAACAGGGAAATGCTGAGTATCTATCCATGTGGATGGGAGAAAATAGCTATTTAGTAAAACAGACTGGCACTGTGAAAAGTATTATTGAAAAATTACTATAATGATATTAATGTGCTGTGCATCGTTTAAAACGGTATAACAACACGTCATTAAAACTTAGATCTCTATACAAATGTATAGAGGTCTTTTTTTATTGATTGCAACATATATTGCTGTACACGAGGGGGCGTATGCATGGAATTACAAGACGTATTAAGAGTCGCTGGAGTGGGACTAGTAGTTGCGCTTCTTCATGTTTTCTTTGACCAAACAGGAAAAAAGGAATTTTCATTTTTCCTCTTTTTCATTGCTTATTTATACATGACAGCGGAGTTGTTGCGATTTTTACGTCTATTTTTTAATGAAATCCTTACATTCTTTCAATGGCTGACCTCTTCAGGTTAAGTGTAGATGGAAATTGTCATCGTCGCTGTTGTCATGCTGCTTTTATTATTACTTATAAAAGAAGTCATACAGCCACTCCATGCGCTAATAAGTGTAATGTTTGCATTTTTATTGTTCGGTATGTTGTTCTCGACACTCTTATTGCCGTTCATCAAGCAGCTACTCGAGACATTAGCTATTTTGCCTTATGCAAAAGCGATTGTTATAAGTGCCAGTCTTTTTTATGTGGGGCAATGGGTGTCAATGTTACTTGTAGAGCACAATTATAAAGTACTTGGAAACATTGTTATTGATGGGGTTAAGATTGTTATTTTATTGTATTGGTTTAAAGAATTTTTGGCTGTTTTACAGGAGGTATCTGCTATTTTACAACGGCTAAACTAAGGAGCGAAGATCATGCAGGAGCAGATACTGTCATTTTTAATTGATCCATTTTTTCTCTTGTTAAAGATGACGCTCACCCTGTGCGGCTATGTCATCATTATTTTAATCGTGAATATGCTATTACCTACATTTGAAAAAGGGACAAGAATATTATTCTTTCTGATTGTGCTTGCAACAATAGGACCTGTCGTAGTGAAGTCATTTCAACTAATTGATGAAATAGCACAGGGACTTGCCCACATATTTACAGCATTTTACCCCATCCTTACTTCAAGCTTTCTTTTATCGAGTAGTATTACGGCAATTGCTTCCTGGCAGCCTTTCTTACTCTTTTTTGTACAAGTCTTAACGATAGTTAGTAGTAAGTGGCTGATACCGGGCGTGTTATTTGCCATTGTATTTGATGTATGTAGTGTCATTGTGAAAGAAATTTCCTTTACAAGAATTGCTGAATTAATCCGTTTTACCATAATGAGCATCGTCTCTGCATCGGTCATTTGCTACATTATTTTAATGTCAGCAAGTGGTGTAGCGGCATTTAGTGTGAATGCAGCGGTTGCAGAGCCTGTTAAAAAATTAATTGAAGAAAATATTCCTGTGGTTGGTTCTTTTATCGTAGATAGTTTTTCAATGTTCCAGCATATGACGCAATTTTCCTCTTCTATTAGTAGTATTAGTGCCTTTATAGCGGTTATTACTGTGTCATTTATTCCAACGGTACAGCTTGTTATCAGTGCTTATTCGTTAAAGCTACTGGCAGCTATTTTAGAGCCGATTGCTTTTGATGATATTTGCAGATTACTAGATCACGTTAGTAAATCTCTATTTACGTTATGTGCAGTATCATTTTTAATTGCTTTTTCATTTATGTTTTCTTGTTTTTTCCTCATTGTTTTTGTACAAGTTATGGCCGGGGGGAGATAGATTGATTCTTTTATTGGCATTGCTCTTTGTATGTCAGATATTTGTCTTTTTGGCAGATGATAAAGAAATAATTTCACTGACAAAACTGGTGATTACGTTAGTATTTTTGCAATTGCTATTAAAGATTCCATTTATCAATTCATAGGAAGAAACAAGCGTACATACACTTGAAAAAGAGAAGATGAAAGGAGGCAATGTACAAGTGATGTGGAAAAGGCACGAAAAAAAACAACGTCATTTATGATCTTAATGCTTATTGCTGCCTCCGTAGGAATTTTCATCATTTTACCAATGTATCAAACGAATTCTACAAATAATCAAGCAACACCGACGACCAATGAAGAAAAACTGGAACAGACACTGAAAGCAATGCAAGGTGTTGGGGAGGTTAAAGTATATTTTTATTATGGAGAGATGACTGATGAGAAGGACGAAAATAAACTATTTAGCCAATATTTTCGAGGGACTGAGCAAAGTACGAAAGAAGTAACAGGGCTGCTCATTGTTTCAGAAGGTGCAAAAGATATCTTTGTGAAAAATGAGATTCGTGCGGTTGTCAGTCAAGTGATGCAGTTACCGATTCATCGGATAATTATTGTTCCAATGGAAAATAAGGAGGAAAAGTAAATGCGCGTACGTAGAAGAACAGTTTGGTTTATGACATTATTAAGTCTAGTAGCAGTAATTTCAGTGTATTATTTGGTTGACCCAGCAAAGCAATTTAATGGACTAACTATTTTTACAGATGATACTTTACAGCAAACTGCCGTAACAGGTGTAACAGATCAGGAGGCTACGAAAGAGGATATGACACAGGAAGTCTCCTCACCTAGCCATTTATTTGAAGAAATGCGCATGCAAGTTAGTGATGAAAGAAGTCAGCTTCGTCAACAATTAACGCAGAAGATTGCTTCTCAAGAATACACTGCAGAAGAAAAAAATGAAGCATACAATGACATTGATAGTCTTATTAAACAAGAATCAGCAGAAGCAATGCTAGAAATGTTAATTAAATCTTTAGGCTACTCCGATGCGTTTGTAAAAGCCGACGGTGGCAAAGTATCTGTTACAGTTATGGCGGAAGAGCTATCAAAATCTCAAGCAAACGAAATCATTTATTTAGTAAGAACGGAGTGGGAAGGCGCAAATGATGTACAAGTAAAATTCAGTGCTAATAACTATTAAAAGATAATGAAAAAAAGGAATATTCTGTTTATTTATTAGTCATTGTTATATATCAGTGCAATGAAAAGGCTTTCGTTTAGTAAAGGAAAGCCTTTTATTTTGTTCATATTTACTTAATTTTCATTTAACTATTTCAAATTGTTCGAAAAAAATATAGAATAGTGCTTGTAGTAGATTTTATTTCATAAGGAGAGTTAGAAATGTTCAAAATTCAAGAAATTCGTGAAATCATTAAATTAGTAGATTCTTCTTCAATTGACGAGTTCGTGTATGAAGTAGATGGCGCAAAAGTTAAGTTAAAAAAGAATGGTGTTGTTGTTACTGAAACTGTAGCACCGAAAAAAGAAGTAGTAGCCCCTGTTGTACAACAATCTGCACCAGCAGCTCCTGCGGCACCAGCAGCCCCAGCAAAAGCTGAAGAAGCACCAGCTGCAGCAGCACCAACAGCTAACGACCCATCGTTACATAAAGTTGTATCACCAATGGTTGGTACTTTCTACCAATCTCCAAACCCAGACTCACCAGCTTATGTTAAAGTGGGTGACAAAGTAGGTAACGAAACAATCGTTTGTATCGTAGAAGCTATGAAGCTATTCAACGAAATTGAAGCAGAAGTTCAAGGGGAAATCGTTGAAATACTTGTTAAAGATGGCGAATTAGTAGAATATGGACAACCATTATTCCTTGTAAAAGCTGAGTAAGGAGTGCAAACCATGAAAAAAGTTTTAATTGCAAACCGCGGCGAAATCGCTGTGCGTATCATTCGTGCTTGTAAAGAGTTAGGCATTCAATCTATTGCCGTATACTCTGAAGCAGACGCAGACGCATTACATGTGAAATTAGCAGACGAAGCATATTGCATCGGGCCAAAGCTATCCAAAGATTCTTATCTTAGCTTCCCGGCTTTACTGAGCGTAGCAGAGAAAACGGGTGCTGATGGTATTCACCCAGGTTACGGCTTTGTATCTGAAAACGCTGATTTTGCTGAAGCTTGTGAAAATGCTGGCATTAAATTTATTGGTCCTTCATCTGATTCCATTAAAATTATGGGTATTAAAGACGTTGCCCGTACTACAATGGAAGCAGCAGGTGTTCCGCTTGTTCCAGGTACTGGTATTGTTCCAGACATCGAAACAGGTAAAGAATGGGCTGCAAAAATCGGTTACCCAGTGATCATCAAAGCAACTGCTGGTGGTGGCGGTAAAGGGATTCGTGTAGCTCGTACAGAAGAAGATCTTGTAAAAGGTATCGAAATTACACAAAAAGAGGCTGCTGCAGCATTCGGTAATCCTGGCGTATACTTAGAGAAATTCATCGAGTACTTCCGTCACTGTGAAATCCAAGTATTAGCAGATGGTCATGGTAATGTCGTACATTTAGGTGAACGTGACTGTACAGTTCAACGTCGTATGCAGAAATTAGTAGAGGAAGCTCCATCTCCAGCTCTATCTTCTGAACGTCGTGCTGAAATGGGAGCGGCTGCTGTTAAAGCGGCACAAGCTTGTAACTATGAAGGCGCTGGAACAATCGAATTTATTTATGACTATCAAGAAGATAAATTCTACTTCATGGAAATGAATACTCGTATCCAAGTTGAACACCCAGTAACAGAAATGATTTCTGGTGTAGATCTTGTACAACAACAATTAAAAATTGCATCTGGTGAAAAACTTCCTTTCACGCAAGATGATATAAAATTAAATGGTTGGGCAATTGAATGCCGAATTAATGCAGAGAATGCATATAAAAACTTCATGCCTTCAGCTGGTACTGTCGATACGTATGTAACGCCAGGCGGCTATGGTGTACGTATTGATTCTGCAGTTTATGCTGGCTATACAATCCCACCATATTACGATTCAATGGTGGCAAAACTAATTGTTCATGCAGACACACGTGAAGAAGCGATTGCGAAAATGAACCGCGCGCTAAGTGAATTTGAAGTATCTGGCCCTGGTATCAATACAACAATTCCATTCCACCAAGCACTAATGAACAATGACGTTTTCAAATCAGCACAATTCAATACGAAGTTCCTTGAAGAGAATGATGTATTGGGTGTAGCTGAAAAAGCGAAGTAAGCATTAGGGAAAAAACTTGGAATAAAACAAATAGGAATATCCGAAATTTTTTACCTCTAACTAAATTTATTTAGATTGGAGGTTTTTTTATGTCCAAAAATAAGCAAAGAACAGGGATATTTGTTTGGCTAAGAATGAGCATGACGAGCCATTTATTATAGCGCCATCCATTGTGGTAGATGTTAATTCTGTTCGATTAAAAGGCAATCGCATTAGCGCTTATTCAGCTTTAATGATTGTCAAAGAGCAAATGCGATTGTGGGGTATTCGGAAGCGGACAATTAGCGAATATGATTATATTTTTACTCGCATGTTGAAAAATATGAATATTGAATATGTAGACGAAATCTCTTTGGAAACATTATTTGGCTTTATTACTTCATTAGGGAACGTCAAAGATATTACAAAGCAAAGAAAACTACGTATTGTGTTGAAGGGTTAGATAGATTAGTTAGCTTATTGTTGTTATCACTAATGTTTGTTCTAATTGCTATTAAAAAACCTTTATAGTAAAATTATGGATGAAAAATCAAGCTTTTTAGAAGGGGTGGTAGTAATGGTAGTAGTAAGTGAAGTACCAAATGTCAATTCTGAATATGCGAAATCTGTAATAAAAGCTATGTATTTAGTTAGTGGCGGGCTAATCTTTGAAACTATAGAACAAGCAATGGATGCTTACAAAAGGGTTTCTAAAGAATTTTCTGTTGAAGAAATAGATGCTCTAGGGCGACTTTATAATCAGGAGGACCCGATAACTTTTGCTGGAATCATTAGTTCGAATTATAGAATAGTTCAACTCGCATTTTTAGAGAAAATGGGAGAAATAAGAGACGATTTAGAACCGTTAAGTGACCAAGAAATAAAAGATTTTATTGTGGAAAAGATTTTAGATGAAAAATACAGAAAACGTGCGGAAAAGCTTTTTTTCATACAACGATAGAAATATTAACTGAAGATTTAAAAGCATACTTGTATAAGTGTGCTTTTTTGTCTTAGTCCAAAGCTCAGAAAAAATCATATAAACCGAATAGATGTAGTTGATAGGGTGGGTAGATTGCTATTATTGCTTTACACTGAGCTTGCTACAACAAAGCAGGTAGCTGAGTTTTATGGTATTAGTCAAGAAGTTATTCGTGATAACATTCGAAGATATAAAGAGGAACTTGAGGCTAATTGGCTTGTATTTATGCCATATCGAGAAGTTATTGCAGTAATCGGTGATATAGGTACATAATTAAGAAGTGAGATTATCTCACTTCTTGGAATCAACAAACGTGGAAACAATGTATTCTCAAAAAGAGCAATATTGAATATAGGTATGTTACTTCGAGATTCGAGAGAAATTTCAAAAGGGGTCAATCTGACACCTTTTAGAACTACACCAGAGAAATAGGGACTTCTAATCAGTTCAAATTGAACGGTTTAGAAGCAACATCTAAATCGCAATTGTAAGGAGCTTGAAGCAAACGGTGTGAAAGTAATGAAATTCGCTGAGTTTGTTGAAGTTTTTAATGAGGAGGAGTGATTTGTATGTCAAAAAACTGGAATTTACCCCCGATGAAATTTAAGTTGGGTGATAAGGTTCGATTCACATTCAATGACAATGAACTGATTGGAGTAGTTAAAATAGCAGACTTTGGCGGTTCGATTGAAAATGATTACCATTCGTATGATATTTTTGCTGAAGGTTGTTTGTATAAGCATATACCTGAAAAGGTTTGTAGGACTGCTTACTTCTGAGGGCTGTAGGAGCAATTAAGGGAAGTGTAACGAAAGGACTTGTGTGTATGAAAATTAATCCTAAACGCAAGTCCTATTCTATTCAACCAAGCGCCTGATTGCGGAAAAACATCTTTATTATTTATAATCTGATTCTAGGTTCTCCTGTGCATTTTTAATAAATTCAAATTGGGTTTTCTGAATACTGATACACATTCAGTTTGTAGTGTTCTAAATCTTCCTCGGATAAGTTGTTTTCTAAATAACTTTTCACATCTGTTATGTCTTTTTTATCGTAAACTGATACATCAAGATTAGGGTCAGTATCGCCTATCATGGTACTTTGAACGTTATGTTTAACCCATAAGGATTCCATCACTGCTTCTGTACTAACGGTTCTTTTTGCGTAAATACAAATAGTGCAATCCCTATAACAGCACCTGCTAAAACAATTATTCCAAACTTGCTTTTTACACCCATTTTATACCCTCCATTGCTTGTTTACTTGTTATGAGAGTCATCTCATAACATTGTTCGGTAAATCAAAAAGATAGGGACCTTTTTTAGGAAGCTTACCTATTTCACAAAAAAGTAAAAATCCAACAATCACTATCTACAACCTTTTCACCGAATTAAAATTAAACAATATATGTTAGGGCTATCATTTATCACTCAATCCTGTTAAATGATAGAAACATTGACTATTACCCCTATCTCAAATATTGGGTTTATGATAACATATATATGGAATCTTTTAACTTTAGAAAATATGAAAGGAAGTGTAATAATCAGATATGAAAAAGATATTGAAACCATTGATTAGTGTTATTGCCATTGGTGCCATCTCTCTATCTATAAATATAGATAAAAATGTATTAGCTAATAATATTGAAAATACATGTGAGTATGATTCGGCATCGAAAAAAAACCCTGATTATTCCACAATGAACTGTTTGTTAACCGAAACAGCACTGAGTTATGATGTTCCTCCTGAAATTGTGAAGGCAATAGCAGAAGGTGAAAGTGGAAATTGGCGTCATTTCGGTAGTAATGGTGAAGCGATTGTGACAGCTGATAATGGAATTGGCATTATGCAAATTACAAATCAAGCTGGCTACAATCAAGATAGACTAAAAAGCGATATTGTCTATAATATTCAAGCTGGTGTAAAGACTCTAGATAATATGTTTAAGCGGAAGGATTTACCTAGCATCAACGATGGGGAGAGAGATGTACTGGAACATTGGTACTTCGCTATCATGGCTTATAACGGTACTAAGCCAGTAAATAGTCCAATTGTCCAAGCAACTGGTGAAAGAAATGCAAATGCCTATCAAGAAAGAATTCTCCGAATTATTGAGAAATTGGAATTAATAGACTTAGCAGAGCTGCCTTTTACACGCGAAAATTTTCAATATGACTCTAACAGCAGGGAAAATATTAAATTTTCAGCGATGAACTATGATTTTGATTTACCATTAACAAAATCAAAGTATTTTTTTAAAACAAATCAAAAAGTTAGTGCAACAACAACTAATGTAACAGTTAGGACAAGACCTACTAAGGATAGTCCTTCTATGGGTACTTTACGTGAAGGCGAAATTGTTACCATTACGGGTCCTTTTGAATATGAAGAAGTATCGACGAAGAAAAACCATTTTGTTTGGTATCCTGTGAAAAGAAATGACGGGACAAAGGGGTATGTAGCATCAAGTTTTTTAAACTACTCAGCTTCAACACCAACGCCTCCAGTAACACCGCCCACAACGGGAAACGTTGATGTATCAAAGTTTGCTGATTACGATGCAAACCAATACTGGGCTGAGGATTTTAAGTGGGCTGTCAACATCGGTATCATCAGTGGAGACCCAAACGTGAAAAACCCATCAACAGGTAAGTACGAAAACTTACTTAAACCGTACACTAACTTAACGGAAAACCAAATGTTATCTATCCTATTTCGTTACTTCAAACCATCAGAACTAGCTTCAACGATAGCTAAAACTTCATGGTATGGAGACGTAAACTACCAACTGGCTACAAAATACTCTCTACCAGTCCTAGGTGCAAACACAGCATCCAAACAAGCCATTGCAGGGAAGGATATCACACGGGGTAACTTCGCTCGTATCTTAGCTACAATGCATTATGGTAAGACTGTATCTCAGTCAGAAGCTATTAAATTCCTTCGTGATAATGGTTTAACAACTACTAAAACAAATGAAGAGTTTAAACCAAATGATTCTCTAGCAAGAGCGCACACAGTGGCATTCTTCCACCGTTACGAACAAATATTCAATAACTAAATTGCTACATACAAGTGAAAAGGTGACTATAAAAGTCATCTTTTCTTTTTTATGTTAAAAAAATCCTTTCTTGACACTCCTCGAACCTTTCATAACTAAATTCATTGACACAGATTGCTTGATGGGAGCTACAAAGTCTTGTGTTAAGCTACAGGAGAGGTTGAGGAAGCATAACAAAAGGACTTGCATATATGAGGAATAATCATAAACACAATAACTGAATCAATCTGTTGTTTGGTATAGTGTAACATATTTATGAAAATATGGGTGTAGATGCTTGTAGCACTAACAAGAAAGATTAGCTGTTACAGCAGGCGATACGACAGCGTCTAAAACGCTACTAAACTAATCAATCGCTTATACATGATGAATCAACATCAAAAACCTGTATTAATTGCACCAATGGACAAATAGATGAAAGAGCGGCGATACACAGACCAAATTGTTTCATTGATTAAAGCGAGTGATTACAGATAGATATTTACATAGAGAAAAGTAGGTGCTAACGATAGCTCTCATAAAATAAAAGTGGTATCACAACTTATGAGTAAAGCTACAAGAGAGGTTGTGAAGATATAAACAAAGGGCTTAGGGAATTTTACGCACTAGCCCTTAGATTGATATGTGATGGGATGGGGTATTGTTTGGATTTATTCTTTATCCTCATATATTCTTCTACCAAAACCCCAACCTACAATCACTCCTGCAAATGCACCTATTACACTATATCGAATGATAGAAACAATATAATCATACACAGGTACATACACTGTTGAATAACCACCATCAAAATCGTAAGTTTCCTTGTAGTCCACAAGTAAGATAGATAAAGCTAATGAAATAAAAAACCCATAAATTGCCCATTTTTGAATACTTTTTTCCAGAATACTCACCTCTAAATTTTTTCCAATCATACTAAATGAAAATTATATCTCTAAAGAAATCATAACATAGGCAAGTGTTGGTTGGTATATAAATGGTAATATTGCAACAAATGCGATTAACAATTACTCCTAATTTAGTAAGATAAGAGCGATTTTTTTAGAAATCTATTCAGTAATAAGGAGCAACAATTCATAGGGAAATTGCTATACAATACTCAAATTAAATGACAAGCCAAGTTGGAGCGGTAAATAAGAGTAAATGTATCATCATCTAATTTGTATGATTTTGTACAGATATTCTCATAGAGGACTAAGGTCTTAACGATAATGGATAAGTTGTGATTCATTAAACAATTATTAAGGAAGTACCAAGTTGTTGATGCCTGTTCTGTAAACAGTGCTCAATGCAATCGAGTAACCAACTATTCAGCTTTGAGTTAATTACATGAGTAACTAGCAAGATCCTAGAACCATTTAACGAGTCTGTGAGGATAGTAGAGAATAGGTAGAATGAATGTAAAGGAGTATTCTCGTGAAAGTATAAGAACATAAACAAAAGGACTTGTGTGTGTTTATGCACAAGCCCTAAAATGATGTGTGTTGCCTATGGTATTGATTGTAGAAAAGGAATGATTGCCCCAAATGATTATTCATTCAGCTCTTTTTTCTGTTTTGTATCAATTATTTTAAATAAAAAGAACAGTAGACTACAAGAAAAAACTATCGACATTACACCTTTAACCGAACGCATTACAACGGTATCAGTAGGGAAACCATATAAAATATGTCCCAAACAATATATCCACGCTACAACTATGAATAATTTAAATAGTATATTCTTCATGAAGTATTCTCCCTTAAAAGAACGGCCTTTTTCCTTACTAGCTGAAAATGCTATCTACAGAGAATTATAGCATAATAAATCCTGAGTTGGTATAAAAATGGTAATTATTATTCACTATTACAGTAGGTAATAATAGCCCCATTATTTAGTGTTTTTTCTTCAGTAGAATCTATAGTGGCATCTCCAAGTACACTCAATATCAGTTAGAAATTGTTCCCGTTCTGTAAGAGCATTTCATTTAAACTTCCATATTGTTTTTTGGAAAGTAACACGTAGTACCCTTCGAGAAACTGAGTATCTCCTCCCATAGCTGCGAATTCCCTTGACAATGCTAATCCTGAGCTAAAACAGTGAAGCTAATTGCTTGGAATTCCAACTCTGAGTACTTTTTTAAACTATATATTTACTTCCTCTTGTCCCCATAGAAAACCATCTTCACGTTGATTCAATCAAGTATATTAAACGTCTTTCAACAGTGAGCACTAAAAATAATTCACTTTTAATATTGAAAACTTGTCTTTTAGCAGATTTGAAAACTAAAAAATTCGATTTGCATCAATTTTTTTGTGGCAAATCGACTTTTTTCAATGATAGGTTTTATTTGGTATAATAAGATAAATTCAGAAAGTTTAACTATATTGTTGGAGATCAATTATGAAACAGATTTCTTATGAGATTTCGAAATAAATGATTCCATGTTTTAGGAAGTGTTTTCATTATCAAGATTTTGGCTTACGTTAGAAAGAGAAAGGGAGGATATTCATGCTATTACTCTGGAGTGTTTCCTTTGTTATCGTAATTTTTGCCTTCATTTTAGCAGTAGTTAAGCTTTCGTGGATTTACATGTTTATAAGTACAATTGCGTCTATACTAGTTGCATCTTATTATTTTTTGGGAGCAAACAATGCTTGGAAGTATATCGGTTTGATTCCTATTTTCTTATTAATGTTGACAGTAGCTTTTTGGTATTTAGAAAAAAGGAAAATAGAGATTAATTGCCGATTTCATAAAGATTTAGATTACAAGTAGTGAAAAAAATATAACCTAAACATAGGAAGGAAGCATGTCGCATTCCATTTTATTATGAGAATTTTTTCGATTTCTTTTGCAACTGTCAACTACTTGAAAAGAAACGGAACGAAGTATACAATAGCGTTCTGAGGTTGTTCGATTCTTATGGGATGGTTGATGCTTGAAGTAGTATATATTACGAATTTCCTTGAAAAGAACGATGTATTGGGTGGATTAGAAAAAGAGAAGTAAGCATTCACAAATTCAAAACCTCCTAACTTTTAGCAGCTAGGAGATTTTTTATGTTTAAAAAGATATATAGTTTGACTTTTATTGACTTGAGATGACTTTGTGTTAGCCACATCTCTTAAATTATGATTATTCCTCTACTAATGCAGATAGTTGAAAATACGATTTTAATTTTACTGCTTTCATTTCACGCTCTAATTTCATATAATAGCCTGCGCCAGTACCGCCTGTATAGCGAAACGTATTATGCTTGTGACAGATCGGTAATAAATGTACATAACCACCCTCATCAACTGAACTTGAATTGGTTGCTTGTAAAATTACATGACCGCCTACTATTGTATCATTACAGCTAAATCCTCTCGTTTTATCATCACTTCCATCTTGTGAATCACCTATATAAATTTTGTTTTGCTCCGCACAGCAAGAAGTGACATCATACTCATTTTGCAAACAGACTTTTAGTAATTGAATCCAAGATGACACTCCATGCCTTGGATCATGAGTACTACCCTCCACATTGGCAAACGTTGTGCCGATATCTAAAGGATCTGTCACACTATCATATACAGATCTTAAAGGAACAATGATAAATTCGTCTGTATAGTCTGTCTCTGGATTCCATAAATCAGCAAAATAAGCACCTTGCTCATCCTTTGTTTTACGATAAACTACTCGGAAACGCGCTTCCTGCTCCTGTGTCAATTGCAATTTAGCACCCTCTACTGTCGTTGGCATATTGGTAATCATTCTTATTCCTCCTATAGGTTTAAAGTCTGTTTATTATATTTTTTATTGTAATCATCTAGCATTTCCTGGAATTTCGTAACGAACTCAAAAATAGAGATGAAATCAGTATTACTGCTAGCCCCTGTATTGTTAATGCTAACACTTTTATCTGCTGCTGTTGCTTCAAGATAATAGCCTAAAATTTGCGGATTCGTAAAGCGCACCGTAACGCTATTAGCAGAGGATTGCACGCTGGAATTACTTTGTGCTGAGGATGAGGAAGAAGACCTGCTTCCACCGAAAATAAAGAAGCCTCCACCTCTTGCTGAATGATCCTCAACACTTTGTGCAAATGAATCTGACATAGCGGTTGCAGAAGTAAACTTAATTGTGACATCTCGCGCAATAACAAATGCCGTAGGGAAGCATGGGAAAACACATTGATTCATTTCTTTAAAGCGTTCCTTTGAAAAATCTTGATAATCTTTCGATGGTGCAATGGATTTGCTTGATGTATTATACATATCCTCTGTCAGTAAAAAGACCCCAGGATTAAACCATTCTCGACCAATTTGTACCTTTGCTACAGACAGGCCAATTTGGATGGACATCTCTGAGCTACTAGCAAATGCCTTGCTGATCGCTTCCTTATGGCTAGAGCTACTAGAATAGCCACCAAAGAAAAAGGATACGCCGTAGTTAGAGGAAGAGGCTGAAGCATAGGAAGAGGAAGCTTGATTCGCTTCTTTTAGGCTAGATGTGAGAATAATCTGTGTAAAATTCTCGGGCACATGATTTGGTGCAACTTCATTTTCCTCTGTTTGCTTACTAGCCTCCTTTGAAGATTGTAAAACAGTTGCAAGTCTAATTTTCTCTTTTAATGCTTCAATATCCTGATTTGTATTGTCAAGCTGCTGTTGTAAGGGGGAGAGCATGGATTTGAATTGGAGCTTATTGTTCGCTTCAAAATATTGCATCGCAGCATTTGTTGCCTTTTGTGCCTTGTCAATTAAATCATTTTGTGCAGTTAAACAATCCTTAAAGTTAGCACTAAGCTTATCAAGCAAATCTTTTACCTTATCATTTTCAACACCAAAAATACGCATAACCGTTGAAGGTAAAACGCTTGTTACTTCCTGTAAACCTTGGGAAGCCATCACATCAACCAATGTTTTTAACATATCGAGTGTTGTATTAGCATACGTTTTCTGCAATGCTTCAAGTGACGCTTTAAACGCTGTATCATTTTTTTCATAAGCCTCTTTTAATGCTTGTACTTCTTTTTCATCCGGAATAATTGCTAAAAATGAGTTGATATTACTTGTAATATTGCTACGTTGAGCTACTAATACGGCTAGCTGCTGTGCTAATGCTGCTGGACTTTCGAGTAAGTCAATAGGTGTAAAGGAGGTATTCAATAAAGTAAACCAGTTTTCAGGATAAAGCTGAACAGGATAAACATGTCCACCATCTGGATTCATTTTTCCTACATTGGCAATTGTAGAACGCGCCTCCGCAATTTCACGCCCAACACCACTATCTAAAATACCATTAATAATTTCCATATCACCTGGGGAAAAAACAC
The DNA here is from genome assembly GCA_002973635.1 of Lysinibacillus sp. B2A1. Classification (GTDB taxonomy): domain Bacteria; phylum Bacillota; class Bacilli; order Bacillales_A; family Planococcaceae; genus Lysinibacillus. The sequence goes on from CP027224.1 coordinate 2,880,928, forward strand.
TTAAAACTTTACCGAGTTTTTCCTCTACTCCAAGCACTTCTGCCTCTGCCGTTATTTCATACCAATCTAAAAATTCATTATTACGTTGCTTATAGTCTTCGGCTGTCTGCTCTGGGTACTTTTTCGCAAGTTCGTTTTTCTTTGCCACTTGTTTTTCAGCCCATGCTTGCTTTGCCTCTACATAATCGCTATACAATCGGTAGAATACTTGCTCAAGCGTAAGTACATCCTGCTTGCCATCCCCAAAATTATAAGGATATGGCGTCATTAAAACCTCTCTTAGTTTGTTTTTCGCCTCAAATAGCTTACTATTTAATTTAGGTGTTAGCATATCTAGTGCAGTTTTATACTGAGTTGATAGGTGACGCCCATTATCAGAGGCTGTCATCTGACAGGCATCAAACAATTTATTGACAAGCTTTGATTCATTAGCTCTTACATAAGCAGGCTTCGGTTCGTTATTGTCAATGTCATAGGCATACTGTGAGGCACTAATTAACGTTCCGGGAAGGCTCATACAAAAAAATTGATTTGCATTACTGCCACCAATAACGGAAGTAATCTGTTCATATAGTTTATCCGCAAAGCTTTTAGAATTCTCATTATCCTGCAGATCTGTTGCTGTCAATATCTGATCTTGTTCATTTTCCATTGTACTTCCCCCAATACATAATTGTGATTGTAAAGCTTTCACCAAACCACTATATGAAGAGGCCCTCTTCCATATAACACCCGACTTAAAAAAACTTTTGTTAGTTTTTATAGAGAAGTAATGTTGGTTTATCGATAGAATCTTTAGAGTTATCGAAAAAAAGTCATGTTTTATCGCCAAACTTTTTAATTTTATCGGCTAAAACGGCTTTCGACAGCCAAACCTTCCTTTTTATAGTATAATAGGCGTAAGAACAGCATTTGTTTGTGATGTGTTAGGGAAAGGATGATATTTGTATGGCTGAGAAAGTAGGACAATCTTTCGTACAACCAACTCCTTCTGGCAAAGAAGAACTTGGGAAAATTGAAGTAGCTGCAGAAGTAATCGAGGTTGTTGCAGGGATCGCAGTAAATGAGGTTGAAGGCATTGCTGCAACTCGTGGAAATATTGCAACGGGTGTTGTTGAGCGCTTCGGTAAAAAAGTGCACAATAAAGGCATTAAATCGGGTGTGACGGAAACAGGTGAAATTGCCATTGATGTATTTTGTTCTGTGAAATATGGCCATGCTATTCCAAAGGTAGCGAAGGAAGTACAAAGTCAAATTCGTCAGGCGATTTTTAATATGACTGCACTTGAAACAGCAGAGGTGAATGTACACATTACTGGTATTCACTTTGAAAAAGAAGAGGTTGCTGTACACGAATAGCAAAAAAGGGTTGCCGAGAGTGGCAGCCCTTTTCTATTAAATAGGAAATGTTTTAGCAATACATTATAGCTCAATATGCTTTGGCTTTCTCCAAAATAAAGCAAGGATAACGCCGAGGGTTAATACGATTGTTGCAAAATAGTAGGGGTAGTTTAAATTAATATCAAACAAGATGCCGCCTAAAATTGGTCCAAATATATTACCAAGGCTTGTGAACATGGAGTTCATACCACCCACAAAACCTTGCTCGTTTCCGGCAATTTTGGATAAATAAGAGGTAGCGGCAGGACGTATTAAATCAAAACCTACGAAAATAAAGAATGTTACAAATAAGATGGCAAAATAATGACTTACAACTGTCATCGCAAATGTTAGAACAGCAGAGAGGATCAGTGAATAACGAATAACATTTATTTCGCCCATTTTTTTTGTCAGCCAATCGAATAATAATAGCTGTGCAAGAGCACCGACTATCCCGCTCCCAGTAATAATAATTGCGATATCTGAGGGTGTAAATGCAAATTTATGATCCACAAATAAACTAAATAGCGATTCAAATGCGGCTAAACCAAAGGAAAGTACAAAAATTAGCACAAATGGAATAAAATAGAGTGGACTAAATACGCGTTTTACACTGCCTAAAATGGATGGTGCAGCCTCTTGGTCATCTAAAGCACGTGTCGGTTCTTTTAACAATATTAATGACAGGATAGCCGCTACAAAGCCAAGTATACCAGCTGCATAAAAAGGTATACGTGTGCCGAACTCAGCTAAAAATCCACCAATTCCTGGACCAATGATAAAGCCTGTACTTATTGCAGCGCTCATATAGCCCAGTGCCTTCGAACGCTGTGATAATGTAGTGATGTCAGCGATATAGGCTGTTACTGCGGGCATGATGAAGGCAGCACTTACGCCACCTAGCATACGTGAGATAAAGAGAATTTCTATCGAGCGACCAATCCCAAACAATAGCTCGGAAAGACCAAAAATAAAAAGGCCCACCACGATCATCACTTTACGGCCTATCTTATCCACTAGTTTACCAGCAATAGGGGATACGATAAGTTGCGTAATGGCAAAGGCTGCCACCATATAGCCTACAACTGAGCCTGAAATATGTAGTTCATTCATAATGGTTGGCAGCACTGGAATGACTAAACCAATGCCTAAAAAGGCAATGAATAGATTCGATAATAAAATTGATAACGTTAAAATTTGTTTCTTATCCATATTTTTTCTCCTTTAAACTTTCACAATACATGAGAACTAAGTCTACTAGAATATTTCCATGAGTAATACAATAAACCCTATAGTAACTATAGGGTCAAAAGATTTGTTTACATTTTTTCGATTCTTTGCTTTAGGTAAGTGTGGCAGTAGGAGTGAATTGCTATGCAAGTGAATACCATAAATTTTTTAGATAAGAAAAAACAAATGGTTTAATGTTTTTGCCTAACCTTTAATTCAACAATGAATTTCTTCTCATGCTCAAAGGTGAAGGTAGCTGGCATATATAGCTCATAAACAGTTGATTCATAGGCTTCTTGCTGTGCCTCTACATATGCTCGTAGTTTTTCATAAAATGAAAAGTAAGTATCAGGATGATAAATAAAGGCAATACATACATATATACCTGCTGGCTTTATTGTTTGCTTGATATTAGGAGAGAGCTTAGAAAATGTCCGTTCTGTTAAGAGTGGTGTAAAGATAGCATCATATATAATAGTATGAACATCTGTATAGCGTGCAAGCGGAAAAATACAACCGTAGCGACTATTTAAGACACTCCCTTCACGTTCGATTATTTTCGTGAGTGTCGCATAGTATGTATTCGTGCTAGATGTAGGTGTAAGCTCAGTAGTCGTAACTTGTAAAATGGGCATTTCCTCTTCTACTTGAACATAAACCTCTCCAAAGATCGGAATATCAATTTGATCTTGCATTTGTTTTTTTGTTTTCAGCAATGTGTACTTTACTTCATTTAAGCGAGCAATTTTTTGCTCAATTCGCTGCTCCTGCTGTTCTAAAAAAATGAGCAATTCTTCCGAAGTTAAGCCAAGTGCCCTTTTTATATCTTCAAGTGAAATTCCAATGTATTTAAGCGACTTAATAATATCTAAGTAAAAAATTTGATTATCTTTATAATAACGATAATTAGTATGGGTATCGATATGAGCAGGTTTAAATAAATCAATTTGGTCATAATAGCGCAAGGTCTGGACTGATAAGTTAGAGAGCTTGGCAACCTCACCGATTGTATAATAATGTTCTTTCATAAATAATTGCCTCCACTAGTAAGAGCTAAAGAAGTTTCGAATGGCATCAAAGCGAATTTTATGTTTGCAATCCTCGCAATAAAATAGGCGGGATTTGCGTTCCTTCAATTGTTTGTATTGTGCCTCACCTTCGTATAATTTGAATAATATTTAACAGCTTGTACACTTCACTTCATAATGCAAATTGAACACCTCCGAAGATGAAATATAAGTTTATTTATTATAACATTCTTACTAATAAAACAAGAAATGCGGATTTTCTTTTTCGACTGTATCATACTGTTCATTGAGAGGAGTTAAAACAAGCAGAAAGTTGCTTGAAAAAGGTTTCAGATTATTGAAAACTTGCTGGAATTCGTGTTTCTCGTACAAATTTATGCTATTATAAACCTTAATGCCACTTAAGAAGGAGAGCTTTACATGAAACGACATGAGGCACGCGAAAAAGCGTTGCAAGTTTTGTTTCAGCTGGACAACACTGATGTAACAATCGAAGAAGCAATGGAGCACATTAAAGGTCAGCCAACAAATGTCTTCTATGAAAAAATTGTTACTGGAACAGCTGAACATTTGGAGGTAATTGATGCTACTTTAGAGAAGCATCTTGAAAAGTGGTCACTTGCCCGTCTGCCTAAAATTGAGAGAACAGTTTTACGCTTAGCTGTATATGAGCTTTTATACATGCCTGAAACACCAAAAAGAGTAGTACTGAATGAAGCAATTGAGCTATGCAAAACATTTGGCGATGAAGGATCGTCAAAATTTGTTAATGGCGTACTTTCTAAATTTACAGAACAATAAAATGTGTTGAATTGGAAGGAGTAACGAAGGTTTATGTCAAGTGCGATTATTAATGGTAAAGAAATTGGTCAAGCTATTCGTCAATCAGTAGCAGAGCGTGTAGCTAGCTTAAAAGAGCAAGGTTTGACACCAGGCTTAGCGGTCGTTTTAGTGGGGGACAACCAAGCTTCGGCTACATATGTGAGAAATAAGCAAAAATCATGTGAAGAAATTGGTATGTTTTCAGAGCTGATAAAGCTGCCTGAAGAAACGACACAGGAAGAATTACTGGCACAAATTGAACACTTAAATACTCGTGAAGATATTCATGGCATTTTAGTACAATTACCACTTCCAAAACATATCGATGAGGATACTGTTATTGCCACAATTGCTGTGGATAAAGACGTGGATGGATTCTCTCCAGTAAGTGTTGGGAAAATGATGCTTGGCCAGGAAACATTTTTACCATGCACACCATTCGGGGTTATGAAGCTTCTTGAGTATTCAGGAATCGAAATTGCAGGGAAACACGCAGTCATCGTTGGACGCAGTCATATCGTTGGTAAACCGATGGGACAACTTCTGCTGCAAAAGGATGCAACGGTCACTTATACGCATTCAAAAACACCAGATTTACCTTCATTCACAAAGCAAGCAGATATTTTAATTGCTGCTGTTGGACGTGCCAACTTTATTACGAAGGAGCATGTAAAAGAAGGCGCTGTTGTAATTGATGTGGGCATTAATCGCGACGAAGATAACAAACTTTGCGGAGATGTAAACTATAATGAAGTTGATGGTATCGCATCACATATTACACCTGTACCAGGCGGTGTGGGACCAATGACTATTACCATGTTACTATTCAACACAGTACAAGCAGCTGAAAATAAGCTTGCAAATAAAGTTAAACTATAAAATGAGAATACCTTTTTAATTATTTAAAACCATCTCGAAATTTTTGAGATGGTTTTTACTTATGCTGATAAGTCAAATATATATTTATGCTTATATTTGAGAACTTTTGCCATGCTTTTACCGTCTAATATACTGTTTGAGGCATACATACTAAAAAGGAGGTTTTTATGGAAAACATAGATCTCATACTGATTATCAAGCACATTATTATTGGACTTGTACAAGGCTTCACGGAGCCAATACCTGTGTCGTCGAGTGGTCATGTCATGATTGCAAGTGAAATTCTTGGTCTAGGTGAGCAAGGCTTTACTTTTGCTATTTTAACAAATACCGCTTCATTATTGGCCATTGTCTATATCTATCGTAAGGATATTGTTCGGCTTATTTCACACTTTTTCCTCTTTCTTAAAACCGGTGAAAAGCGCTATAAGGCAGATTTTCGTTTTGCCATTTTTATCGTAATTGGCACGATTCCAGCAGGCGTTTTAGGTGTTTTATTTAGTGATGTCATTGCGGACAATGTTAGCATGACAACGATTGCCCTTATGCTGTTTGTAACAGGTATTGCTCTTTGGATTATTCGCAATATGCGAGGCACAAAAAAGGATGCAGATTTGACTGTGAAAGATGCTGTCATTGTTGGTTTAGGTCAGGCAGTAGCACTCACACCGGGTATCAGTCGCTCTGGAGCAACGATTATATCAGCTATTGCTGTGGGCATGAAGCAGGATACAGCCCTGCGTTTTTCATTTATGCTTTATATACCAATTAGCCTTGGTGGTGTTGTGCTTGGGATTACAGATTTTTTAGATGAACCCGATAAAGGTACATTAGCTATTCCATATGTAGCGACATTTATTGCTACATTATTCATGACTTATTTTGCAATGCGTTGGTTTATGGGCATTATGAAAAGCGGTAAGCTTAGTTACTTTACTTATTATTGTTTTCTTGTAGGTACGCTCTTATTAATATTTTATTAATATAAAGCCTTCTAACAGTTATTTGTTGGGAGGCTTTGTTTTGTGTTTTGTCAAACTTCGTCATAAAATCTATCATTAGTATAAGCTATCAATAGTTCGTCAATAACAGTTATGCTATAGTAGTTTTTTCAATAGGATGAAAGACAGTCATTTTTTCTAGCGAAACTGCATTTTGGCACGTCAACGACTTTAAAAAATGTTATGATAGTTGTAGTTTTGTGAAAAACTTGATTTTAGTAAAGGAGCCGAAAACATGTCATCTGCTTCTTATTTAACGGTAAAAGCATTAACAAAATATATTAAACGAAAATTTGATGCCGATCCACATTTACGTGAGGTGTATGTCAAGGGAGAGCTATCGAATGTTAAAATTCATCAATCTGGACATATCTATTTTACATTAAAGGATGATGGTGCTCGAATAGCGGCTACAATGTTTAAAACGGCAGCCACTAAATTAGCGTTTGAACCCAAGGAAGGAATGCAAGTATTTATCCGGGGTGATGTAAACGTTTACGAGGGCTACGGTACCTATCAGCTATATGTACAGGAGATGCAGCCTGATGGGGTTGGTAGCTTATTTGTTGCCTTTAACCAATTAAAAGAGCAATTACAAAAAGAAGGTCTTTTTAAACCAGAATGGAAACAGCCGATTCCAAGATTTCCAGAAAGAATTGGTGTCTTGACATCTACAACGGGGGCAGCGATTCGAGATATTTGTACAACGTTAAAACGACGTTACCCACTTGCTGAAATATTGATTTATCCAACGCTGGTTCAGGGGGGACAAGCTGCACCAAATATCGTTCAAAATATTGAACAAGCAAATCTCAATGCTTATTGTGATGTTCTCATCGTTGGACGAGGTGGAGGATCAATAGAAGATTTATGGGCATTTAATGAGGAGATTGTGGCCCGTGCTATTTTTAGTAGCCACATACCTATTATTAGTGCTGTTGGTCATGAAACGGATACGACAATTGCGGATTTTGTGGCAGATTTACGTGCACCTACACCAACTGCTGCTGCTGAAATGGCTGTACCTGATCAACAGGATTTATTTCAGCGTGTACTGACACAAAAATCGCAGCTTCATCAAATGGTGAGGGCGCAACTTATGGCTGAGCGACAACGTCTAAATAAGCTCCAACAGTCTTATCCTTTATCAATGCCAGAAAGACTATATCGTACGTTTACTGAAAAACTAGCTCAGCTCGAATCAGACTTACAAAAAGCCATGCAAGTAGATTTGATGAAAAAAGGTGCACAGCTTCAGCAGCTACATAGTGCTATCGAACAGCATTCACCAAAAAAGGCACTCACTTTTTATCAACGTGAGCTAGAAACACGAATTCAACAATTAACACGTGCTTCCACACAATATGTGACGAAGCAAAAACATCAATTTGAGGCAACCATTCGAACTTTAGAAGCTTTGAACCCACTTGCCATTTTAACAAGGGGTTTTACAGTAGCTTATAAAGATCAACAAATGATTAAATCATCCGCTGAAGTCAAACAGCAGGATCAGTTAACCTTGACCTTCCATGATGGAAAGGTTATCGCTGAAGTGACAAAAATCTTGCCAAAGAATGAGGGGGAATAATTATGGCAGAGAAACAACAGACTTTCGCGGAAGCAATGACAGCGCTTGAGGAAATAGTCCGTCAGCTAGAGCAAGGTGATGTACCATTGGAAAACGCGATTGATTTATATAAGCAAGGAATGGAGCTATCACAATTTTGCCATAGTAAACTGCAACATGCGGAGGAGCAACTGATATCTATTGTCCAAGAGACAGGTGAAACGACTGCATTTGATCCATTAAAGGGAGAGAATTAACAAATGAATGAGCAATTAAAGCATTTTATTGAAAGCAACATACCACAAGTTGAAGCTGAAATGTATGCACTTGTTGAGAAAATTGATGCACCAGCTGATTTAAAAGAATCAATGCTATATTCACTAAAGGCTGGAGGAAAACGAATTCGTCCACTTTTCGTGTTAGCCGTACTTGAGCTATTTAACAAGGATTTAAAGGATGGATTAACTGTAGGATCGGTTATTGAAATTATCCATACGTATTCATTAATCCATGATGATTTACCTAGCATGGATAATGATGATTTTCGTAGAGGGAAACCGACCAATCATAAAGTATATGGTGAAGCATTAGCAACACTTGCTGGGGATGCATTAAATACGCTTGCATTTGGGATTTTAGCACGCATGAATGTATCTGCTGAAAAACGGATTGAATTGGTTAACCTATTAAGTATAGCCGCTGGCGCAGAAGGTATGGTTGGTGGTCAGGTACTTGATATGGAAGGAGAGCAGCGCCAGTTAAATATAGCTGAGCTTGAGCATGTTCATATCAATAAAACAGGAGCTTTATTACGATTTAGCATTGAAGCAGGAGCGGTATTAGCTGATGTGTCTCCAGAGGATCGAGCAACATTAAAGAAATATGCACATCATATCGGTCTTGCATTCCAAATTCAAGACGATATTTTAGATATTGAGGGCACAACAGAGGAGCTGGGTAAAACAGCAGGTAAGGATGTAGCGAGTGATAAAAGCACATATCCAGCCCTATTATCATTGGATGGAGCGAAGGATAAGTTAGCTGAGCATTACCAGTTTGCCATTCATGCACTTGATCAATTACAGGTCGAAGTTGGTTTACTACGTGAGTTTGCAGCCTATATTGTTCATCGTAAAAACTAAAAGAAAAACAAGGCGGTAAGGCTGAGGAATATGCTAGAATAGTTGAGGACGTTTGACGATGTGCAAACAATAAGTGTTCGTACTTTTAGCATATTGATAACACTGTTATAATGGTGGAAACACAAATACGGTGAATATTTTATGGAAAAGGTGTGTGAGAAAGGTGGATTTAAATAAAATAACTAGTCCATCCTTTTTAAAAAACTTAGACAAGAAGGACCTTGAGCATCTTGCACAAGAAATTCGTACCTTCTTAATTGAAAAGTGTTCTGTCACAGGTGGTCATATTGGACCGAACCTAGGTGTTGTGGAGCTAACAATCATGCTTCATAAAATGTTTGACAGTCCAAAGGATAAGTTTTTATGGGATGTTGGCCACCAAGCTTACGTGCATAAAATTTTGACAGGTCGTGCGAGTCAATTTGACACACTGCGTCAGTTCAAGGGGCTTTGTGGTTTTCCAAAGCTTGTAGAGAGTGAACATGATGAGTGGGAAACTGGTCACAGCTCGACATCTTTGTCAGCAGCTATGGGTATGGCTGCAGCACGTGATATTAAAAATGAAAAGAATTTCGTTGTACCTATTATTGGTGATGGTGCTTTAACAGGCGGTATGGCACTAGAGGCATTAAATCATATTGGCCATGCAAAAACTAATATGATTGTTATTTTAAACGATAATGAAATGTCCATTGCCCCAAACGTCGGCGCTTTACACAATGTACTTGGACGTTTACGTACAGCGAAGGAATATTCAAAGGCGAAAGAAGAGCTTGAATCTCTTATCAACAAAATCCCTGTATTAGGCGGCAAGCTTGCTTCAACAGCTGAGCGCGTAAAGGATAGCTTAAAGTATTTAGTGGTGTCAGGTGTATTCTTTGAGGAGCTAGGCTTTAAATATCTGGGACCTATCGATGGACATGATTTCGATGCACTTGAGATGACATTATCTTATGCTAAAAAAGTAAAAGGGCCAGTACTTGTTCATGTTATTACGAAAAAAGGAAAAGGCTATAAACCTGCTGAAGACGATACAATTGGCAATTGGCATGGGACAGGTCCGTATAAAATTGAAAACGGTGCCTTTGTGAAGTCAGAGACGAAAGGTCCAGCTTGGAGCAGTTTAATTGCTGAGACTGTTCGTAAAATTGCACATGAGGATAAACGAATAGTTACCATCACACCTGCTATGCCTGTTGGTTCTAAACTGCAAGGAATTCAGAAGGATTTTCCAAAGCGATTCTTTGATGTAGGAATTGCTGAACAGCATGCAGCAACAATGGCGGCAGGTTTAGCAACACAGAAAATGAAACCATTTTTAGCGATTTACTCGACGTTCCTACAACGTGCCTATGATCAAGTACTGCATGATATTGCACGCCCTAATCTAAATGTCTTTATAGGGATTGACCGTGCTGGTTTAGTTGGTGCAGATGGTGAAACACATCAAGGTGTATTTGATATCGCCTTCCTTCGCCATATACCGAATATGACAATTATGATGCCAAAGGATGAAAATGAAGGACAACATATGGTTAAAACTGCCATAGATTATGATGGTGGCCCAATTGCCCTGCGTTATCCTCGAGGAAATGGGATTGGCGTTCCATTGGATGATGAGCTTATAACTTTACCTATAGGAAGCTGGGAAGTGTTGCGTGAGGGAAAAGATGCAACAATTTTAACATTTGGTACAACGATTCCAATGGCAATGGAGGCGGCTGACTTGCTAGCTCAGCAGGGAATTGATATAGAAGTGGTAAATGCCCGCTTTATTAAACCGATGGATGAGGATATGTTGCATCGTATTTTATCAAGTAAGAAGCCTATTTTGACGATTGAAGAAGCGGTATTACAAGGTGGCTTTGGCAGTGGCGTGCTTGAATTTGCTCATGACCATGGTTATATAAATGCAATAATTGATCGTATGGGAATCCCTGACCAATTTATTGAGCATGGCAATGTAGATCAGCTACTTGCTGAGATTCACATGACAACTGAGGATACAGTGGCACGTATGCAAGTGTTACTTCAACAAAAACAGCAAGTAGGTTTGAATAAATAATGACAAAACAACCGAAAGAACGTGTAGATATTTTACTTGTAGAGCGTGGGCTATGTGAAACCCGTGAAAAAGCAAAGCGTTCCATAATGGCAGGCCTAGTGTTTTCAAATGAAATCCGTATTGATAAGGCTGGGGAAAAAATAGCTATTGATGCCCCATTACAAGTAAAAGGCTCTGATTTAAAATATGTTAGCCGTGGTGGCTTGAAACTAGAAAAGGCACTACAAATATTTGATATGTCTGTTGAGGGGAAGCTAATGCTTGACATTGGCTCCTCTACTGGAGGATTTACAGACTGCGCATTACAAAATGGTGCAAGGCATTGCTACGCATTAGATGTGGGTTCCAACCAGCTGGCCTGGAAGATTCGCTCTGATGAACGTGTCACAGTGATGGAAAAAACAAATTTCCGTTATACGACAGCAGCAGATTTAACAGAGGGCTTGCCAGAATTTGCAACCATTGATGTCAGCTTTATTTCATTAGCGCTAATTCTACCTGTTTTAAAAACCTTGTTGATGCCAGGAGGCGATGTGATGGCGCTCGTGAAGCCTCAGTTTGAAGCTGGGAAAGATAAGGTTGGTAAAAAGGGCATCGTTCGAGATAAAAAAGTTCATTTAGAGGTATTAGAAAAGACAGCAGCCATAGCGTCAGAGGTCGGCTTTGTCGTTAAGGATGCTTCGTTTTCTCCCATTACAGGAGGCGAAGGAAATATTGAATTTTTATTCCATTTAGTGAATCCTGTAGCGGATGAACAAATTCCTGCTTATACATCTTTTGATACACTCGTAGAAGAAGCGCATAACTCCCTAAAATAACACGTGCTCAATAGTTGAGCCGTGTTTTTTCTTGTACTTTTATGCTGAAAATGGTAGTGTGAATATACATATATTTAATTATTTATAAGAGGTGACTACTATGAATAAAGGACAAAGACATATACGGATTCGAGATATTATTGCCAATCATGAAATAGAAACACAAGATGATTTAGTCGATTTTTTAAAGGATGCAGGCTATAATGTGACGCAAGCAACGGTATCACGTGATATAAAGGAACTCCATCTTGTTAAAGTTCCATTACAGGATGGTCGCTATAAATATAGCTTGCCCGCTGACCAACGTTTCAATCCTATGCAAAAATTGCATCGTGCATTGGCTGATGCATTTGTCAGCATTGATGGCGCATCGCATTTTTTAGTTATGAAGGCTCTTCCTGGTAATGCAAATGCTATTGCATCGCTGCTTGATCATTTAGATTGGCCAGAAATTTTAGGTACGATTTCTGGTGATGATACGATCTTAATTATTTGTCGTGATGAAAATGAGCGTGAAAATACAAAAAATCGCTTATTAGAAATGCTATAATTTAGCGTGGGAATTTGATACAGAGGTGACATTTTTGTGTTAAGAGAGCTTAGTATTCGAAACTTTGCCATTATTGAGGATTTGACAGTTAGCTTTTCAAATGGTTTAACTGTATTAACAGGAGAAACAGGTGCCGGAAAATCAATTATCATTGATGCCGTCCATTTACTTGCAGGCGGTAGAGGTAACTCTGAATTCATTCGTCATGGAGCAAGAAAAGCTGAATTAGGCGGTTTATTTCAAATCTCTAGTTCTTTGCATCCAGTTCATAAAAAGCTTGAAGAAGCAGGCATAGAGATTGAAGAAGATACCATTATTTTACGCCGTGATTTACATGATACTGGTAAAAGTGTTTGCCGAGTAAATGGAAAGCTGGTGCCATTATCTGTACTTCGTGATATTGGCGCTAGTTTAATCGATATTCATGGTCAACATGAAAATCAGGAATTGATGGACGAAAAACAGCATATTTATTTGCTGGACCACTTTGCAGAGGAACAACTTGCTCCAATTCAGGAATTATACAGTTCCCAATATGAAGAATATCGTTCGCTAAAAAGAGAATTGGCATCTATTTCAATTGATGAGCAGTTAATGGCGCAGCGTATTGATTTATACCAGTTTCAAATGAAAGAGCTAGAGGATGCCAAATTAAGGCTAGGTGAAGAAGATGAGCTTCTTGATGAACGTCGCCGTTTGATGAATTTCAACAAGATTTTTGAGCGTTCTAATGAAGCCTATGAAGCGATTCAAGGTGAATCGAAAGGTCTTGACTGGATTGGCAATGCAATGGGTGCTTTAGAGGATGCTGCAAGAGTTGACGATCAATTTAAAGAAGCCTCGGAAGCTGTAACCACAGCATTCTATTCATTACAGGATGCTGCCCATCAGGTCAAAAATGTATTAGATGAATTAGAATTTGACCCAGCACGATTAAATGAAGTGGAGCAGCGTTTAGCCCTATTCCAAAATTTAAAGCGTAAATATGGCTCAACTATAGAAGAGATTTTAGCGTATTACGATAAAATTAAAACAGAGCTGAATGAGCTCTTAAATCGCGATGAAATTTTACAGGTTAAAGAGCGAAAAGTACTAGAAATGGAATCAGCGCTACAAGAGCTGGCAGTACAATTATCTGCTATTCGCAAAAAAGCTGCACATGATTTAAGTGAGGCTATTATGGCTGAACTACGTGAATTACATATGGAAAAAGCAAAATTTATTGTTAATTTTGATGAATTATCATTTTTTGATGCTAATGGTAAAGACCAAGTTATTTTTTATATCTCCACAAACGTTGGCGAGCCACCAAAATCATTACCTAAAATTGCATCTGGTGGGGAATTGTCACGTATGATGCTGGCTTTAAAGACCATTTTCTCATCCTCAAACGGCATCACCTCTATTATTTTTGATGAGGTAGATACCGGTGTAAGTGGGCGAGTTGCACAGGCAATTGCAGAAAAAATTGCTGCAATCTCTATTAATTCTCAGGTTTTATGTATTTCACATTTACCACAAGTTGCTGCGATGGCAGATCATCATTATTTTATCAAAAAAGAAGTGGAACATGATCGAACATTTACTTCATTGAATGAAATTGATACGGAAGCACGGATTGAAGAAGTAAGTCGCATGATGTCTGGTGCAGAAATTACTGACTTAACTTTACAGCATGCAACAGAGCTATTAAAGATGGCGAATGCCCGAAAAATACAAATGAGATAACCTTTTATCCAGAAACATTTTCGATGTTTCTGGTTTTTTTCATTTTGCACAAATATTTACCGCTTATAAGAATGCCACAACAACACATAGTAAAAAGACAAAAATGAAAAGGAGGTGTCGTATGTATCGTCGTTGGCGTCAATTTGTCATTTTGCCTATGCTCATCGTTTTATTATTCATGCCAGTTCAGGTATTTGCCGCAAAAAAGCTAATTCCGATGGGCGAAGCAATTGGAATTCAACTTCAGCTATCTCATGTATTTGTAGCACATGATGTGCTATTAGCTTCCAATCAATGGATGAAAGGAGGCGCTGTGATTGAAAAAATAAATGAAATACCTGTAAAAACGCTTGCAGATGCCAAACAGGCTGTTGCTCAGCAAGGGCAGCAGAAATGGACGATGAAAAGTGAAGGAAAAGAAGTAACCCTTGAGTTACAGGAGAAAGAAGCAGCACATGTTATTTCCTTTTTAAAAGATGAAACAGATGGAGTAGGAACATTGACGTACATTGATCCAGAGACAAAAAATTACGGTGCATTAGGCCATCAAATTGTCGATTCAACATTACAAGAAGCCCCTGTTTTTCGAGCTGGTTCCATTTTTTTAGCTTCGATTCAACAAATTCGTAAAAGTATACCTGGCCAACCCGGCTATAAAATTTCCTCCATTGAAAAACATCAGGAACGACTAGGGAGTATCGATAAAAATACCGTTTATGGAATTTTTGGTCGTTGGGAAGACGGCTATCCACAAAGTTTGCCAAAAGCAATTGAAATTATGCATGAAAAAGATATAAAAACAGGAAAAGCTGAAATCTACACGGCGATAGAGGGTAGTAAGGTGGAAACTTTTTCAATAGAAATTATAAAGATCGAAAATGAACGCCTTGAATTTATCATATCCGACGAAAAGCTCATTGAAAAAACAGGTGGTATCTTGCAGGGAATGAGCGGTAGCCCTATCATCCAAAACGGTCGTTTTGTAGGTGCTGTTACACATATGTTTGTGGAGGAGCCAAAAAAAGGAGCAGCTATTACTGTATCGGAAATGTTAAGAAAGTCATCATAAATAGTGGGGCTGCCTTTGGGTGGCTCCATTTTTTCATGAAAATTTGTTTTTTTATATGTAATTCATCAAGTATTTCGTTTCTTTTATAAAGGGATTAGCGATAGTAAAAAAAAACTGTAGTTTTATCTCAGTTTTTTCACTAAAATAAAGAAGATGAGCATTCGACATTTTGCAGGTATTTATCATAACTTGTCGATAAAAAAAGAAAGTATCGGACTACATACTCATTTTTGGAAATAGAAAAGGTTTTTAAAACAAAAATGTCGAAAATTCCACAGTGTGCCAAAAATGGCATAAGGGGTAGGTTACGCTTTGAAGTGATTCAAAGCACAGTCCAGAAGGAGGAATTGAAATGACAAAGGTAAAGGTAGCGATTGCAGACGATAATCGTGAGTTATTAAAAACAATGGAGCAGTATTTTCAAGGGCATCCCGAAATAGAAATAATTGCAACTGCTTCAAATGGAAAAATTTGCTTACAAATGCTTGAGGAATTTACACCAGATATTTTACTCCTAGATATAATAATGCCTCATCTTGATGGTTTAGCGGTTTTAGAATCTATGTATCAAAATGAAAGAATGTCATCTATCCAAGTTATTATGTTAACGGCATTTGGTCAGGAAGATGTCATGAAACAAGCAGTAGACTTAGGGGCCTCCTATTTCATGTTAAAACCATTTGAATTTGATCAATTGGTTCAAAAGATTTTACATTGTGCTGGACAAAAAGCAACACTTCCTAAAAAGACAAGTGTTTTACAACCTACAGCGCCACAAAAATTGAATCAGCATCAATTAGATAGCACAATTACTGCCATCATTAAAGAAATCGGTGTCCCTGCACATATTAAAGGGTACTCTTATTTACGAGAAGCTATTCAAATGGTGTTCGAGGATATCGAGTTATTAGGCTCTGTGACGAAAATTCTATATCCAGAAATCGCTAAAAAGTTCAATACGACTCCTTCACGTGTAGAGCGTGCTATTCGCCATGCCATTGAGGTAGCGTGGAATCGAGGTAATTATGAATCGATTTCGACGATGTTTGGCTATACAGTTCATCACTTAAAATCAAAACCGACAAATAGTGAATTCATTGCCATGATTGCTGATAAGATTCGCATTGATATGATGGCGAGCTAAACCTTGATATATCAAGGTTTATAGCGATTGGCTTAGCGGAGAATGAATGGGAAATCAAAATTAGATAACGCTTATATAGCGAAAATTATAACGCCTTTTTAGACAGTTTACGCCGACTGTTTGAGGGGGCGTATTTTTTTATGTCTATAAGTCAATTTTTAATCGAAATTGACCGTTATATGTTGGATTGTTCCGCAAAAGGCCTTTCGCCTAAAACGCTAAAATCGTATGAGCAAACGCTAAAACTGTTCAGAAGGTATCTTTTGGATAACTTTGAAATAGATGACGTTAAAAGCGTCAAGATAGAGCATATACGCGCTTATATTCGTTCTATCGAAGAAAGAGGTAAGTTCGAAATAAGTGCTGCAGAAACGCCTGTAAACTACCCAGAACGATGCAGCGATTTTGGCAAGCCGGTAAGTAAAACGACCATTATCGAATTATGTACATACCATAAAAGCATTTTAATCGCACTTATATTCAGAACAGCTTATACGGAGCAATCCTTTGAAAGGTTTAAAGAATGTGAAACCGGTGCAAAAATTAAGGTAATGCTGGAAGATAATGAATTGAAACAGTTTTTCCGTTCCTTCGATGTTAGGAAATTCCATCAATACCGTGATTGGATAATAGCTCGATTAATCTTTGATACTGTAGCAAGAATAGGAGAATTGTTGGAAGTTGTTGTATCTGATATAGATTTGCGAGGGAATGCGTTGTTATTACGCAAAACAGCATTATAAACGAGCTTGGTCGTTCTTTTTGGCGTTGAAATTGCGTGACCCCAAAGCCCTCGGTTCTGACAGGCGCTTTCTGGTGCCCGCTATTTACACGCAATATTTTTTCATTTGAGGGGTAATCATACTAGTAGAAATAAATAATATACATTAACTTGAATTTATGTAAAAATAGGATTATGTATAATATATCAAATTATTGAAGGGGGAATTTTTATGGGATTATTTGATGGATTAATAGGAAATGCAACCGAAGTAAATTTGGAGAAATTACAAGAAGAATTAAAAGATTTATTGATACCTAACGAGACAATAAAAAACGCATACAAAGTTATAAGAGATACATTTATCTTTACTAATATGAGGCTTATTTTGATTGATAAACAAGGTGTAACGGGCAAGAAAACCGAGTATCATTCAATTCCTTATAAAAATATACTTCATTTTTCTGTAGAAACTGCGGGGACATTTGATTTAGATGCAGAATTAAAAATATGGGTTTCGGGTAGTGCTCTACCTATACAAAAAAACTTTAATAAATCGACTAATATTTATCAACTTCAAAGTGTATTAGCGGAATACGTTTTAGGATAGCTATTAAGTTGAGCGGTCAACATTTTTTATATTGGTCGTTCTTTTTTTGCCTACCTATCCAGTTCGATATATCCCGCTCGTCTGCTGCTAACGACTTCTACGCAATATTTTTAATTCCTCAAGGTAAAAATTTAAATCGTGTTTCTTCCTATATAAATAAATATAAAACGCAAAACTGACGCAACAGGGTATATTTAAAAAAGGAGTGACGCACTTCTAACGCATCCATATCAAGGGTTTGAGTGAAAATTAAGGGTTGCAATTGCAATTTATCCACGGGAAATGTATAGTTTTTTCAGCGCAAAAAATAATATTTATCGGTAATAGATCAAAGGAGTTAAATTGAAGATGAATGTAAAAGAAATGTCCTTATTTTCGGGTTATTCTATTTCTAGGATTTATGGACATTTACAGGAAATTAGACTTATTGACGAAGGGTTTGCGTTTGGAGCGATGGTGTCACTATATTTTCTTTAGATGAATCCGCAGCTTATATGATAATGTTACGAACTATTGAGGCAACAGGAAGAGTTAAAAAGGGTATAGTTGCATTATGCAAGGCGTTAGGTAAATATGAGTCGTGTAAAACTGCGAAGGCTTCTAGTAGAATGACTGGTAAAACTTTCGCTATATAAAAGTTATCTAAAACGCCATGCCATTGAGGTAGCGTGGAATCGAGGTAATTATGAATCGATTTCGACGATGTTTGGCTATACAGTCCATCACTTAAAATCAAAGCCGACAAATAGTGAATTCATCGCCATGATTGCGGACAAGATTCGTATTGATATAAGGCGAGCTAAAAAGGAGAATGCTATTATTTATAAATATTATAATATTCAAAGCGCCTGCATAAGAGGCGTATTTTTTTCATTTAGTTAAGAAGACCTAATACATATTTGTGAAATTTATGACAAAAACAGCATCTATACGATAAATTAATTAAAAATTTAGTAAATAGCATGATTATTTACGGTTGTTTTATATAATTATGATAAGTGAATAGCATATAGTAAGTAAAATATTTCCTTTAAGTAGTAAATAACAGCTAAAACTGATAGAAAAAATATAAAATACGGTAGAATGACTTACTGATAAAGTAGGGGTATTTTCTTTCTGAGTAGTGACAATTGTCTCTAAACAAATGTAAATAGATTGTATATACTTACAGATAGAGGGAAGGAGGAGGTAGCTTGATTCTAGTTCGGAATGATAACTTCGAAATATCAGAAGAAAATGGAAAAGTATATATGATAACTTTCAGTGCTGGTTTTCCTTTAAAAGAATTTGATAGTATTTTACGCAGTCATCCCCGCCTAAAGTTGTCTAATTTTTCAATATTAAAAAATGTATTAGCGACCGAAAGTATAAATCCTGTTGAAATCGGACGTTGGCTTCCGAATGTGGAAGCTGAAATTGCACGAGATAAAATGTCTGCCTCTATATTTATCTACGAAACACATGATTATATTCAAAAAAATAAAGAAAAATTATCAAATCAAATTCTAGAAAAGCTTGAAGATGAAGGAATTGTAAATGGAATTTTGGATTTTGATATTTCCAAAATTGAACCAGGAAAGGCATTTTTAATTGCTCAAGGAACTCTGCCTGTAGCAGGAACTGATGCACAAATTACATACTTACCTAAACCAGAGAGAAAGCCAGTGATTCGAGAAGATGGAAAAGCTGATTATTATGATATGAATTTTATCTCTGAAATTTCTGAAGGGTCATGGCTTGGCGAAAAAATACCTGCGACTTTAGGTAAAGCAGGGAAAAATGTGCTAGGTGATACGATTGCTGCTGCACCAGGTCGAGATTTTCCCATAAAATACGATAAAAAATCAGCCTATGAAGTGGAGGAGAATGGGAAAATTGTTATCCGTTCCAAAATTGCGGGCGTATTAGATGATGTCAAGGGCATGATAGGTGTTAATCGACATTTGCCTATTCATGGTGACGTTGGTGTTGAAACTGGAAATCTTGAATTTAATGGCTCATTAAGCATAAAAGGAACAGTGACTTCTGGCTATACGGTTATTGCTACAGGAGATATTTCTATTGAAGGTGCCGAAGGTGTAAGTGGTGCCAAGCTTATAAAATCTATAGAAGGTGATGTCTATATTCGTGGTGGCATTTTTGGTCTTGGTTCAACATTAGTGGAGGCAGGTGGCAATATTTTCGTCAAGCATGTTAATGAAGCCAATTTAGTCGCAGCTGATAGTATTCATATAGGCTTTTACTCATTAGGATCACAGCTTACTGCACATTCCATCTTTGTGGACGAACGAAAAGGTAAGATTATTGGAGGCCGAGCAGTAGCTAAAAATACAATTGTCACAGCCATATCTGGAAACCGTTTAGAACGTCGAACAGATTTAATTATTGAAAGTGTCAATAAAAGAGAAAGCTATTCTCTTATGCAAGAGAAGGCAACTCACTTAAAACAATTGCAATCAGATATTTCAATACAAGAGGGAAAAATTAAAAACTTATTGCCAATCCTAAATCAAATGACGAAGGAGCAAGTGGCTACATTTGAGGAAGCGAAGCAAGTCTTAACAAAATTGAAGGCAGAGGCAGTGACAATTGACCGTGAAGTAAAACTAATGATGGATGAAATGCGCCATGCGGGTAAAGAGGAAATTACTGTGACAAAAGAAGCGCATCCAGGCACATATATTCAGATTGGCAAAAAATCATCCCTATTAAGTAAAATGACCAATGGTAAATTTATCCTCGAATTCGGTGAGTTAAATGTCTAGCCAATCGTCCATTCCTGTATTTGCACATCGAGGAGCGTCAGCTTATGCACTTGAAAATAGCTTTAGGGCTTTTGAGAAGGCATTGGAGCTGGGTGCGGATGGCATTGAGTTGGATATCCAATTGTCAAAGGAAGGAATTCCGGTTGTCTATCATGATCCACAGCTATCAAGATTAGTTGGCATCAATAAACTTGTGAATGAATGTACAGTAGAGGAGCTACTTGGCTTTAAACTTGGAAAGCCCTGGAGACGTTTTTTTTCTTCGTACAAAATTCCAACATTGGATGCCGTTTTAGCATGGGCAAATTCCCAGCAGCTACCCCTTAATATTGAATTAAAATCAACGATCCTTGATAATAAACACGCACTTATTCAAATGCTTCATGGACTTATTTTGCCTGTTGGCAGTCATTTTTCATCATTTCACTATGAGCTATTAGAAATTGTGAAACAATATAGATCTGATTTTGAAACAGCACTTATTGCAACCAAAAAATTAAAATGGGATTTGCTCAGTGATTATAAAGCAATTGACAGCGTGCATATGCATAAAAGGTATTATAAACCAAGATATTTAGAGGCATGTGTTGCAAGTGATAAAGCATGTCGATTTTATGCGATTGATGGTAATGAGGCATTTTTGACAAACCCGCATCCTTCGGTAATTGGTTGGATTACTGATTATCCTGACAAAGTAATTTCAAAACAGAACCGTCAATAAAAATAGCTATCCAGTAAGTCGAATATGACTTAGATGGATAGCTATTTTTATTTTTTTTGAAAGCGCGGAGCCACTTTTCCATTTTTTCGATCGCGGTGGAGTAAAAAGCCTGCGAAGAAGCCAAATCCTATTACAAAGAGAATGACGCCCACAACGAACTGTAACCATAAAAACGGGAAAGGTGCAATCAGTTTACCAAATAATGTATCACGCATGAATTTAATGCCACCTGCAGCCATAAGACCTGGAATAAGCATTACAATAAATGCAGCTAAACGAGCCATGCATGTCCCTCCTTATTCCTAAGTTTAATTGTACCTGTGGTTAATGGAATGTCAAGAAACGTTTTTTCACTATGTGCCTGCTGAAGCCATGAGCACGTAGGACATAAGCTAGAAACTGTAACAGAATGTTTAGAAAATTCTTACTTAATCAAGAATATGTAATAATAGTTGCGAAATTGTGAAATTGTCAGTATTGTAAAATTAAATGGAGCATTATTATCCATTACTAAACAATTTTTATTGTTATTTAAAACTTGATTGGATGGGCATTTGGGGATGCACTTTCCAAAGCAAAGGGGCGAGTTTTCATGGAAATCTTCAAGTATATGGAAAAGTATGATTATGAACAATTGGTATTTTGCCAAGATGAAGCATCAGGGTTAAAAGCGATTATCGCAATCCATGACACAACACTTGGACCAGCATTAGGCGGGGCACGTATGTGGACATATGCATCAGAAGAAAATGCAATTGAGGATGCATTGCGTTTAGCACGCGGCATGACCTATAAAAATGCAGCTGCTGGTTTAAACCTTGGCGGTGGAAAAACGGTCATTATCGGTGACCCATTTAAAGATAAAAATGAGGAAATGTTCAGAGCTCTAGGACGTTTCATCCAAGGTCTTAATGGCCGCTATATTACCGCGGAAGATGTTGGCACAACAGTAACAGATATGGATTTAATCCATGAAGAAACAAATTATGTAACTGGTATTTCTCCAGCCTTTGGTTCATCAGGTAATCCATCTCCAGTAACAGCGTACGGTGTTTATCGTGGTATGAAGGCATCAGCAAAAGAAGCCTTTGGATCTGATTCACTAGAGGGACGTACCATTTCTGTACAAGGGCTAGGAAATGTTGCTTACAAGCTTTGCGAGTACTTACATAAGGAGGGTGCAAAACTTGTTGTGACAGATATTAATCAAGCAGCAATTGATAGAGTTGTTCATGATTTTGGCGCAACTGCTGTGGCACCAGATAACATCTATTCACAGGAAGTGGATATTTTCTCACCATGTGCATTAGGAGCAATATTAAATGATGAGACGATTCCACAATTAAAGGCAAAGGTTATTGCTGGTTCAGCTAATAACCAATTACAAGATTCTCGACATGGTGATCTTTTACATGAACTAGGAATTGTTTATGCTCCTGATTATGTTATCAATGCAGGTGGGGTTATCAACGTTGCTGATGAGTTATATGGTTATAACCGCGAGCGTGCGATGAAGCGTGTTGATGGTATTTATGACAGTATTGAAAAAATCTTTGCCATTTCTAAACGTGATGGCATTCCTACGTATGTAGCGGCTAATCGTTTAGCAGAAGAGCGAATTGCGCGAGTATCTAAATCACGTAGTCAATTTTTAAAAAATGAAAAAAATATTTTACACGGTCGTTAAAAATCGCTTAATTATTAGAGAAGTCGCATTGTCGACTTCTTCTAACTTTAAATAGGAATTTAGTAGCTTAACTGAAATTAAGCTAAAGCCCTATAAAGGGATGAAATGGATTTTCCTTGTAATATCCTATGTGAGTGCAGGATAGGCGGCTTTAGCACTTTTCTCATAAGGGGGAATCAATATGGCTCAAAATTATGATGTTGTCATTTTAGGCGGAGGTACAGGAGGCTATGTTGCAGCAATTCGTGCGGCACAGTTAGGTTTAAAAACAGCCATTGTTGAACGTGAACGACTTGGTGGCACATGCTTGCATAAAGGCTGTATACCGAGTAAGGCCTTACTTCGAAGTGCGGAAGTGTATCGTATGGCCAATAAAACGGCTGCTGAATTTGGTGTAGATATTGAAGGAGTTACATTGCAGTTTGATAAAGTGCAGGCTAGAAAACAAGCGATTGTTGAGCAATTGAGCCAAGGTGTGAATACACTGATGAAAAAAGGTAAAATAGATGTTTATCAGGGAACAGGAAGAATTTTAGGTCCTTCCATCTTTTCACCAATGCCAGGTACTATTTCAGTTGAAATGAGTAATGGTGAGGAAAATGAAATGCTTGTGCCAACAAATGTTGTGATTGCAACAGGTTCGAAGCCAAGAGAAATGGCTGGACTATCAATTGATGGGAAATTTGTAATGAACTCTGATCATGCATTACAAATGGAAGAACTACCGAAGTCATTGCTAATCGTTGGTGGCGGCGTTATCGGTATCGAATGGGCATCAATGCTTTGCGATTTTGGGGTATACGTAACAGTCATTGAATATGGACCATCGATTTTACCAGCAGAAGATGCAGATATTGTCAAAGAATTGACGAAGCAACTTGAAAAAAGAGGCGTTCGTATTGTGACAAATGCTCGTTTAGATATAGGAACATTCAAAATTGAAAATGATAACGTTTTCATTTCTGCCAAAGTTAACGAAAAGGATGAATTATTCGAGGCTGATAAACTATTACTTTGTGTAGGGCGTGAAGCGAATACACGAGATATAGGTTTAGAAAATACAGAAATTGAAATTGAGAATGGGTATATTAAAGTCAATGATTCGTATCAGACAAAGGAATCACATATGTATGCCATAGGAGATGTGATTGGTGGTCTGCAATTAGCACATGTAGCTTCACACGAAGGATTATGTGCCATTGAACATATTGCCACAGGTAAAACAGAGGCACTAGACGTACTCAAGGTGCCGAAATGTGTTTACTCCTTCCCAGAGGTTGCAAGCATTGGCTTAACCGAAAGTGCTGCTAAGGAACAGGGCTTTACCTTAAAAGTAGGAAAGTTTCCATTCAAGGCGATTGGTAAAGCGCTTGTAAATGGAGAGACAGACGGCTTTGTAAAAATTGTTGCAGATGAAGAAACGAATGATATTCTGGGTATTCATATGGTAGGGCCGCATGTAACGGATTTAATTGGTGAAGCATCACTTGCTAAATTACTTGATGCAACGCCATGGGAGGTTAGTCAGGCTATTCACCCACATCCGTCTCTGAATGAGGTGCTAGTAGAATCAGCATTAGCTGTTGATAATCGTGCCATTCACTTTTAAAATTTATCATTCCATAATTAATGTGTGGGAAGATTATATACTTAAGTTGTTTCTTTACAATACGAAAGGGGTGTTCGTATGCAAGATGTTCAAATCAAGCATGAGGATTTAGGTTTATCAAATGAAGATGTACTTGCAATATTCGAAACAATGTTAATGGCAAGAAGACTAGATGAGCGTATGTGGTTATTAAACCGCTCTGGTAAAATTCCTTTTGTTATTTCTTGTCAGGGACAAGAGGCAGCACAAGTTGGAGCAGCCTTTGCACTCGATAAAGAAAAGGATTATATTGCACCATACTATCGTGATATGGGTGTTGTTCTACATTTCGGTATGACACCAAGAGAGCTAATGTTGTCTGCATTTGCCAAAGCAGAAGATCCAAACTCTGGTGGTCGTCAAATGCCAGGTCATTTTGGTCAAAAGAAAAATCGTATTTTAACAGGATCATCCCCTGTTACAACGCAAGTTCCACATGCAGTGGGTGTTGCACTTGCGGGACGTCTACAAAAAGAGGATTTTGTTTCTTTCGTTACACTCGGTGAAGGTTCTTCTAACCAAGGGGATTTCCATGAAGGAGCGAATTTCGCTGGTGTGCATAAGCTTCCCGTTATTATAATGGTAGAAAATAATCAATATGCAATTTCTGTGCCAGTTGAACGCCAGTTAGGCTGTGCGAAAGTATCGGATCGTGGCATTGGCTACGGTATGCCAGGTGTTACGGTTGATGGTAAATGCCCATTACAAGTCTATAAAGTGGTGAAAGAGGCAGCTGACCGTGCGCGTAATGGTGGCGGTCCGAGTTTAATAGAAACCGTGACATATCGATTAACGGCTCACTCTTCCGATGATGATGATCGTCAATATCGTACTGCTGAAGATATCGCAGAAGGGAAGGCAAAGGATCCTATTTTACTATTTGAAAAGTATCTTATGGATACGGGTGTAATGTCAGAGAAGCTACGTTCAGAAATCGAGGAACGTGTCATGTCTGAAGTAAATGAGGCTACTGATTATGCAGAAGCTGCTCCATATGCACAACCAGAGCATGCCATGAAATATGTTTATGCACCAGTGGACGGAGGTGACGTGTAATGGCAGTGATGTCTTATATTGATGCGATTACATTAGCGATGAAAGAAGAAATGGAACGTGATGAACGTGTTTTCATTTTAGGAGAGGATGTTGGTCGTAAGGGTGGTGTATTTAAAGCAACTGCTGGTTTGTACGATCAATTTGGTGAATATCGTGTACTTGATACGCCCCTTGCAGAAAGTGCTATAGCCGGGGTTGGGATTGGCGCTGCGATGTACGGTATGCGCCCAATTGCTGAAATGCAATTTGCTGATTTCATTATGCCTGCTGTGAACCAAATCGTTTCTGAGGCAGCAAAAATTCGTTATCGTTCGAATAATGACTGGTCTTGTCCAATGGTAATACGTGCTCCGTTTGGTGGGGGGATACATGGAGCACTCTATCATTCACAATCGGTAGAGGCACTTTTCGCAGGAACGCCAGGATTGAAAATTGTTATTCCGTCAACACCATATGATGCTAAAGGTCTATTGAAAGCAGCTATCCGTGATGAAGATCCTGTGTTATTTTTTGAGCATAAACGTGCGTATCGCCTGATTAAAGGGGAAGTACCTGCGGATGATTACACATTACCGATTGGTAAAGCGGATGTTAAGCGTGAGGGAGATGACGTTACAGTCATTACGTATGGTTTAGCTGTACATTTTGCATTGCAAGCTGCAGAGCGACTAGCAGCTGATGGTATTTCAGCACATATTCTAGATCTTCGTACTGTATATCCGCTAGATAAGGAAGCAATTATTGAGGCAGCAAGTAAAACAGGAAAAGTGTTACTTGTTACAGAGGATAATAAAGAAGGTAGTATCATGAGCGAGGTGGCAGCCATCATAGCTGAGCATTGTTTATTTGATCTTGATGCACCGATTCAACGCCTTGCAGGACCAGATGTTCCGGCAATGCCCTATGCCCCAACAATGGAAAAGTATTTTATGATAAATCCTGATAAAGTAGAGCGGGCGATGCGTGAACTAGCTGCCTTCTAAATAGAAGGGGCTTCTTCACAAATTGGAAAAGTATTTAGTGAAAATCTTTGATCAATGAGTGTTGCAAATGCTTATTGTAAAAGGAAGGAAAAACCTCAGTCGAATAGTCCATTTTGAGAACTGTTTTCTTGCAGTATCCTGGTGGCTGTTCATTCGTAATGGTGTGTCACATATAAATACAGCTTGGCTTAAATGGATGGGAGGAATAGATGATGGCGATTCAAAATATCACAATGCCACAGCTCGGTGAAAGTGTAACAGAAGGAACAATTGAAAAATGGCTTGTAAAGCCTGGTGATACAGTAAAAAAATATGATCCACTAGCAGAAGTTGTAACAGATAAAGTGAATGCAGAAATCCCTTCATCTTTTGAAGGTATTATTACAGAGTTGCTTGCAGAGGAAGGTCAAACGTTACCAGTTGGTGCAATAGTCTGCTCTATTGAAATCGCCGGTGACAGCGAGTTACCGCCTCCACCTCCAGCGAAGAAATCAGCAGTTAGTACGGCGATTTTAAATGCCGGTGTACAAAGAAAACAAGAAACACAACAAGCTACGACAGCTACAGTAGCACCACCAAAGCCAGTAAGGCAGGATAAAGTTCGTTATTCACCAGCAGTTCTTCGACTTGCACAGGAGCATGATATTGCACTCGATCAAGTCATAGGAACAGGCGAAGGAGGACGTATTACAAGAAAAGATCTTCTGACTTTGATTGAGGCAGGAACTGTGCCAACTACACAGCTAGAAACACCTGCTACTGATACTTCTGTACAGCAGTCAGCACCAGCTGTAGCAAATGTAACACCACAGAATGATATGAAACCAACTGCACCTGTACAGCCTTTGCAAGCAGGAGATATTGAAATACCTGTGACGAAAGTGCGTCGTGCTATTGCTAATAATATGGTAAGAAGTGTTCATGAAGTACCGCATGCTTGGATGATGATGGAAGTGGATGTAACTGATTTAGTCACTTATCGAGATAGTATAAAAACAGAGTTTAAACAAAAAGAAGGCTTTAACATTACGTATTTTGCATTCTTTGTAAAAGCTGTTGCACAAGCATTAAAAGAGTTCCCGATGATGAATTCTATGTGGGCAGAAGATAAAATTATTCAGAAACATGACATCAATATTTCCATTGCCGTCGCAACTGATGATGCTTTATTTGTGCCTGTTATAAAACACGCTGATGAAAAATCGATCAAAGGGATTGCAAGGGAAATTAATGAGCTCGCTGTCAAAGTACGAGCTGGAAAATTGTCAATGGATGATATTAAAGGCGGAACTTTTACGGTCAATAATACGGGCGCATTCGGCTCTGTACAGTCAATGGGCATCATTAATTATCCACAAGCAGCCATTTTACAAGTGGAAAGTATTGTAAAAAAACCAGTCGTTTTACCAGGTGGAATGTTTGCTGCACGAGATATTGTGAATTTATGTTTGTCATTAGATCACCGTGTATTAGACGGACTTGTTTGCGGTAAATTCCTAAATAGAGTGAAAGAAATACTCGAAAATACAAATAAATCTTCGACGTCAGTCTACTGATGACTTCTCGGAAACCTGTTGTATAACGGTTTCCGAATTTTTTTTTGCTTTTCGAGTCGCAATTTGTCATGTAGAATAACAAATAGAAACTACTAAGGGGGGAAGCTGATTAAGCGTCCGCATGTCAAACAACATGAAAAATATTGAATTTGAAAAGCCGTCCTATTCAGAATGGCAAGATGCAGCAATCAAGGCTTTAAAAGGGAAACCATTCGAGTCTCTTTTAACGAAAACAAGTGAAGGTGTTACATTAGAACCTCTTTACACACAAGAAAGTTTAGTAGCAAAACTTGGTGAAGAACTTGATAAACAAGTTGCCACAATCCGTTCCCTGCAAAATAGTCAAGTCTTTAAAGTGGCACAGCAAGTATATGCTGATACAGGCGAAGCATTTTTTGCTCAGCTTGATGATAGTTTGGCACGAGGAAACGAAGTAGTAACAATTGATAGCCGTGTTAATTTTGAATGGACTACAGAAATAGTAGCCAAATTAGCGACTTATTTCTCAGAATATTCGTTTAAAATTACGGTTGAAAATTCAAATGACCCATTATTAGCAGTATTCGACAACATTGCCATTGAACAACGAGAAGCTGCCAAAGGTTTCATCGTTTCAAAAAAACCTATCACTTTAACTGATTTTCCGAACGTGCGCTCAATCGGTGCAGATACTACTGTTTATCACAATCAAGGAGCAAATGCTGTACAAGAATTAGCATATGCACTTGCGTTTGCGGCTAAATATGCAGAGCAAGAAGAAAGCTTTGAAGCCTTTGCAAAGCAATTCTATGTATCCTTTGCAGTTGATACACAGTTCTTTACAGAGATTGCTAAACTTCGTGCTTTTAAAGTGCTTTGGAAAGCGTTCTCATCTGCTTATGGTACAGAAGAAAATATTAAAGTTCCAACGCTTGCAGAAACTTCATTAAGAAGCTTCTCAAAACTAGATGTTTATGTAAATCTATTACGTGCAGCAAATGAAGCGCTTTCTGGCCTGATTGGCGGGGCAGACGTCTTTACTGTTCATCCACATGATGCATTAACAAAGCCAACTGATCAATCAGTTCGTATCGCACGTAATGTATCTTTAGTTTTAAAAGAAGAAACAAATGTGTTAAAAGTAACAGACCCAGCTGGTGGCTCATATTTCATTGAGTCATTAACAGCTGATTTTGTGAAAGAAGCTTGGGCATTATTCTTAGATATTGAGGCTGCTGGAGGTATTGATGCTTATACTGCATCAGGTAAGCTAGCAGAAGAATTAGAGAAATCATACCAAGCTCGTATTAAAGCTACACAAACACGTAAGCAATCTCTAATTGGTACGAATATTTATGCAAATCCAGCAGATGTGCTTGAAAGTGAAAAAAACCCACTATTTGCAGAAATTAAGCGAATTGCTATACCTTTCGAGCAATTACGAGCAGAAATGACTGCTGCCAATGTGAAAACAGGAATCTTAGCATTAGGTACATTAAAAAGCTCGAAACCACGTGCTGATTTTGTATCTGGTTTCTTAAATACAGTAGGTTTAGTGCCAGAAAAAAGCGAACCAATTGCAACAGCTGAAGAAGCAGTGGCTTGGCTAAATGCTACAGAAGCAACCTATGTGGTGATTGCTGGCAATGATGATGATACAAAAGAATTAGTACCAGCTATTCTAGCGGGTAAACCTGCTAATGTACTTGTAGATGTTGCAGGGAAATTTAAAGACGAAGAAGAAGCTTGGTTAGCAGATGGCTTAAGCGGCTTTATTTTCGCAGGACAGAACATCATTGAAAAATTAAATTCAGTGTTCGCTAGCATGAAGGAGGTCCAACGATGAGCAAGCCAAATTTTAGTGCAGTTGAAATCGAAAAAGTATTAGCAGCTGAAGCACCTTTGGCGTCAGAAGAAAAATTTATGACGAATGAAGGTATTGAGATTAAAGATATTTATACAAAAGAAGATATTAAAGATGCAAAACATTTAAATGATGTGGCAGGTATTGCACCAAACACACGTGGTCCATACCCTACGATGTATGTAGCACGTCCTTGGACTGTTCGCCAATACGCGGGTTTCTCTACAGCTGAAGAATCCAATGCATTCTACAAACGTAATCTGGCGATGGGGCAAAAAGGTCTTTCTGTTGCTTTTGACTTAGCTACTCACCGTGGCTATGACTCCGATCATCCACGCGTAACTGGGGATGTTGGTAAAGCTGGGGTTGCTATTGACTCTGTCGAAGATATGAAAATCCTATTTGACCAAATTCCTTTAGATCAGATGTCCGTGTCAATGACAATGAATGGTGCAGTATTACCAGTATTGGCATTCTATATCGTTGCAGCTGAAGAGCAGGGGGTTACACCTGACAAGCTTGCTGGTACGATTCAAAACGATATTTTAAAAGAATACATGGTTCGTAATACTTATATTTACCCACCAGCAATGTCTATGAAAATTATCGCAGATATTTTTGAATATACAGCGAAATTTATGCCAAAATTTAACTCTATTTCAATCTCTGGTTACCATATTCAAGAAGCAGGAGCAACTAATGACATCGAGCTTGCTTATACATTAGCAGATGGTCTTGAATATGTCCGTACGGGCTTGAAAGCTGGAATTGATATTGATGCCTTTGCACCGCGTCTATCGTTCTTCTGGGCAATCGGTATGAATTATTATATGGAAGTTGCGAAAATGCGTGCTGCTCGTCGTATTTGGGCGCAAATGATGTCTACGTTCAACCCGAAAAATTCAAAGACGTTAGCACTTCGTACACATTCACAAACATCTGGCTGGTCTTTAACGGAGCAAGATCCATTTAATAACGTAACACGTACATTAATTGAGGCTAATGCATCCTCAATGGGTCATACACAATCACTTCATACAAACGCGTTGGATGAGGCCATAGCTTTACCAACAGACTTCTCTGCTCGTATTGCACGTAATACGCAGTTATTCTTACAGGAAGAAACGGCTATGACGAAAGTGATTGATCCATGGGGTGGTTCATACTATGTGGAGAAATTAACGGAAGAAATTACAAAATCTGCATGGGCATTAATTGAAGAGATTGAAGAACTGGGTGGAATGGCGAAAGCGATTGAAACAGGTCTTCCAAAAATGAAAGTCGAGGAAGCTGCGGCAAAACGCCAGGCGAAAATTGACTCTAAATCAGAAACAATTGTTGGTGTCAATAAATATCGTCTAGAAAAAGAAGAGCCTATTGATATTCTTGACATCGACAACACATTAGTGCGTCAAAAACAAATTGAGCGCTTAGAATCAATGCGCGCGGCTCGTAATGAAGAAGAAGTCCAAAAACATCTTGCCCGACTAACAAAGGCTGCAAAAGAAGGTGGAGAAAACTTATTAGCCGTAGCGGTAGATGCAGCGCGTGCTCGTGCGTCTTTAGGGGAAATTTCAGATGCAATTGAAGTTGTCTCTGGGCGTCATAAAGCAATCATCCGTTCCATTTCTGGTGTTTACTCTGCAAACTTCTCTGATGAGGAGCAGATTCTTGAAGTAAAACAAATGACAGACGAATTCCTAGAAAATGAAGGACGTCGCCCACGTATTTTAGTGGCAAAAATGGGACAAGATGGTCATGATCGCGGTGCCAAAGTTATCGCAACGGGCTATGCTGACTTAGGTTTTGACGTAGATATTTCTCCACTATTTATGACACCAGAAGAAACAGCGCAAATGGCGGTTGAAAATGACGTGCATTGTATCGGTGTTTCCTCTTTGGCAGCAGGTCACAAAACATTAGTTCCTGCACTGGTATCTGAACTAACAAAGCTAGGTCGTGAAGATATTATCATTATAGTTGGTGGTGTTATTCCAGCACAGGATTATGAATTCCTTTATGAAGCTGGTGCCGTAGCCATCTTTGGTCCAGGTACAGTAATTCCTGTATCTGCCATTAAAATTATTGAAGAAATCTACAAACGCTTAGGCTATGAGGAAGTGTCTAAGTAATGGACAAAAACAAAGAGATGCAGGATAGTGCACTATTTGTCATGGATGGAGTAGCAGCATCTCACGATGGTATGCAATATGGTGTACCAAAAAAATTCCGAAAGAAAAAAGCTGACAAAATTGACATACAGGGGCTTGCTCGTGAGGTAATGGCAGGTTCCCGTACTCAATTATCAAAGGCGATAACACTCATTGAAAGCTCAAATGCCGTGCATAAAGCACAGGCACAAGAGCTTTTACAGGAGCTTCTACCACATACAGGAAACAGTGTTCGTATTGGCATTACAGGGGTTCCTGGTGCTGGAAAAAGCTCATTTATTGAGGCTTTCGGAACGATGCTTTGTGAGATGGGGAAAAAAGTAGCAGTCCTAGCGATTGATCCGAGCTCCTCACTATCAGGGGGAAGTATTTTAGGTGATAAAACACGTATGGAGGAGCTTGTGAAGAAGTCGAATGCATTTGTTCGACCATCTCCTTCAGCTGGTACCCTAGGGGGTGTCCATAAAAAAACACGTGAAACAATGCTAGTTTGTGAAGCTGCTGGCTATGATGTTATTTTAATTGAAACTGTCGGTGTTGGACAAAGTGAAACATATGTCCGAGGGATGGTTGATTTCTTCTTGTTGCTGGTATTAACAGGAGCTGGTGATGAGCTACAAGGCATGAAAAAGGGCATTATGGAATTAGCTGATGCTATCGTTGTGCATAAGGCAGATGGAGATAACGTACGTTTAGCCAAAAAAACTGTATCAGAGTATAAGCAAATATTGCATTTCTTACAGCCAGCTACGCCAGGATGGATGTCTACTGCTATGCCAGTTAGTTCATGGGAAAAACGTGGCCTCGACAAAGTATGGAGTACAATAGGAGAATTTAGACAAACAGTTGAAGCAAATAATTACTGGTCAATTAGACGTCAAAATCAAACCAAGGATTGGTTCCAATCAATGATTACTGACCATTTAATTGATGCGTTTTACGGTAATCCAGAGCGTAAGGAACAAGTGCAACTGTTAGAACACCAAATTTTAAATGGACAGCTGACAGTAACACAAGGTGTAAATCGTTTATTTAGCGATAATCAATCACAGCAATAAACTGTTGCTCTATCTTCATTCAGCAAATGTGTTAGTGTCGAAAGCGTCGAAACCAAGACGAAATTAATGAGCAAGTAGGTGCACAAAATCGCCACTAACTGCTATGATAGGAGATGTATTAGTGTCAGTCTAAAGTCTAAGGTGACACGAACTTGAAAGGAGCTATCGCTATATGAATATGGATTATGATTTATTTATGCAAGAAATTTTAAAAACAGCACGTGCAGAAATTGAGGCTGCTGGTTATGAGCAGCTACGCACACCAGAAGCTGTTGAAGAGGCGTTTGCTCGTCCAGGTACAACATTAGTCATGGTCAATTCAGTATGTGGCTGTGCAGGAGGTATTGCACGTCCAGCAGCAGCACAAAGTGTTCATTATGATAAACGTCCAAATCATCTTGTTACAGTTTTTGCTGGTCAAGATAAAGAAGCAACGGCAGCTGCTCGTTATCACTTCGGTGAAGATCACTTACCATCCTCTCCATCTTTTGTACTGTTAAAGGATGGACAAGTGGTAGCTGAAGTTGGGCGCTATGAAATTGAAGGTCACGATCCAATGTCTGTTGTGACAAATTTACAAGCAAACTTTGAAGAATACTGCGATGAACTTTAATATTATTCATTAATTAATTTGATAAGATAAACGCCCCGCAGCAACATTACTAGTTGCGGGGACTGTTTCTTATCAATAAGAGTAGATATTTGTATATTCAAAGGTACTAATAGCAAAAATATATTTGGAATTTTTTAAATATTAGCTAAATGATTTACCTGAAAAAATTGAATTGATTTAATGAATAGAATAAGTGAAGAGTAATGGAGGACAGGAGGCAGTCGACTTGAAGAAGTTTTCAATCGGCTATCGTACATTAAAAACGGCAACTGGTGCAGCCATTGCAATAGCCATTGCCCAGTATTTCGAATTAGCTTCTTATGCATCTGCTGGTATTTTAACAATACTTTGTGTACAGCCAACGAAGAAAAAATCCCTTCATGCTGCTTATACACGATTTGTCGCAAGTATTATCGGTATGCTTTATGCCTTTTTGAGCTTTGAGCTATTTTCATATCACCCATTCACACTAGCGGGGATGCTCATTATTTTTATCCCCACAATTGTGTCATTGAAGGTAGCAGACGGCTTTGTCTCAAGTGCGGTAATTATTATGCATATTTATGCTGCTGAAAAATTTTCATGGACATTGGTTTCTAATGAATTTACTTTAATGGCAATTGGCTATGGGACAGGAATAGCGATTAATATGTATATGCCAGATATTCAAAAGGAATTAAATTACTATCGAGTTAAAATTGAGGAACTATATAGTAAAATTTTTTTAGAAATTGCTAACTATTTAAGAGAAGGCGATACATTGTGGGATGGACGAGAAATAATTGAAGCCATTACAGCTTTAAATAATGCGAAATCATTAGCCTTTAAAGATGTTGAAAATCATTTTATGAGACGAAAAAATGATTACTATGTCTATTTTGATATGCGTGAACAGCAGCTCGAAATTATTGAAAGAGTACTCCCAAAAATAACGGCGTTACCTGTTATAGTACAAGAGGCGACGATAGTGGCTGACTTTGTTCAAGATCTTGCTGAGCATGTTCATTCAGGAAATACGGCTAGTCATTTTAGGGAGAAGCTAGAGCAGGTTAGGAAAGATTTTGCCCGGTTACCGCTGCCGCAAAATCATGAGCAATTTTTAGCACAGGCAGCGCTTTATCAATTTATCGAAGAAATGGATCGGTATTTAGAAATTAAACAGTCTTTTAAGGGTTTAAAGGTAAAGAAAGAGCGCCCGCAGTAATGCGGACGCTATGCTTTTTACGCTAACATGGATAAACCAAACGCTAGAGATGAAATTACCATGATCGCTATCATTGCATAAACAACGATTTTTTGAAATTTTTTATTGCTCATATGCTCGTTCGCTCCTTCTTTTCTTATAAATAGTTTAGCAAATCTGAAAAATTTCTCAAGTAGTAGAGTTTTGACAAAAAAGTCTGTAAAATAGAAGATGTACCATAACAGAAGGAGATGTCACCATGGAGAAAGTAGACCATATTGGGATTGCGGTGCGTGATCTTGATGAACGCATTACATATTATACAGAAACTTTAGGCTTAAAGTTGTTAAAAGTGGAAGAGGTTGAATCTCAACAGGTTCGTGTTGCATTTATAGATGCTGGCAACGTGAAAATCGAATTATTGGAACCGATGAGTGAAAAAAGTGCCATTCATGGATTTATCGAAAAACGTGGAGAAGGTATTCACCATGTAGCTTTCGGTGTGACAGGGATTCGTGAGCGTATGGCAGAGCTTCGTGAAAAAGGCGTACGTCTTTTATCAGAAGAGCCAGGACCAGGTGCTGGTGGCGCAGAGGTAGCATTCATGCATCCTAAATCATCTTTCGGTGTGCTGTATGAATTATGCGATAAAAGTGGAAAAGGGGATAAGTGATTAGTATGGATATGTTCGACAAAATTAATGAGTTATATGACCGTAAGACGGTAATTGAACTTGGTGGTGGCTATGAGCGCATCGACAAGCAACATGAAAAAGGTAAATTAACTGCTCGTGAGCGCATTGAATTATTGCTGGACGAAGATACATTTTTCGAAATCAACCCATTCATTACACACCGTACAGTAGACTTCGGTATGGATAAGATGGAAGGACCTGGTGATGGTGTAGTAACTGGTTTCGGTAAAATTAATGGACGTTCTGTTTACTTATTCTCGCAAGATTTCACTGTATTTGGTGGAGCGCTTGGTGAAATGCATGCGAAAAAAATGGCCACAGTAATGGATCTTGCTGCGAAAAACGGTACACCATTCATTGGTATTAATGATTCTGGTGGTGCACGTATTCAAGAAGGTGTACTTTCACTTGATGGATACGGTCATATTTTCTATCGTAATGCCATCTACTCTGGCGTAATCCCACAA
Organism: Lysinibacillus sp. B2A1; assembly: GCA_002973635.1. GTDB lineage: Bacteria > Bacillota > Bacilli > Bacillales_A > Planococcaceae > Lysinibacillus. The sequence continues at coordinate 2,917,127 of CP027224.1, forward strand.
ATTTCAGTAATTATGGGACCATGTGCTGGAGGTGCTGTATATTCTCCAGCCATCACAGACTTTATCCTAATGGTTGATAAAACATCTCAAATGTTCATTACAGGACCTAAAGTAATTGAAACGGTTACAGGTGAAAAAATCTCTGCAGAAGATTTAGGTGGTTCTAAAGTAAATAACGCTGTAAGTGGTAATGCTCACTTCCGCGCACCATCTGAAGAAGAAGCAATCGATCAAATTAAAAAACTATTAAGCTATCTTCCACAAAATAATAAAGAAAAAGCACCACGTCAGGCACGTCCAGAAGGTGATGACTACCGCCCTGAAATAGTAGATACTGTGCCGATCGAAACAACTCGCCCTTATGATGTACGTAAAGTAGTTGAGCAAGTAGTGGACGAAGGCTCATTTATGGAAGTTCACTCAGAATTTGCGAAAAACGTAGTAGTAGGTTTTGCACGTATTGCAGGTGAATCAGTTGGTCTTGTATGTAATCAACCAAAAGTACTTGCTGGTGGACTAGATATCGATTCTTCTGACAAAGCGGCTCGTTTCATCCGTACTTGTGATGCATACAATGTTCCAATCATCACATTTGAGGATGTTTCTGGCTTCTTCCCAGGCGTTAAACAAGAGCATGGTGGAATCATCCGTCATGGAGCAAAAATCCTTTATGCATACTCTGAAGCAACTGTACCGAAAATTACAGTTATTTTACGTAAAGCATATGGTGGTGCTTATGTTGCGCTTAACTCAAAATCAATTGGAGCTGACCTTGTATTTGCTTGGCCGAACGCTGAAATTGCGGTTATGGGTGCAGCAGGTGCCGCAAATATTATCTTTGCTCGCGAAATTGCAAAATCAGATGATCCAGAAGCAACACGTGCAGCGAAAATTGAAGAATACAAAGAAAAGTTCGCAAACCCATATGTTGCAGCATCTCGCGGTATGGTAGATGATGTTATTGATCCACGTGATACACGTATTAAGCTAATTCAAGGCTTAGACATGCTTTCAAATAAACATGAATCACGTCCAGAGAAAAAACACGGAAACATTCCACTATAAAATTTGTACAAACCCAGTAGCCATTTGGTTGCTGGGTTTTCTTTTGACTGAAAGAAAATGACGAAAAATGATAATAGATGACAGATAATTGAAACATTTATTCTTTTCATCCGTACAAATAAATAAGAGGAGTTGGGATGAATGGAATGGAGACAATTACAAAATGAACAGGAAACAATACATGCACAATTAAGAAATGCCAATAAATTAAATGAACAAAAACGATTAATTGAAAAGCAACTTGAGCGTGCACAACAGGACATTTACAAACATTCTATAGCACTCAATCACATTCGAACGAAACTCGATAAGTTAGAAGGCTTTTCGTTTATGAATATGATTCGTACGTGGACGGGGCAACAAGATGAACTACGAGCAGAGAAAATTGATAAAGCAGCCGTTCTTGAATTAAAAATAAATGAAGCAAAAAAAATGCAAGAAGATTTAACAATTGATTTAGCACAAGCTAAGTCAAAGCTTACTCAAATTAATGAACAACATTTACAAGAAGCTTTAAGCCAGCTGAATGCTAGAAAGAAGGGTTACTTACAAGTACATGAGCCAGAGCAAGCAAAAAAATTAGAGCAATTAGCGCATGAAGAAATAGTAACGAAGCAACTAATTGTGGAAATGAAGGAGGCAGAAGAGGCTGGTGAAACTGCATTAACAAAGCTTGGGCAAGCGGCAGCTTCTCTACATTCTGCTAATGGTTTTTCAACATGGGATACGTTTTTAGGAGGGGGACTCATTGCTACGCATTTAAAGCACGATGCACTTAATCAGTCTGAAAATTATCTTCATGATGCTCAAATTGCTTTACAGCGATTTCATAATGAGCTTCTGGACGTCCATGATTTATCAACGAAATCATTACATGTTGAAACAGATGGTTTTGTCAAATTTGCAGACTATTTCTTTGATGATATTTTCTCAGCCTGGTCTGTCCACTCTAAAATTTCAACTGCTAGAGAGCAGGTATCTCGTGTGCAAGATGATGTACATAATACAATTTGGCGTTTACAGGATAAGCATCATAAAGCGGTTGAACATCTTCAGTCACTTGAGCGAGAGAAAGAGGCTATCTTCCAACTATAAGAAGCTTGTGAAAAGGGATAATCTCCCTCTTTCACAAGCTTTTTATCTTCATTCAGCAAATGTTTTTTGTATCGAAAGCATAGCGGCAGATACAGAAGACTCCTACCTCTACAAGTGGTGAGATGAATGCGGTTTTGTTTCCTTTTCAGTGGGTGTCCAAATACCTACTGAAATAGCGGAACTCAGTCTAAGAACGCCACGTCCTGTGGCAACGACTTAGTGACCAACATCATGTTGCTGCCGCTGCGTTAGCACTACGCTTTCGCACAAAAAACGTCATGTTGGCCCAAAGCCTCCAGCGGATGTCACGGAATCGGAAAGGAGTTAATAAAGGATGTTAGCCTAAAATCATCGCGTCCATGCGATAACGCCTAACTGACCTGCCTCACGCAGGCCTAAGCACAAAGCCAATTCCGGACGCAATTATGCTGAGGTATAATTGATCTCCTTCCAAAAATTAGTCTCGTTCTGCTAGTGAATTATTTCAACTCCTCAAACGTTGTGCTAAAATAATACATATACTATAACGTGGAAATACACGTAAACTAAGGGAGTCTTACAACATGACAAGTCGTTTAGTAGAAGAGTTTTTTGAGCTGGTACAAATTGATTCAGAAACAAAATATGAGCATGTGATTGCGCCGATTTTAATCGACAAATTGACAGCGCTTGGTTTTACAGTAGAACAGGATGATGCTCATACACGTAATGGACATGGAGCAGGTAATCTATTGGCTACTTTAAAAGGTTCTTTGGATGTTGAACCAATTTATTTTACTTCTCATATGGATACAGTTGTACCAGGGAAAGGGATTAAGCCTTCTTTACGTGAGGATGGTTATATTGTGTCAGACGGTACCACAATTTTAGGGGCTGACGATAAAGCTGGGCTAGCGGCACTGTTAGAAATGGTGAAGCGTTTAAAAGAGCAAAATATTGAGCATGGGGATATTGAATTTATCATCACTGCCGGTGAGGAAAGTGGACTTGTTGGTGCTAAAGAATTAGACCCATCCAAAATTAAAGCAAAATACGGCTTTGCAGTGGACAGTGATGGTAAAGTGGGAGGAATTGTTACAGCAGCACCATATCAAGCAAAAATCTTCGCTAAAATTATTGGCAAAACTGCTCATGCTGGTGTGGCTCCAGAAAAAGGAGTGTCAGCAATTACAGTTGCTGCGAAATGTATAGCACAGATGAAGCTAGGCCGTTTAGATGAAGAAACTACAGCAAATATTGGTCGTTTTGAGGGTGGCCAGGCTACGAATATTGTATGTGATGAAGTAAATATTCTTGCAGAGGCTCGTTCAATTGATAAAACGAAGCTCGATGCTCAAACGAAGCATATGCAGGAGACATTTGAACAAATATCTGCATCACTTGGAGCAAGTGCTGAAGTAGAAGTAAAGCTTATGTATCCAGGATTCCGAGTAACTGAAACAGATAAAGTCGTTCAAATCGCAATGGCAGCAGTACGGAATATTGATCGCACACCAACGTTAGGGATTTCTGGAGGAGGATCAGATGCAAATGTAATTGCAGGATTTGGTATCCCTACGGTCAACCTTTCTGTAGGTTATGAAGATATTCATACAACAAATGAAAAATTCCAGTAGAAGAATTAGAAAAATTAGCAGATTTACTAGTTGAAATTGTTAAAGAGTCTGCAAAAAAATAACAGCAGAAATTGAAGGATGTGACCGCATGGAGAGTGTAAAGGCAGTAGTTTTTGCTTGTGGAACTGAGGAATATGCAGTGCCTGTGGAACAAGCAATTTCGATTGAAAAATTAGAGCATGTAACACCAATTCCTCATTTACCTAATTATCTTCTAGGCTTCACAAGAATTCGAGGTGAGCTTGTACCAGTGCTTGATTTTGAACGTATTCTTTATAATCGTTCTTCAAATGCTGCAACAGCACGTATTATAGTCTTGAATACAGATGTTGTGAATTATGGATTACTTGTAACAGAGGCCCGTGAAATTCTAGATTTTGACACGTCTATCTTACAGCAGATGGGGCTTGTCAATTATTCAAAAACACGTTATTTTACAGCTGTAGCAAACTTAGAAAATCGTATGATTACTTATGTGGACCCAAAAATTCTAGTCAATTCACTAGAGGGAATTCGGGAAATTATTAATTATTTGCATAAAATGCTTGAAAATGAACAAAAAAACGTAGATGCTTGAATGCTCTACGTTTTTTTTATTTTCTATAGTAAAAATAACCTGTATGATTATTAGTCGATTTCACCGTATTTATAATTATTATGCATTTTTCCTACAGACATTTTCATTTGTCCAATGTATGATAAAAGAAAACAACTGTAAAAGGCAAACTTGTCGAAAGGGAAGGGCGCAAAGCCATGAGTCTAAACACTATTCTAGTGCATGATCGTCAGGTTGCCAGGTTCTATTATAGGAGCCTTGGCGAATAGAATGGAGCTGTAAGATATGAAACGTTGTTCAATATTAACAGTAACTATTGTTATTTTTGTTACGATTGCCAATACGCTCGGATTACCAAATGGGAGGGTAGACGCAGTGACCATGGAAGATAAGGCCACTTGGTTATGGGATACTTCAAAAATTATTGAGGATGAGGCAGGAATACTCTCGTTTTTAGAGAACAAACAGGTAAACAAACTGTATTTACAGATTGATATGGATATAGCAAATGCCGACTATAAGCGCTTTATTGGTCACGCTTCAGCAAAGGGCATCAAAATATATGCATTGGACGGAGCGCCAGATTGGGTATCTAAAGAAGGCTATAAAATGCAGGATCAGCTGTTTGATTGGTTATATACATACAATAGAAATGCTGAAGTAACAGAGCAATTTTCAGGTGTTCATCTTGATGTAGAGCCATACTTAAATAGTGGTTGGAGTCATAATCAGAAACAAACAATTGAATCCTATCAAGCACTTCTTACAAAAGCCAAAAGGGAAACCAAGCAGTTACATTTACCTTTGGAAGCAGATATGCCATTTTGGTTTGATGAAATTAAATACAACAATCAATTTGGACGAGGATTACTAGCAGAGTGGGTGATAAACCAAGTAGAGAGCGTTTCTATTATGGCTTATCGAAATGCTGCAAAAGAAATTATTAAAGTTGTGCAATATGAAGTAGCCTATGCAAAGAAAGTTAATAAATCCATTGTTATTAGTGTTGAAACAGGAGCATTAGATGATGGTCAAAATATTACTTTTTTTGATGATGGTGAAGCCTATATGACTAAACAACTAGCACTTGTTCAGCGTCACTATGCCAAAAAAACAAGCTATCAAGGGGTTGCCATCCATCATGTTGATAGTTGGATGAATATGCAGCCATAATAAGAGCAAAGTATACTTAAAACTATACTAATTATGCTAACAAACGTAGAGGGCTAGAAACTCTACGTTTTTTTATAGGTATTTTGAAAAAAACGTATGATGATATTTAACAAGAATTGGAGGCATTAGCAATGAAAGATGAAAACTTGCAGCAAGCACTCAAGAAGAGATGAAAAAAAAGGAATAGAACAAGGATTTAAAGCAGTAGCAAAAATATGATTGCAACGGGTTACAGTAATGAACAAATTATGCATTTAACCAGCTTAACTATAGAGCAAGTATTGCCGTTAAGAGCTGAATTCAAAGTTGAATGCTGTAAAACACTAAGACTATTATTCTTGAATTAGGAGAAAAGTAATCTTTTTAAAACCCCAAGAAGATAATAAAAAAACACCTCCAATCTAAGAATTAAGCTTAGTTGGAGGTGTTTGCCATTTGATTAAGAAAGTCGACCGCTATAGTCTTCAAATTTAAATTCACGAATGACTTTAATGCCTTCTTCATCATTGTAAGAAACGATTGAAGGTAAGTTGACACCGTTAAACATATGATTTTTCACCATTGAATAATGGGCCATATCCGTAAATACAAGACGATCACCAGGTTTTAATGGCTGCTCAAATGAATAATCGCCAATTACATCACCAGCAAGACATGTAAGTCCACCTAGGCGATATGTGTGGGCTAATTCATTAGCTTGACTAGAACCAATAATCATTGGACGGTATGGCATTTCAAGTACGTCGGGCATATGACATGTCGCTGACGTATCTAAAATAGCAAGATCCATCCCATTTTCTTGGATATCAAGCACAGTAGCAACTAAATAACCAGTATTAAGGGCTACTGCTTCACCTGGTTCTAAATACACAAGCAGGTTATATTTTTCTTGCACATAATTAATGATGTTCACAAGCTTCTCTACATCATAATCTTCACGCGTAATATGGTGACCACCACCGAAGTTCAACCATTTCATTTGGTGTAAAACATCACCAAATTTTTCTTCTACTACTTCAATAATACGCTCTAACGTATCTGAATTTTGTTCACACATCGCATGGAAGTGTAAGCCATCAATGCCGTCAAGCTGAGTTTTATCGAAGTTAGCCAAAGTTGTTCCAAGGCGGGAATTTGTATAGCAAGGATCGTAAAGCGCTGTTTCAATTTCCGAGTACTCAGGATTCACACGAATACCACATTCAATTGTTTTACCAGCAGATTTCACTTTATCCTTGAACTGAGCCCATTGGTTAAATGAGTTAAACACCACATGATCCACATAGCCAAGAAGCTCGTCCATTTCATGCTCCATATAAGCCGGAGCATAAACGTGAACTTCTTTGCCCATTTTTTCATAGCCAAGACGTGCTTCATGCAGTGAGCTGGCTGTAATGCCTGCTAAATATTCTCCTACTAAAGGGAATGTTGAATGCATAGAGAAACCTTTAAGGGCTAGTAAAATGCGACAGCCTGTACGATCTTGAATTGATTTTAAAAGCTCAAGATTTTTTGTTAATAATCGCTCATCCACTACATAAGAAGGGGATGGAACTTTTGAAAAATCAATTGGTCTCATCGGCTTAATTCCTTTGCATCTAAATCAAGGTCAAGTAACTCTGGGTTATGGCTTTCTTGCCATGGTAGACCCCATTTATTTAATGCATCCATGAACGGATCTGGATTGAAATCTTCCACATTCCATACACCTGGTTTACGCCATTCACCGTTCATCACAAGCATTGCACCGATCATAGCTGGTACGCCAGTTGTGTAAGAAATCGCTTGTGAACCAACCTCGTTGTAGCACTCTTCGTGGTCACATACGTTGTACACATAGTACGTTTTTTCTTTGCCATCTTTTAGGCCGCGAATGATACAACCAATGTTTGTTTTACCTTTTGTACGTGGTCCAAGTGAAGCTGGATCTGGTAATACCGCTTTAAGGAAGTGGATTGGTTGAATCATTTGCCCTTCAAATTCGATTGGTTCAATTGATGTCATACCTACGTTTTCTAATACTTTTAAGTGTGTTAAGTATTTTTCAGAGAACGTCATCCAGAAGCGGATTTGTTTTAAACCTTTGATATTTTTTGCAAGTGATTCAAGCTCTTCATGGTATAGAAGGTAAATATCTTTTGGTCCGATTTCAGGTAGGTTATACACTTCTTTTTTCTCAAGTGGTGCAGTTTCAATCCACTCGCCTTCTTTCCAGTAACGACCATTCGCTGTAATTTCACGAATGTTAATTTCTGGGTTGAAGTTTGTTGCGAAATGATATCCATGATCTCCCGCATTGGCATCCACGATATCGATATAGTGGATTTCATCAAATTCATGTTTTTGTGCATGAGCTGTGAAAACGCCTGTTACACCTGGGTCAAAACCGCTTCCAAGTAATGCAGTTAAGCCAGCTTTTTCAAACTTCTCTTTATAAGCCCATTGCCATTTATATTCAAATTTTGCCGTTTCAGGTGGCTCGTAGTTTGCAGTATCCACATAGTGCACACCTGTCGCTAAGCAAGCATCCATAATCGTTAAGTCCTGATAAGGTAGTGCAACGTTAATCACTACATCTGGTCCGAAAGCTTTAATAAGCTCAATAACCTCTTCTGTATTGTCTGCGTCTACCTGTGCAGTATGAATTTTTGTTTTTCCGCCGTCTAGTTTTTCTTTTAGAGCGTCACATTTTGAAACAGTTCTACTTGCGATACAAATTTCCTCAAATACGTCCGAATTTTGAACACACTTGTGTACCACAACACTGGCAACTCCGCCAGCTCCGATAATCAATGCTTTACCCAATTGTCTACCCCCAAGTTCATATAAAGTATTGTCAAACAAGCTGATTATACAGAAAATTGATTTACTACTCAATCATTGTTTTTAAATTTTCTACAAAAAAATTTATTTTTCTACAACAATTGGACTTATTTTATCCTGATAAAGCCGAATGGTTCATCAATAAGTCAATGGGAAATAGAAATCTACCAGTGATCGACGTCTCTCTTTAGTAAGTATAGTTAGGAAAAAGAAGTTCATAAAAAAATCCCTTTGCTACTAGAGCAGGAAGGGAAAAATTCAACTAGATTTAATTTCATTAACCATCAAAATAATCGCCGTGTTATTTAGAAAACCGATTTGAAATTTGTTTCTTTTCATCTCCCCATACATAGAAGAAAATCATGAGCAATGTACTTAAAAAAGCCATTACAAGGGCATAAGTACTGAGGGCAACATCCACTTGACTTTGCATAGCATAAATGAAAATAGCGCCTAGTGTTAAAAAATTTCCAATAATAAGAGACACAACATGAAAACGTCTATTCATAGCAAGCCCTCCTAAATGAAGATTTTATGCCCAACAGATGAAGATATAATACATCAATTATCTCACAATTCAGAACTTTATCCAACATTTTTTCATTCTATTATTTAATAAAAGATGCTTTTGAAATACATCTTTTTATAGTATGATAAGAAATAAAGATGAATATTCATAGATTTTTACTAGAAAGGGGAGATGATGAATCGTGAAATTACGAAATTCATTAACTTTTCAACTTGGAACGATCATTGCTGGTATCTTAGTGGTGATGCTAGGAATTACATCGTTCGCTACATACATAACTGCTTATAATAAATTATATGATGCGGCGGGAATCGAGGCATATGGATGTGCCAATATAACAACGGGCTTGATTCGCCCAGAAGATATGGAACAAGCACTGAGTGGGGAGCAAGCGGCAAAAGAGCGAATTGGCAAGGATTTAAATTGGACAACAGGACACAAAGATATCTTTCAAACTCAATATATTTTAACGCTAGATGGTACGTTGTTAGCCTTAGACGATCATTTGGCAGAGAAGGGCTTTGCACCTGGAGATACGTTTTACATGGACACAGAGGCAATCCAATTATTACTTGAGAAAAAGCACCCAACTTACTCGGAACCTTATACATATGGTGGAATGGAGCGATTATCAGGCTATGCACCTATTTTTAAGGATCATGACACAAGCAAGGAAATCATTGCCATCAGTGTCATTGATTTCGATGCTACTATTGTGAAGGAGCGAACTTGGGATGTTGTGCGGAGTGGTATTTTAATTAGTATTTTTCCAATGTTAATTGCTTCAATTATTACAGGACTTTTAATCCGTCGTAAGGTTAAGCCTATTACCTTACTAATTCATCAGGCTAAGCAAATAGCAAATGGTAATTTAGCAGTAGAAGAAATGAAGGTAAAAAGGAATGATGAGGTAGGAGATTTAGCAAGCACATTAGATCGTATGACTGTAAACTTACAAAATATGATTATGACGATGCGCGCTACTTCTATTACATTAGCCACGAACGCTGATGAAACCACTAACACATTAAATGATATGTCAAATACGATTCAAGGCGTTGCGCACAATATCTATGAGGTAACAGCGACTGTAACGGAAGGTCTGCACCATGCGGAAAATGCAACAGGTGTACTTACATCCCTCGCAGAGGATTTACAAGCTATAAAAGTGAAAGCAGATACAAGTGTTGAAACCTCTCGAGGGACAATGAAAATTGCCGCAGAAGGAGAGCAGCTTGCTAAAGATATTAATAATGATATGACTTTAATCCGTAATGGCTCTGATATGGTCAGTAACACCGTCAGCAATTTAGTCACATCAGCAACGCGAGTTCAAGCTATTACGACATCCATTGCTGGTATTGCTGAACAAACCAACTTGCTGGCTTTGAATGCCTCCATTGAAGCAGCAAGAGCAGGCGAACATGGCAAGGGCTTTGCAGTCGTAGCAGAGGAGGTTCGAAAACTTGCAGAGCAATCGAATCAAGAAGTATTAAAGGTTGACCAGCTTATACAAGAAATTATGGGGCATATTCAGCAGGTTACTTCTTCGACGCAGGATAATACAAAATATATCGAAAAGGGAACAAAAACAGTTCGTTTAACTGCTCAATCATTAGGAAATATTTCAACAGCTGTTTCACATACTGTAGAAGAAATCATTGAAATATCACATGTTATGACATTGGAAACAGACAAATCAGATCATGTTGTTCAGATGATTCAACAATTAACGCAGTCTATTCAAGAGATTGAGGAAACATTGAATACGATTACAGCGGCAGCCCAGCAAACAACAGCAAGTATTGATGAGGTAGCGCATAGCTCAAATGGAATGAATCAAATGGCACATACACTAGAACAACATGTAAAATCGTTCAAATTAAAAGAATGTTAAAAGTTTTTTTAGCCTTTGTATTACATGATAAGCACTCCTTTTCTCTCGAAAGATGGTAAACTACCAATAAGACTTTTCTTTTGGTGAAGGTGAGGATTTTTATAGTGAAACAGTTTGATGAGCAAGTCCAACAGATTAATGAACTATTTGTAAATGGGAGCGTGAAGGAAAGCTACCAGTTAGCCAAAAAAGTTGTAGCTGATAGTGCATTTGCAGAGCATGCCGCATTTGCGATGATTCAGCAGCATGTTGCGTTATTGGAGGCGAATGGCTATGCGAATATGCCTACTCCTACAGGTGAAAAGGTCAAGCAAAGTATGGAACGAGCAGATGGCTCCTATCCAGAGCGCGATGTCCTTTCGGCTTATACGGGAAGCCAGGATGATGAGCAGTTTGGTAAAGTGGTGGATGAATTGCTGGCTGGGTCAATTGAGGCACAGGCAAATGCTTACTATACGATGGCTGAATATTTTGTTTTGGCGAAAGAGCATGATAAGGCAATGATCCAATATGCTGAAGCAATCAAGCTACAACCGAATAAGGCACTTTACTGGGGAGCTTTCGCTCAATTTCTGAATCACACTGAGGGCAGTCCATATTTAGCACTTCGTCTCATCGAAGAGTCGATTCAGTTAGATAGCATGAACCCACGCTGGTATTATATTCAAGGTAATATTTTTTTACAGCTTGTTGCAGCTACAAAAAATTTAAGCTATTTACCTGCTTTAGAGGACGCATGGGAAAAGGCTAAGAAGCGTTGCTCTGCTAAGCAGGTAATATTAAAGATGGACATAGCAAAATCCAATGACATTCTGGCTCAGTGGAAAAAGCAAATGCTTTAAGGGAAAAGGGCATCTCTTACCTGAGGGATGCCTTTTTCACACTAGAACAGGTTATGAACTAGCATCCTTTATATGTATAGCGATATTAGGCTTATTTAAATTTTCATTTTCAAAGCTTACAACCCAGTTATTTGTTTGTTTTTCATACTCTATTTTTGTTAGAATTGGGGAATAATAATGCTCTCCAGTGATTATGTTAAGCTCGTTTACAGCTTGCTGAATAACTTCTTTTTCCGTTAACACCGTCTCTTGTTTTTCTTGTTCTTCTACAACAAACTTAGTAGCACCTGCATGTCCTGGATACGATAATAAAGAAGCTCCATACCAAACATACATATAATCTCCAATTTCTACACCTTCACTTTCCTCTGAGGAAAACCAGATGGCATCAAAATATTCATCACCATTATCTTGATACTGTGGCTCATGATCCACGACTAAAAATCTTCCTTCCTGTAAAGCTGTTACATAGCCAGAAATGGATGCAGATGAATAATCTTTTTTTATAGATTTTTCAGGGTGAGAACAGCTGCTCAAGCCTATTAGGACCATCAACAATAGCATTCTTTTCAATTCAAATATACCTCCTACATACATATAGTTTTAGTTTATAGTGGAAGAGGAAACCTCTATTGATAGAAGATTACTTTATTGAGAATAATATGAAATATAGCTTTGATTTTCAATATTATTCTATAAAGATGAATAATTATTAATAATCCCTTACAATGTCGTATTTTTATGCTATAATCAAACAAACGGACGTATGAAGCTTATTTTATAGCATGAAAGAAGTGTTTGTTTGAGTTTATATGTAGCATATGTATTGGTAGGACTTGCGATTGCCATGCCAGTTGGGGCCATCACCGTCGAAATGACGAAGCAGGGTTTAAAGAATGGCTTTATCCATGGCTGGGCAGTTGGACTCGGTGGCATGACGATTGACGTAGTATTAGTATTTGCATTGTATATGGGATTAGCCTCGATTTTAGCAATGCCGATTATTCAAATTCCAATGTGGATAATAGGGGCAGGCTTTTTATTCTTCTTGGGGCTGGATTCAATAAAAAATGCGGACCATGATATTACGCTAGCAGGCGAGAAAGTAACGAAATCGTTTTTTACTTCTTATCGTAATGGACTACTAGTAGCTATTTCGCCTGGAAATCTCGTATTCTGGGTGAATGTTTTCGGTGTGATTCTAGCCAAATCATATGGTCAAGGCGAGTCAACCAGCTTTTTAGTCATTGCAGCAGGTGTTCTGAGCGGTATATTATTGCATGATATTGGCTTAATGGCCATTGTTTCAGTGACCCGTAAAGCGATGAGCCGTAAGGTTATTAAGACCCTTACAATGGCGGCAGGTGTCTTACTAATTGGCTTTGCAGGATATTTTATCTATGAATTTATACAAGCTATTAAGGTCTATATATGAAAAAAAGTGCGATTCACAAGGGTCGCACTTTTTTGTAGAAGTCAATCTGGATTATGCGGAAACTTCTGTACGCTCCTTGATACAAGCGATAATTTCCTCAGCTACTTGGTGTGCTAACGTAAGCTCAGAAGTAAAGCCTACACAAGAACAATTCATCTCACCTAAAATATAGCAATCTTCTCCAGCTGCATCTGTATCTAACATAAAATCAGCCGTCCATATTAGTGGTAAATCATAGCCACCAAGCAGATTAGTTACAAGAGGTAACTGTGTTAAGAAGTTTTGTACCAGCTCTTCCCAATCCTCTGGAGAATCATAGCGGTACTTCGCGCCAGAAAATAATGTAGCGCTAAAGGCATCCTCAGAATCAGCAGGTTTTTTATGTACGACGTGTACGGGTTTATCACGTAGCATAAATAAGCGAATCTCACCCTCTGTAATACGTGGCAGGAAGCGCATATCTATGAGCATGCCATTTGTACCTGTAATGTACTGCTCACAAAACGTCATAAATTCACCAAGCTTCCAATATTCTACATGATTATCCTTGGCTTCCGTACATTTAATTTGAGCATCAAGTGGTACTTCTGTGACTCCTTCTGCAAGAGGTTCCACCAATTTTACTCGCCAAATACCTTCTCCTGTTGAACCACGATTTTGCTTTAAAACGCGTTCTGTGATAGCAAGCGAGCTAGGGAATTGAGCTTTAAATGCTTCAATCGTATAATAGGCAAATGTATCATCAGGCACTAAATTGGTAGAGACCAATTTTGATAAGACATCTTTTGAGCCATAACCAATCATGGCATCAGGATGTGGCATACCGATGACACCAGCATGACATAAGTCTCGTAACATTGCAAAATATTCTTCCTCATGCTGTAAATTTCCAGGATTGATACGTGAAACATAAGCGATTCCATTTTCTTTCACATAATTAAAAATTTCTTCTTTTCTTGTCACATCAAAGAAAATAACCTCCGCATCCTGACCACGTTGTTTTAACGCATCCACCATTGGCATTGTATCTTTCCGATAGCCATCTGGTCCCTTATCTGAACCACCGCGAACCTCAAAAAATATAACTTTTTTATCCATAAAAATACCTCCTTAGTATGATGATAGTTTCAGTATAATTGACTGTTAGGGATAAAAGATATATAAAATATGTAAATTTTATGTATTAATTTAAATTTTATCCCGTATAAACAGACAGTAAGAAGAGTAAAGCAATATGCAGCCTATGTTCCTCAACATTGAAAATTTATTAATCACCATTAGTTTGTAATGGTTGTTGCTTTTTAGGGAAGACCGTGAGATATAAAATCATACAAAGGATTAGCATCGTTCCAAGCAGTTGATAACCTCCAAAGTTTATTTTGAGCCATAATACACTTGTGATAACAGCTGTTAAAGGTTCTAAACTTCCCAATAAGCTTGTTTCTTTCGGAGTTAAATAATGCAGGCTAGCAATATAAAACCAAAAAGCCAGCATCGTTCCAAAAATAACGATAAACAAAAAATACACAATAGTTGATAATGCCCAATTAGATATGTTAATTTGCCATGGCTGATGAAATAGGCTCATCACAATACCACCAATAACCATCGACCAGCCTACTACTAACAATGAATGAAACTGCTGTAAAAGTGGTAAAGCATATAACGTATAAAAAGCTGCAGAGAGACCAGATAAAATACCCCAAAACACTGCCATACTTGGAACAGAGAGGGTGGAAAAGGAGCCATTTGTAAGTAATAAGAAAGTACCGACCAATGTCAATGTGACAGCAATACCATCCTGTCGTGTTAATTGACTATGCCTCGTTAGTAAATAATAGCCCATAATAAAAAGAGGGGCTAGGTATTGAAGTAATGTCGCAACAGCTGAATTACCGATTGAAATCGACATCATATACGTATATTGAACCGCAAGCATGCCAAGTAAACTAAATACTATTTGTCTTACTGCATTTTGCTTTGTACGGAACATAACAAAAATAGAATTTCTCCAATGTGTTAATTTATAGATACCGATTAATAATAGGCCTGCTGTAAGAAGACGACTTGAAACGAGCCATCCTACTTCGATATTTTCCTGCTGAAAAAGCTTTTGTGCAACAGTCCCGCCAATGCCCCAAAAGCTTGCCCCCAGAATGACGAGAATAAAACCAAAAGTACGTTTGTTAAGTTGTGTTTGATTCACTTTGACATCTCCTAAACTATCAATATAAAGTAATTATAAGGATTAATTAGTGTAATAAATATCGATTTAATGGTTAAAAGTATCAATATATTGAGGTGAACAAAGAAATGGCCTTAACACATATAAAAATTGCAAAGGATTTACAAGAACTAACCTCACATGGAACGAAGGCATTTCCAGTTGCTTTGTATGAGACGACTTTGCGACTAGAAAGCTTAGATTTTTTGCCATTGCATTGGCATAAAGAAATTCAATTCGTTTATGTGAAGAATGGTCGTATAGAATATCGAGTAGGAGCGGATGTTTTTATACTTGAGAAGGGAGATGGACTATTTGTCAATGCTTTAGGGCTGCACGAGGCAAAGCCATATGAAATAGATTTGGCAAGGATTTACTGTGTGAATGTGGATCCAATGTTGCTAGGAGGGCATGAGGGGAGTATAGTTGCCGAGAAATATGTAAAACCATATATTACAAGTAATCGCTTACCTTATGTGAGGCTTTCAGGTCCGTTAGCGCAAAAGGTAAAAGGAATCGCATCCATATTACAAAAGAAAAATGATTTTTATGAGTTAACAGTTTGGCGAGAGCTTGTAGCCATTTGGGAAGCAATGCTAACACAATCCATGCTGACAGTAGAAATGCTAGAACCTGCGAAAATTGTCCAGCATGAACGAGTGAAGGAAATGTTGGATTATTTACATGTGAATTATGCAGAGAAAATAGTATTGGAACAATTAGCTGCACATGTTTATTTAAGCAGGGCAGAATGTAGTCGTTTGTTTAAAAAAATGGTGGGAATGTCACCATTCAGCTACTTATTACAGTATCGTCTTCGTAAAAGTTTGCAGTTATTACGAGATAGCGAGCAATCTATCACTACCATTGCAGCAACAACAGGTTTTAGTACAGTTAGTTATTATATTGAAAAATTTAAGGATTATACAGGATTTTCTCCATATGTCTATCGTAAAAAATTTTGTAAAAGTTAAAGTGTGTACGAATAATAAGGAAGTTAAAAAATATTAAAGTCATTTAACAAATAAAATAGTTATTTAAAAAGAAGATATGAAATTAGAGACTCATATCTTCTTTTTAGGTTGCTTGTATAATATATCCTTAATTGATAGAATTATTAGCATATTGCAAAATGAAAGAGGTAGTATAATGGATACTTGTGCTGATGTTTTAATCGTTATAGATTTACAAAATGGTGTATGTTACAGTGGAGATCATTTATATGATTTGCAAAATTTACTTGCTAAAGTAAACAATAGGATTGCTCTATATAGAGAATTACATAAACCAATCATTTTTGTTCAACACTGTGATGAAGAATTAGTACCTGAAGAAGTACCATGGGCTATTCATGCCAATCTAGATGTTCAACAACAAGATTATTTTGTAAGGAAAATACATGCAAATTCTTTTTACAAAACGAACTTAAAAAATCTTTTAGACCAATTAAATGTTCATCGAATTGAATTTTGTGGTGCTCAAACAGAATACTGTATGGATACTACGATTAAATTTGCTCATGGATTGGGGTACGAAAATTTCATGGTACATAAAGCAAACTCTACTTTGAATAATCCATTTATGTCTGCAAAAGAGACGATTGATTTTTATGAAAATTTATGGAACCATAGATTTTTAAAATTGATAGGCGATGAATGAACGATTATTTAAAAATCCAAAAACGAAGATTCATCAGCGAAAAACAACTTTATTATTCCTTTAAATGAAAGAATACAACAATTAACATTTATTTTTAAACAACTTTAAAACCACCTATGGATTTACTTGTAGGTGATTTTTACATTTCCAAGATTAAAATTCAAAAACTTTATTATCTCTACACATAAAGATTAATTAATATGAAAAATTTTTGACAAAATAGTAGTGTAAAAACATCCATTTTCGCTGAGGCTATTGACAATAATAACCATGAATAATAAGGTAATATTAATAGTGAAGATGACTTTACTATTAATATTACTTTAAGGATTGAATGAAAATGATAAAAGATGAAGAGCATCTGTATCGACTTGTTCAGGAGATAGATGAAGCGGTTTATTCAATGGATAGTCATTTTATCAAGATACATCAAGAATTATTGACCGATGATCTAACGCCTAAACAAATGATTTTAATCGACTTTGTTGATAAAAATAGTCCTGTGACAATTGGACAAATTGCTAGTTATATGAATATCACTTCTAGCGCAGTGGGACAATTGGTTAGTAAATTGGAAGAGCAGCATTATGTTTCTCGAAGCATTAATCCTGAAAATCGTCGAGAAATAATTGTACAGCTGGGTACAACAGGTATGAAGTATGTTGAAAGGGAAGAAGAAATCAAACGGTTTATTATTTCAAAATATTATTCAAAACTTGAACTGCATGAATTAGTGCAGCTAAAGGTGATTATTCAAAAATTAAGTCAAATTGTGTTAGAGGAAGGATTAATGGATGAATTTCAGGTAACTAAAAAAAGGAGTGATAAAGTATGATTGCTTTAAAGAAAAAGCAAAATGTATGGCTAGCTTTTTTATTAGTTGTTCTTGCCAGTAATTACACACTTTATAACACGGGATTTGGATTATCTATTTTACCAGCAGAGACTAAAGGAGTAGTCATCGGCTCATTAATTGATTTTGTTGTTGTTATGCCGATTTTGTTTATGCTGTATAAAGGTAAGTATTCTGTAAAACAAGCAATACTGTTAGCTGCTGCTGGTTGTATTGCAGCCCGTTTTATCATTCCAATCGATCATCTTCAGCCATTTGTAGCCATTACATGGGTTGGGTTTGCGATTGAAGGTTCAATTATTCTATTAGAAATTTTGCTTGTTGTGACACTTGTCCGTTATATGCCTAAAATTCTAGCAGATGTAAGATTAAGTAATCTACCAGATTTGTTCTCCTTTTCGAAAGCAGTTGAGAAACATGCACCAAAGCATCCGATTATCCAAATGCTGTGCACAGACTTTTTGATGTTTTATTATGCTTTTGCAAGCTGGAAGAGAAAAGAGGGCCCAGGTTTAACCTTGCATAAGAGCTCTAGTTATATCGCCTTTCAAATTATGCTTATTCATGGCATAGTTATTGAGACAATTGGCATCCATTGGTGGCTACATGAGAAGTCGATGCTACTCTCTATTCTTTTGCTAATTTTAAATATCTACTCCGTTATATTTTTTATAGCGGATATGCAAGCTGTTCGTTTAAATCCTGTGTACGTTACATCTGATAAGTTATATCTATCATTAGGTCTAATGAAACGTGCAGAAATTCGCTTTGATAATATAGAGGAGCTTATTGAGGATAAACATGTGTTAGAAGGAAAATTATCGAAAGATACTATTGATTTTGTGGCCCGTGATTTCGATGTGGCATATCCTCAGTTTATCCTAAAGCTGAAGGAGCCAATAGAGGTTACATTTTTGCTAGGCATTAAAAAGAAATATCACAAAGTAGCTATTAAAGCAGACCAAAAACAAGAATTTAAAACAATTCTTGTACAAAGAATGGGTGTAAATTAATAGTTCTACAAACTTTAACTTCTTTCAGCAGAAGTCTTCCACCTCTATAGATGGTGAGATGAATGCGAATTTAAGCTACTTTTCAGAGGGTGTCCAAACACCCGCTGAAAGAAGTTAAAGCCTCCGGCGGATGTCACGGATTTTCAAAGGAATGAATTGTGCGGGCACAATTCAAAATCCGGACGCAATTATGCTAAGGCGAAATTGATTTTTGTTTCTAGGCTGAACGATAATAAATCGTTCAGCCTTTTCTATCTATCTTTATACATAATGAATATTCTTTATGACGTTCAATTGATATATATCATATTTTACCTTATATGGATATATTCTCATATAATTTAGAAAATTTACATACTATTTAACCAGATTTTAACCTTCATCTTTTATAGTGATTTATGTATAAAAGTAGAGGAGTGTTATTTTTGAAGGTAGTTAAAACAAACATTGTTGATTTACAGGAAGGATTGGTTCTTGGGCAAGATTTACATGTCGAAAACCGTCTGTTGATGAAAAGTGGAAGTGTATTAACATCGAGAATTATAACATTATTGAAAAATCGCCATGTTCACGATGTTTATATTCAGACACCGATTGTAGAAACAGACCTTCATGCTGAACAGGATGTATTGTTAAGGGAAGATTACGATAAACAGCGTGATAATACCTTAATAAGTAGTAAGCCAGACAATTCTCTTTTTCTACAGGCATTAGGAGAATTGAGCACGGAGATTCGGTATGGTCATGTATTAAAAAATATGGACGATATACAGTTTATACGTAATTTATTTCAGCGCTATATGGAAAATAGCCATAATCGAAAACTGCTTACTGCGCTAAAAAATTATGACACATACACATATATGCATGCTATTGACGTATTTACATTATGTACTCTATTTGCTAAAAAAGAAGGCATACAAAATTTAGAACATTGTGCCTTGGGATTTTTATTTCATGATATTGGGAAGCTGAAAATACCGCTAGCTCTTATAAAAAAAGAGGGTAGACTTTCACCTAGTGAGTTTGAAGTCATGCAGACACATACACAGTTTGGCTATGAATTATTGTGCGATTTAGGACTTGAATCTATTGCCTATCTGGCTAAGTCACATCATGAGCGAATAGATGGCTCAGGATATCCAGAGGGGCTAGAGGAATCTGAAATACCTAGGGAAGTATTCATATTACAGCTAATCGATATATACTCAGCAATTACCTTAAATCGACCATATAAATGCGAGGTTGGGGCCGCAGAAGCAATGGCAATTATCTATAAAGAAAAGCATCTTCTTGATGAAAAGCTTCTTGCCAGATTTGTTGATTTTATTGGCATATATCCAGAAAATTCAATTGTGCTACTATCAGATGGTTCTCATGCTCTAGTAGACAATGTCAATAATATGTATCCACTTCTACCTATTGTGAGAAGGTTAGATACAAATACAGTCTTTAGATTACCATTTGATTTCCAGCTTAAAGTAGTCAAGTTAATTTCCTATTATGTTGAAACGCCAGAAAAGCTATTTCAGAAATTCTCTGAGTATCTCATGAATGGTGAAATTAATTTGATGGAAAAGTACTACCATCAGTTAATGGATCAGTATACGTTATATGAGTGCTTTACTAAAATATATATTCCAATCTACCAAATTTTTGATGTCATTGAACATCAACTAGTGATGGAGGATGTGCGCTTAAAGGCTATGCGTGAAACTCTAAAGGTACTGTTGCATAATATGCTGCTTCAATTACGAAGTGAAACAAGAAAAAAGGATGCTATACTTTTTATGGTAGACCAAGATTTACGAACAAATATTTTTATTCAGTTATTAGAAGGTTTATTTTATGCAAAAGAAATTTATCCATTTGTATTAGAGAGCTCAACTAGTAAGGAGGAGCTATTGAACATCGCAGATTATTGTGAGGCATCGGCAATTTGTGTATTTAGTAATGAATGCCTTGACCTTCATGGAACTACTCGAAAATTAGTGCAGTATCATATCACTCCAGAGAGGTTAGAGAGCTTTGTCTTCAGCTTTGCTGGAGAGTCACATAAAGAAGTAAATTTAAAAGATAAATTACAAAAATATAAAGCGGTTACAAAATTAATCGCCACATAAATGAATAAGGGAGGCACATACTGGTGAATGATTGCATACTTTTACAAACGAAAGAAGATTGGAATTTGCAAAGAATGTATATAAATAAATTCAATAATTTAGTACTAGTAAAAAGTATTCATCATAATTCAGCTGAAAAGAGAGCTAGGCTGCAATATGAATTTTCATTGTTTGCGAACGAACAAAATCATTGGTTGTTAAAGCCAATAGCCATTGATTATATTGACAATCAATACGCAATCATTTATGAAAATTTTAATGGAGTACCCTTACATGAGTTTAGAAATAATCATATTTCTTTACACCAATTTTTACAAATTGCGCTTGAACTTGTGAATGCCTGTATTAAAATGCAGCAAAGTGATTTACTCTATCTTGATTTTAATCCTAGCCAAATTTTAATTAATCCAAATTCATTAAAAGTAAAATTACTGAGTTCTGAATTCAGTTTAAAATATGGTGCAGAATCCCCCGTCATTATTGAAAATCCTTATGAACGACTTGAACAACTGCCATATTGTTCACCAGAACAAACTGGAAGAGTTAATTTAGAAATTGACCATCGTTCTGATCTATATGCGCTTGGAATTATTTTTTACGAAATACTCAGTGGTCAATTACCTTTCCAAAAAAAAGACTCTGTTGATCTTATCTATGAAATTCTGACAAAAGTGCCGTATTCATTGGTAAATCTTCAGCCTTATTCCCATCCTATTATTTGGAGTATAGTAGAAAAATTATTAGCGAAAAATCCAGAATTACGCTATCAAAGTGCAGTTGGATTAAGAGAGGATTTATTACAAATTCAACACAAACTGTTAACTGATGAACCACTTCATGACTTCCAGTTGGGTACATATGACATTCATTTAAATGCGGTGCTTTCTACAAAGTTGTATGGTAGGAAGCAACAAATCACAGAACTTGCTTCTATGTTTCATCAAGTGGCAAATGGCGATAAAAAAATAGTAATGATTTCAGGCAAAGCTGGGTCTGGAAAATCTAAACTCGTTTATACATTAAAGGGAGACATTGCTGCTGCTAAAGGGTATTTTGTAGAAATGAAGTATGAGCAATTACAACTAGAAAATGACTTTACACCTGTTGTACAACCTTTAAGAAATTTATTGAAGCTCGTTTATGTCGAAGGCGAAAAATCTGTTCAGACATTACGTAAACTATTTCATGATGTAAAGTTAATGGTAACAGATCGACTCGTTTATTTACTACCAGAGCTTCGATGGTTTTTTAAAGAAGAAGTAGGTTTTCAGACAGATGTACGTGAAAATGCCATGCAGCTACATACGTATATATTTAGTTCATTGCAAAAAATTTTATTAGCCTTTGCTATGCAAAAGAAACCGATCGTATGGTTAATGGATGATTTACAATGGGCAAATGGTAGTACACTCGAGATGATGACTCAGCTATTTGAACAACATCGAGCGGGTTATTTTATGTGGGTAGCTACGTTTCGTTCGAATGAGGAGGGAGATGTAAAAAAGAACTACAAGTATTTAAATAATTTCCAAGTAAATCAGCATATTGAGATAGATTTTCTTGAGGAAGAAGATGTACAGTTATGGCTGGAGGATTCATTACATGCTAAGCCAAATACTATTAAACTGATTTCTACACAATTATTTCGTTTGACAAAAGGGAATCCGTTATTTGTGAAAGAAGCTTTTCGCTCCTTACAGCAAAATAATACTATTTATTTCAATACAGAAACAAAAGAGTGGCAATTTAGTATTCATAAATACAATCAGTCCTTTTTTAATAATGAATTACTGACTTTTATAGAAAATAGAATGGCTACACTAGATAAAGACGCCCAACGGATTTTGAGAATCATCTCTTGTTTTGGTCAAAGCTTTGAGTTTAGTTCCTTATTAAAGCTAGTTTCTATCTCAGCCCAAGATTTACTGAAGCTTTTGGGTGTACTTGTAGAGCATGGCTTTATTGTGCCAATGGATGCCCATTTTAAATGGGCTAGTAAGTTCGAACATGAAGGTATTTTACATACATTTCATATGAAGTTTCAATTTGTACATGATCGTATTCAGCAAGTAGCTTATCAGGATTTATCTGAAAAAGAACGGACAAAGCTTCATTATCAAATCGGGAAATTACTAACGAGAAATATCCCGAATATAGTGGATAGCTATCATTTAAGTGAAGTAGTGAAACATTTTAACTATGGTCAGCAATTGTTGAATGCTGACGAAAAACAAAATTTAGCAATATGGAATTATAAGCTGGGTATTGAGGCAAAAAGAATTGGGCTGTTTGACAGTGCCATCTCCTTCTTAACTACGAGTATAGAGCTGCTTCCAGATAATCATTGGAAGTCTTTTCGTGAAATGTCTGTAAAAATATATGCTAACTTAGGAGAGTGCGCATATTTAGTTGGACGTTATGATATATCAGAAATTCATTTATCGGAAGCATTACAGCATTCAAAAACAGTTTTAGAAAAGCTATTAATTTATAATTTAAAAACCTTGCTATATATCGAATCAGATAATCCCTTAGTAGGAGTTGAGGCTGGCATAGAAGGTCTGCAAATTACCAATATGAATATTGCAGAGCATCCCTCAAAAATTCAACTTTTAAAGGAATACCTATTATTAAGAAAAGCTTTGCACAATAAGACTGATGTAGATCTTTTAAAGTTTCCACCAATTCAAAATAAAGAAATGGATACGTTAATTCATTTAATTATCAATATGACGGCAAGTACATTTTTGCTCAATCCTAATTTAACAGGTATTTTATTAATGAGAGGGCTGCGACTACAGCTTAAATATGGGAACGGAACTAAAAGTGGTGTTGTGTATATTAACTATGCCATGCTTTTAAATGCTGGCTTTAATAATATTCAAGATTCTACACGCTTTGGAAAAATGGCAATCGCCTTTGCTGAGAATCAGAATAATATTTATATCAAAGGCCGTATATATTTTGTCTATGGCATATTTATTAATCATTGGACAAATCCATATGAATCCAGTCTTCAATATATTCAAAAGGCTCAACACAATAGTCAGGAGATTGGCTTGCATCATTTGGTCTCTGCTGCTTCTTGTTTTATCGTAGCCATCCAATTCATTAATGGAACGCCTATTCAGGATTTACAGCAGGAAATTCAGCGCCAGCAGCAGGAGTTTTCCATTCATGCAAGTGCATTATCAATAGACTTTTTAGCTGAAATGGGGTTATGGATGAATGTGCTTCAAAATCCTGACTATCCTATTAACTGGTCATATCCTTTCGCTATATTAGACCAGCCCGTTATTAAAATGATGCATTATTCTGTTCGTTTGCAAATGTCATTCTTATTGGGTGATGAACAGCAAGGGAAAGAGTTACTGGAGATATTGAAGGTGATAGAAAAAGAAATGTATACTTTGCCAATCACGCCTATTTTTTATTTTTATCGTGCTCTATGGCAATTTCATTTTATTCATCAAAAGCTATATTCCTCAAAAACAGAATTAAGAGCATATAGGGTGGAGATCAGTAAAAGTATTCGCGAATTTAAAAAATGGGCTCAATATGCACCTGAAAACTATGAACATCTCTATTGTTTATTAGTAGCCGAGAATTATCGAATGAAAAAACAGAGTGAGAATGCCATTCTTTATTATGATCGGGCAATCCAGCTTGCACAAATGAATAATTTTCTTCAAGATGCAGCTATTGCTTATGAACGAGCAGCTAACTACTATCATTCTATCCATAATAAAAAAACGGCCAGACATTATATTTTATGTGGTATACAGCTAATACAGGAGTGGGGAGCCAATACGATCGCTAGGCATTGGGAAAAGGTGTATCATGCCAATCACGTACCAAAAGGCCAAAGTAGTGGAACCGTATCATTTGATATGATGACTGTTTTCGAGACGACTCAGTCCTTAGCAACAGAAATCCGGATGGAGGATTTGCTTCGTAAAATATTATTTGCCTTATTAAAACATGCTGGTGCAGATATCGGGTATTTTATCTATAGACATCATGAGCAATTACAAGTGTTAGCACAAGCTGAGGCCAATGAAACTAAATTTACGATGTTTCATGACCAAAAGATTGAAGAATTCAGTGAAACCATGCAATCCATTGTCTATTTTGTTTTACAAAGCGGAGAACAACTGATTATTCAAAATACACAATCACAGAGTGTTTATCTTAGTGCATTTTCAGCGGCTAAGTCTATCTTATGTGTGCCAATTCATCTTAAAGACGAGATTATAGCCATTTTATATTTGGAGAACACATTAATTACTAATGCCTTTCATCCAACGCATGTAAATTTGTTAAAAATGATCTCTGGCCAAATTGCTGTATCGATTGAAAATGCAAAAATATATGGTGAGTTAGAAAAACGTGTTCTTTCACGGACAAAGGAATTGGATGAAACAAATAGTCATTTGAAAAAGGTCAATGACCGATTAGAGAAAAATGAATTAGAACGGAAAAAATTATTGCATAGTATTTCACATGAACTACGCTCACCTATCACTTCAACCCTAGGTTATATCGAATTAATATTAGACGGGGTTATTAAAGAGGAATCAGAACAAGAGAAATATTTAATCCGTAGTAAGGAAAGGCTACTATCGTTAAATCTATTAATTCAAGATTTATTTGATTTAGCTAATCTAGAAGCGGGAAGAGCAGAATACACCTTTACAGAAGTAAGGGCTATTAATTTATTTCAACAATTTCGATTTCGCTTTGAACGAGAGATAAAGCAATTGGGCTTAGACTATTATGCCGATTTTTACGGTCATCAGGAGGCTCAGCTGCTAATCGATCGTGCTCGAATAAATCAGTTGATGGAAAATTTAATGACAAATGCCATGAAATATACTTCAAATGGCAGTATTCAATTTTTAATGTATGTGGAGGACACACATCTAATCTGTTCCATTTCAGATAGCGGCATAGGTATCCCACAGAGCGATATTCCCTTTATATTCGATAGTTATTATCGAGCATCCAATGTTGATAAAGTAGATTCACACGGAATTGGCCTAGCTATTTGTAAGCAAATTGTGGAACAACATAATGGGGAAATATATGTGGAAAGCATAGAGGATGAAGGGTCCATATTTAGCTTTACATTGCCATTAGTAACAGAAAAGATAACTGTTTAAAAATAAAGTGTTGAGCATTTTACGCTGCTCAGCACTTTATTTTTTATAAACAAATTGGTAACCGAAGCCCCGAACAGTTTGAATCCACTTAGGCTTAGCTGGAACGTCTTCGATTTTACGTCGGAGTGTACTTATATGGACAGAAACCGTTTTTGAATCAGTCACACCATCCTGTCCCCAAACGTTATCTATCAGTTGGTCTACACTAATTACCTTATTAGCATGTTCGATTAGGAAAAATAATAGTAGCTTTTCTTTCGTAAAAAGATTTAAACGTTTACCGTTTTTATAAACATTTTTTTCATCAAAATGAATAACTAAGTTATCAATATGTAATATAGGATTTCTTATGGACGTTGTCTTTCTTTTTAAGTTTGCTTGTATACGAGCAAGTAATTCTTTTGGAATAAACGGCTTTGTTATATAATCATCTGCGCCTACTTCAAAGCCTTCTAGTTTATGGTCAATTAAGTGATTGACAGTCACAAAAATAATAATGGCGTCCGAAACTTCACGAATCCTTCTCGCCAATTCAAAGCCATTGCCATCAGGTAAATTGACATCCAATAAAATTAAATCAGGCTTTTGCTTTACTGCTGCTTCCCAACCTTCGTAAATGGTTGATGCCTTGAAAACTAAATAATTTGCATTTGCAATAGTAAGAGATAGAACCTCCATTATGTCAATATCATCTTCTACGATTAAGATTTTTTCATTTACCACACCTATGAATCTCCTTTCTCTATCTTCTAATATATCAATTTTTAGATAGAAAGGGAAAGAAAACTTCTAGGACATTCGTTATTTTTGACTAGGAAAAATCACATATGAAATACTTATGACGGCATCAATAGTTAATACGATGCTCCAAATTTTCATCATTTGAAATAGGGAAGATGTATCAGTTTGAGGTCCGATATAAAGACTCATTATATATAAAAGTCCAACACCAATGAGAAAAGCTATAACATGTCGAATAAGCATTTTTATCTCATGTTTACCTTTAGCAGCTCCTACAAGCCGTACTTTCTTGTCTTCGGTTTTGAAAAACCAACGCTGAAATAGCTCATCTGCCCAACTAATCATAGTTTTACCATAGGCAATAGAAACACCAATATAAATAGCAGCAATCCCATGTGATATAGAAGCGGGAGTTCCTTTTTTTAAATCTACCGCAGTTAGCAATATCAGTAAGAAATCGATAACTAGTGTTAAAGATAATAAGAAGAGACTTAGCTTTGGTTTTTTTAAAATATAACGGGCTATCAACCCGAGTAAAATGACAATCCAAAAAGCAATTTCTGCTGCAATAATCCATGCAATCATAAAAAACCTCCGACATTTAAAATAAGAAAAACATAGGCTTTTAACAACTAAGAAGAGATTCCGCTCATGATGTATCCATGCAATTGCCACCTCTTTAATCAAGGTGGGCAATTGCAAGAAGTATATCTTCACTGACAGCTTCCCAAAATTGCTGCTGTACAGTACTACAATACATATATACCTCTTTATTTTGAAGATGATTAAAGAGCTCGGCAATCACTTCTTTTTGAAATTGAAGTCGGTGATTTAATACCTCTCGCTCTTCTTCCAGACAAAAAGATTTATATATATCTGTTAGACGCTCCAGCTTTGCCAGTTTTTGTTTTGTTACATCATATTGAGATTGGTGAAAGCGTCCCACAGCTGTAGTCATGGATCGCTTTGCACGATGCTCAGCATTTAACGTTCGATATTCTTCTAAACGCAACGCCACACGATACCAAAATTCGTAACGGCTAGGTAAGTCTCTAAGTTCATAGGTGAGCAAGGACTTTAAAATAAAAGCTACTTGTTCATATGTATCTATCAATTTTTCTGATTCTTTAAAAAGGCCAAACATACAGCCACCCCCGTTTAGTTTAATACAACAAACAAGCAGTGAAATCCTCTAAATTATTAATAGTATTCGTAAATAAATAAACAGTTCTAATAGACTTCAGCTTCAATCACTGTGTTTTACGGGTAGCACTTTCTTTGTTATTGCAAAATTTCTTATTTTCTGCAAAATAATAACGTGTTTTGGAAGAAATATTGAAATAGCATTTACAAAATAAAAACATATGTGTTAACTTAAGATATGTTAATGGTTAACTAAAAAGAGGGGGAGGTTAACGATGCAACATTTTTGGGTTGTTGGAACAGATACTGATGTTGGTAAAACAGCGGTCACCACATTGCTGATGCGTCAATTACAGCGGCAGAACCTACGCGTCACACCTTATAAGCCAGTACAAACTGGTGAAGTGCATGAAAATGATTGTTGCTATTACTATGATACAGCAATATATGAAAAGTATTCTTTACAGGTGCTGAAGCAAGAAAATTTGAATGGATATTCGTTTAAAGAGGCTGCTTCACCACATTTTGCTGCGCAACTGGAGGCGCAGGAAATAAATGTGAGCTATTTATTGCAGCAAATACAGTTGTTACAGCTATCAAACGACATAGTAATTTGTGAGGGAGCTGGAGGACTGTTTGTGCCCTTAGATTTAAAAAGTGAATTAACGCTTCTTGATGTCATTGTTCAAAGTAAGCTTCCAGTTGTTCTTGTTACTCGAACAACACTTGGAACAATTAACCACACATTACTTACAATTGAGGCCTTGCTTACTCGGAATATTGATATTCTTGGCATTGTATTTAATGGAGATTCAGGGAGTTTGATAGAACAAGATAATATGAAAACCATATTACAGTTTCAAGATTTGCCATATGCAAGTATTCCGCAATTCCAAGAGATTTCGCAGCTTGTTGATTATTCCATTTCGCATACTTCATTGTTTGAAAGGTTGGTCAATTATGAAACAAGTGCTAACTGATCTGCAGGCAAGAGATTTACGGCATGTTTGGCATCCTTGTTCACAAATGAAGGATTATGAGCAATTTCCACCTATCGTCATTAAAAAAGGACAAGGTGTATGGCTCTATGATGAAAATAATCATCGCTACTTAGACGCTGTCTCTTCCTGGTGGGTAAATTTATTTGGACATGCAAATCCTAGAATAAGTCAAGTGTTAAGTGATCAGGCATTTACATTAGAGCATACAATCTTTGCAAATTTCACACATGAACCAGCGATTAAAGTAGCTGAAAAATTAGTAGCTTTAACGCCAGAGGGTCTGAATAAAGTATTTTTTGCAGACAATGGTTCGTCCGCAATAGAAGTCGCATTAAAGATGAGTTTTCAATATCATATGCAAACTGGAAAAACGGCGAAAAAACGCTATTTAGCTTTAACGGATGCCTACCATGGTGAGACACTTGGTGCATTATCTGTTGGGGGAGTTGGGCTTTATAATGAAGTATACCAACCATTGTTATTAGATACAGTACGTGCACAAGGACCAGATTGCTTTAGATGTCCTTTTCAAGACAAGCTAGAAAGCTGTCATGCTCAATGTATTCAATTTGTTGAAGAAGAGCTTAACACGCATCATGAAGAAATTACAGCTGTGATTATTGAGCCGCTTATTCAAGCAGCAGCTGGCATGAAAATGTATCCGCCAATCTATTTAAAGCGATTACGAGAGCTTTGCACAGCATACGATGTTCACTTAATTGCAGACGAAATTGCCGTTGGATTTGGACGAACAGGAACCATATTTGCCTGTGAGCAAGCGGGGATTGCACCAGATTTTATGTGCTTGTCTAAAGGTTTAACAGGTGGCTATTTACCGCTATCGGCTGTATTAACCACTGATGACATTTACAATGCCTTTTATGATGATTACGGAACAATGAGAGCTTTTTTACATTCTCATAGCTATTCTGGAAATCCGCTTGCTTGTCGTGTAGCACTTGAGGTATTGACAATGTTTGAAGAGGAGCAGGTTATCGACATGATTCAAAATAAGGGAGAACGAATGCGTGCGTTAGCATTGGAGGCATTTGAGCGATTACCCTATGTTGGAGAGTATCGACAGATAGGATTAGTAGGTGCGATTGAGCTAGTAGCCAATCATCGAACAAAGGAGCCATTTCCAAGTGAGGCGCGTATTGGCTATCAAATTTATCAACGTGCTTTAGCAAAGGGCTTACTGATTCGCCCGCTTGGCAATACATTATATTTTATGCCGCCTTACATTATTTCTGACGATGAAATGCACTTTATGGTTCATACAACAAAAGAAACGATTGTACAATTTTTTGAGGATTGGGAGGGGTTAAATTGTTTAAACGACAATCAACACAGTCACTTGTCATGATCGCGATGTTTGCAGCTTTAACGGCAATTGGTGCATTTATTAAAATACCCTTACCTGTAGTGCCCTTTACACTACAAATTGTCTTTGTTTTTTTAGCTGGAAGCTTACTTGGCAGTCGTAATGGATTTCAAAGTCAGCTCGTTTACATAGGGGTTGGTTTAGTTGGATTACCTGTTTTTACACAGGGGGGAGGCATTACCTATGTATTGCAGCCGACATTTGGCTACCTTATAGGGTTTGCACTAGCAGCATTCATAATAGGTTTCATCATTGAAAGAGTAGATTCGCCAATGAAAATACATTTTATTGGTGCAAATATTGTGGGGCTTATTCTTATTTATGCGGTTGCAGTACCTTACTTATATTTATCATTGAATTTTTGGCTTCACATGAAAACGAGCTGGTCTCATATATTTGTAGTCGGCTTTTTAAATAGTATTGTTGCAGATTTTTGCTTAGCCATTGCTTCTGCACTGCTAGCCGAACGCTTATATAAGGTATTTCAGTCAGTTAGAGCAGCGAAAATTATGCAAATAGAAAGGGAGAATGTTTAGTGGATTGGTTACAGTTAGCAGAGGGCGTTATTGCAGGAAAGATGATTAGTAATGACGAGGCTCTTGCCATGTTAAATAGTGATGATGATGAGCTTTTAAAGATAATAGCTGGTGCATTCGCCATTCGTAAGCATTATTATGGCAAAAAAGTAAAATTAAATATGATTATGAATGCGAAAAGTGGTTATTGTCCAGAGGATTGTGGCTACTGTTCACAGTCATCCAAATCATCTGCTCCGATTGAAAAATATCCATTCATTACGAAGGAGGAAATTTTAGAGGGTGCCAAACGAGCATTTGACAATAAAATTGGTACCTATTGCATCGTGGCAAGTGGACGAGGACCAACACGGAAGGATGTCAATGTTGTAAGTGAAGCAGTCGCTGAAATTAAAGAGAAGTATGGCTTAAAAGTATGTGCTTGTCTTGGCTTATTAAAAGAAGAACAGGCACAGCAATTAAAAGAGGCGGGGGTAGATCGCTACAATCATAATTTAAATACTTCAGAGCGTCATCACTCATTCATTACAACATCGCATACCTATGAAGATCGTGTGAACACGGTAGAGATTGCAAAAAAGCATGGTATTTCACCGTGCTCAGGAGCAATCATTGGGATGAGGGAGACTAAAGAGGATGTCGTCAACATTGCGCGTGCACTCCATCAATTAGATGCTGATTCGATCCCAGTCAATTTTTTAAATGCTATTGACGGCACGAAGCTGGAAGGAACAAAGGAATTAAATCCTCGTTATTGTTTAAAGGTTTTAGCATTGT
Organism: Lysinibacillus sp. B2A1; assembly: GCA_002973635.1. GTDB lineage: Bacteria > Bacillota > Bacilli > Bacillales_A > Planococcaceae > Lysinibacillus. Next base: position 2,948,774 of record CP027224.1, read on the forward strand.
TCCGCTATATTAATCCAACAAAGGAAATTCGTATTTCTGGTGGTCGTGAAGTCAATCTTGGGTCGCTTCAGCCACTTGGGATGTATGCAGCAAACAGCATTTTTGTCGGAGATTATTTAACGACAGCAGGTCAAGAGGCAAATAGCGATTATCGTATGCTTGAGGATTTAGGCTTTGAAATTGAATTAACAGAAAAGCAGGAAGAAGTATTCTGCTAAGTACATGCTTCTGAAATAAAAATCTACTACTACAATTTAATGGGCATGTATGTGATAAACTGTATGGACGTTATGGAAAAGCGTCCATACGGTTTTTCTATTTGAGACAAATTAGCAGGATGAGACGTAAGCAATTTCTACATATTGAAGTTCCACTTTATGCCTAAAAAACATGGCTTTTCACAGAATGTTCAATGAAAGCGTTTTGAAATTGAACAGTTTGTGAAGGGCTTCACATAAGGCTTTATTTTTATAAAAATCAGCGTAAAATAAGAATCAGGTAAGGCAATGATAAAATATAGTTTACAGGAAGTATCACATTGTTCGGTGATTGTTATAGTAAAAAACAAGTTTGAAGGGAGATTTTTCTATGTGGGTTATTACAGTATTTGATAAAAAGGATGTTCGGATTTTTGAATACACAAACAAAAGTGAGGCTACACAAGCTTTGGCTAAATTCAAAAAAAATGCCGTATTAACATATACAAAATAAATTTGAGGTAGCAACCCTTTTCGACGCTATAGCGTACAAGAAGGGTTGTTTTTTGCTAAGATTGAACGAGAATTGAAATCGCACTGTACACCAATAAAAGAGCCATGATGATATTAAAAGGTTGTCGGTATTGGTGAAGAATTTTTTGAAAGGCTGAACCAAACAGAGCCCAGCTGCATGTACTGAGTATGCCGATGATTCCTAAAAATACAGCGAAAAGAAAATAGCTGAAATAAGATGAATAATAAGGGAGGATATAGGTTGCTACTACAGTAATACCAAACAATATCCCTTTAGGATTTATAAATTGTAATAAAATACCTACTAAAAATAAATGTCTGTTGTTGTCTCCTTCTTTGTCAAGATCACTGGCTTTGCTTGTTACTATTCTAAAGGCTAAATACAACATGTAGCCAACTCCAAATAGGGTCAAGGGTAACTTTATAATGGGCATAATATTTGTCAGGGCAATATTAAATAAGCTACATAAGCCAATCAGCATAAAAAAGCCTGCACCGACACCTAGAGAAAAGGGAATCGTTTTTGTAAAACTTTGTTTATTGGCAAATAGCATGGCCATAAAGTTATTAGGACCTGGGGTAAAACTTGTAATGACAACGAAAGTTAAAAAAGAAAATAATGGCACTGTAGTTCCTCCTTTTGATTGTATGTTATAATGTTCGAAATAAACAATATAACGTTTATACTTTTTATTATACAAAACGTACGTTATATTGTACATGTTAAAGGGGTGATTAGTCATGGAGGAAATTCATCTTGTATTTGCAAAAAATTTAAAAGCTATTCGAGAGAAGGAAAAGCTAAGCTTAGAGAAAGTTTCCCAGCTTTGTGGGGTGAGTAAGACAATGATAGGGCAAATTGAACGAGGGGAATCGAGCCCAACACTTACAACCATTTGGAAGATTGCAAATGGTCTAAAGGTTTCGTTTACGACGCTTATTAATCAACCACAACCTGAGACGGAGGTAATTTTACAAGAGGATATTCAAGTTTTAACGGAGGATAACGGACGATATAGGGTATATCCTTATTTTCCTTTTCAAGAGGATAGCCGTTTTGAAATTTATACTGTGGAGATTGACCAGGAAGGAAAGGTAAGTGCAGAGGCACATAGAGACGGGACGGAGGAAATTATCATTGTTTTTGATGGTGAATTAGTGTTGACTATCATTGACAAGCCATATATCTTAAAGGCTGGTGACTCTATTCGATTTAAAGCAGATCGGCCACACACCTATTATAATGCAGGTCAGTCTTTAACACGGTTAAGTATGACAATCTATTATCCTGAATAAACAAAACCTTATGAGCGAAACTAAATAGCTCATAAGGTTTTGCTTTGTCTTTGGATTATAAAATGCTACCTAATCGTTTAATACCTTCACGAATAATTTCAGGGGTTGCATTTGTATAATTAAGACGCATTGTACTTACTCCCGTTTTTGCTGTATAGAATGGGTCACCAGGGACAAATGCTACTTTTTGTTCCATTGCTTTGTGGAAGACATCAAGAGCTGATGCACCATTGTTCATCGTAGCCCAAATAAACATACCACCCTCAGGTCTTGTATACTCCACATGTGCTGGAAAGAATTCCTGCATCGCATCTAGCATTGCTTCAGCTTGATTTTTATATAATGTTATAATTTTCTGAACATGCTCAGTATAATCATTGTTTGCTAGATAGTCATAAATTACATATTGAGCAAAAATATTTGTGTGTAAATCAGTCGCTTGCTTTGCTGTTTCAATATGCTGCATTAGTTCTTTATTTTTTGTAATGATAAAGCCTAGACGCATTCCTGGCGTAATTGTTTTAGAGAAAGAACCAAGTAAAATGCTGTTCTCTAATTTGCCGGCACCGATGTATGGCAGTGGCTCGCCCTGAAAGCGCAATTCTCCATATGGATCATCCTCAATTAACGCCACATCATATTTTGAGATGATGTCGTAAATCTGCTGACGCTTTTCTTTAGAATACGTTAGCCCAGTTGGATTTTGGAAGTTTGGAACTGTATAAATAAATTTTACATTTGGTTGTTGTAGGGCTTTCTCTAACTCTTCTAAATTTAAACCATCATTTTCGAGTGTTACACCATGGAATGTTGGCTCACTTAATGTAAAGGCTTGAATGGCGCCTAAGTAACCAGGCTCTTCAATAATGATGCCATCTCCTTTGTTAATCAGTACTTTTCCAATTAATTCTAGAGCTTGCTGTGAACCTGTAGTGATAAAGACATCATCAGCGTTAACGTCTAATCCATGTAGACGTTGGTATTTCGCAGCAATGTACTCACGTAATGGTGCATATCCCTGCGTAGAAGAATATTGGAATAGTCGGCTACCATTTTCTGTGATGGCATGATCGACAGATGCTCTTAACGCATCAATAGGGAAAGAGATTGGGTTAGGAAGCCCCCCTGCAAAGGAAATAACGTCCTCTGCGTCTGTTACTTTCAAGATATTTCGGATGAATGAAGATGGTGTTTTTAAGATTTTTTCTGAATATTGCATAATTAATCGTTCCTTTTTTCTGATTTTTTAAAAATTATAGCATTGAAATCATATGCATACAATATTATCATTGTATGCAAGACAATTAAAATATTGTATGCAAAAGTGACGAGAAAAGGAGCATAGAGAATGCCAGTAAATTCATTTGAAGAGTATCCAATGAGCTGGAGACCAAATATCAGCAATATTTCTGCACCATTATATATAGCCATAGCTGAACAGCTTGAACAAGATATAAAGGACGGGAAGCTCTTACCAGGGACAAAGCTGCCCCCACAACGGGAATTAGCTGACTTTTTAGATGTTAATTTAAGTACAATCACAAGAGCATTTAAACTTTGTGGTCAAAAGGGGCTCATCTATGCTTCAATTGGAAGCGGAACATTTGTGTCATCCGATGCCGCAACCAATAAAATTTTATTGCCCACTAGTCATTCCCCTCATATGATCGAAATGGGCTCTGTTCTGCCAGATAACTATGTAAATGAAGACATTACCCGTTATATGAAAAAGATGATGAGTGATTCTAATTTTAATAAATTATTTCAATACGGACGACCTGAAGGGAATGCCTGGCAAAATGAGGCAGCATTGAAGCTTTTAGAAAAAGTCAATTTTCAAACGGATCAGCCAATTTTGCTTGGGGCAGGAGGACAAAATGCGATTGTTGGAACATTAGCTGCATTGTTCCAAGCAGGAGATAGAATTGGCACAGATCCTATCACATATGCTGGAATAAAAACAGCTGCCAATATGTTAGGTATTCAATTAGTAGCAATTCAGCAAAGGAACGGAGAAATGACAAAAGAGGGGCTAGTATATGCCTGTAAAAATGAGCATATTAAAGGTCTCTATGTGATTCCTGATTTTCACAATCCTACTACCCATACAATGTCTTTAGAAACAAGAAAAATGATTGCCGAAGTGGCGAGGGACAGAAGTTTAGTTATTATTGAGGATGCCATCTATAGCTTTTTGAAGGAGCAGCCTCTTGCACCAATAGCTTCCTATGCACCAGAAAAAGTTATTTATATTGCCAGCTTGTCTAAAACCATTTCACCTGGATTACGATTATCTTATATTGTTACACCTCCAGCATTGCGAAAAAGAATAATGGAGACGCTTTATAATATTAATATTTCAATATCGCCAATGATGCTAGAGCTTGCCACAAGATTGATTCATGATGGAGTAGCAGAAACGATATTAGAAAAACACAAACTGTATGCAAAGCAACAAAATGCATTGGTTAATCAATACTTAGGTGATTATAATATTTTAGGTGATGAAGCTTGTATTTTCAGATGGCTTATACTTCCTGATCAATTTACAGGTGTACAGTTTGAATTGCTTGCAGCAAAGGCTGGTGTTCAGGTGTACGCTGCGGAGCGTTTTGCAGTGGGCAATGCAAAGCCGATTAATGCAGTTCGATTAGCCATTACTGCACCAGAGAATCAACTTGAACAGGCACTGCTTATTTTGAAGGATTTACTTGAAAGCAATGGAGATTATACATTTGTTGATTAAAGGAAAGAAGACTTATAATAAGGCTATGTAAGGAAAAGTGGTGATAGGATGACGCATAAAGGGCGTATTATTTTTCATGTAGATATGAATAGTTTTTATGCTTCAGTTGAGCAGGCACATGATCCAAGCTTGAAGGGCAAGCCAATAGCGATAGCTGGAAACCCAAAAGAACGTCGGGGCATTTTAGTAACCTGTTCGTATGAGGCAAGGGCTCTAGGGATTTACACAACAATGACTGTTCATGAGGCAATGCGAAAATGTCCTGATTTATTGTTATTACCACCAGATTTTCAAAAGTATCGTGAAGCATCTAAGCAGATGTTTACCATACTACGTAGCTATACCGATTTAGTGGAGCCTGTTTCCATTGATGAAGGGTATATGGATGTAACTGAATTAAGTAAAGAGCAACATGCACTTAATATTGCCCAGGAAATACAAGAGCGAATTCAGACAGAGCTTGATTTACCTTGCTCTATTGGCATTGCGCCTAATAAATTTTTGGCGAAAACAGCCTCTGATATGAAAAAACCAATGGGTATTACCATATTACGAATTCGTGATATTGAGCAAATTCTTTGGCCTCGGGAGGTTGTTACTATGCATGGCATTGGTGCTAGTACAGCCAAAAAATTAAATGCACACAGTATTTTTACAATTGGTGATTTGGCTAAAGTTGAGGAATATGCGATAAAGCAGATTTTAGGAAAGAATGGCGTACGTCTCCGAGCGAGAGCAAATGGAGAGGATTCAAGAATGGTAGATCCAGATGCTATTTTTGATACAAAAAGTGTTGGCAACTCCACAACCTTACCAGAGGATGTAGTGGACATTCGGATTCTTCATAAAACAATCAATGGACTTTGTCAAAAGGTTGCAGAACGATTAGATGCCAAACGTCTGGCGAGCTCTACAGTGAGCATACAAATTCGTGATGCGGATTGGCATAATCATACACGCTCAAAAACGGTGTCTAATGCCATTTATCGTTTTGAAGATATTTATCAAGTTGCCTGTGAACTTTTTGATAAGCATTGGGATGAGACACCTGTTCGATTATTAGGAGTAACCGTGTCAAATGTTGTGGATCGTAAAGATTTTTCACAGCAGCTTTCCATTTTCAATTTTGAAGAGCATGTCAAGGATGAGCCTATTATTAAAATTGTTGATGAAATCGAAGCACGCTTTGGGAAAGGTATTATTAAGCGAGGGGTAGATACAGTCAAACGCTCAACCTATCAATCGCAAACTAGCTTTAGTAAAGATTTTTTAGATGATCATGAGTAGCGATTATTATGAGGTGATTAAGTTATGGATTATCAAGAATATGGTAGTGATCATAATAATTTTATGATGTTTATTCATGGTGGAGGTGTAGGAGGATGGATGTGGGATAAACAAGTCAAATATTTTTCTAACTTTCACTGTATTGTGCCAGAATTAATAGATGATGATATGCATTTTTCAATTGAAGAGTGTGCAACGAAGCTACTAAAAATAATAGAAGAAAAAGCACAGGGTAAACATGTCACAGTAATTGGTTTTTCTTTAGGTGCACAAATTATCGTAAAAATGCTAAGCTTAAATGCTCAATTGATAGATAATGCGATTATTAACAGTGCTTTAGTAACACCTTCTCCAATTACAAATAAACTGATGGGACCATTCATTACATTATCTTTTCCTTTAATAAAAAATAAATCGTTCGCAAAACTTCAAGCTAAAACATTGTATATAGATCAAGATTATTTTCACCAGTATTATCAAGATAGTTTAAAAATGAAAGTAGAAACACTTACGAATATTCTGCGAGAAAATATGTCCTTTGCAATCCCTGAAAATTTTTCTCAAGCTAGCTGTGAGATTTTGGTAACTGTTGGTGAAAAGGAAAAGGGGATCATGAGAAAATCTGCTAGACTGCTAGTCAATCGTAATCCCAATTGTAAAGGTGTGGTGCTATCTAACGTGGGTCACGGTGTATCTTTTGCAAATCCAACATTCTTTAATCATTTTGTTGAAAATTGGATGAAAGAGGGGCGCTTACCAGAAGGAAAAATTATTCATTAAAAAGAACCTACATAACTTAAAGCTAGTAGATTCAGTAAAGTTTTCATTAGTTAAAATAGTGAGGATATAAATCTTTATGTCCTCTTATCCAATGCTTCATTTCAATGATCATCTCCTCATAGCTAGGGGCAACAAATGAAAAATCGTTTCGAGTATTGACAAGCGTTTTATCGACGTTCAGAAGATGACATGCATGGATGGTTGCCTGATTGTCCTTAAAGTGTTTATTGAATAGCTGCAAAAGATCGTACTTTGAAATACTCTGATTGTTAACGAGGTGATAGATGCCTGTTATTCCTTCAGATGGTGCACGCTCTATTGCCTTTGCTAGCGTAAGAGTAGTAACTCCCGTCCAAATCGCGCCGGTATAGCCGTTCATCATGTTTTGCTGTTTCATAAACCAGTTGAAGAGGCCAATACCATCTACCTTCATATCGGGTCCAATAATAGAATTACGCAATGTTAAGTGTTTTGAATTTTCGATTTCTCCTAATCCCTTTGTACGATCATAAAAGGTTTCCCCATCACGCAGGCAATTTTCCTGATAAGGAGGCACCTTTCCTGAGAATACGCAATCCGTGCTTAGATGAATAAGCTTCGTTTGACGATTTTCCAATAAGGAAACAATGGCATGTGGTAAATAGCTATTGACATAGATACTTTCCTTCTGATTCGTCTCACAGGCATTATTTAGCATACCAATACAATTGACGACAACATCATAGGTATCATCTAGTAAAAGTGAACGTAAAAAAATAGGATCTGTTATATCCCCGGTTCTATTTCTTCCATATGAAAAGGCAGTTCTAGAATAGGTTGTCACATCATGCCCTTGCTCACTCAAATAGATGGAAATGATGTGACCTGCCATTCCAGTAGCACCAAGCACTAAATATTTCAAGGCTTTCCTCCCGTCCAATGTTGTAGTTCTTCTTGCAGAAGAGGGAGCTTTAGTAACTTTTCTTTTATTTCAGCTACTGTCAGTATTTTTGTATTATTAGAGTTGTACTCATTCGATAATGTTATTTTCGGCGAGCCTTCTTCTAAATACTTTCCATAATTTAAATCGCGATTATCGGCAGGGATTCTATAAAAATTGCCCATATCGATGGCTTTTGCGGCCTCTTCCTTTGTTAATAACACCTCATACAGCTTTTCTCCATGTCGTGTTCCAATTGTTTGTATGCTATTCTGAGCATGGAAAATTTCTAGTAACGCTTGAGCTAAATCCTCGATATAGGTTGCTGGAGATTTTTGTACCATAATATCTCCGTTCTCAGCATGATGGTAGGCGTATAAAACTAATTCTACCGCTTCATCAAGGGTCATCATAAAGCGCGTCATTTTTGGGTCTGTAATGGTTAAGGGTTTACCAGATTTAATTTGTTCGATAAATAAAGGAATGACAGAGCCTCTTGAAGCCATGACATTGCCATATCGTGTACCGCAGATCAATGTTTGATCTTGAAGAACCATTCTTGATTTAGCAATTAAGGTTTTTTCCATCATCGCCTTGGAAATGCCCATCGCATTAACAGGATAGGCAGCTTTATCCGTAGACAAGCAAATAATTTTTTGTACACCAGCTTGAATAGCAGCGGTTAATACATTATCTGTTCCTAGAATATTTGTTTTCACAGCCTCTAAAGGAAAGAATTCGCAGGAAGGAACTTGCTTAAGAGCAGCAGCATGAAAAACATAATCGACATTATACATCGCATTATGGATGCTTTGAATATCTCGGACATCCCCAATAAAAAATTTTAGGTTAGGATGCTGATAGAGCTTACGCATATCATCTTGTTTTTTCTCATCTCTAGAAAAAATACGAATTTCTTGAATGTCGGTATTTAAAAATTTTTTTAATACCGCATTGCCAAAAGAGCCAGTGCCCCCTGTGATTAGCAGAATTTTATCTTTAAACATTGTTTTGACTGTCACACCTCCTCAATCAATTTTGAAAATGCTGTTATTTTAAGCCTCTTCGGTGTAAATCATATTCAGAATTTTCTCTCGGAAAGTTATACCAATAGGCTAATTCATTTGTATATTTACTAGTGGGTTTTTATCCATTAGGGCACAATTAAAATCCCAATCCCCAGCAATATCTTTTCTTATAGTAAATTTCGCATCTCCTATTAAACTTCTTCGAATAATTTTAAATTGGCCAGGTAATGTATAACAATTGGAGTCATCTTTTATAAATGCATAACCAGCCTTTGTTAGCATGTTGTAATAATAAATATCATATTGACCATCTACCTGTGCTAACACATTACGTATAGCGGGCAAATAATGATCATCACTATCGATGATGGCAATATAATCGCCTGTAGCTTCTTCAATACAGCGGTTGTAAGCTACACTAGCTCCTAGATTACGTGGGTGGGCAATAATTTTTAAGGCAGGACAGCCTTTTTGATAGTCTTTTAATAGTGCTAAAGTATGATCTGTAGAGCCGTCATCACAAACGATAATTTCATAGGCATATTCTTTTGGAATACTGTCAAGCATTGTTACAATCCACTCCGCACTATTATAGGCAGGAGATAAGAAGCTAATTTTCATGGAAACCCTCAATTCTTTTGGATTTGTACTTTGCTGGCTTTTTGCAAGGATGCTATTGTAAAGGATTCTTTATTACAATATGCATTGTAAAGAGTTACTTCATAGGCAATTGCTTACATTAATAAGAGAGAGGATACAAAAAGGAGTTGCCTATTTGCTAGAGGCGCTGTTATTCATTTTTCCTGAGCCTACTAATCTGTTCACATTCATAATGACTAGTTCATAAAGTAGGGAGAGCACGCCATTTAAGGGGGATAGTATGTCGAAAAAAATTGCTTTTATTTGTAGCGTGGAATCCTACAAGCTTTCCGATGCACATATTTTCAAAGATCTTTGTCTTGTTCCAATTTTATTAGGGGAATACTTAGGCTATGATGTTACAATTTTAACGACTGAAATAAATGAAGCCTTGTTGAAAGAGACCTTTCCAGCTGTAACCTTTCAGCACATTCCTTTTGAAGATGATTATGTGGCAAATATGAATAACTATTTAAAGGAGCATGCCGAGGAAATTGATATTGTTTTTGCTATAGGTCCGTATCCTTCTTATTTATCCATCTTAAAAACCTATAAAAATTGTCATCCAAATGGCAAGATTTACATGAAATTAGATGTGAATCGTTTTTGGCTAAATCGATTAAAAACCTATCCATATTTTCCAGAATTGCTACAGCTTTGCGATGTTCTTTCCTCGGAATGTGAAGCCATTCAAAAATCTATCATTGAGTTTTTGAATTTGAATATTAAGCATGTAACAAATGGTTATTATGAGTTGTTCCAAACAGAGCCTGTTTTGTTTACCGAGAAGAGAAATAGGATACTGATGGTAGGTCGATTAGATGCTCCTGAGAAACAGACTTTATTAGCCGTTAAAGCATTTTTAGCCGCACAACTCTCAGATTGGGAGCTTCGCTTAGTGGGTCCGATGTCAGAGGATTTTAAGCAGGAAATACGAAATCTTACGGATGGAAGCCCAATAGGAAGTAAAGTAATTATGGTAGGACCTATTTATGATAAAGAACAATTAGAAGTGGAGTACAGGCGCGCTAAAATATTTTGTTTAACCTCTCTCGTGGAGTGCTATGCACATGTGTTTGCAGAGGCAGCCAAAAACGGCTGTTACATCGTGACGACCGATGTTGATGGTGCCGCTGATATTACCCATCATCAAAGATTTGGTACGATTCACCCAACACATGATTGGGAAAGTGTAGCACAAACATTACAGCAAGTAACAAAACAGGAGCAATTACTAGCAGAGACATGTGAACAACTCCAAGCATTTGCAAGAACAGAATTAAATTGGGAGCATATAGTGAAAAGAGTTGCTCAATATTTACAGGAAAAACCCCTCTAACGTGATATTCGCTCGAATTTGTAAAGAATTCTTTTCTTTATCCGGTTATTTCCTTTATAATGAGAGCTAGATTCATATTTTTTGACAATCATGGGTAGACATAAGGGGAGAGCAGCATGAACATATTTCAAGCAACAATGAATGAATTAGAAGAGGTAGCAGTACTTTTTGATGAATACCGCCAATTCTATGGTATTGAATCAGATCAAAGCAGTGCTAAGGCATTTTTACAATTACGAATGGCCTTAAAGGAATCTATTATTTTTATAGCTGTAGAAAATGACAAGGCAGTTGGATTTACACAATTATATCCTACTTTTTCTTCCATTGCTTTACAGCGTGCATATATTTTAAATGATATATATGTGAATGAAGATGCAAGGGGCCAAGGGGTGGGCACGGCATTAATGCATAAGGTATTTCAATATTGTGAGCAGCAATCTGCTCGTTATGTCACACTTCAAACAGCCACTGATAATATTAATGCAAGAAAGCTATACGAAAATCTTCATATGAAACAAGATCAATATTGTAATTACGTAAAGTATTTTGATTAAGAAATAAGCATCTCGTCATGATAGGACGAAGATGCTTTTCTAGTTAAATTGGTGGTTTCTGAATTAAATGCAAGAAAAAACGCTAAGGTATGAAGAAAAAAGCTCGGCTCCTTCTAATAAACGCTGAGGTGCAAAGATAAAGAACTCAGATTCCCCCAAGAAACGCTCAGGTGAGAAGACAAGGAGCTCAGGTTCCCAAAGAAACGCTCAGGTGCGAAGGCAAAGAGCTCGGGTTCCACAAAGAATCGCTCAGGTAAGAAGAAAAAGAGCTCAGGTTTCCCCAAGAATCGCTCAGGTGAGAAGAAAAAGAGCTCAGGTTTCCCCAAGAAATGCTCAGGTGCAAAGGCAAAGAGCTCAGGTTCCCCAAGAAACGTTCAGGTGCAAAGGCAAAGAGCTCAGGTTCCCTCAAGAATCGCTCAGGTGAGAAGAAAAAGAGCTCAGGTTCCCAAAGAAATGCTCAGGTGCGAAGGCAAAGAGCTCGGGTTCCCCAAGAATCGCTCAGGTTCAAAGAAAAAGAGCTCGGGTCCCCTCAAGAATCGCTCAGGTGAGAAGAAAAAGAGCTCAGGTTTCCCCAAGAAATGCTCAGGTGCGAAGGCAAAGAGCTCGGGTTTCCCCAAGAAATGCTCAGGTGAGAAGAAAAAGAGCTCGGGTCCCCTCAAGAATCGCTCAGGTGGAAGACAAAGAGCTCAGGTTTCCCCAAGAATCGCTCAGGTGAGAAGACAAAGAGCTCAGATTCCCAAAGAATCGCTCGGGTCCCCTCAAAAAACAGCTCAGATACAGATCCTCAAATCTGCTCAATCAGTTTCTGTAAATCATCCTTTGAACGAGGTAGCTTAATGTTTTCCTTCAATAGTTTTTTACTCTGTAAAGCAAGTGTCATTTCAAAGACCCAGGGACGTTCCAGATGGGCTCGTTGAATTAACTCCTCCTGATAAAACATCTCAACAGGGTCCCCGTTATAGATGATTTTGCCACCTTCCATAACGATAATTTGATCTGCCCATTCATAGGCTAATGGGATGTCATGGGTCGCCATTAAAATGGTACGATCCCCATTTTCTAATTTGGCTAAATACTGTAAAACTTGTGCAGCATAATAATTATCGAGTCCAGCGGTTGGCTCGTCTAATAATAAAACAGATGGTTCCATCGCTAGTACACCTGCCATGGCTACTCGTTTTTTCTGACCCACACTTAAAAAATGTATTGGTTTATCGAGTAGCGCTTCCACCTCTGTCTGTGCTACTGCCCAAGCAATTTTCTCTTCAATTTTTGCAGTTGTCCAACCGAGGTTCAAAGGTCCAAATGCAATATCCTGCTTCACTGTACCCGAAAATAGCTGATTGTCTGCATCCTGAAAAACAATGCCAACCTGTTGACGTAATTCTTTTAATGCTTTTCTGCTATACTGTAGCTCCTTGCCGCAAAAGGCTACATTTCCAGTAGTTGGCTTAAGAATCCCATTGAGGAGCTGAAATAATGTAGATTTTCCCGCTCCATTATGACCTAGTAGGGCGATTTTTTTGCCTTTCGGAATTTGGAGTGAAATATCTATTAGTGCGTGTGTCCCATCTACATAGTCGTAAGAAAGCTGATTTAGTTCAAAGTATAAGTCTGTCGTCATTAGAAAAAACCTCCATACATGATGAGGAATAGTAAGATAGCGGCAATACCGAGCCAGTTTTTCATGCTATAGGTTGCTTTCTCCTGCCAATATACCGCTTCGCCACCACGTGCTTGCATGGCATTATTAAGCTCGCGGCTTCGTTGGAACATTTCAGCAAATAAAGCGGCGATAAGCATAGATACAGAGCGTAGCCACTGGGCAGGTGAGCGATAACCAAGTCGAGCCTGCTGAGCAAGGTGAATTTTTTGCATACTGTCTAAAAAATAAAAATAAATCGATATGTTAATTCCACTAGCTCAACAAACAACGCAGGAATTCTACATTGTCGTAACACATGACAAATAGATTGTACGGATGTTGTTAGGATTAAAAAATATAAACAACTGACACTTCCAAGAACGATGAAAAAAAGTTGCTGTGCTGTAAATAAGCTTGCATTGCCCACAAAAATTGTCCAATGTTTAAAAGAAAATGACCAGATATGTGCAGGTAGTTTGCTAGTCGCTGGTGCTATCGAAATTAAAATAGATAGTAAGCTAGATAGTAAAAAAAATCCGGGTAACAATAATAGTTTAAAATAATATTTAACAGGGATTTTAGCGCCTATAATGATAAAAGCACTCATTACAATAAATGTAATGAGTGAAATTCGTTCATCTCTCATGATAAGCGACAATAATAATAGTCCAAAGGAAAACATCATTTTTTCTAGCGGATGAACAGACGCTAGCTTATTCATATATGCATACTTATCAATGAGTAACATACTTAACCTTCTTTATGTTTACCGCGCATATAGCCGATGAAATAGCCGATGAAACCGGCACCAATAGCAGCTTGTAGTGCGAATAATAAGCTTTCAATTTCTCCACTTGGTGGTTCCCATAAGCTTTCAAACCATGGTTCGTAGTCAGCATTTATTTCACCGATTGCTGCCTCCGCTTCACCATCTGCTCCTCCGAATTCAGCACCTTTTTGTATGAAAAGTGGGATAATGGCTAATAACACAACGATTGCAAGCAGTAATAAGTTTTTTTTCATCCTAATGTGCCTCCTTTGTTGAGAAAACACGTAATGCTTTTAATTCGCTTACATTGTATTTTTTTAAGAAATTCATCACGACTACTGTTAAAATTCCTTCACTAACAGCAAGAGGAATTTGTGTTAAAGCAAAAATACCCGCAAATTTTGAGAATGAAGCCATAAAGCCACCAACCTCAGAAGGGAAAGCAAGAGCTAGCTGTACAGAAGTGACAATATATGTACCTAAATCACCAAGCATAGCAGCTAAAAATACAGCTAAAGAAAATGATAGACCCATTTTTTGAGAGCCTTTAAATACATAATAAGCAATAATTGGACCAACGACTGCCATAGAAAAGGCGTTAGCTCCTAAAGTTGTAAGCCCTCCATGTGCTAAAAGTAAAGCTTGGAATAATAATACAATCGTTCCGATTACACTCATTGCTAATGGTCCAAAAAGAACTGTGCCGAGCCCAACACCTGTTGGATGCGAGCAGCTTCCTGTTACAGACGGAATCTTTAATGCTGATAACACAAAGGCAAAGGCACCTGATAGTCCTAAAATCATTTTTGTTTCAGGGTTTGCATCAATCGTTTTGCGAATTGAACGTAATCCTAAAATAATAAATGGAATGGATACAACCCACCAAAAAATGGCCCACTCGATTGGCAAAAAGCCCTCCATTATATGCATGGCAAATGCACGATTTGGCACAAATAAAAATGCCAATAAGAAATAACTAAGCTTCCAGCCTGAGAATTTCAAAACTTCTCCTCCTCACTTATAGTTTTTGAATTAGCGTGCGAAAATAAAAAAACACTTCTCCATATTGGAAAAGTGCATAGCTAAGACAAATAGAATTCGATTCTACTAAGCCGCACACCTATCCTCGTAGGTTGAAACGTTCACATACTTTTCGGCAGGTCTCCTGGCTTTAGTTCCTCGTTTTATAGGCCTTCCCATCCGTTGGACAGTGACATTCTCTATAAAACTCCCTAGTACAGTGGCGGGACCGCGCCGGACTTGAACCGGCTTCCCTTTTAAGCGAAATGATAAGCACTTCGCACCGAAAAAAGATGAAGTTGTGAGATTTCACGACACAGTGTAACATGATTTTCCATCTTGAGGCTATCTTTTTTAGAAAAAATTTTTAAAATTGAGGTGCAATCTAGAAAATTCTGATAAAATAAAAGAGAAACTTTTCTTTTTTCTACGAATTTTTTGATGAAATTTAATGAAAATGTCATAATTTTAGAGAGAAATATTGAAATTTTAAAATTATAAGATATGATAGAGACAGTTTTCAATTCGTGTTAAACATACAAATTTGATATAAAAACATACATAAGTGCTTGAATATTTTCAAGATAATAGGGAAATTGGTGAAAATCCGATACAGCCCCGCTACTGTAATAGCTGATGAAATCGCAAATGCCACCTAGTGCAAACTTGGGAAGGCGCGAAAGTAAATGGAAGCTTAAGTCAGGAAACCTGCTTATGTAATCATGCATGCAAACTTTTCGGAGGGAGAAGTTGAAGCAAAGGCGAGTACCTGTAGTTTATTCGACTTTATTTGGCTTCTACAAAACCTTTACTCTTCGAATTAGAGTAAAGGTTTTTCTTTGTTCCTAAAAGTATTGAGGGGGAGAACAACGATGACTACTTGGAATTTAGAAGGGATGCAAACACATCTTTTTATTTGCAATGGCAGTAGCTGTATGAAAAAAGAAGCGGAGGAAATTACGCAAGCTATTCGTGATGAAATACAGTTACAGGCACTTGATAAAACAATACATACAACACGGACACGCTGCAATGGCAGATGTAAGGATGCGTGTGTTGTCATTGCGTATCCACAAGGAAATTGGTACCGTGTGCCAACAACAGAGCATGCAAGGGCACTTGTACAGGATTTACATCATGAGTCACTGCATGATGAACATGTCTTTACGCTTCGTGAGGGCACGTTACAGCGGACAGCACAAACAACAGCCATTAAAGGCATCGAAAAGGTGAAAGAGGGGTAACAAAATGGCGCAAAAAGGGAAGATTTTCGTGGTTGGCTTTGGGCCTGGTGATTTTAATCATATTACACATCGGGCAGTGGAGGCATTACAACAGAGTGATATGATTATAGGCTATAAAACATATGTAGAGCTTATTCAAGACTTAGTTAATGCAAAATCCATTGTTAGCACAGGTATGACGGAGGAAGTATCTCGTGCACAGGAAGCGGTACGCCAAGCGGAGGCAGGGAATATCGTATCTGTTATTTCCAGCGGTGATTCTGGTGTTTATGGCATGGCAGGATTAGTGTATGAGGTATTGATCGAGCTTGGTTGGACGGAAGCAACTGGTGTAGAGGTAGAAATTGTTCCAGGTATTTCAGCTATCAACTCATGTGCAAGTTTACTAGGTGCTCCAATTATGCATGATGCTTGTACAATCAGTTTAAGTGACCACCTAACACCTTGGAATTTAATTGCGAAGCGTGTAGAGGCAGCAGCGATGGCGGATTTTGTGATTGCGTTGTATAACCCAAAAAGTGGTCGACGTACTAGACAAATTGTGGAGGCCCAGCGCATTTTATTAGAATATCGTTCACCTGATACTCCAGTGGGGCTTGTCAAAAGCGCGTATCGTGACCGTCAGGAAGTTACAATGACAACTTTAGCAGAAATGCTAGAGCATGATATTGGGATGCTGACAACGGTTATTATCGGAAATTCATCAACGTTTTTCTATGATAATAAAATGATTACACCACGGGGCTATCAGCGTAAATATACACTCGGTGAGGAAAAGCAGCCATTACGTCCACACCAACGTTTAAGGGAAGAAAATGAACCATGGGCAATGAATCAAGAAACAGGGGAGGCACGCAATGACTTTGCAGCAGATCCTAATGCTAATCGTATTGAGCCCAGTGTAGCCATTACACCTAATCCAAAGCAAAAAAAAACTTCACTTGAGATGGCGACAGCAGCGTTAGCGATGGTCAAAGGAACAAGTGAGGTAAAGATAACACCAAAGCTTGTGCAACAAAAAATCGAATCTATCTTTGAATTAGCTGTAAGCCCAGGAGTAGCCAATAAATTTTTCACTCCGCAACAGATGATGACGCTGGCAGAAGTTGTTGGAGAGGATGGAACGATGGAATACACACCTGACCATCAAATCCATTTAAAAATCCCAACGACAGAGCCAGAAAAAATTACAGCCAAGCTTCGTGAGGTTGGATTTTTACTGACGCCGATTGGAGATGTATTATCATTAAAGGCTTGTGACTTCTGTTACGGAGAAAAGGTTGATTCGATTCCATATGCAGAGGAGATTCAGGAGAAACTTGGTGGTATGTCTTTACCGAAAACTTTGAATATTGGCTTTAATGGCTGCGGTATGGCGTGCTATCGAGCAGTATTTGATGATATTGGTATTGTTTATCGTAAAAGCAGGTTCGATGTTTTTATTGGGGCAAAGCCAGTAGGACGTACAGCACATGCTGCACAGCCAGTTGTAGAGGGACTAGAGCCTGAACAACTTATTCCACTCATTACGGATATCATTGAGGAGTATAAAACAAATGCCCACCCAAATGAACGTCTGTTTAAGTATTTTAAACGTGTTAAAAAGATTCTGCACTTTACGTATCAGGATATGTCTTCAAAAATAAAAGTAGAGCCCGCTCCATGCGGTGACTAGTGAGGAGTTATGAGATGAAAGCAATTTTATTTGTCGGCCATGGAAGCCGTTTAGCAGCAGGAAATGATGAGGTACGTACATTTATTGAGCAAATGACACCTCGTATTGATGATAGCTTCTTAGTAGAAACGTGTTTCTTGGAGTTTGCTTCTCCAAACATTGAAGAGGGGATAACAAATTGTGTGAAGAAGGGTGCAACAGAGGTGCATGTGATTCCAATTATTCTTCTTCATGCTGGGCATTCAAAGCTACATATCCCAGCAGAAATCGAACATGCACGTGAGCATTATCCACATATTACATTCACATATGGTCAAACGATAGGTGTCCATGAAGAGATATTTGCTATTTTAGAGGATCGTTTAGCTGAAATCGGCTTCAATGCTGAAGAGGAACAACAGGATACAGCTATTTTGTTAATTGCACGAGGTGGCAGTGATCCATCTGCAAATGGTGATTTTTATAAAATTACACGTCTGTTATGGGAAAAGTTGCCTGTCAAATATGTTGAAAGTGCCTTTATGGGGGTAACGGACCCTCGTGTCGAAGAGGGAATTGAGCGCTGTGTTAAGCTAGGTGCTAAAAAAATCATTATGCTTCCGTACTTTTTATTCACGGGCATCCTGATGGAACGTATGAATGGTATGTGTCAACAATTTAACGACAAATATCCAGATTGTGATATTCAAATTGCTGACTATTTTGGCTATCATGAACGTTTGCAAAATGTGCTACTAGAGCGTATTGAGCAAGCTGTAAATGGGACATCAACAGGTATGCAGGATTTAGAAAATTATCGAGCATATGCAGCGGTGCATGGTCATGCGCATCATCATCACCATCATGACCACGATCATGATCACGACCATCATGATCATCATCACGAACATGAACATCACCATGAAGAGGAGTCTGTAAAATGATTTTCATGTTAGCAGGGACGAGTGATGCTAGAGACTTAGCTCTTGAAATACAGTCAGCAGGATATGATGTAACGGCAACAGTCGTTACTGAATCAGCAGCCTCTAGCCTTGATGAGGTGGGTCTGCCTCATTTAGTTGGACGATTAACAGCTGAAGAAATGGCGACTATTATGGCAGAACAAGGCTATCGTTTAGTTGTAGACGCCTCTCACCCATTTGCTGAGGAAGCTTCCAAAAATGCCATGGCAGCAGCGGAGCAAGCAAATATACCGTATATTCGCTATGAACGAGCACATGAGCACTATTCTCATCCTCTTATAACAGTAGTAAAAGATTATGAGGAGGCTGCACACTTAGCGGCAGAAAAACGTGGTGTCATTATGCTAACGACAGGCAGTAAAACGCTTGCGACATTTACTAAGGTTTTACATGGCCTGGAGAATACAAGAGTGATTGCACGTATGCTACCTAGACTTGATAACATGGAAAAATGTGAGGCACTTGGTGTTGCTCAAAGGGATATAGTCGCTATACAGGGACCCTTTTCAAAGGAATTAAACGAAGCGCTTTTTCGTCAATATGATGTGACATTGATGATTACGAAGGAGAGCGGCAAGGTTGGCTCAGTGGATGAAAAGTTAGAGGCAGCACTTGCATGTGGCATTGAAACACTATTAATTGCAAGACCAAATATAAAGTATGGCCAGCAATATTCTACATTTACGGAAGTACTACAGGCTGTACAACACACACTTTAGGAGGCAATTCAGATGGATTTTAAAACAGATTTCAAACCTTTAACGGTAGACCCAGACAAAATTTACGATTACAGTTTTTCTATTATTGCAGAAGAAATGGGCGAACATGATTTCTCAGAGGATGAGTGGAAGATTGTTCGTCGTATTATTCATGCATCTGCTGATTTTGAGCTAGGTCGTAGCGTTATTATTACTCCAGGAGCGATTGAGGCAGGTATCAAGTCAATTCTTGCAGGTCACCATGTGATTGCTGATGTGCAAATGATTGAAAGTGGCTCAGGAAAAAAACGTTTCCAAAAGCATGGTGGGGATTTACACTGTTATATCGCAGATGAAGATGTATCAGTAGAAGCGAAAAAACAAAATACAACACGTGCTATTATCTCCATGCAAAAAGCTGCTAAATTACATGAAGGCGGTATTTATGCCATTGGTAATGCACCAACGGCATTGCTAGAGTTAATCCGTTTAATTAAAGAAGGCTTAGCAAAACCAGATTTAATTATTGGTATGCCAGTTGGCTTTGTATCTGCTGCTGAGTCAAAAGAGGAATTATTAAAACTAGAGGGTATTCCGTATATTACGAATGTTGGCCGTAAAGGCGGTAGTACAGTGACGGTTGCCGCATTGAATGCCATCTCACTTTTAGCGGATGAACAGGCGAAAAAATAATGGAGCGGAAGCCAAAAAAGGATCCCAAGGACATGCGTCACGGTTATACAACGGGAGCCTGTGCAACTGCCGTGGCAAAGGCAGCATTGCTCGCCCTAATTACAAATGAAGAGCAGGAAACTAGTACAATTCATTTGCCAATTGGGCGAGATGCAACTTTTACGATTGAAAATTGTACGTTTGAAAACAATACGGTAAGCTGTGAAACCATTAAGGATGCTGGGGATGATCCAGATGCTACACATAAAGCACTTATTATTGGCACAGTGAGCTGGGCGGATACTCTTGGCATTCATCTTGATGGAGGAATTGGTGTCGGGCGCGTAACGAAGCCCGGCTTACCAGTACCAGTTGGAGAAGCGGCTATTAATCCCGTACCTCGTAAAATGATTCATAGTACTGTACAGGGTGTTCTTGACGATTTTCAAATTAATCGAGGCGTCAACGTTATTATTTCTGTCCCAGATGGTGAAGAAATTGCGAAAAAGACCTTGAACGGTCGTCTGGGGATTATAGGTGGCATTTCCATTTTAGGCACAAGGGGAACCGTCGTGCCTTTTTCGAGTTCCGCTTATATGGCAAGTATTGTGCAAGCAATAAGTGTTGCTAAGGCGGCTGGCTGTGAGCATTTAGTCATTACAACAGGTGGACGCAGTGAAAAGTACGGAATGGCGCAGTACCCTGATTTACCAGAAGAAGCATTTATTGAAATGGGCGATTTTGTTGGTTTTACCTTAAAACACTGTAAACGCCTTGGCATTAAGCAAGTTTCTCTTGTTGGCATGATGGGGAAATTTTCGAAGGTCGCGCAAGGTGTGATGATGGTCCATTCCAAAAGTGCTTCGATAGATTTTAATTTTTTAGCACAATTGGCTAAGGATATTGGGGCAGACGAGGAAACAATAGCTGCAGTACAGGAGGCCAATACCGCTTCACAGGTAGGCGAAATTATGGCAGAAAAGGGCTATGATGCATTTTTCCATCATTTGTGTGAGGCTTGCTGCTACTCCTCCCTACACCATATTAGAGGCGGTTTAACGCTTTCCACATCGATTTATTCGATGCAGGGACAATTATTAGGAAGGGCTGATGACATTGCATCGATCGATGAAATTGATTGGGATCGGGGATAACGGACAGGAAAGCTTATTGCCGCAATATTTACAGTGGATTGAAAACTGTGAGGTACTTGTTGGTGGAGAGCGTGTTCTGGAATTTTTCCCGACATTTAAAGGCGAAAAAATAATGATTAAAGGCGGCCTTTCTGCACTTGTTACTAGATTATCTGAGGAAACAAGAAATACGATAATCCTAGCATCTGGTGATCCATTATTTTATGGAATTGGCAGTTACTTAGCGAAAAAGCTAGATATAGAGGTTTACCCATATATAAGCTCAGTGCAGCTTGCCTTTGCAAAGATGGGAGAAAGCTGGCAGGACGCCTATGTCACAAGTATTCATGGGCGCTCCATGAAGGGCTTAGTACAGCGTATTGATGGCAAAAAGAAAGTTGCACTTCTAACAGATGCGGAAAACAATCCGAATGCACTAGCACGTTATTTAAAGCATTTTGACATGACAGAATACCGAGCATTTGTTGCGGAAAATTTACAAGGCATAAATGAAAGATTCGGCTGGTATTCGCTTGATGAATTAGAAGAAGCGGATTTTTCTCCTTTAAATGTCGTTATTCTTCAGCAATTTTCAGAGCCAAAGCGTTATGCTCTTGGCATTGAAGATGAAGAATTCTCACAGCGAAAGCCAGATAAAGGGCTAATTACGAAAAAAGAAATTCGAGTATTAAGTTTGCAGGCAATGCAGCTTCAAAAGGATAGTATCATCTGGGATGTTGGAACTTGCACAGGTTCAATGGCAATTGAGGCTGGCAAGCTTGCGCCAGAAGGCCAAGTGTTTGCGGTGGAGAAAAATGCTCCAGATTTAGAAAATTGCCTGCAAAACCAGCAAAAGTTCCGTGTCGATATTACAGCTATTCACAGTAAGGCGCCAGCAGGGCTTGAAAACTTCCCTGACCCAGATGCTATTTTTATCGGCGGTACAGGAGGCGAAATGGTTGAGTTACTGCAATTGTGTTGTAGACGCATTAAGCCAAATGGACGTATAGTCCTGAATGCTGCAACCATCGAAAATTTATATAAGGCAGTGGAAGCATTTAAGGCATGTGGCTTTGCTGTAGACATTTTACAGGCACAGCTTGCACGCAGTAAACCAATCCTAGATATGACACGCTTTGTCCCATTAAATCCTATTTACATTATTTCAGCATATCGAAAGGAAGAAAATCATGAGTAATCTTGGTATTTTATATGGCTTGGGAGTAGGTCCTGGCGACCCAGAATTAATTACGGTGAAGGCATTTCGTGTTATTCAGGAATCGCCGGTTATTGCCTATCCAAAAAAGTTAAGAGGCAGTAAAAGTTATGCACATCGAATCGTGGATGTTTATATTAATCCAGAAGAAAAGGATATGCTTGGCCTAGTATTTCCAATGACGAAGGATGAGGCTGTATTAGAGCGTGAATGGACAAAATCTGTTGAGCTTGTTTATGAAAAATTGAAAGAAGGCAAAGATGTCGCATTTGTTACAGAGGGAGATCCTCTATTATATAGTACATTTATTCATATGATGAAGCTGATGCAGGACAAGCACCCAGAGGTTGAAATTCGTACAGTTCCAGGTATTTCTTCATTCAATGGTTCTGCATCACGCTTAGGTATTGCTCTAGCGGATGGAGATGACAAAGTTGCCATTATACCTGCCCATGATGACTATAATGCAATGCGTGAAGCCATTGAAAGTCATGATGCAGTTGTGTTTATAAAAGTAGCGAAGGTGATTGATCTAATGCTCCAGGTGCTACGAGATTTAGATTTACTTGATAAGGCGTCAGTTGTAACAAAGGTAACGTCTGACGAGGAAGTTATTTGGGATGTGCGTGAGCTAGACGGTGTCGAGTTAGAATATTTAACATTAATGGTGGTGCGTAAATAATGAAGAAAATCTATATTGTTGGCGCTGGTCCTGGTGACCCAGATTTAATTACAGTAAAAGGCTTACATATGCTACAAACAGCAGATGTGGTGATGTATACAGATTCATTAGTTAATGAGGAGTTAATTGCAAAAGCAAAGCCAGATGCTGAGGTAATCCGTACGGCTGGCATGCACTTAGAGGAAATGGTAGCGGTTATGGTGGATCGCGTTAATGCGGGAAAGGTAGTAGCTCGTATGCATACAGGAGATCCTGCAATGTACGGCGCTATAATGGAGCAGGTAGCTCTATTAAAGAAAGAAGGCATTGGCTATGAGGTGATTCCTGGTGTGAGCTCAGTCTTCGCTTCTGCGGCAGCTATTGGTGCAGAATTAACAATTCCAGATTTAACACAAACACTTATTTTAACACGTGCTGAAGGGCGTACACCTGTACCTGAATTTGAAAAGCTACGTGATTTAGCAAGTCACCATTGTACAATTGCGCTATTCCTCAGTGCAACATTAACGAAAAAGATTGTCAAAGAGTTACAGAGTGCTGGCTGGGCAGATGATACACCAGTAGCTGTTATTCAACGTGCATCTTGGCCAGACCAAAAAATCGTACGTACAACATTAGTTGAATTAGATGAAGCGATGCGTGTTAACGGTATTCGTAAGCATGCGATGATTTTAGCTGGCTGGGCATTAGATCCTACTATTCATGATAAGGATCAATACCGCTCGAAATTATATGATGCAACCTTTACTCATGGCTTTAGAAAAGGTGTGAAGACAAGTGATTGAATTACAAGAGGGCATTTTACCTGAGGTTGATCAACGCAATCCTTATGCCGTTGTAGCCATCACAAAACATGGTGTACAAATTGGACGTCGTTTACAGCATACCTTCGCGGCAAGTGATTTATATTATATGAGTAAATTTGAGCAAGGTGATGAAGCAGACAAGCATATTCAAATGTTTACAGGTACTGTGCGATTGCTATTGCCAGCTCTTTTTAAGCAATATAAAGGATTAATTTTAATCATTTCACTTGGTGCAGTTGTACGTATGATTGCCCCAATATTAATAGATAAAAAAACTGATCCGGGTGTTGTTGTCATTGATGATCGTGGTGAGAATGTCATTAGTGTGTTATCTGGACATTTAGGCGGTGCCAATGAGCTAACACATGAAGTAGCTGCAGCACTAGGCGCCAATCCAATAATTACAACAGCTTCCGATGTACAAAAAACAATTCCTGTTGATTTATTTGGTGCCCGCTTTGGTTGGGTATGGGATAGTGCAGATAAATTGACACCTGTTAGTGCTTCTGTTGTGAATGAGGAGCATGTCGCTATCGTTCAGGAAACGGGTGAACGTGATTGGTGGATGCGTGATACACCAATGCCAGAGCAAATTAAAATTTATCCGTCCACTCAGGCAGCAATAAAGGCTAAGCCACATGCGACTTTGTTAGTTACAGATCGTATGATAGAGCCTGAAGAAGAAGTACTGCTTGAAAATGGTGTGATTTATCGACCACAATCGGTAGTGCTAGGGATGGGCTGTAATCGTGGGACATCTCTGGAAGAAATTGAGCAAGTCATTGATGAAACGCTGGCGGAGCTAAAGCTTTCAAAAAAAAGTGTGAAAGCATTATGCACAATCGATTTAAAGAAAGATGAGCAATGCTTCTTGGACATTACAAAGAAATATGATTGGGAATTTGTAACTTATTCACCAGCTGAATTAAACGAAATAGATTTCCCATCACCTTCAGAAACAGTTTTTAAATATACAGGAGCTTATGGTGTCAGTGAACCAGCTGCTTTGCGTTATGCTAAGGTAGATTCGCTTATTTTAGAAAAGAAAAAATCAGGCAATGCTACGATTTCTGTTGCTAGATTACTATTTTAAGGAGGAAACCCATGCAAACAAATCGTTTTGTACTGGCTGGTACGGGAAGTGGCGTAGGTAAAACAACTTTCACTATTGGATTGATGAAGGCTATACAAAATAAGGGAAAAGTGGTGCAGGGCTTTAAATGTGGTCCTGATTATATAGATCCAACCTATCATACGACCGTAACGGGAAGAGTATCACGAAATATTGATAGCTGGATGTTTTCACAGGAGGCTGTACGAGATATTGTTGCGCGCGCAAGCATGGATGCAGATGTTGCCATTATTGAAGGCGTAATGGGCTTCTATGATGGTAAAAGTCCTTTATCTGATGAAGGCTCTGCTGCAGACATTAGTGTTATCACAGAAAGTCCTGTCATTTTAATTGTTAATTGTGCAAGTATGGCTCGAAGTGTTGCAGCAGTTGTAAAGGGCTTCCAATTGCTGTCTGATAAGCCGAATATAGTTGGTGTGATTGCGAATCAGGTTGGCAGTGTTGGTCATTATGAAATTGCGAAAGCTGCGATTGAGCAGGAATGTGGTATCCCTGTTATTGGATACTTAAAGCGTGAGAAGGGGATTGATATCCCTAGTCGCCATTTAGGACTAGTGCCTGCCATTGAACGAGGAGAACTAGATTCATTTTTTGATAAGCTTGGTTCATTAATGGCAGAGACAATAGATTTAGACCAATTATTGAACTTAACTAAGGCTCCTATTTTACAAGAAACAGGACAGCTATTTGCAGAAGAACCATCTCAAAATATTTGTATTGCTGTTGCAAAGGATGCGGCATTTAATTTTTATTATGAAGAAAACTTAGCGCTACTACGTGCCAAAGGAGCAACACTGCAATATTTCTCACCGCTTGCCAATGAAGCGGTGCCTGTGGAGGCTGATGGACTGTATATTGGCGGAGGCTTCCCAGAGGAATTTGCGGAAGCACTAGCTAACAATGTAGAAGCTAAAAATTCTATTCGTGAAGCAATCTCCAAAGGTTTACCGACATTAGCAGAGTGCGGGGGCTTTATGTATTTGACAGAGGCCATAACAAATAATGATGGTATTCGTTTTGATATGGTAGGTGTTATTCCTGGAGAAGTGGCCATGCAAACAAAGCTAGCCGCTCTTGGCTACCGCGAAATTTTTGGCACTCAACATAATTTCTTAATCGGTACTGATGAAGTAGCTAAGGGACATGAATTCCACTATTCAACATATAGCGGCACACATAATACGCCTGCCTATCAAACGAAAGGTCGTTTTGGGAAAAAGCAAGAGGGCTATCAAGAAGGTAATCTAGTAGCTGGCTATACACATTTTCATTTCGTATCAAATCCAAAGCTTGTTGACAACTGGCTAGCAGCTTGTAAGAAGGTGAAAAATCATGACTAATTATTTTCCAATTCATATTAATATAGAATACAAAACTGTAGTGATTGTTGGAGGTGGGCATGTAGCAACACAGAAAGTAACATCATTGCTTCCAGCTAAAGCAAATATTGTTGTAGTTAGTCCAACCCTAGCCGACTCATTACTGCCACTTGCGCAAGCAGGGCAAATTACATGGCGTGAAAAAGAATTTGAACCACGTGATTTAGATGATGCATCACTAATCATTGCCGCGACAAATGATACATTGGTAAATGAGGCTGTACAAGAAGCTGCTCAGCATTGGCAGCTTATCAATCGTGCAGATGCACAAACTGAGAGTGATTTTATTACACCAGCAACCGTACGTCGTGGTCCTTTAGTGCTCACAGTATCAACGTCAGGTGCTAGTCCGGCATTAGCAAGAAAAATCAAAGCTGATCTCGAAGAGCAATTTGATGAGGTATATGATGACTATGTATGCTTTTTACAACAGGCACGCTTAATGATTGCTGCAAAGTTTGAAAAAGGTCAGCAAAGACGTGCCTCGTTACAAGCTTTACTAGACCCAAACTTACTAGAATGGACACGTCGTGGTGAGATAGATAGACGTGAAGCCTACTTACAACAATTATTGATGGGAGAAGTGCAATGAAGGATGGAATGGTGTATTTAGTGGGAGCTGGGCCAGGAGACCCCAAGCTTATTACAGTGTATGGGCTTGAATGTATTCAGAAGGCAGATGTTATTGCCTATGATCGTCTTGTGAATCCCAAATTGCTAGAATTTGCGAAAAAGGATGCGGAGCTTGTGTACTGTGGTAAATTACCTGGCAAGCATCACCTTATTCAAGACGAGATTCATGCACTACTTGTTGAAAAAGCGCAAGAAGGCAAGATTGTCACACGATTAAAGGGAGGAGACCCATTTGTTTTTGGTCGTGGTGCTGAGGAAGCCGAGGTATTAAAAAATCATGGGATTGCCTATGAAATCGTACCTGGCATAACAGCAGGAATTGCTGCTCCGGCATATGCAGGTATTCCTGTCACACATCGAGACTATGCGACAAGCTTTGCGCTCGTAACGGGTCATGGTCGAGAAGAAAAGGGACAAGATTTTTTAAACTGGACTGCACTTGCAACAGGTATTGATACAGTTGCCTTTTATATGAGTGTTGGCAATATTGCCTATATCTCTAGAAAATTAATTGAACATGGTCGTAAGCCATCTACGCCAGTTGCTGTCATTGAATGGGGCACAACAGATCAACAACGTACCATTACTGGCCAGCTTGATGAAATTGCTAGCATTATTGAACGAGAGGGCTATCATAACCCTTCTATGATTATTGTTGGTGATGTCGTCAATGTTCGAGAAAAAATTCAATGGTTTGAAGAGCAGGGACTTGCTTTTTCATAGAAGATTTAAATGGAGGGAACAGCATGACTGTAATAGAGGCATTAAAAAATCGTCGAGCGATTCGTAATTATACAACACAGCCTGTTGAGAAAGAGAAAATTGAACAAATTTTACAAGCAGCCACTTATGCGCCCAATGACCGTATGCGTGAGCCCTGGCATTTTTATATCATTCAAGATGATGCCATGAAACGTTATGAGGAAATGGCCAATGTTTATTTACAGGAACGTTTTCCAACTAAGCCTACTTTGGTAGAAAGCTCATTAAAAGTTGTGCAAACGACGCCTGTAGCCATTGTGGTAACGGCAGATATAGTGGAAGATGATGTTGATGCAACAGAAGATAATGTCTTTGCTGTTTGTAGTGCAATTATGTCCATGTGGCTGGCAGCAGAGGAGCTAGGGCTTGGCTTTGTCTGGCGTACACGTGGTGTGGGGCTTGTTCATGATGAAAGAATGCATAACTTTATTGGAGCAAGTCAAACGCAAAAAGTAGTAGGTACTATTTTCATAGGCTATCCAGAAGAGCAGGAGCTTAAAGACAAGAAGCGTACCCCATTTGAGGAAAAAACAACATGGCTTTAAGGGAGGCTTAAAAAATGGCTAGAAAAGGCTTGTTTTTAGTTTATACAGGTGAAGGGAAGGGCAAAACAACAGCCTCTCTTGGTGTTACATTACGCGCAGTTGGAAGAGGGCTGAATGTACGTTATATGCAATTTATTAAATCACCAGAGCGTACATATGGAGAGCAAATTGCACTAAGTAAGCTTGGCGTGGAAATGGAGCAGATGGGTATTGGCTTTACTTGGACCAAAACGCCAGAAGAGCATCGTGCTGCTTTAGCAAAGGCTTGGAAAAAAACAAAAGCAGCTCTGCAAGACGACACGATTGATTTACTCGTTTTAGATGAACTGAACAATGCGCTGGCAATCACAAAGTTTCCAATTGATGATGTGCTACCCTTAGCAGAAGTTATTGAAGCCATACAACAGCGTCCTTCTACCATGCATTTAGTCGTAACAGGTCGTAGTGCAAATCCAGCCCTTATTGCCATGGCAGATTTAGTATCAACTATTGAGGCGACAAAACACTATTATGATGAGGGAATTCCAGCTGTCAAAGGTCTTGAATTTTAACCAAAGAGGACAACAAAAATCTGTTAAAGACCTGCTTCAATTATTAAGATGGAGGAAAAGACTATGCCAGCAAAATCAATCATGATTCAAGGAACGGCTTCTGATGTAGGAAAAAGTATGATTTGTACGGCGCTATGCCGTATTTTCTCAGATGATGGTCTTAAGGTAGTACCCTTTAAATCACAAAATATGGCACTCAATTCATTTGTGACACAAGAGGGCGGTGAAATTGGCCGTGCACAGGGAGTACAAGCGGAGGCAGCACGTGTTATTGCTACGACAGATATGAATCCGATACTGCTAAAGCCCAAGCAGGATATGGTATCTGAAGTCATTGTGCATGGTAAGCATTTTTTAAATATGGATGCCAAAAGCTACCGCAATCAATTTGTTCAGGAAGCAATGCCCATTGTAGAAAAATCTGTTCGAACTTTGCAAAATACATATGATGTCATTGTACTTGAAGGAGCCGGCAGTCCTGCAGAAATCAATTTAAAAGATCGTGATATTGCAAATATGCGAATGGCCCATTTAGCCGATGCAGCAGTTGTACTAGTTGCAGATATTGATCGAGGTGGAGTCTTTGCATCGATAGTAGGGACACTGGCACTGCTTGATGAGTCAGAGCGGGCACGCGTGAAGGGACTCATCATTAATAAATTTAGAGGCTTGCGAGAATTACTCGATGATGGTATTGAATGGGTAGAACGTGAAACGGGCATCCCTGTATTGGGTGTTGTGCCGTATGTCGATGTCAATATTGAAGCGGAGGATTCCCTTGCATTATCTGCTCTGCGCTTTAAAAAGCCTAAACCTGGAGAGTTCGCCATTGATGTAGCAATGATTCGTTTGCCACGTATTTCAAATTTTACAGATGTAGATCCATTTTTTGATGAGCCAGAGGTAGGTGTTCGTTTAATTGGTAACGTTCAAGAGCTAGGTACGCCTGATTTACTGATACTACCTGGGACAAAAAATACGATGGATGATTTAGTTTGGTTAAAGGAACAGGGCTTCGACCAAGCAATCGCTAACTTACGCCAGCAAGGAACAAAAATTATTGGCATATGTGGTGGCTTTCAAATGCTTGGCGAAACATTATTAGATCCAGAGGCTGTAGAAGGAAACGGAGATTCAGCGCAGGGGCTAGCATTATTGCCAATGGAAACAGTTTTTGTTGGAGATAAAAAAACAGTGCAAATGACTGGAAAAAGAGGTCAGGATACACTTTCTGGCTATGAGATTCATCTTGGACGAACAAGGATTTTGCGTGACGAAGTGTCACCATTCTTACAATTAGCCGATGGTCGTGTAGATGGTGCAGTAAGTGCTGATGAGCAAGTAATAGGTACGTATTTTCACGGCCTATTCCATAACCGTCACTTTACACGACAGCTTATCAATGATTTGCGTATAAAAAAAGGGCTACCTGCTTTAGCAAGTGATGTTAAAAGTGATGCAGAGCGTCGGGAAGATGCCTATAATATGCTCGCTAAGCATGTTCGTGCGAATCTTGATATTAAAAAGATCTACGAAATCATGAATATAGAGGTATCTGTATGACAAGAAAAGGACCGTTAGCCATTGATTATGAGGCATTATGGCAGGAAGGTATGAAGGATTGGCATGGACAAATGCCTGAAAGAATGGTCGATGATCAGCTGGAAGAGCAATTCTGGGCACAATCCATTGCACGTAAAAAAACGGGAAAGACAGATCCCTATGCTGCAAAGATTTTTCAAGAAATAAAAAAGAGTATTCAACCAGAGGACTCTGTATTGGAAATTGGTCCCGGCTGGGGAAATTATACATTTCCATTTGCGGACTATGTGCAAAGGGTGACGTGTGTTGATAGCTCAGCCAGTATTCTTCGCTATCTTCAGATTTGTATGCAGGACAAGCAGCATGTTTCTTATATCCATGCAAAATGGGAAAGTCTTGCGGACGATGAGGTAGAGGCTCACGATATTGTGATTGGCGTCAATTGTTTTTATCGAATGTATGAAATCAAATCGGCACTTCATCATATGAATCGTCTCGCTAAAAAGCGAGCGATAATCGGAATGACAACAGGACCAATTCAACCCCATTATGAAGTTTTGCATGAAAAATTTGGCTACGAAATTAAGTTCCCACGAAGAGATTATATAGAATTTTTAAATTTGCTTTATGAAATGGACATATATGCTGCGTGTAACATCATCCCATTAGAGCGAGTATATGAATATGAAAGCTATGAGCAGCTTGTTACAGCTCAAAGTAAAAAAATATTAAATACTACGTTTAATAGAGCACATGTTGAGGAGTCACTCAAGCCCTTTATTGAAGAAAAGAATGGACGTTATTATTATCGCCATGATTTTCATGCGGCACTTGTCTCATGGGAGCCAAAATAATGATCAAACCTTTGGAGAAAGCTTGTCACCAAAGGTTTTTCTTATTGTTAACAATAAGGTACAATAAAGTGATAGACATAGAAGTGAGGTGGCATATGTGCAACTACATTTTTTAGGAACAGGCGCAGGAATGCCTTCAAAGGAACGAAACACAAGTGCCCTGATGGTTAAACTTTTGGATGAGATAGGAGAAATGTGGCTGTTTGATTGCGGAGAGGCGACCCAGCATCAAATTTTGCATACTCCTCTAAAACCTCGTAAAGTTACGAAAATTTTTATTACACATTTACATGGTGATCATATTTTAGGTTTACCAGGCTTTCTAAGCTCTCGTTCATTTCAGGGCGGAGATGAGCCATTAACAATATTTGGTCCAAAGGGTTTACAGCAATGGATTGAGCAAACCTTTGCCTTATCAAAGACTCATTTAACGTATGACATACAGTTTATTGAAGTACATGAAGGTGTAATTTATGAGGATGCACATTTTAAGGTGAGTGCAGGGGAACTTCAACATGTTGTTCCATGCTTCGGCTATCGGGTTGAACAAAAAGATTTGCCTGGTGAGCTGTTAATGGAAAAAGTGCAGGCTTTTGGAGTTCCCAAAGGTCCATTACTAGGACAATTAAAAAATGGGAAAGATGTGGAGCTCGATAATGGCACAATTATTCATGCGAAAGATGTTGTCTCTCCACCCAAAAAAGGCTTTACGCTGACTATTTTAGGCGATACTAAATATTGTCAGGAGTCAGTTTTATTAGCAAATAATGCTGATATTATTATTCATGAAGCTACGTTTGATGGCACTACATCGGATTTAGCGGCCAGCTATGGACATTCCACGAACGTTGAGGCAGCAAAGGTAGCACAGCAGGCAGATGCAAAATTTTTATTATTGAACCATTTGAGTGCACGTTTTATGCCGTATGATTTACCAATTTTTTTAGCAGAAGCACAGGCAATTTTCCCTCAAACTGCTCTTACATCTGACCAAGAAGTGTTTACATGGCATAATAATAAATTATTTTGATATAACAAAATTATTGGGAAGCACCTTTTGAATGAAGTTTCATTTAGAGGTGCTTTTTAATATTTATAATTATAAATATAGGTAAAAGCTCATGCTTAATCTTTTTGTTAAGTTACTTCCAATAGCTCAAAAATAACAATCTAATAGAATTTATCACTTTTATGAAATATTTAGCTCTGTTAAAAAAATAGACCAAACTATTTAGATTTTTTCATGGCTTAAAAATCGGACTATTTATTACAAAATTGTGACATTTTATTTTCCCTATAAAATTATTATTCTAGATTTAATAAAAAATTAATGAAACCGTTTGAATTGATATTGTATGATGAAATGGAAATAATCGTATGTTTTTGGGGGATTTATGGATATGCGGAAATCTATGAAATGGAAAATGCTACTAGAAATTATGGGTATTGTTGTCGTAATAATTGGTGCTTTTTCTATTTATATTTATCAGGCAACATACAAAAGTGTAAAAAGCAATGGGGAGGCGCTTGCAAGTTCTATCGTTATGGGAATTGAGGGTGCTATTCAATCAAGAGAAAAAGCTGAAGAAATCATGGAAAAGGAAATGATTGCTGAGTCAGTCATGGCCTCCTATATTATTGATCAAGGGGCTACATATGAAGATTTAAAGGCTATTGCTGAGCGGGGAGGCATAGATGAAATATGGAGTACGGATGATAAAGGAAATACAACTGTTACCTCTGTGGCACCAACAGTTGACTTTAACTTCGGCTCTGATCCAAACGGACAAGCAGCAGAATATATGCAGCTTTTAGATGGTCGTGCAAAAGAAATTGTACAAAAGGCGCAAGTTCGTGATGTGGATGATGAATTCTTTAAATTCGTAGGTGTAAGCAGTTGGAATCCAGCAACCCCACAAATTATACAAGTTGCACGGCATGGGCAGCAATTATTAGATTTAGAGGCAAGTATTGGAAGTGAGTATTATATAAACGAATTAAATAAATATTTATCCTCTACCGTTCTATTTGCAGCTATTGTGGATGACAAAGGTGAGACAATAACAGCAACGGCGGATAAAAATCTTGAATCCATTGGCTTCTCACCCGCACAATTTTCATCAACAGATGCTACGGAGTTTTCAGGCAAATATGATGGTACTCGTGTGACACAATATGTGAAGCCTCTTTCAAATGGCACCTACTTAGCTGTTGTTGTTTCTAATGTTGTACTATCACATATTTTAATGGGGACAATTGTTGCTTCACTTATCGTTGTATGTGTTATTTTCTTAACAACAGGTATATCCATTTCAAGGCAGGTTACCCGAATTTTAAGTGTTCGTAACTCATTAGAAGAAATTAGCAAAGGTGAAGCCGATTTAACCAAACGTATCAACGTCAAAGCTAAAGATGAAATAGGTCAGTTAGTAGCATCTTGTAACGGTATGATGGAAAATTTCCAACTGATTATGAGAGACTTAAAGCAGGAGGCAAGCCAAATTAAAGAGGCTACATACATAATTCAAGAGAATGCCTATCAGACACTTAATTCATCAGAAACGATACAGGAAGAATCTAGTCAGGTTGCTCAAGCCTCGTTTCATCAGCAAAAAAATACCGAAGATAGTGCCCATTCTATGGAGGAATTGGCACGGAGTATACAGCATATTTCAGAATCAATCACTGAAATATCTACTATTTCTCGTAATACGGAAGAAAATGCGAGTAATGGCTTGCAAATAATGAATAATCTCCAAAATCAATTAGTTCAAATCCATGATAAAACAAATCTATCTGTTGAGAGTACGCATGAATTAGAAAAATTATCAGGCATGATTGGTGAATTTACAAATGTTATTACTGGCATTTCAGACCAAACAAACTTATTAGCTCTAAATGCGTCTATTGAGGCAGCACGTGCTGGAGATGCAGGTAAAGGATTTGCGGTAGTGGCAGAAGAGGTACGAAAATTGGCTGAGGATTCAAAAGTAGCAGCTGATCGAATATCTGAGGTCGTGATAAATGTTCAAAGGGAGACAGCTAATATTGTAACTATCATCCATTCAACTGCAGAGGTTTTACAGGCTGGACGGGACATTGTCCATGAAGTGCAGCATTCTTTTGAGGGTATTACGAATGATGTACAAGTTTTAGCGGAACAGGTAGATTTAGTTTCTAGTTCTACTGAGGAAATTGCAGCAAGTACAGAGGAAGTAACGGCTACGATGGAAGACGTTTCATTACTGGCAAAACAGACTTCTGAAAGCGTTGATGCAGTTGCTCAAAAGGCTAAAGTTCAAACTACAAGCATGAATGAAATGACAACGATTATCGATAGGCTAAATACAACAGCAGAGAATCTACAACATTCAGCAGGAAGATATAAGGTTTAAAATAACTGACAAACATTTGGTATAAACAAGAAATATAGTGAAGTTAATAGATGATTTTCGTATAATGAAGTGAAAGGGGAGTGGTTTATATGAATCAGCAAAAAATGCCACCAGCACTTTTACGATTAATCGTTATTTTTCCAAATGTGCTGAGCTATTTATTACTAATTGGCCTTATCATTTTTGTTTTTACAAATTATGAAACATTAAAAGCTACGGATAATTTAACAGTTTGGCTTATTTTTATTGTAGTGCTTGCACCTGCTGCAGCCTACACTACCTTTAGTATTGTGAAGAAAATTCGTGCAGGACATATGTAAATGCAATCACGTGTCATTGTTTAATTGGCGAACGACACGTGATTTTTCTTTTGCTATACTAGTAAATGAAAAACTTAGGTATTAATGGAGGAGGTCAAATGAAAAAATACAGTCTAGCGCTGCTCATTCTTGTTGTCTTCTTTATTACTCCAAGCAAATCCAATGCGCAAGTTAACTGGGATGGAGCAGAAATCGTAAAGGGACAAACAGGAAAAATGACATTTTCAAAGGATGTTAAAGTCTATAAGAAAAATTCTAACGGTACTTACAGCTCTATGACTGTTAAACGAAATAATTTTTTCCGTGTCTATAATATTGAAAAATATGACCAAAAAACGTTCTATTGGATGAGCTCAGGCTACCGCGTTCAAGCAACAGATTTAGTCATTTTTAAGGAAGTGCCTACAGAAATCCGCTCTTCTTTTTATAACAATCCCGCTTATATTGTTAGCAATCATCAAGGAACAAAAGCCTATTTTGAAGAAAAATACCCAATGATAGATTTAGCATATGGACAGCATTTACTGAATGAGCATGTACCAAGAAATTATTCTGCAGAGGTCTATTTTGACAAGGGGAAATTAAATTACTTTTATAGTTTAGAAGAAGGAAATGGAGTAAATGGTGCTGTTGATGGTACCGATATTAGAATTGTAGAAACAACGACAAGAGATAAAGGCTATTATGCAGTAACAACAGATACACAATTGCTAATTGGTCCAATGAATGGTGCTAGAGCAATCGAATGGAATCCACCGTCTACATTAAATGATTTATATTCCCTGAAAAAAATGTTTACTTATCCAACGGGATCTGCTTTCCAATCTTTAGGGATAGAGGTTAACGGTTATCTTCAGGTACAATCCATGACAGGGGAAAGAGGCTATATGCCAGCAAAACTATTAAAGCCTGTGAATAATCAAGGCAAACGTTATATCCGCTATGGTGTTATTGCTAAAGGTATAGATCATTCTCAACAGGTAGAGCTGAAACGATTTGATGAAGTATCGTTCTATACAGAAAATGAATATAGCGCATTAATCGCAGTTAACGGAAAAATGTATACCGTTCCTAAAAATGTGCTAGCCATAAAAATGCCGAATGAATCTCCAGTGATTACGTCCTTTTTACCAAATGAGAGGCTACAAAAGCTAGAATATCAGAATATTGCAGGAAATAGAGTCTATAAAAGAAATGCCAATAATCACTTTGAATCAGGGGATTACTACATTACGTATCATGAAACAGATCAAGCCTTTAATTTTGAAATGGATGGGGTCAAATACTCTTTTACAAAGCCTTTAAAGGAAGGGGCAATCATTACTCGCTTAAGCGGAACGGCTCAAGATCAAGGATATGTACGTGCCATTCATTACTCGCTCACTACACAAGCAGGGACCTTTGAAAATATAGTTGAAACATCCTTTGGTCAGTTTTTTGCACCAGGCTATGGATTACTAGCAAACATTAATGATCGACTAATATCTTTTTAAAAGCTGAAGGGTAGTTTCTTGGTTACATAACAAGAAACTGCCTTTTCTTTGTTATGAGCGAATAAAAATAATCTATCTAGAGAAACTAAAAAAGATATTTGAAAGTGAGGTATGCTATTATGGATCCAATAAATTGTGATTTTTCACCAATGAAACAAACATTAAAAGATGAGCTTTTGCAGGTCATCGTTACATTACAGCAAAGTGTAGAAGCCATGGATATAGATACAAATTGTCTGCTTGGGAATTTTGAAAAGATTAAAGAGAAATTTATTACGATTGAAATGAAAGCAGCAACGTTTTATTTAAATTGCTATCTTTCTCCGTTTACTGAAAAATATCCGGAGCTTTCACATTGTGTTCAGAATATGTCTATGCGAAGACATGGAGGATTAATTGTTATTGAACGAGAAGACTCCTTAAAATCACTTATACAGCCCGGGTTCATATAGGGGCCGAGTTAACCCATTCTTTATTAGAAACTATTTTCTTTCCAGGAAACCCTCTACATGATGGCGCTGTTTTAGTAAACCAAAATCTAATTGAATCGGCGGCAAATGTCTTACCACTATCAGAACGTTATATGGGGAGAAGAAATTAGGAACAAGGCATCGAGCAGCATTAGGATTAAGTGAAGTAAGTGATGCATTAATTATGGTGGTATCTGAAGAAACGGGAAGGATTTCATTTGCTTTTAAAGGTAATTTATATCCGATTACCACACATGGCATTATATAGTGTGAGCTTCACACTGAATTTTATCTTGAATTCGAGATATTTTTCTTGCTTGTTTATCACTTGCGTGGTAAAGTGATGATTGAAAGGAGGATGAAGCGATGCGAAAACATACACTTGGGTCACTGACTTGGATTAGAATGATGCGCTTTACAACACAAAGTAATCAGCTATCTAATGAATTTTTAAAGAGATTTGATTTAACAACTGCTCAGTTCGATGTTCTTATTCAAATCAAGACTTATGCACCGATTACACAATCACAATTGGCAGAGAAAGTAACCGTCACGCAAGGCGGGATGTCTCGAATGCTTGCGAGACTTGAAAAAGAAGGACTTATTGAACGCAAGCAAAGTTGGAAAACGAAAACAATTTCATTAACTGCAAAAGGCGAGCAATTGATTGATGCTGCGACACCAAGTCAGCTACACTTTCAATCCTCATTTTTTGAAGAGGTATTAACAGAAGAAGAAATGAAATCTTTATATACACTTATGTCTAAGCTTGAAAAGTATAGTCGTGAAAAAAAATTACCGCCGCTGTGATTTTTTTTAGATTATCACTTGCTTAGTCAAGTGAAAACGAGGAGGAAATGAATCATGAACAAATTAAGTGGACACCACCATATATCCATGCTAACGAAAAATGGCAAAAGCAATAATAATTTCTATACAAAAATTCTAGGTTTACGTCGAGTGAAAAAGACAGTGAATCAGGATTCGCCATCGATGTATCACTTATTTTATGGAGATTTAACAGGAGCAGCAGGTACTGAATTAACATTTTTTGAGATGCCTGTCGCAGGACGTACAGTTCGAGGCACAAATGCCATTACTCGCATTGGCCTACTTGTGCCAAGCTATGCTAGTTTGCAATATTGGCAAGAACGTTTTCAACAGTTAGAGGTCAAACACAGTGATATTGCAACCTATGCAGGAAAAGATGCATTGTTTTTTGAAGATCATGAAGGCTTACGGATGGTGCTTTTAAACCATCATGGTCACGAAACACCAGCCCATTGGCAGACTTGGGATGGCACTGAAATTCCTGAAGAGCATCGTATTCTAGGAATGGGTACGGTTGAAATAACAGTTCGTTACTTACAAAGAACGGTGAATTTATTAAAGAATTTATTTGGTTATACAGTTATTACAGATGATGAAAAAGAGGTAGTGCTGCAATCCATTGCAGGTGAAGTACTAGGTGAATTTATTGTCAAGGAATTAGAAGGACCAAGTGAAAAACCAGGACGAGGTAGCATTCATCACCTTGCATTACGTGTGGAGACAGTCGAAGAATTACAGGAATGGGATGTCAAAATTAAGGAGCAAGGCTTTGATAGTACGGGTGTTGTGGATCGTTATTATTTCCAAAGTCTTTACTTTAGAGATCGCAATGGTATTTTATTTGAAATGGCTACAGACGGTCCAGGATTTACAGTTGATTCAGCAGTAGAGGATCTTGGCAAGGAGCTTGATCTTCCACCATTTTTAGAAGAAAAACGCGCAGAAATAGAAGCTATTCTAGAACCATTAGAGTAATAATGTGTTTGATAATGCCTATATATAGCGGTTTGAGTGGGGGTTAGTTATGAACTAGCCCCACTTTTTTGTTATAACCTTTCTATTTAGTTTAACTATTGAATGTTCCAAACAATTAAGTGTATGATGGGGTGGTGTATATTCTAGAAATTTTGACCTGTGACTGATTTGATCTTAATACAATTGGAGGATAATAGGTTATTTTCATTATTTTAAGACCAACTTTTTACAAAGTATTAGATGACTGATTTTTAAAAATTTGAGTTTTCGAAATTAAAATTTAAATTTGATAGATAAGAATCCGCTTTGAACAAATTTTTTTCAAAATGGATTCTTTTTCTTTATTGTATGAAACTAGTTTAAGAAGGTGCTTTTTATCAAACTTTATTTTAAAGCTACTGTGTACTGAAAGCAGATTTAATAGCTGTAGTTTTGATCAAATTACAATGGATAGTTTACCAGAAGAATAAAACTTTAAATTCGAAGCCTAATAAGAAAATGGTCATTATTAAGCAATTAAGGTTTACATAATAACTGAAAAAAAAGCATTAACCGAAAGGATAAATCCTTATCGTTAATGCCTTTTATTTTCACTTAGCTTAAATGGATCTTTTATAAGCATGCATTGTCGAAGTATATTGGAATACTTTAGGGTTGATTAGTCCCTCACGTAAATCCATCATCCCTAATTGTCCCATTCTATTCAGTAAAGGAATCAACCAACTACCACTTGGTGCACTTTGTAACACTTTAATTTGATTGGTTGATAATTCTGAAACTTTATTAACGTCAATTGGTTCTTTGGCATTTTCTATCGTTTCTTGAAAAGCTTTCGTATCAACTTTATACATATTTTTGCCAACTTGTTCAGTAAAACCTTTGTATCCGTAAGCTCCTCGAAGTATAAATAGCCTTATACTCATATCTTCCATAGAAACCATTTTTAAATACACCTCTCTTCAATGGATTCTTATATTATAAATGTGGAATATTTAAAGTTCTTTCAATGGTGTTCCAAGGGTAACTACTTGAAGTACAATTAAACTTATATAATGCAGAAGTTCCACTTGAGATTTTTAAGTCTGAATTAAAAGTTACTGTATAATAAAACCCATCTACAATTCTGTCATTATTAGAATCTATGGAAGCAACATTAATTTTATAATCACGATTTTGATAAGTAATACGCTCATCATCTAACCATTGATTTTCACTTCCATAACCAACTTGCATCACTCCTATGGAAACTTTGCCTGAAACTGCATGAGAAGTTTGTGTGCGAAGATCCTCAGTATATTCATTGCTTGTTCCGACTTGTGATGCTATTTGATCAATATAGAGAGCTGTTAATGGTGGCGCTGGACCTCTTAGAACTGGACTATTTTTTACTTCTTCTTTAATTTTAGTAGCCTCATCTGAAGTTACTAATGTAATTGTCCAATCAGGATGTTCTGTTTTTAGATTTTCAATTAATGGATCTACTTCAAGCTTATCTTTTTCTACTTCTGAAGCTTCAGCTGTATTTAGCCCCAAAAAGCCACTTGTTAAAATTCCAACAGCTAGTAAATATTTCTTCATATACAACTTCTCCTTTTACATTATTTGTAACACATTATAATCATCGGATAAAAAATAGAATACTTAACAATATTTAACAAAATTAACAATTGATTATTTAAATAAACTTATTATCACTTCAGAAAATGTTCATTTTAAGTAGATCCTAGCTGAACAATATAGCGTGTGTTTTGTTCCAAAACTCTCCCTTTTCTGAACATCTGTGTTTTTGATTAGAAAGGGGGATTTTTTATTGCTTTAAATGTAATAAAACCCTGTTCATTATTCTATGTTCAATAACCAACACGTTCTCATCTTATGTTACAATGGAATCAAAGCAAAAATGAGAAAGAGTGATACTTGATGTTAATTGGATATGCATGTGTGTCGACAGGATTACAAAATTTAGATTTACAAACAGATGCGTTAACACAATATGGTTGTACAAAAATTTTTCACGATAAAATGAGTGGGGCAAAAAAACAACGTCCAGGTTTAGAGGAAGTACTTCAGTATGCACGTGAAGGTGACACCATTGTCGTTTGGCGATTGGACCGACTAGGACGTAACATACAAGATTTGATTCAAATTGTGAACAGCTTAAATGAATGTGGTGTTGGCTTTCATAGTCTTCAAGAAAATCTAACAATGGACAAAAGTAATGCAACCGGGCAATTAATGTTTCACTTGTTCGCAGCATTTGCGGAATTTGAACATAATCTAATCGAAGAACGCTCTGCTGCAGGTCGAGCAGCTGCAAAGGCACGTGGACGTCTAGGTGGACGTCCGGAGAAGTATGGACCAAAAGATATTGAAATGATGAAGGCTTTAATTGAAAGTGGTACACCAATTAAAGATGTTGCAGAAAAGTGGGGCGTATCTCGGACGACGATTTATCGCTATTTAGAAAGAGAGAAGCCAGGTACCTCTACAACACACAATCCAGCCGATTCCTGAACCCTGCTTATGGATCACCGAAAACACCAGGTACGCAGCTGGTAGATTTGTTTCTTATGAACTGCATCGATCAAGCCAGGAATCTCTGCATGTGGTAATTATTTTGATGTCTTATTCATTAGTGTGGGTTTGAAATAAAGTTGAACTGTTTATAAAAAAGTCGCACCGTTTTGAAAAAAGTTTAACCGTTTAGGTTTGGATCAGGGCAGATTAATTTTGCACGCTTTTTCTCATACATGCTATACTTATTGTAAGTATGCAAGGAGGGGTTCTAGTGGGTATATGTTGTATATTTGTAATTAATATCCTTATTTATGATTTTAAAAATTAAAATTCATAATAAAGGAGAATTAATACATGGGCATTTTTAGCATTTTTGTAATAAATACAGTTCATTATCAACCAAACGAAAAATAAATGGTTATAATGAATAGTTGATATAAAAAACAATTCATTATAACCACATTGGAGAGGGTTATAATGAACGGAAAAAATATAAAAGATAGTCAAAATTTTATTACTTCAAAACATCATATAAATAAATTAATAAGTAATATAAGTTTAAATGCAAATGATTATATCTTTGAAATTGGTTCAGGTAAAGGTCATTTCACACTTGAATTGGTGCAAAAGTGCAATTATGTAACAGCTATTGAAATAGACCCTAAATTATGCGAGAAAACGCAAAATAAACTTGTGAATTACGATAACTTTCAAGTTATAAACGAGGATATATTGCGATTTAAATTTCCTAAAAATAAAACATATAAAATATTTGGTAGTATACCTTATAACATAAGTACAAGTATAATACGAAAAGTTATTTTTGAAAGTACAGCTACAGTCAGTTATTTAATAGTTGAATACGGATTTGCTAAAAGGCTATTAAATACAAATCGTGCATTAGCGTTACTTTTAATGACAGAAGTTGATATTTCTATATTAAATATGATTCCTGGAGAATATTTCCATCCAAAGCCTAAAGTTAGTAGCTCATTAATCATATTAAAAAGACACCCGTCAAACATATCATTTAAGGATAGACAAAAATATGAATATTTTGTAATGAAATGGGTTAACAAAGAGTATGAAAAACTATTTACAAAAAACCAGTTTAATAAAGCCTTAAAACATGCAAAAATAAAC
Organism: Lysinibacillus sp. B2A1; assembly: GCA_002973635.1. GTDB lineage: Bacteria > Bacillota > Bacilli > Bacillales_A > Planococcaceae > Lysinibacillus. Next base: position 2,991,160 of record CP027224.1, read on the forward strand.
GACTTAAAAAACGTCAACTTTAAACAATTTTTATCTCTTTTCAATAGTTATAAATTGTTTAATAAATAATAGAAATCTAATATTCGAAAAATGGGTGCTTTAATGGAGAAAATATCATAGAAATAGTCAAAATTTTTTATAAAAGAATGATTCAATAAAATATATTAAGAGGGTTTTTTGATTAATCTTTTTTCAAAAAACGCTCTTTCTTTTTGCATGTTTATCAAGGTTATTAGTATTAACTTGATCAATCTTTATTCTAAAGCTACAGATGAAAAAGTTGATTTATGTGATTCTTGAAAAATTTTAATCAAACTTTTTTATAAAAATTAACTTCATACGTAAACAAAGTCTACTTATTTTGATTAAACTTTAATTTAAACTGAGTGGATTTCTTCCATATAGAATCAATGTTCATGACTTGCTTTTAATCAAACTTTATTCCAAACCAACAATTAAAAAGAAATTTTATACTTTCTAACAAAATTAACTGAAAAGTGTGTTATTATAACAATATGTTATTTATTACAAAATATAGTGTATATTTCAATAAAAAGGTTCTTCACCATAACTTGTGGTTGATTTTCTATTAATTCAATAATTTTACATTTCCTTATAGAAGAAAAGCGAAAACTCACGTATCGTAATTGTTGTCGAGACAAACCACGAGAGGAGTTTTCGCTTTGTACTCCAAGTTTATCAAAATGCTATTACCGTTACCATCTTTTTTCGAAGTTTCTTTTCCATCTGATGAAGAACCAAATGTATTTCCTATTACAGTAGGTGCTTATTCAGTGCCATGTCCAATTTGCCAAGAAAAAACAATTCGTCATGCACAAACATTACGTCGTTTTCGTCATGGCTATGCTTGGCACCTTGGATTTATTTGGATTGAGATGGCGATTCCACGTCATCGTTGTGTTGCTTGCGACCTCACATTTACCTATGACTTCGGTTTAGGGATTGTACAAGCGTCTTCGGCTCTGTTTCGTAGAGAACTTGTGAGGCGTTGCCACGGTCGTTCCATTGCTGATGTAGCACGTGAATATGAACTGCCCTACACGACTGTTGAGCGTTGGTATTACTTGCTGGCAGCTGATGAATTAACCGAAGAAATTGCCACAACTATCTGTATAGACGAGTTCGCTTTGCGCAAAGGACATCATTATGCGACCAGTGTTTTAAATGCCGACACAGGTCGTATTTTGGCGATTGTTCCTCACCGAAATCAAGACGCAATTACTGCTGTTTTACAGAAAGTAACAGGTCCTATTCGTGCGGTGGTCAGTGATTTTGCTCCAGCGATGGCGAACGCAATTCAAGCCGTTTATCCAACTGCGATTCATGTGCTGGATCGCTTTCATCTCGTGCAATTTTTTACCGAAGCTCAGCAGCGAAGACGACGGTATTTAGGAGAAGCCAAAAAGCAACATAAATCGCGATTCATTGACCGTTGTTTGGCACGAAAACCTGAACAATTAACGGAAGAAGAACGCGGATTTGTTGCACAGTGGCACAAGGAAGATTTGCCTACAAAACATATTTATCAAGCAATGAATCATATGCGTTATGTACTGAAAGCGACAACGATGACACAAGCAAAACGACGATTAACAGAATGGTTTAAAAGGTATCAATTTCATCTTTGTGGTGCCGTTTCTAAAATCGCAAAAACATTGATAACACGTGAAAAAGCATTGCTGGATACCATTATTTCACCGCTATCAAATGGCATGATGGAAGGCACAAATAATAAAATTAAACTCATCAAAAGACGTGGTTTTGGCTATCGAAATGAAGACCGTTTATTTCTTCGTTTACGTTTAGAAACAGGTCGCTGATTTTGTCACCCACGACTTTTGGTGAAGAACCAATAAAAAGGAATTTTGGTTTTACCTAACGAGATTTATGCATAACCTCTCTCTATAACAAAAATATAGATGGTTCAAAAAACATAAAAAAAGGTGGAAAATTTATGACAATCGTTGATATTGAGCAAAAAGCTTATGAAGAATTGAAATGGTATGCTATTAGAGAATTAAACGCACAACCTAATTCATTTACAAACCCTAGTTTATATAGTTATAACATTAATAATGCAGATGCTGTGCCATATATAGTAAATTTTAAATCTAATCCTCAAATATTATTAACATCTGTTCAAGTTTTAACAAATGATACAAGTATACAGCAATCCCAAACGCTTAAATTTTCACAAAAGTGTACAGAGACTACTACAACAAGTACCACAACTGGATATAAGATTGGCACAAGTATTAAATCTACTACTAAAGGTAAAATAAAAGTAGGATTTTTAATGGCTGGAGAGATCGAACAAACTGTAGAAGTATCTTTAACAGGGGAATATAATCATAGTACTACTCAAACTACAACAAGTAGTCATGAAGAATTGTGGGAATATACTCAACCTGTACTAGTTCCTGCTAGAAGTAAAGTTATAGCGACAATGTATATTATGGGAGGCCCTGTTACAGTTCCTATGACCTTATCTGCCAATATTGCTGGAACTGGAGTCTCCCCAAAAGGGAGTCCTTATTCTTTTTCAAAAATATATTTTAAAAAACAAAATTCTTCAGCTAATTCTTCGTTATCAGCTAGGGCATCGGTCCTTTATAATCCAAAATGGCCTGGGTATTCTCCTGTGTTTACAGGAGTAGGAGAAAATTATTCATTAAATGTAGAAGGCGCATCTATTAGTTCAAATACAGTTAGCTTATATTCTTATGTAGAATTCAAAGAATATCCATTATCTACTGATACTGCTAATCTTGTTGCCGTTCCAATGAGAGAATATTATTCTACGCCAATTCTTAGAGATGGTACGCCTGCGCTTATTCCAGCGGATTCATTTAACCCATATTCAAGATTTGCCTCTGTAGATCATAATGCACATTCAATGAGTGAAGAGGAGTGAATAAATCGTATTGATCAAGCCAGTTACCTCCTACAGCATCCGATCCTGCCAATTCTTGAAGCCTGTTTACGGACCATCAAAAACACCAGGTACTTAGCTGATAAACTTGTTCCTTCTGAACGCATCAATTAAGCTGGTATCTCTGCAGCACCTGATCTGGCTAATATCTGAAGTTTGCTTTGGACCAAAGAAAATTCCTTGCTTTTACGGTGCTTCTTTGATTACATTAGGCCATGGAATTAAATGAACTTTTAGCAGCATTGGAAATAGACTTTACAGTAGAGAATTAAGGTGAAGTCGATGCATAGTATTTATCAAGTCAAAGTAAAGAAGAACTATAACAATAAGTGAGGAATGAAGATCCATCTGTCCAATCTTTAACTGATTTCATTTCTTATGTAAAAAGTAATAACATATTACAGATAAATAAAGGTTTATTAAGTCCAGAGGCTATAACTGAGTATATTCATAAGATTCAATTGCCAAAAACAGATGAAATGATTGTTGTTTTTACGAATGTGAAATATCGTCCACTACACATATGTAGAATGAATCCTACAATGACAGACGATATCCGTCATACTTTGACGGAAGGCTTTATGGTTGGAAGTATGAATGTATGTTTAGTACCAGGAATGATGGTAATGGATTTGTAATTTTCTATAATCATCCAAGTAGCCTGGAAGAAATAAGTGAACAAGATTTGGAAATAACTGAAGATATTAATCTAATAAGCAAAATATTAGCGTTAGAATATTTTGAACATTTTGTTATAGGTAAAGATGGTGTATTTTCATTTGCTGAAGAAATGGATTTTACTCGGAGTGCTCATGCAGGGTATCAAGCTTATATAAAATCAAAGTTTTCTAAAAGGGAAAATTTAGCAAATTAACTAGGTAGGTAATAGTTATATCATACAGGGCATTCGGTTATGCCGTACAGTACAATACCTGAAATTAGGTACAAATTATAATTGTATCAATCAAGTCAGGTACCTCTGCAGCATTGATCTGAAAAAATTGAAAACCTACTATTGTTGTGTCTAGCCAAACCATTTTTGAATGGTTTGGCTATTTTTTAGACATAGCATAAATTAATGATTGTCCAAGTCTTCTTTACGTTCCTCGAATCTTTCAATGTGCGGTTTATGATGTAGATCCTCTAACTTTTTTCAGCCTCTATAGCGTCTCCTAAGTTATCATACAATCCACCATATATACGTTGATTGTTAATATCGATTGTAACTTTATATTTTTGACCATTTGCTCTTTTTACAACTGTAACACCTGTTTTACTATTGTAATCAGGTTTACGTGTAGTTTTATAAAAAAGTTTGATTATAATTCCTGTGTTGATATGTAGGCTTTATTCTTATTCCACAAACGGGCCTGATTGTGGAGTAACTCAATCTCAATATAATTGGATATTTACAAAAAAAAATTAGAAGAGGAAATATAAATATCCCTAAATATAGATGTGATGTTTGCACTCGAAAAAATTTGTTAATAATAAGTGTTTTCAAATAGGAAAAGAGTTTTTTTACTAATGGGTGTTTTATCATCTTCTCCAACTAATATGGACCATTACATTGAACTGTGTATTAAATGTGCAAAGAACTTGTGAGGAATGTACTAAATGATTGTACAGAGATTTGTTTACAAGCGGTGGCGTTAATGGTCTCGTAATAGTGCTATTACTAAGCAAATTTGCAACATATGTACAGAAATTTGTGAATCATATGCATCGCATTGTGAAAAATTTCAAGATGCATATAGCCAAGAATTGCAAAAATTCGTCGTGAATGGCGGAAATGTGTAGAAAAATGGCTCAATAATTGATTAAAGCCCTTCTTTTTGAGGAGGGTTTTTATCAATTATTAAGTCTTCTGCACAATCAGTAGAGTATTACCGAATTATTTTGGTGATAGTTCACTTTCTACTAACCACTTATGATTTTTAACTTTTTCTCCTGCAGTAGAAATATAATCTACCATATACACAGTTGTATCATAAGCACCTACAATTGTAGCTTCAGCACCCTTCATGTTAGGCATATGATCAGCATTTATAATAGCTTTACTTCCTATTGGGAAAGCGGGATTTTCAGCTACCTTTAAACCTTCTGGAATTTCTCCTGAACTTGAATGATTCATTTTCATATTGTCCATCATCAATATATTTTGTAACCAAGTAGCATGTCGTTGTTCATCATGTGAGGCATGCATAAAGTGCATTTGAACATGATGAGTTGTTGCTCTTGATGCAATATCCTGATAATAAGCAGAAGCCTCTAATTCATTTTGAATTGCTTTTTGGACACCTTCTTTAAAATCTCTTGGTATTTCCCCAAATGTAATTTGAGGTTGTTGTCCACCCATCATCCTTAAAATCATTGTGAACCAATGATAATGCTTCATTTCATCGTGCTGTATTCTTAAAATAATCTGTCTGAACTGTTCATTGGGAGTTAATTTAATTAATCTTTGATAAAAATTATAGGCATGAACTTCTAAATTAATTGCTCTTGAAACGTCTTCTATTAGATGAGAGTCACTAGTTAAATTCATTCCCATTCCCATCGGACCGCTACCAAAACCATTTTGCATATTTGAAGTCAAAAGATCGCCTCCATTCCAATTTCTAAGCTAGTATACGGTTAGCTAGTCAATATGTTTGTTTTTTAGCCTAACACTTATAAAAAACATTCCTACATAATGAGGGCTTAGAAGGCTATTCTAATTTCTTCAACAAAGCAAAAATACATTGAAAATTTAATAGATATAGCTAATAGATGCATGGGGAAATTTTCTATTCTCATTAAGGTAGGAAGGGAGTTGTTTTAGTAATGAAAGTAAATGTTCATTTAAGTAAAGGTTCTTCCTAAACAATTGATCCAGGTGAAGTGCCATATGTGATTTGGAATGATAATCAAGCAATGTTTGAATTTATGTGGGGTGCTTCTTAGGGCATGGAATTAACGTACATGAAATTTTAATCAAGGAGTACGATGCACAAAATTTTTTCATCCAAAAAGAATGGGATGTTTTATCGTCAGTTAGCCACAATCCTAATAGAAGTTATAGTGTACGTGAATTAACTTCTGAAAAACTTTTGGAACGGTACAGAAAAGCGGTTAAACATATGGCTTATATTCTTTCCACCGTAAATACAAAACATAAAAATGGCTCTTTCATACTAAGCAATCTTTATAAAAAAGTAGAGTAACATTTCGAAGCGGACTTTCAAAGTAGGGAAGGCAAGAACACTTTACATAAATTGAACCTTGAAGAACTTGAGTTCATTATGTTTGAACTTTATCCAAGATATTATTACAAAAGATTGGATACATTGAGAACTGAATATAAAAATATTGAACTTCCAAAAACGCTTTTTGACTTTAAAGAATGAGGTGTTTTGGAAGTTTTTTATTACTGTCGAGTGTAACACAATTAGTTAAAGCTAATGGCGATTCATCTTGAGGACACGGAATTTTCAACAATCGGGCGCAATTCTTGATTTGGAATTGTGCCATTTTCAGTAATAGGGTCAGATTATTGAAGACCTGAAAATGAGAATATTTGAGATGATTGGTATTAAACAAACTGTCAGAATAGTGAAGCAAGGGGATAAAAGCGAGAGGGGATATTCATGACTTATAGGTTTGAGATTATGACTCAGGAACAAGCTGAGGATAATGCACATAATTGGCACTATGTTGGAGAATATTCTTTTTATGATATAAAAGCTGATGAAGAAGATTTAGTTGAATTTTTAGACCCAGAAAAAAGAGGTAACTCAATGTTTGCAGTTTTGAAAGAAGATGAATTTATTGGTTTCTTCAGTGTTAACAAAGTAACTGCTAATATTTTTGATATAGGGTTAGGAATGAGACCAGTTTTGATTGGAGATGGTAGAGGGTTAGAATTTCTAAATGCAGGTATTGATTTTTGTACAATCAAGATTTACGCCAGATAAAATTACATTATCAGTGGCAACTTTTAATCAAAGAGCGATAAAAGTATATAGAAAAGTTGGGTTTAAAGATATTGATACATTTATGCAAGATACAATTGGAAGCACATATGAAAATTTCTAAGAATGGCTTATGAATGCTAATTTAAAGGTTCCTTTATTCAATTAAAGGGCGCGATTGTTGACCAACATAGGAAGAAAATAATCAATCTTAGTATTCAAATCAATGAACTTATTGATTTTTCATTCATTTTAGAGGAGTTAAAAACAAAATATAGTTTAGACAATGGACTTAATGCCATTCCCCCAATTCGCATGTTTAAGTACTTATTATTAAAAGCGATTTATGATGTATCAGATGTCGATCTAGTAGAGCGCTCAAAGTATGATATGTCATTCAAATATTTCTTGGATATGGCGCCAGAAGATCCGGTCATTGATCCAAGTTCGCTGACAAAATTTCGTCGGCTTCGTCTCCAAGACGTAAGCTTATTAGACATGCTCATTGGAAAAACAGTTGAGATTGCATTGGAGAAAAAAATTATTAACAGTCAAACGATTATTGTGGATGCCACACATACAAAAGCACGTTACAACCAAAAATCACCGAAAGAATTTTTACAAGAGAAATCAATAAACGTTCGAAAAGCTGTCTATAAAATAGACGCATTAATGAAAGGTAAATTCCCAGCCAAGACCACTTCTAACGAGGTAAAGGATGAATTGGCTTACTGTAAGGAAGTCATTTCAGTCATTGAAAAGGAACCACAAATTGCACAAATACCAGCTGTCAAAGAAAGGCTGAATGTCTTAAAAGAAGTCGTAGAAGATTTCCAAGAACATCTAAATTACTCTTCTGATCCAGAGGCACGAAAAGGGCATAAGACGGCAGAATCATCTTTCTTCGGGTACAAGACACATATCGCATTGAGTGATGAACGTATTATTACAGGGGCTGTCATTACAACAGGTGAAAAAAGCGATGGAAAATATCTTCAAGAATTAATTGAAAAAAGCACACAAGCAGGGATGAACATTCATACAGTTATTGGAGACACAGCTTACTCTGAAAAGGCAAATATCGAATATACCAAAGAAGAGAAAATCGCACTTGTGGCAAAGTTGAATCCAATTCTTACACAAGGACCACGAAAAGAAGAAGATAAGTTTGAGTTTAATAAAGATGCTGGAATGTTTATTTGGAAGGCCGGTCATCTTGCGACAAGAAAAGCACGTACAGGTAAAAAAGGAACGAGTAAGAGTCAAAGTCAAAGTCAGACATATTATTTTAATATTGAAAAATGCAAAGTATGTCTCATGAGGGAGGGCTGTTATAAAGAAGGCGCAAAAAGTAAAACGTATTCTGTCACAATTAAGTCGGAGACACATGTCGAACAAGAAGCATTTCAAAATACGGAAGCATTTAAGCAATTAGCCGCAAATCGCTACAAAGTAGAAGCGAAGAACAGTGAATTAAAAAACGGACACGGATACGATCCAGCATCGACTGCGGGTCTATTTGGCATGGGAATTCAAGGTGCCACAACGATATTCGCTGTCAATTTGAAACGGATAGTAAAGCTACTAAACGAAAATGAATAAGGAATGGAGACAGAAATAAGGCACTTCCTGTTCAAGATTGACCAAGAAGTGCCTTATTTTTAACTGAAAAAGGTTCGCTATTATAAAAAACTTATATTTTTCAGTGCCCACGTGTAAAATTGGGGAGACTGTTTGCCAGGCGAAATATTGTTATTTTTTTGGATAGTCCACATGCATTGGCGGTGGAACTAACCAACCTTTAGTTTTATTAAGGCGTAAAAATTTAGCTCCAAGTTGTGCTTTTGCAGTATGGAATTGACCATACATTAGTCCAATATCTTCTCTAATTGACATACCAATGACTTGGCTACATGTAACTAATCCAACTGCAAGGTCACCAGTTAGAGCAACACTAATCTCTGGATTATTAAATTTTGCACCTGAAGGGATATCCTCAATTCGTGGTATGCAACTGGTCTCTCCAGTGGTGCAAGTGGGAATGCCACAACGTTAGTTTTTAATATTTTTCTTAATCTTCATCACCTGTATGATTGTAGAATGTTTGATAACCTGCGATAAAGTCGTAATTTACAGTGAGATGTGTCCAGTACTAAACACTTCTCTGTAGTGTAGAGGTTCATCTTAAGGGTTGTCGATAAGTATTCTAATAATTACATTTCCTCCATTATTTGAACATTTTCAAACATGGATAGTATGGTTAAAATGGAAAAATAATTTGATTTTTAGAAATTAAAAAGGCCACTTGTTCTGGTGGTTATGATATAGAATTTTATTTTTTAGTTACTATATTAATGCCTGCACTTGCAGTGCCTATTACATTAACAGGAAAATTCACTGATATTGATGGAACATAAATAACCATTAATAAACAATCACCTACTGATATAGATAAGGGTGAAATATTACCTGATGCGAAAGTTATTTGTCCTAAGGTTACTATCGGTAATGTTATAGGGGGAGTTAAATCAACAAAGGCACTTGTACCAGTGAAAATGTTACTTCCGACCGGGGCATGAAAAATTTGAGCCCGGATTGTAACAGATCCTTCTACTAAAGGTAATGATCCTAATGGAGAAAATGACGCTGAGATAGCTGTAATGTTACCATCACAAGGTACTGTGAAGGCTTCACTTGTGTTTCCATTTAAGTTTATTACATTATTTATAATAGAAACGGTATTAGCAGTACCGAACCCTATGCTACTTGCAAGTCCAACTAGAGCTTGAATATGTGATGTTGAATTTCCGGTTGAGAATGCAATAATAGTGCTATCAGTAGGAGAAGAAGGGTTTATACAGTTGGTTTTTGTAGCCACAAATGGTCCGGATTTATCGCATGCTCTAAATGATGACAATCTACTATTACATCGACAATTATCCATACAAGAAATTATCCCCTTTCTCTTTATAATAATAGTAAATAGATAGATAAGAAAGACCGCTTTGCGACAAGTGATTTTTCTTTTTTATACGTCCAATTAAGTTTCTTTAGTCCTGAAAATAATTTATGGTTTATAAGGAATACAGGTATTAGTCATCACATGTATATTTAAATTCCGGATTAGTCTGAATAAAATATCCACTTCTAACTTGCCCTGCCCAATTCTGTAATGCTTCTTTCCACGCTACACTTTCAAAAAATTCATCTACTGTTGTTGTTTCAGAAAACCATATTAATGGAGTGAAAGGAGCAAGTGGTCCCGCATCACCCCAAATCCCCCCAGCTTTAATCGTACTTTGTTTCACAAGAAGCAAAGGGAGCCCGCGTTGAAAAGACATGGAAGGTTCTATTTGCATGAAAGGTGAATAGGGTTCTAATTGATCCGTACGACGTGTTGGTTTTAAAAGGACAGCTACAGTTCCATAACTAGAGTTTACAATTCTACGGACATTTTCTAAAGTAGTGTTAGGATACTGGTCTGTATTGGGTAGTGTTCTAGGGAAAAGAAGAACCTCTTTTATTTCATTAAACATACGAATAATGAATCGCTGCTCTTGTGATAATGGAGGTTGCGATGGTCCCAGAGTAAATAGGTTTTGATGGCTAAAAAAAATGGGTATACGGAAAAAAGCACTCGCTGCTTCATTTAAATCATCTACAGCTTTATAAAACTGATTTATTTCATTACTGGTAGCATTATTTTTAGTTTTGTTCTCACTCATTTTTTTATCACCTCCTCACGGTAACTTATTCAAAAGTTGGAAGGAAGGTTTGTGTTTACATACAAAGTGCACTATTCATGTTTGTTTTTCGAATCATATTAAGTAGATATTTATTTCTAGGAATATATAAACAGAAAGCTAGCTGTTCGACAATTACAATCCTTATATTGAACATTTTTGTTTCAGATTAAATTTTGTCTACACATTTTTAAATAATCTACATAAATTGTAGAAAGGAGTGATGTATACTTATGAAAAATAATGACCGATTTATTAAAACTGTTAATATACCCAACCCATTATTTCAATCATTACAGGGGAGATATTTTGTTGGACAAACTGAACCGATTTGTTTAGGACACGGAAAAAATGCCTGGGGAAGCTTAAGTAACCCTCACCATTCAAATGTAGATTTATTTGTAAATGCGTTTACCATTACGAATCATTCGAATCAACCTTTTGTTGCTGAAATCTGGTTCAATGCAATACCTCCTGGAGAACCAATGATTTCGAAAAATGTGACACCTACAAACACTGCGCTTTCTCCACTTCCAAAACCAAAAGTAAAAATCGAATTTGCCGAACTTGTTGATGGATTTCCCAAGAATGGGATAAATGCATTTAAGCGAATAGTACCCCCACAAAGTACTTTAGTTAGTGATGAAGATGGGAAGTATATTTTTCCATCAGGGGAATCATTTGTCATTTTTTTAGTTTCACCAGATAATGAATATATTGAGGCAGAAGTTGCATTTGGATGGTTTGAAAAATCTGTTAAGAATAAGAATATAAATAACTAAAATTCGAAGATTAATTAAAATTGAACTGCTCCCTGTCAAGTAGACAGTGGAAATTATAAAAAAGCGTTAAACGGCATGAGCCCTGAATTCTAAAGGGTACATGCCGTTTAAACGTTTTTGATAACGATGATGATTATAAAAATTAATATAGTCATCAATCGCTTCGTTAACGTCTCATATGAATTGTACTTATGTAAATAATACTTCTGGCACTTCAATGTGCTCCAGAATGCTTCAATCGGTCCGTTATCAATACATCGTCCCACACGTGACATACTTTGTGTTAGTTTTGCTTTATCTATGATTCACTTGAATCCGTGTGAGGTATATTGAAAACATCAATCGCTATGAATTAATGGTTGCTCGCCTTCTTTTAAAGAACGAATAGCTAATCTAATGGTGTTGAATGGATTTTTGTTTGATGTCCTAATACGTAGCTCACAATGGGCACTTTTAGGTCCATTTAGAAAATATCTACATTACATGCGAAAATAAAAGACAACGAGTTTTAGTTAATGGTTAATATTATTTCGAAATAACTTCAAAACTTATTATTTCTAATGCCTTACAAATTGTTTCTCTAACTTTGGTAGGTTTTTTTAACTAAGGATCGTCAAAAACCGAAGAAGTGAGATGCGCTAATGGTTGGCAGTAAGGAACAAATCATTGAAAAATTACTCTATCAAGCTGTATGGTATGCAGCGATTTATGGCACAAATAGACTTTGGTGGGGTACCTTTCGAAAAATTAATGAAAAACATTGAAATCATTGGTAATGATATAATACCTGCAATCAAGAAATATACAGCAAAATAAGGAGATGTCCAACATGAAAATCGTCGCATTGGCTGGTTCAATTGTCGGCTCAAAAACGAAAACAGCCATTAGTAAAGTTGTTGACATTTTACAAGAAAAATATCCAGCGTATGAGGTTACTTTACTTGATCTTGCTGAATACAATATGGCGTTTAGTGATGGGCGTAATTATTTGGAGTATGATGGAGATACAAAATATGTCACAGAAACAATTATGGCTGCGGATGCCTTAATAATTGGAACACCTACATTTCAAGCATCTATTCCAGCAACATTAAAAAATATTTTTGATCTGCTTCCTGTGAATGCCTTTCGTGATAAGGTGGTGAGTATGGTTGTTACAGCAGGTACAGCTAAGCATTATCTCATGGTTGAGCAGCAATTAAAGCCGATTCTAGCCTATATGAAGGCACATATCGTACCAACCTATGTATTTATAGAGGAAAAGGATTTTTTACGCAAGGAAATCGTTAATGATGATGTCCTTTTCCGTCTAGAACGTTTAACAGAGGATACAGTTATGGTAACAGATGCATTTGCCGAAATTCGTGCTAAAAAAGATGCGGAATATGATTTCTAATTTTTTATAAAGAGGGGCGTTGCCTGAGAGGAATCTTAGGCAACGTCCTGTTGTAATGTCATAAAATGTTTTGTGGAAAACCATTATATTAAGTACTAATAGCCTCCTATCTAGTACAAATGCTTGTCAATCGCGCATTTATTCCCATCAATTCAGCAATCCCCCTCTCAAAATGGAAATTTCCATATGTAATCGACAATACAAAAGGTCTCGCATAACATTAAGGAATTAAGATATCTAATATAATAGAATGGTAATCATCTTCACAATGTCACAACTTCACCACGAATGCAGACAGTAATTGTATAGTCATGTCTCTTTGGCCAGCTTTACCTTTGTATCAAAAAAATAGTATGATAGAATATTTTTTAACAGCTATTTTTACAATATATAAAAATTGGAGGGGAAAATATGAAGAAATATTTAATGGTACTGCTGGCCGTTCTGGCTTTTTTACTAACCCCCACAACCTCTAAGGCAGCAGAGGTAAAGTGGGATGGGGCACAGGTTGTTAAAGGACAAGCAGGTAAGATGACCTTTACTAAAGATGTAAAAGTATATAAAAAAATAAGGATGGTAGCTTTAGTTCGTTAACAGTGAAACGTAACAACTACTTCCGTGTTTACGATATTGAAAAATACGACAATAAAACATTTTACTGGATGAGTTCAGGATACCGTGTACAGGCAACCGATTTAGTTGTTTTTAAGGAGGTACCACTCGATATTCGAGCTGCTTTTTATGATAATCCAGGTTTAATTTATATCAATCGTCAGAACGGAAAGCCTCTAGGATATGGGGATTATCTGTTAAGCAAAAATATACCTGGTAGCGCCGACTATAAACCCTACAATGATGTTGTACAATTTAAAATTGGGGAAAAATTATATTACTATTTCTACGCTGCTCCCTTTGAAGGTAATCCATTGGAGGTTGATATTGATAGCTCAGATATTCGCATTGTAGAAGCAATACCCCATGTTAAAGATTATTATACGTTAAATACTGATGCACAGCTGCTCAGTGGTCCAATGATGGGGGCAAGAGTGCTAGAACAAGCATCAAAAGGAGCAGCTTTTGAATTGCTAGGAAGCGAAATAAATGGCTATCTCATGGTGAAATCGCCAACAACCTTGAGATATGGCTATATCCCTGTTAAAGCACTTCAGCCTGTACAAAAACAAGGTAAACGATTTATTCGTTATGGTGTTTATGTTGGAGGGAAGCACGAGGAATTAAAACGTTTTGATGAAGTCTCATTTTTATCAGAAGATACTACGACAGCTTTAATTGAATTCAAGGGAGAAAAATATACTGTACCTAAAAAAGCTCTAGCTACAATACGACCAAATGAATCGCCTGTCATTACATCTGGTTTTTTACCAAGTGATACGCTTCAGCAATTAACCTATAATACGGTATATACGAGAACTGGTAATCAACGCTTTGACACTGATTACGACTTCCAATATATTACCTATCACGAAACAGATCAAGCCTTTTATTATGAGAGGGATGGTACACAATATATATTTGAAAAACCAATTACAGAGGGGTCGAAAGTTAAGATAAGGGATAGTAATGAGTTTGTTCGTGCCATTCATTATACGCTTACAACACCAGCTGGCACATTTACCAATGTTGTCGAAACATCCACTAGTATATTATATGCACCAGGCTACGGTGAGCTCGGTTCAGCCTATGACCTTCAGCTAAGGTCGTTTAAATAATCATTACTACGCTGCATAAGAGTAATTCTTGTGCAGCATTTTTTGTGGTAAACGTTTAGTTTTGATTGGACCACTAGAACTACAATGCATGACCATCCTTCTAAAAAAATAAATTTTCCAAGTGTCCCTATCCCAGAAGAATTACTTAAATTTTTCCACTAGAGATTATCTGTGAAAATTGATAGATATTCAACCATTCCGAAACCATTTATGGAAATAATCGTAGAGATAGTGATGGGACAATCGGAGGTTTGCGATGAAATTATATTCTTATAAAACGTTTTGGATGGGGCTTTTATTACTGGGGATATCTTGTATAGTACTGCTGTTGCAAATCAATAAACAGGAGCGGCTTGTTGAGGCAGATTTCTCTATTCAAATTGAACAAGCATGGACATTTCATGATGCTCATCGTAAAGATGAAAGATTTTACGATTTATCATCTATTTTTTTGATTAATCGTATTCAATTACAGGATATTGAGATACTGCAATCCATTATAAATAATTCCAAAGAGGCCTTCATACCAAATCAAAAGCTTCGCCAAGCTCAAGATGTATGGCTCTATTTACAAAATGGGGAAAAAGCATATGTAAAATTCGGCTATATTACCGACGAATATGTGATGCTAGATATGAAAACGAATCATACATATTACATTTCACTCGAAAACCAGATAACTTTATGGGAATTGTTTGATGGATCAAAACATAATATTGCTTTTTGGAAAAGTGCTCTTTTTTTTATTGTTTATTTGTCAATTTGTGTGGCTATCATCATCTCTATTAATCGATTAAAAGTGGTAAGCGTTGATTCGCCAAAAATGGAAGAACCACAAGAGAAAGGTCAAAGTTTTTTCAGTTTTTCTACCCTTTTAGCCATTATCATTTTACCTAATTTATATGGTGCAAATCATTCTTTATTCATGTCCACATCGCTTATGCTATTATATGGGATAAGTGAAATTATTTATAAACAACATCAGGCTTATAAAAATGTGATTTTTGGTATACTCATCATTCTTTATTATTATCTCTACCATTTTTATGCACAGTTTGTTTAAAAGAGGGGGGTTACAAAGATGGTATTTTCTATCTTTAAGAAGAAGAAAGAGCCACAGCATTTAAAAAATAGAGTAGAATTTTGCATAACAAATCTATCACTTGGAGCAGCAGATGCCTATGATGTATTGGCTGAACGATCTAATATTGAAATTGAAGAATCTGGCTGTACCTCTCATTGTGAAATTTGTGAACAGGGAATATTTGCAATTGTTAATGGAGAAATCATAACGGCAGAGGATGCAGACGCATTAGTGCAAGCAATTGATGAGGAAATTAAACAAAATCCTCTGTATTAATCAAAGAACTATGGGATGAGAAAAGGATGATTCTCTTTCATTATGAATCCTTTTTCTCTATGAGCTGGTTTCAATTAACAATAGTTTATCAGTGCGATAGAAAAATACTATAAAAATAAAAAAAACAGCTAGTTGGTTAATGATCAACTAGCTGTTTTTTATGGATTTACCAACCACGTATATACTGGGTCGGAGGTTTGACTTCTTCTCCTAAATCCATTGCAGCATTTAGTGGCCAGTACGGATCACGCAATAGCACACGTCCTAGAAAAACTAAGTCAGCACGATTATTTTGTAAGATTTCCTCTGCCTGAATAGCTGTTGTAATAAGACCAACCACACCTGTTGGAATATCCGCCCCATGCTTAATTGCCTCTGCGTGAGGTACCTGATAGCCTGGGAAAACGTTAATATGAGCCTGCACAACACCACCAGTAGAAACATCAATTAAATCGACACCTTGTGATTTCATCCAGCGGCTAAAGACGATAAAGTCTTCCATTGTCGTGCCATCTGCGGCATAATCTTCTGCAGAAACACGTACAAGTAGAGGACCCTCCCATACACTACGAATGGCATCTATTACTTGGCGTAGTATGCGGTAGCGATTTTCCTGCGAACCTCCATACAAATCATTGCGCTTATTAGTTGCTGGTGATAAAAATTCACTAATAAGATAGCCGTGTGCCCCATGAATTTCAAGAACATCAAAGCCAGCTTTAGCAGCACGAACAGCTGCTTTCTTAAATGCTTCTACAACATATTCAATGTCTTCTATAGTCATCTCAGTTGGTGTTTGGTAGTCATTACTAAAAGCAATAGCTGAAGGGGCAAATATTTCTCCCTCTACAGTTGCTTTTCGTCCAGCGTGTGCTAGCTGGATGCCCGTTTTTGCTCCATATGCTTTCATTCCATCCACTAATTGACGTAGGCCTTCGATATGGGCATCGTCCCAAATACCAAGATCTTTATTGGATATACGGCCTTCGGGTACAATACCTGTTGCTTCAAGAATGATTAAACCTACTTGGCCAGCAGCCCGTGTTGCATAATGAACTTGATGAAAAGGCGTGACAAGTCCGTCATCCTGTGCAGAGTACATGCACATTGGTGCCATCACAATACGGTTTTTTAAAGAGATAGACTGTAGTATATAAGGTTCGAATAATTTAGTCAAAATAAAGCCCCCTAATTCCTAGTGATAAACTCTATTTTGCACATTTTACTTACTATTTGCAAGTGAGCGAGATCGAGCCTCTGCTTCTTTAATACATGCTTCAATCGCTTCATTAAATTGATATTGTTCAAGTGCTTTAATCCCAGCTTCCGTCGTGCCACCTGGACTCGTCACCTTTCTGCGTAGTACATCTGGCTCATCAACAGATTGCTTCAGCATTTCAGCAGTTCCGGCCAGTGTTTGTGTCATTAATTGACGTACAGTATCCTTTGAAAGACCAACCTTTGTACCAACTCTTTCAAATGCCTCCATTAAATAATAGATATACGCTGGACCACTTCCTGAAAGAGCTGTTACCGCATGTAATTGATCCTCATCCACCTCAATGACCGAACCAACTGCCTCTAGCAATTGTAAGAAAATCGTACGCTGTTCAGTAGACACTTCGTTATTAAAGGCAATGCCACTAGCGGACATCCCAATTGTCGCTGAAGTATTAGGCATAACACGAGCAACTGGACGTGTGCCTAAATGCTCTATAATGGTTTGAATGGCTATTCCCGCTAAAATAGAGAGGACGGCTGAGTGCTCTGTAATCTTCGCTCTCAACTCATTCATCGCTGCAATAGCATCCTTTGGTTTCATAGCTAAAATAATTAAATCTGCTTGTTTAAAAATTTCTGCATCAACTAAGCAATTGACACCATATGTTTCGTGTAAAAATTGTAAGCGTTCTTTGTCTGAGCGATTGGTGACGTAAATTTCTTGTGCTGTAAATACCTTTTGGTTAATCCAGCCCTGAATCAATGCCTCTGCCATTGAGCCTGCACCAATAAATAGTATTTTCTTCATGAACAAAACCTCCAGTTCAAAATAAAAAGCGCTCCCGTCCTTATCAAGAAGGACGAAAACGCTGTTGTTTCCGCGGTACCACCTTTGTTTGCCAATTGGCACAACTCTTAGCCCTTTTATCGCAAGGGAAACGGTTATGTTTGCATAACTGCTCAGAAGTAGGTTCAGTAATGGGAGCGGGTGATGTTACTTGCAGCAAATGTAACACTCTCTGAGACACCTTCACCAAATACGTACTTGGCTTCATCAACGCACATGAATAATTAGATTATTCAAAATTATATTGATAATATGTCAACCTGTCAACAGGAGGATGACGAAAAGAAGAAAAACTTGTAAAATAGAATGAATTGTTATTCACTAGTAGTACAAAAGGGGGAAACAACTTTGTCTATATACAAAATAGAAATACCAACACCCTATGAAGTAGGAGATGTCAATGCATTTGTTGTTAAGGGCGATGCACTAACACTCTTTGATGTTGGACCAAAAACAATGGAAGCCTATGATGCATTGAAATGGGGGATTCGAGCAGCAGGCTACGAATTAAGAGATATTGAACAGGTAGTACTCACTCACCACCATCCTGACCATGCAGGTTGGGTAGATGCCTTTCCACACGCAGAAATTTTGGGGCATGCCTATAATGATAAGTGGCTTCGCCATGATGAGGAGTTTTTACGATATCATGAACGGTTTTATAGTGAACGCTTATTTGAGCATGGCGTTCCTCAGGAATACATCCAGCCAAGTGTTCATGTACGTCGTGAATTAGAGCTTGTTGGTGAGCGACCATTAACACAAATTCTAGGTGATGGGGATGAAGTGCCTGGTCATCCAGGATTAAAGGCGATTGAAACATTAGGTCATGCACAAAGCCACTTGATTTTCTGGGATGAAAAAACGCATCATGTGATTGGTGGGGATTTATTGCTCGAGAAAATTACACCGAATCCATTAATTGAACCGCCATTGGATCGCACATTAGGTCGTACGAAGTCATTACTGCAATATAATGAATCACTTGAAATTTTAAGACAATTGCCCGTGAAAATAATGCATACTGGACATGGTGGAGAATTAGAGGATATTCCTTTATTAATCGATAAACGTCTAGAACGTCAGCATCTGCAATCGATGAAGGTATTAGAGTTATTAGGTGAAGATCAACTAACGGTTGTTCAAGTCACAATGCGTCTATATCCAGCCATTTTTCAGCGTAAACTTGGTTTAACCCTGTCTAAAACACTTGGACATTTAGACTATTTAGAAGCCAATCAGTATATTACATCTACGAAAACTGAAGAAGGCATTTATGTATTTAAAAGAAAGTAGGTGTTTGCATGACCGATAAAAAGACGATCTTCGTTACGGGTGCCACAAGTGGAGTAGGGTTGAAAATTACAGAATTATTAGTAGCACAGGATCATACAGTATATGCAACAGGACGAAATACAGTTGCATTAAAAGCACTAGAACGCCTAGGTGCGAATGTGATTCAAGCTGATTTAACCAATTTAACCACGATTGATGAAGTTTGCGCCCAGCTACCAACACTTGATGTAGCGATACTCTCAGCAGGGATAGGTAAATTTGGTATCGCTCCTGTATTACCTGATGAGGCTATTTCCCAAATGGTGAACTTGAATGTTAGTGTACCAATGTATTTGGCCAAGCGATTAGCATTGCCAATGATACAGCGCCAGCAAGGTCACCTTATCTTCATTGGCTCACAGGCAGGGAAGGTAGCGACACCAAAAGCTAGTGTTTATGCTGCAACCAAGCATGCTATAGTCGGTTTTACCAATGGGCTTCGTATGGAATTAGCGCCTTATCATATTAAAGTGACAGCGATACATCCTGGCCCAATTGATACACCATTTTTAGATAAGGCGAGTGACGAAAGCGGCTATCGGGCTTCGGTAGGAAGATTTTTATTAACAGCAGAAGAAGTAGCTCAGGCTACGATTAAAACGATTGAACGCCCTGTTCGAGAGGTGAATTTACCAAAAATCATGGGGTTATCCAGCAAGCTGTATGCAATCGCTCCTGCAACCATTGAATTTTTTGGCAAATCATTTTTTAATAAAAAATAATAGGGATTAAACTGTAACCATTCTCAAAAAAGTAGGAGAGAGTGTTTACAGTTTTTTATGTAAATCTTCTTATAGAATAGGAAAGGAGAGCATAATGTATACAATTGGACAGGTAGCGAAATTTTTAGGCGTTTCAAGAGATACCTTAAAGTTTTATGAGGAAAAGGAATTAGTAAAGCCAAAACAAAATAGTGAGAACGGATATAGGGAATATAATCGTTTTGATATATATGATATAACAACAGTTAATTTCTATCGTGATATGGATATTGAAATTAAAAAAATTCAGGAATTAAGAAAAGGTAAGAACATAGAGGGCATACAATCATTATTTGAGGAGAAAATGCAGGAGGTTATGGAGGAAATAGAGTATAAAAAGTTGCTAGTAAAAAAGCTTCAAACGGTTCAGGAAGATTGCGAAAAAGTTAAAAAATTTCTAGGCACATATACCATCAAAGAAATGAAGCCGATAGAGGTAAAGGGAGAAATTGAGCATCATACTGCATATGATAAATATGAAATAATAAAGGACAACTTAGAAAATTTAAAACAAGCAGTGACACTTACCTCTTTAAGAAGAGTCATTCAATTCAATGAAAAAGGTATGCAAGAAGATAAGTTTATTATCGTAAGAAAAGTAGAGGACTTTGATACAGAGTCAGCAGGTAAAATACTATATCATCCAAAATGTCTGTATACAGTTGTTGAAGATGGAAGGTGGTCAACTGGTGGAAAAAATACGGACCATAAAGTCGAGGCTAGTATAAAAAAAGCAGCAAAAGATAAAGGCTACGAACTTCTGGGACTAGTGTATATAAATCAATTACTTACTACTTATGAAGCTGGCTTAGAACGTGTCTTTTTAGAAATTTATATACCTATTAAGTGAAGGTGATTGCCGTTCCAGACTACTAGAAATATCGATACTAAGTTAGGCGAGAGATTTTTTTGTCGATTACATAATGAAATCTTTGTTTTGAATCGGGGATTGCTGAATAGATGAGAATAAGTGCATGATTGACTAGTATTTATGCTGAATAGAAGGCTTTTTTTACTTAATAGAATGTCCCAATACAGGTTGGTCAATTCTTTGTGGCAAGAGATATCTGTCTAAAAGTGTAGGGAAAGCATCAACGCCCTTGAGATCACTGCTGATGCACTTAATTGCTTCTGCCACAGAGCAATAATTATGTAAAAACATGAACCATCCACCAACGATAATGGTAGATGGTTTTTTGGTAGCTTTTAAGAATTAGTAAAGCTATTTAAACATTTAATAATTGAAGGTAATTCAGACAAATCATGAACAATGGCATCTGCTTCGACACTGTTCCAATGTATATCCTTTTTCCAAATGCCCTTCATCCCTACATTTTGAGCACCTTTGACATCATACTCGGGATGATCTCCCATAAAAATGCATTCATGAGGGGAAACATCAAGCTTTTCTAAGGCTCTGTTGAATATTTGAGGATTTGGCTTTTTAATGCCTTCCCACTCAGATATTATTATCACATCAAAATATTGCTCAATCTCTAAAGCCCTCACATTATCCATCTGAAATTGTCCATAACCATTCGTAATTATCCCTAAAACAAGATTGTCACCTTTCAATGCTTCTAACATGCTAATAAGATTAGGAAAAGCAACACAGCTATTTTTGAATTCATTGATATAATCTTGGAGAAGTTCTTCCCAGGTTATAGTGATAATAGAAAATTCATCAACTAATTGCTGGTATACTTGATCTTTCCAAACGTATCCTCGGTTATCTAATTGGATAAAACGTGATATATACCTTTCTTTTGAAATAGCATTTAATCGATTATGCAATCGGTCATATTGCTTATCAATAAATTTTTTGACAGATTCCTCTCTATTTAACAAAGTTCCATCTAAATCAAATAATGCAGCTTTAATCACCTATGACCTCTCCTAACGATAGTTGTTCTTAATACTATTAATACATAAAAATACAGATTTTAGCATCCTTTTTAAGTAACTATTTTATTTTTTAGACCTTTTCTATGTATTGACCTGTGGGTAACTCCTAGGTTTAAGCTGAAGGTATTCGTAATTTGATGCACGAAATACTTAGTTTGAAAGGAGAATATGCTTGAATAAAGAAAAGAAATTAAAAAAACCAATAGCAAGTTTTATCCTACTAACCAACCTCATCTTTTTGCCACTTTTTTGTCTTGTAGGAGTCATTAAGATATTCCATTTGCCTACATGGTTATTTGTTGTAGTACATTGTATTTCATCATGGGCCTCAACCTTTGCATTTGCTATACTTTTTAAGAAAATCTATCCTGGTCGGAGTTTTATACAATTTGTAAAAAATAAATTCAAACCTAAAATTAAAGTTTCTGTGTTGCTTTCTGTAAGTACAATTCAAGCTCTTATCTTTTTGATGATAGTACTGATCGTCGTAAGCAAGGGTGAAGTAGACTCAATTTTCACTTTATCCTCATGGGGTATGCTGCTCTATTACTTTTTGAAAACATTACTGTCAGGACCATTGGGTGAAGAATTAGGATGGAGAGGCTTCGCGCTAATCGAGCTCCAAAAGAAGCATACACCATTAAAAGCGTCAATTATCATAGGATTCTGGTGGGGGCTGTGGCATTTACCCATATGGTTTACTACAGGGTTTATAGGTATTGATTTAATCAAGTATATTCTATTCTTTATGATTTCAATCATGTCCACAACAATCCTCATGGCAGCATTTTATAATTTAAATCAGAATTTACTTATTCCGATTACCATTCATCATAACTTTAATTTTTTTATTGGCATCATAAACGGACAGCTAAGTGATTTAATTCTGTATAACGCCATTTTTTATGGAATAGCAGCAGTTTTAATCATCATTATCAATCCAAAGAAGGTGTTGTATGGCAGGAATGAGAAAAACTTTCTTGGAGGAAAGCATACTGTTATCTAGATTAGAGGCTGTAGGTTATATGTGAGCGCTGAAAAAGTTTATTAAGGTACGGTTAAATCTGACATTTAACTGTTAGTAAAGGAGAAAGAAAAAGACAACTTCCTGTTCATATCGAATGAGAAGTTGTCTTTTTCTAAGTTTCATAAAAGCTTTAAGTTTCAATGCTCCCTGTTAAGGTGGTGAACCTTTTAGAATTCCTCCTTATTGACAAAACATTTTAGTTAATTTAATATTTAAGTTAACTAAAATATTAAGGCTGATAAAGATGAATAAAAAAATTAAGCAAATTGTTGGTGACATTCATCATTATACTTATGAAATGAATGTAAAATTAGCGAAAGCACAAGAAGCTCTGTTTACAGATGATTTATCAATGAAGCAAACGATGGTACTTGATTTTGTACAGAAGCATGAAAAGTGTACAATGGGCGAAATCGCTCACTATATGGAAATTACTCCGAGTGCAATCAGTCAAATTGTGACTCGACTTGAAAAAGAAAACTATCTTAAACGTGACATTAATCCAAATAATCGTCGGGAAGTGGTGGTAATGTTGGATGAATTCGGACATGCGTATTATCAACGTGATGAACAAATTAACGAGCTTATTATTAAGAAGATTTATAGCAAAATGCCTGTGGAAGATTTAGAACAACTACGTAACTTAATTCAGCGGTTGTATCAAATTACTGAGGAGGAAATATCAAATGGATTGGAATAAAGTAAAAGTACAACTTGAAAATACGTTTAATGGTACCGTGTTACTTGCACAAGACGAGAAAATTTTATTACAAGGTGCCTATGGCGAAGCTTCGATTCAAACACATGCACCTATGCATCTCCATCAACGTTTTAACTTAGCTTCTGTATCAAAGCCTATGACAGCATTAGGGATCTTACTTTTAATTCAAGAAAAGAAAATAACATTCGATGATGATATTACCAAATGGTTCGATAATTTGCCTTACACAAATATAACAGTACGCCACTTATTGCAACATACATCAGGTTTGCCTGATTATATGGAATTATTTTCGAATTGGGATGAAACAACGGTTGCCACAAATGAAGACGTGCTGCAACTATTAACTCAATATGCGCCGCCTCGACTTTTTGAAGCTGGTGAACGAATGGAATACAGCAATACAGGTTATGTCTTATTGGCTCTTTTAATCGAGCGTGTAACTAATAAAAGTTATACTGAATATATGGATGAAGCTATTTTTAAACCGTTAAATATGAAAAACACAACTGTAACATCAACTACTTTTACCAAGCAATATACGAATGAAATTGCATATGGCTATGTATTTGATGTGTATGCTGGGCAATATGTGGCCCCTTCAGAATTTGAAGAAACGAAAGGCACTACTTGTTTGAATTATATTACTGGTGATGGTGGGATCTATTCAACAGTAGAGGATTTATGGAAATTAGGGCGTGCGGTTATTCAGGCACGGCTTTGGGATGAAGCTTTACTTGAGCAAGCCTTTACTCCTTCATCTCTTACAGCAGAACAAACTTTTTCTTACGGTATGGGCTGGATTATATATGAGGATGAACAACTTGGGAAATGTGTATGGCACAACGGTGGGTGGCCAGGGTATGCAACTACATTTAAAATTTATCCACAATCTAAGACAATCTTTGTATTTTTACGCAGTAAAGAGCAAGATTTGGATTATGAAATAGCAATCGGAGAAGCGATTGAAAAAGCATTATCGATACAGGAATTCCATTTGCCCAAAAAGCCTGAGCAATATAAAGCTGTGCATTTATCAGTCGAAATTTTACAGGGCTATGAAGGTAAATATCAACTTCAAGAACATCCTGAACATACAGTGGAAATAGCCTTACAAGAGGATAATCGGTTATACATTTTTCTACCATCTACAATGCCACTTGAGCTACATGCGATAAAAGAAGATGAATTTTTCTTACGTGGTATAGGCGTTCTAGTCACGATAAAGCAAAACAAACTAACGGTTATCAGTGAAGGTCAATCAACAATCGCTAATAAAATAAACGCCCCAGAACTTAAGGAAAATAACATATCTTTGTAGTTTTACATTTTGACAACTGTCTGAAAGAATTCATTTTACACAATGGGTTCTTTTTTATTCCCTAAAATTAATAATGTATACATCCATGTAGAAAGTAAAAAATCGTTTTTCCGAGTTAAAATATTCATAGTTAGTATAACGACTATAAGTATTGAAATGACTTACTTTTTACAATAAACATAAATGTCTACAAATTTATAAAAATACACTTGTATTTATTTTTATAACGTGATACTATTCGTGTATAAACTTTTATATGAATGTATAAACATACATATCTCATAGATTAATTGGAGGCGCATTTTTAATGGCAAATAAAAAAGTAGTACTAGCATACTCAGGCGGTCTTGATACTTCTGTAGCAATTCCGTGGTTAAAAGAACAAGGTTGGGATGTTATTGCAGTTTGTCTTGACGTTGGTGAAGGGAAAGATCTTGAGTTTGTTAAAAATAAAGCTCTTCAAGTAGGGGCAATTGAATCTTATATGGTAGATGCAAAGGATGAATTCGCTGAAGGTTATGCACTGATTTCATTACAAGCACATACTTGGTATGAACAAAAATATCCATTAGTATCAGCGCTTTCTCGTCCATTAATTTCGAAAAAATTAGTAGAAATTGCCAACCAAGTGGGCGCGGACGCAGTAGCTCATGGTTGTACAGGAAAAGGGAATGACCAAGTTCGTTTTGAGGTTTCTATTAAAGCATTAAATCCAGATTTAGAGGTATTAGCACCTGTACGTGAGTGGGGCTGGAGCCGAGATGAGGAAATCGAATATGCTATGAAACATAATGTACCAATTCCTGCAACATTAGATTCACCATTCTCTATTGACCAAAACTTATGGGGTCGTGCCAACGAAGCGGGAATCATGGAAGATCCATGGGTTTCACCACCAGAAGAAGCTTATGGTTTAACTGTTTCTGTTGAAAATGCACCAGATGAAGCAGAGTATGTAGAAATCGAATTTGTGGCTGGTAAACCAGTTGCATTAAACGGAAAAGAAATGAAGCTTGCTGATTTAATTCAAGAACTAAACGCAGTAGCTGGTGCCCATGGTGTTGGTCGTATTGACCATGTGGAAAACCGTTTAGTGGGTATTAAATCTCGTGAAGTATATGAAATTCCTGGAGCGAAAGTGCTGTTAACGGCTCATAAAGAGCTTGAAGATTTAACACTTGTAAAAGAATTAGCGCACTTCAAGCCTGTTATTGAGAAAAAGCTTTCTGAATTGATTTATGATGGTTTATGGTTCTCGCCATTACGTGATGCACTTGAAGCATTCCTTGCACAATCACAGCAATATGTAAATGGTACAGTTCGTGTGAAACTATTCAAAGGTCATGCGATTGTAGAAGGACGTAAATCACCAAATTCATTATACAGTGAAAAGCTAGCAACATACTCAAAAGAAGATCAATTCAACCACGCTTCAGCAGTAGGCTTTATCGAGTTATGGGGTCTACCAACAGTAGTGAACTCTTCTGTCAATAAAAAATAATTTTGACAAGTAAGGTGTAGTGTGGCAATGCGCTGTGCTGCACCTTTTAACCTTCTATCAGCAATATATCCAAATAGAAGCATAATTGATAAAGATAAACGAAAGGGTGAGCTGTTATGACAAAACTTTGGGGCGGACGTTTCCAAAAATCAGCCGAAGCATGGGTGGATGAATTCGGCGCATCGATTGGCTTTGACCAACAGCTTGTTCTAGAAGACCTAGAAGGTAGCGTTGCACATGTTACGATGCTTGGTGCAACAGGTATTTTACCAGCAGCTGACGTTGAGTCTATTCTTGGCGGTCTTGCACAGCTAAAGGAAAAGGCAATTGCAGATGAGCTTGAATTTACGGTTGCTAATGAAGATATCCATTTAAATCTTGAAAAAATGCTGATTGACTTAATTGGTCCTGTAGGCGGGAAGCTTCACACAGGTCGTAGCCGAAATGATCAAGTAGCTACTGATATGCATATTTTCTTAAAGAAACGTGTAAATGAAGCCATTGGATTAATTGAAACTTTCCAAAAAACATTACTTGAAAAAGCTGAGGAGCATGTAGAAACAATTGCTCCAGGCTATACACATCTACAGCGTGCGCAGCCAATTTCGTTTGCACATCATTTAATGGCATATTTCTGGATGCTAGAGCGTGACAAACAACGTTTTACAGAATCCATTAAGCGCATTGATATCCTACCTTTAGGGGCAGGTGCCATGGCTGGGACAACTTTCCCAATTGATCGATTAAAATCCGCAGAGCTTTTAGGCTTTAGTGAGGTTTATGCAAACTCCATGGATGCGGTAAGTGATCGTGATTTTATCGTTGAATTTTTAAGCAATTCATCATTATTAATGGCGCATTTATCACGCTTTGCAGAGGAAATTATTTTATGGTCAACAGATGAATTTAAATTTATCGAGTTGGATGATGCCTTCTCAACAGGCTCTTCCATTATGCCACAGAAGAAAAATCCTGATATGGCTGAGTTAATTCGTGGAAAAACAGGACGTGTTTATGGAAACCTAATGGGCCTACTAACGGTTCTAAAGGGCACACCATTAACATACAACAAAGATATGCAGGAGGATAAAGAAGGTATGTTTGATACAGTTCATACCATTCTTGGATCTCTAAAAATCTTTGAAGGTATGATTCGCACGATGACTGTTAAGACAGAGCGCTTGCATCAGGCAGTACACGCTGACTTCTCCAATGCGACGGAGCTAGCAGATTACCTTGCAACAAAGGGTATGCCTTTCCGTGAGGCGCATGAAGTGACAGGAAAGCTTGTGTTCACTTGTATTCAAAAGGGTATCTATTTATTAGATTTACCACTTGAAGACATGAAACAAGAAAGTGAACTAATTGAAGCAGATATTTATGATGTGCTAGCACCAGAAGCGGCAGTTCGGCGTCGTCATTCGTTAGGTGGTACTGGCTTTGATCAGGTGAAAATCCAAATTGACAAAGCAAAGGCTTGCCTTGCTTAACTTCGGACACAATTATGCCGAGGCATAATTGATATTAAATTTTGCGTGCATGTCCCTGTGACTTTTGCATAGATATTCATTAAAGCTGTCCAGTGAGGCACTATGAAAAAACAATTTCCTTTTTCAACGGAGCCAGAGGGTGAAATGAAAAAGAGACCCTTACATATGTGAAGGACAATCCCCAATTCTGGAGACGCGGAATTGGGGTTTTTGTATAAGGAAATACAATGATTATCTTTTGGGGGGATTGAAAATGAACGATCGTTTTAAAAAGGGGTTAGAAACAATTAAGCAATATGTTACAGAGCAAGAAGCAGACCGAATGATTGAATCAGATGCACTGGCTGACGTAGCACCAGATTTACGTAAAATGATTATTGAATTTGCCTATGGTGATGTCTATTCGCGTTCAGGACTAGATGCTAAAAGTCGTGCTCTTGTTGTTATTACCGCAGTGGTAACACAAGGCGCTGCACCACAAACAAAAACACATATAAAACGTGGCTTACATGCTGGCTTAACACAGACAGAAATTGTGGAAGCCTTATTACAGCTAGTGCCTTATATTGGCTTCCCACGTGTTCAAAATGCATTGACTATTGCACAGCAGGTTTTTAATGAAGAGGCTTAAAGCAACTTTTATCTACATAAATAATGTAGATTTCATGAATAAATAGTTGGTATATGGCTCATATTAAGAACGGAAACACTTATTAATCTAATCTGATTAGGAGGATGTAGAATGAGTAGTCAAACACCCAAAGACCAGGAATCTCAGGAAAGTCCGCCACAACTGTATCAGGTGAGCTTCTAAAACTTAAGTAAAAGGTGAGGCAGAAAATTCTGTTTTGCTGTAGCTTAAGATGAAGCAAAAAACAATACAGATAAAAATCAAATAGAAGCCATAAGTGTCCAAGGATCCAGAATTATTCTGGGTCCTTTTTTAGATTCTAAGGAAACCAGCTCAAAAAGGGTTAGAAAGAAACTGCGCTGAAAAAATAATGTTAAAATGATATAGAAAAGACAAATACCTTCATTTGACATTTCGAGAAATCTGTATTACTCTGTACACGACAGAAATCTGTTATGTTATAAGTGGTACAGATTGGAGGTGTGATATGCAAATACGTTTAGATCCAAGTGATGAATTACAGCTCTACAAACAATTAGCCAATCAATTAATTGAATTAATTGCTAAAGGAGAGCTCAAAAACGGTGATACATTACCATCAGTGCGTACTATGGCTACAGATTTAGGTATCAATGTCAGTACAGTGAGTAAGAGTTATCATGAACTTGTAGAAAAAGGCTTAATCGAATTAAAGCCGAAAGCGAAAGCTGTCATTATAGGTGGTCAAAAGAGGGAGCTTGAAGAAATAGAGGTTGAAAAAGTAGAAAATGCCTTAAAGCCTATAATGGCAGAAGCTTTTGCACGTGGTCTAGAAAAAGAGCAAATGACAAGTTTGTTCCAGCGAATTTTAAAACAATGGAAGTAGGGGAAATATGCTTATAACAGTAGGCATTTTTATCATTGTCGGGGTTTTGGAAGCGATGACACCACATTTGGCAAGAAAAACAAACGTTTTTGGCGTCTCTATACCAGAACCCTACATCAAACATTCGCAATTAATTCAGTGGAAAAAACGTTATAGCCAATGGATAGGCGGCACTGCTGGCTTATGTTTACTAGTACAAATTGGGTTGCATCTTTTGACTGCAATGCAGGGGGAGAAGGTGACATTATTATCCTTTATTCTGCTTTATATTATGCTTCTTCTATCATCTAGTCTTTACATGTTTTATCATGTCAAAACAAAAAAATTAAAAGGGCAAGAGCAGTGGGAGACACAGGCAAAAACGGTGTATGTTACAGATTTGTCAGTGCGCCAAAAGGATGAAACGCTGTCACCGATTTTTTTTAGCATACCCATAATTATGACAATCGCGTTGATGACTTTCACGTACATGAATTATGATTCGATTCCAGATGTTTTTGCAACACATTGGAATTCGGCAGGCAAGGCTGACGGCTGGACAGAAAAATCTCGTTTCTCTGTCATCAGTATGCCGCTTATATTATTGGCTATACAAATTAGCTTTTTCATCATGGGGCGAGGCATGAAGGAAGCCAAATTACAGCTGAGTGCACAGGCCAAAGAGGCGTCGATTCATCGAGAGCTGGCACAACGCAAATATGGTAGCTGGTATTTAGTGGCGATTAATTTTAGTATGACTATTCTTTTAGTAGTCTTACACTACACCACTGTTATTTTAAAGAACCAAACAGCACCATACTTTTTCCCTCTTTTTATTGTCTTTAATGTGGTCACATTAGGAGGCTTATTAGTATTAATTTGGAAGCTTAGTAAAAGCAATGAACGATTTGATGATTTACATACAAATGAAACAGCTGCAACAGATGATCGATATTGGAGATGGGGTATTTTTTATTACAACAAGAATGATCCCTCAATAGTAGTACAGAAGAAATTTGGGATTGGTTGGACTGTGAATTTTGCAAATAAGTGGTGCTATATCATTATCTGTCTTACATTAGGACCCATTTTATTGCTTATCTTTATATAGAAAGGGAGATTATATGAAAAAGTTATTTGTGCTTTGCTGTGCTTTTTTACTGTTAGTAGCCTGTGGGCAAAAAGAGGCGGTTGCGGAAAGTAAATTGACAAAGGAGAAACGTTCAATGAGTGAACAATTTATCGGAAAATGGGAAGGGAATATCGAGATACCAAATGGCGCTCTACCTATTATTGTTGAGCTAAAACAGGATAGTGGGACATTATCAGTACCTGCACAAGGCTTATCGAATTTACCATTTAAAAAAGTTACGTATTCAGGTAATAAAGTGAGTGTTTCCATTAACTTAAATGGCTCTATGATTGCTATTAATGGAACTTTCAAAGATGATCAAATAGAAGCAACGTTTCAACAAAATGGCGGTACATTCCCACTTATCTTAAAATCTTATAAAGAACAGCCAATTACGTATGAGACAATGAAGATACCGGTTCAAAATGGTGAATTAACTGTAGCACTTCAAAAGGCTAGCAAGATACCATCTCCCGTAGCACTCATCATTGCTGGCTCTGGACCAACTGATAAAGATGGCAATTCCACTTTAGCTGGCAAAAATAATAGCTTAAAAATGATTGCGGAAGGTTTGGCAGATGAAGGAATCGCAACTGTTCGCTATGATAAACGAGGATTAGGGGATAATCAAGCTCTTTTAACAAAGGAAGAGGATGGAACATTTGATCAATATGTAGATGATGCTGTTCAAGTGATAAATACGCTACTAGCTGATAAATCCTATTCAAGTGTGCATATTATTGGACATAGTGAAGGAGCACTTATTGGTTTACTCGCAGCACAAAAAACAAATGTAGCGTCCTTTGTTTCAATTGCAGGTGTTGGAAGACCATTAGATGAGGTGTTATTAGAGCAATTAAATGGTCAATTGACACCAAAACTGTATAAAGAATCAAAGACTATTCTGACATCTCTCAAACAAGGTAAGCAAGTGAAAAACATTTCTCCTAAATTACAAGCAATTTTCCGTCCTGCTGTACAGCCTTATTTGATTTCCATGTTAAAATATAATCCAGCAGATGAGCTTTCCAAAGTAGAAAGTCGTGTATTACTTGTACAAGGTACCAATGATTTACAGGTAAAGGAAGCAGATGCAGAAGCCTTAAAGAAAGGGAAACAAGAGGCCAAACTGCATTATATGAAAGACATGAACCATGTGTTGAAAAATGCCCCAACAGATCGCGCTGGGAATTTAGCAACCTATGCTGATCCTACATTACCGCTACATGAAGAATTGCTACCAGCACTTCAGCAATTTATGATAAATGAGAAATAGGAAATTTTAGCTAGATGAAGTTGTACGATAACTTCATCTAGTTTTATTTTTTCTATGAGAATCGTTATCAATTAGTTGAATTTCTGTTAAACTAGATAATTGACAATGGTTCAAGATAGAAGGAGTGCGTTAGCTCGATGAAATTAAGCGATCATATAAATTTGTGGAATCACGCATACATCAAAATAATGGATGTACGCTTTATTATAATGGAGCAAGGGGAGGGTTTTGGTCCTTACCGATTGCCTTCCAGTGCCTTTCTCTATACAAAAAGAGGAAGTGCACAAATTTGGATGGATAAAAATAGGCATATGGTACATCCATTTCATGTCCTTCATTCAGGAAAAGGGGTAAATATAGAGATTGTTGCAGAAAAAAATTTTGAATACTTTATGATTTTCTATAAAGCGACAATCCCATTACCTAAACGACAAGATATTGTAGCCTTATTGGAAAAAAGTAATCCATTCCAATATCAGTATACTTTTGCACCCTATAATCCACTTGCTCTTTTTGACAAAGTAGAACAGATGAATAGTATTTGGTTACAATCATCTGAAAAAGAGCTAAAAAATTTACATATTAAATCATTATTTTATCAATTTGTCTATGAACTTATACGACAAATGCATACACAGGAAATTCGTCCATTAAACCCAGATATAGTGGAAGAGGCAGTTCGTTATATAGAAGAGAATTATCATAAACCCCTTACGCTTGAATTGTTAGCGCAGGAGTTAGCCTGTAGTGTAGGCTATTTATCAAAACTATTTAAAGAAAAAATGCAAACGAGTCCTATTCATTATTTGGGTGAAATGCGGGTAAATAAAGCGGCGAAAATACTTTTAGAAACAGATACGACGTTACAGGAAATTGCTGAGCATGTTGGGTATCTTGATGGACATTCATTGAGTCGCAGCTTTAAACGACATAAGGGCATATCACCAGCCAAATATAAAGTAGAATGGAGACAAAAACGGCAAGGTGAAGATTTGCCACTTTGGAAAAGAAGATATGCTATTCTCCCAGATCCATTCGAGTGGTATATTGATGATGAAATTGAAAATCATTATCAACGAAAGGGAGCAATGGAAATGTCGAAGTACAAAAACATGAAATTAAAGGCCATGACCTTGTTTATGTGCCTCTCATTGTTGCTAGCAGCATGCTCAAATGCAACAAATACAAATACTTCACAATCAGTATCAAATCAAGTGGAAACACAAGCCAATAGCGGACAAGAGGCAGTGCAGGAAGGTAAAACAAGAATTGTTTCTACACCAAGAGGTGATGTAGAAGTGCCAGCGCAACCACAACGAGTAGCCTCAGATCAGTATATGGGACAACTATTAAAGCTAGGTATTATTCCAGTTGGTGTGCGAGAAGGAATGTTACAGGAAGCTTGGATTGAAAAATCAGATATTTCTAAAGAGACATTAGCTAAAATAGAGAATTTGGGTAATTTTCCAATGAACCCTGAAAAGCTGATTATGTTGGAGCCAGATTTAATTATTGGATCGATAGAAGAAAATATTGAACAGTATGAAAAGATTGGTACAACAGTCTTTATTCCCTATTGGGAGGAGCTGTCGACTGCAGGCCCATTAGAAAAATTCAAAAGAATTGCTGAGGTATTTGGAAAGGAACAAGAAGCAGATCAGTGGATAAAAGAATATAAGAACAAGGTTGAGGAAGCTCGTAAACAAATAGATGGTATTATTAAAGAAGGAGAAACCGTTTCAGTCGTTCAATTAAGCCCAACAGGTTTGTATGTGCTAGCTGCTGAAGGTGGAAATTATGGTAGTAATACGATTTATCAGATGTTGCAATTACCTCCTACTGAACAAGCTTTAAATATGAAAGAAGGGTTTGAAAATATTTCTTTAGAGGTATTGCCACAGTATTTAGGTGATCATGTATTTGTTTATGTAAATTCACAAGAAGATGCAAAAGAGGTTTTAAATAGCCCAATTTGGCAGGGAGCTCCTGCTGTTAAAAATGGCAAAGTATATATGTATGGTGAATTTGACGATGAATTTGTGATGGAAGATCCTTACTCATTAGAAATGCAGCTTGATAAGATTGTTAAAGTTTTATTGGAAAAAAAGTAAGACCATTTAAATAATCGTTAAAAATAGACTTGCTAAGCTAAGAGGCAAGTCTATTTTTGTACACATAAATCCTGAATTAGCGCATATTGCCGATAATGGATGATCGGCTGTCCTGCATTTTCTTCACAAAATTTGTCATTGCATCAAAAGCTTCATTTCGTTTACTATTCATACTTTGCAGGCGCAGCATATCCATTTGCTGTGAGTTGTTTAGGGAATTGATTTGACCCTGTACTGTTTGTAGCTGCCCATCAATTTCTGTTTGCCTTGCTGTATCCGTTGTAGCTGCTTTTTCTGCATTCAATTGGTTAAGCTGATCATTTAAGCTAGCGAGTTGTTCATTTCTTCCTTGAACTTCTGTCAATTGTGTTTGTAATTGACTATCTAATAGATTAGTTCTTTGCTGTTGAACCATTATTAAAGCTGTTTCTAAATCGACAGAAGATAAATCAATGGGAGCCATCCCCTGATAGCCTATTCCTTGAATGGAAGCTGCAGATGATTGGTCTGCTCCTGCAAATAATAAACCAACAGCTAATGTGCTACCAATAACTAATTTTTTCATACGAATATCCTCCTAAAAAATGATAAGGGAAGAATTAAACACTATTTCTACATTCCCTAAAAAAATAGTTTAGCGTACCAAGGTTAAATTTAGTTTAAAAAAATTTAGGACTTTAGAAGGGAAATTATGAAAAAATGTTGATTTCGCTTATGACTACTCCCTCTACATCAAATTTTATTGACAAAGATAGTAAGCGTACTTATTATTATTAATAAGTGCACTTACTAATTTAAGAATGGGTGAGTAATTATGTGGAAATATGAGAATTCGATTATTACTGAAGCTACACCAGAAGCTATTTGGAAGCTATATAACAATGTTGATAAATGGAAAAAATGGGACAGTAGTATAATGGAAGTAATAATTGATGGGCCATTTGAAGAAGGTATCACAGGGTATTTAACACTTCTAGGACAGGAGCCTTTGCAATTTACGCTTACAGAAGTGAAAGAAAATAAACTTTTCACCAATACAACAATTCTCGAACAGTTAAGCATTAAGATGGATTTTCGTCATGAAATAGAAGTTCTTGGTTTGCAGACAAAGGTGACACATAGTGTAATCCTATCAGGACCGAATGCGGAATTGATTGGCAATAAAATTGGTCCTATGATTACACAAGGAATTCCGAGTAGTATGTCCAATTTAAACCAGCTTGCTAGAGGTGACCTCTCATGAAGCAAAGATATTGGATAGGGGTTGTATCCGAAGAACATGTTAAAATAGGTGAAAAAGCTGGGTTTGCACAACTATGTCATGGAAAATATGCACCTTTAAAGAGAATGAATGCAGGAGATTGGTTAATATACTATTCGCCAAAAACCAAATATCCAGACGGAAATCCTCTTCAAGCTTTTACTGCTATTGGAACGGTTAAGTCAGGAAATATTTATCGAGTGGAAATGGCTCCTCAATTTATTCCCTACAGGTTGGACATATTGTATCAGCCTTGCCAAAGTGTCAGTTTTGCACATATCAAATCAAAGCTAACATTTGTATCTGAAAACGCCAATGTAGG
The DNA here is from genome assembly GCA_002973635.1 of Lysinibacillus sp. B2A1. GTDB lineage: Bacteria > Bacillota > Bacilli > Bacillales_A > Planococcaceae > Lysinibacillus. The sequence goes on from CP027224.1 coordinate 3,026,783, forward strand.
TTTATTATTTCGTAGAGGACATTTTGAAGTAACTAAACAAGATTTTATAACAATTGCAAATGCAATGGGGGTGGATTTTAGTGGAATGGAAATCAAAGTTTAATGATCCAAAAGAAAGCTCAGGTTTTTTATTATGGCAAGTTACACAAGCTTGGCAAAGGATGATTACAAAGGAACTGAGCAGGATAGATCTGACGCATGTCCAGTTTGTGCTATTAACTGCGTGTGATTATCTACATGTAAATGGTGAAACGGTTACTCAAAAAAGACTCGCAGATTTTACAAAATTAAATAGTATGATGGTTTCAGATGTTGTCAGAACACTTGAGGCTAAAGGATTTATTTGTAGAAACAAAAACCCTTTAGATAAGCGTGAAATACTACTTTCACCAACAGAGGAAGGTTCTAATAAAATTAAAATAGCGTTACCAATTGTTGAAAATACGGATGCCCAATTTTTCATGCCTATTCAGGATAAACAACATAGTTTTAACAAGGAGCTACTCTCACTGCTATCTCTAAAAGCAGAAGTGGATGAGTGAGAGTTTTAATGTAGAGAAAAATCATTTATGTAAAACCTAATTTGTGTGAGAAATCAATTTGGGAGACGTTGATTTCTCGCGCTTTTTATTTAACAGAAATATACATATTCCAACCTCTTTTATGATACGCTAAACCAACATATTAAAATACAATAAATGGCGGAGGTGAACATAGATGAAAATGAGAAATAAATATACTTGTCCGTTAGAATTAACACATGATATAACACGAGGAAAATGGAAGCCTATCATTCTATGGCAACTTGCCAAAGGACCTACTTCACTTTCACAACTTGTTAGAGATATTCAAGGAATTACTCTTAGAGCATCTAAACGATTTAATGGAATTCAACATTGTAGAAAAAACCTCTTTTGAAGGATATCCATTAAAAGTAGAGTATCGTTTAAGCGAGAGAGGTAAAAAACTCTACGAAGCAGTAGAAATTATGCAAAATGTGGGCATTCAATTGATGCAGGAGCATGGAATGGAAGATTTTCTAAGAATGAGGGGATTCATTGAATAAAAAAGATACTTACGAAAAAGTGGGTACTGTTCTATAGTTTTAAAGCTCCGTATACTATTTCTAGACAGCATTGAATCAGAAAGGAGTATATACTTAAATGAACAATTTACAGAATTCGGTTAACAGGCTGCTAGAACAGCAAAATACGGTTCGTGGGCTCCATCGATCATGAGGGGTTTCCTCAAGTGAAGGCCATGCTTGCACCACGCGTAAGGGAGGGCTTTCATGCTTTTTATTTTACAACGAATACGTCCTCTATGCGGGTAGCCCAATTCCGGAATGAACAAAGGGCAAGCGTTTACTTTTGCGATCAAAAGCGTTTTGAAGGGGTAATGTTCAAGGGAACTATGGAAGTGTTAGAGGATCTGGCATCTAAGGAGTTAATCTGGCAAGATGGCGATACACTGTATTATCCACTTGGTGTAACGGATCCTGATTACTGTGTATTAAAATTTACCTGCTTGTCTGGAAGATACTATAACAATTTTTCTTCTAAAACCTTTGAAGTGTAATAGAGTAGAAAATTCTTGGTTTCATAATATGTTAGAAGCTATGAAGTCTGCACAAGCTTGTGGGCTTTTTTTAATGCTTCTTCCTATTGAACGTGAAGGATTGAGTGCGTAATGGTGATAGTAAAAACTTTTTTTGTTTTTTTAAAAATAAAATGAACTTTTCATGATCCCTGTTTGTATAGTAAGTGAAATACAAAATAGGGAGGTTATATTTTGGAACTTATTGTTAAGGATATTGTGAAAAAATTTAATGGTGTAAACGTATTGGACGGTGTATCAACTACATTTAAATGGGGCTATTGCTATTTATTGCTAGGCCAAAATGGTGCCGGGAAATCTACATTATCAAAGTGTATGGCAGGCGATCTAAAATCAGATAATGGTTCTATGCAAATTCAGGGTTCGTCCGTTAATGTACACGAGCAGGTAGCGCTGCAATATCAATTTTTTTCAAGCTATCAGCATCTTAAAATTCGCGAAGTGATTGCTCTTTTTGCTACATTGACGAACAACAGGATTGATTTGGGTGAGCTATATGAAATATTAGGGTTACCAACGTATGATCATATTTTGATGAAAAATGCGTCAGGCGGTCAGCGAAAAGCAGTATCTATCTTCCTTTCTTTTTTATTAAATAAACCAATCATCATATTAGATGAGCCATTTGCTGATTTAGATTTAACAAAGAAAAAGCAATTGATGTTTTACCTACAAAAGGAAATTAGTCAGCGTAATAAATTGCTCATTATTATTAGTCATGATGTGGCAGGATTAGAGCCATTATTTGATTATGTTGTCATCCTAAAAGAGGGTAAAATCATTGAAAATGCTACGCAAGATGAGCTTTATCATAAATATACAGATGCAAGATTACCGGGAATTGAAGGTCTTTATTACGAAGCGACAGGTCAAATTTTAGGAGGAAAAGCAGGATGATTAAGAAAATTGCACGTATGTATATGTTGGAAAGTATTCGTAACCCAGGAATGGCTATTGGAAATTTGTTACCAGGATTTATGTTTATGACCGTATCATTTTTTGCTAAAAGCGTGATGACTGAAGAATCATTTAATTTTTTGATTAAAGGTCAGTTTTTACCGATTTCTATAATTATGCTAATCTTCTTCTTTTCTTTTTCTAGTGCTACAATCTATTTAGCTGATATGAAAGCCAATAAAACCCTCCAATGGGTGCAACGAACAGGCATTAAGCCACACACTTACTATATAGGGATGGGAATTGGCGTCTTTACCTTATTAAATCTATTTTTAGTGTTACTACTCACTGGTTACTCATTTATTATTGATATTTCATTATCATCATTTTTACTAATTATTTTAATAAGTAATTTTGTATTACTAGCACTTTATCCATTGAGCTTTATATTGGCAGGTCTATTTAAAAATGAAAAAGTGGCAACAAGTATGCTTGTACCGATTATGTTGTTATTTATGTTTTCCATACAAATGACATCGATGTTTTTAACATTAGCGGAGAAAAATCCCCAAGATTATTTTATTTTCTTAATTTGGAATCCGATGCTATATTTATATGATAGCTTGCAAGTATCTTTAAATTTAATGGGCGAAACATGGCTTCCGCAATATCAGTATTTTATGATATTAACAATTCTTAGCTTGGTGTTAGCAGCTATTGCTAAAAAAGTATATACCAGTAAGTAGGTGATTTTATGGGAATTGGATGGATTGTGTCTCTTATTTTTGGAGGCATCATGATGGTAGTAATCATAGTGATTGCTATTTCACTAGAACGAAAATATATTGTACGTGAGAATGGGAGAATTAACTATAAAAAAACAACTATTTTTTTACGCTGGAATGTGCTTGATACATTAACGCTTGTCTTATCTATTTATACAATACTTTGTGTGCAGGCACTAAACATGCTCGTATCTTCTGGTCAAACAGTCGAAAATCCATATGTGCAATTTTTTACAAATCAATCACAGGTATGGGTTACTGTTGACATCCTTTATTTGGTAACTCGCGTTTCAAATACGATGAAGGCCATTAAGGCTCATTGGGGGGATGAGCTAGATGATGAGCAATGAGGAGTGGATGGAGGTCTATAAAAGTGGCGGTATTGAGGGCTTTGAACAGCTCTATAGTCGTTTGTATGAGCCTCTGTACTGCTTTTTATTTCGCTATACTCGTGAGGAGCAGCTAAGCATTGATATTGTACAAGATGCCTTTGAGCGTTTACAATATATAAAGCAGGATTTTGATCAACAAAAGGGAACGGTGAAGGCATTTTTATTTCAAATCGCGTATCGTTTAATGATCAATAAATTAAATCGACGTAAAAAGTGGCGCACACTCTTTCCGTTTTTAGTACCAACAGAGAGCCGTCGTCTATCAACTGATGAAAAATTAACGATTCAAGAAGCCATACTTCAATTACCTGAAAAGCAACGAGCTGTTATTCTGCTTGTGTATTATCATGATTTGCCACAGGAGGAAATTGCACAAATCTTGTCCATCCCACTTGGTACCGTTAAATCCAGATTACATAATGCGATAAAGACTTTAAAGGAAGAGCTAAAGGAGGATTTCGATGCTTAAAAATGAATTTCACAAGGAGCAATGGCTAAAAGACAGCTTAGATCATGATAAAGTAGAGATTCCTAAGCAGCTAATAACACATAAGAAAAGTCGCTGGCAACGTTTTATCCAGTATTTAGCCTCTCCTACAAAAGATCCATTAGAGCCTATTTGTTCATCCTCAGTCGGCTACAACTCTTTGAAACTATTGCCCATCGTCACTGCTGTATTTATTACAATTATTCAAATTTTGTTACAATAAAATGAATAACTCTTAAATATTTCACTGCCACAGTCATTAGATTGTGGTATTTTTAATGAATAGAGTACTATTTATTGTATAAATTAAGGGAATATATGGATTTATCTTGGGGGTGAATACTTTGAAGGTTTTTAGAAACATACCACAGCCAAACAAGATAAGAGGTCAGCTTCATAGAGCACTTATACTCATTACTTTTATCATTGGACTTTGTATATTTATTCCAACGCTTTTCATTGAATTTCGGCAAACCATTCATCATCAAAATGAAGAGATGGTGAATTATTTAAATACTCAAACATATTTTTTTGAAAGCTGGTTAACAGAACGTTCCGGCGATATACATACTATTGCTAATTTAGACTTTGTAAAAGGCTATGATTATAAAAAGGCTCAACCTTTTTTTCAAGATTTTAAAGATAAAACCGATTTTGCTGACTTAATCTTCGTCAATAAAGATGGCATCGTGCAATTTGATACCGTTACTGAATTTACAACAAATGGGACGGGTGTAAATGTACAAGATCGAGAGTATTTTCAGATTGCTAAAGAAACTCAACAACCCTACAACACAGATATTTTAATCAGTAAGGTTACCAATCAGCCTATTGTTGCATTTGCCTCACCTATGTTAAATGAGCAGCAACAATTTAATGGAGTAGTTTTTGGAACCGTGAATGTCCAGACAATCAATCAACTACTACATGAATCAAGAGTCGGCTTTCTTGGACATGCCTATATTATGAATCAGGATGGCATGATGCTAACTGAATTAAATGTCAAAAAAAATGATAACTCATCTGAACATTTCAAAGTGGATGAGCATATTCTTAATTTTGCTGTCAATAATACTGCAAATGACCTTCATATTTATAAAGACATGAACAGGAAATGGGTGTTTGCGAAAAGTAAGCCGATCAATCAAGGGAAATGGTTTATTATTTCAGAAATTGGTTTATTCGATGCATTAAAGCCACTCATTATTAGATTTCTCCTTATAGCCTTATGCATTGTCATAGGCTCATTCTTTACCATTAGAGTTATGCTTCAGCTTTCAAAAAAAATTGAAGAACCTATTCAACAGCTTCTTACAGGTGTTGGAAAGGTACAGCAAGGAAATTATGAATATCAAATAAATGAACAGCAGCTGGCGCCTTATGCACAGGAATTTCAAGAGCTTTGTTCATCCTTTAATGACATGAGCACCAAGGTCAGACAGGATACAATTTTATTGAAGGAATTATCAGTAACCTGTCAGCTGACAAAGCTCTATAACCGCCGTTATTTGATTGAGCAGGGAGAACTTGTTTTTGAGAAATGTTTAGAAGATGAAGATGCATGTTCATGTATAGCCATTGATATTGATTTTTTCAAAAAGGTTAATGATACTTATGGACATTTAATTGGTGATGAAGTGTTAAAGCATGTGGCCAACATCATTTCTAATTCCGTGCGAAGAGTTGATCTGATTACAAGGTATGGGGGAGAGGAGTTTGTTATTTTATCACCAGATACAACAATAGAAAGTGCCATAAAAATAGCAGAAAGAGTTCGTGAAAATGTAGAAGCAAATCCATTTACGAATGACCAGTTAAAGATCAATGTAACAGTGAGTATCGGCATTGCAGAATACGGTCAATCCAGCGATGTTTCAACATTTTATGAGCTGCTTGATAAGGCTGATCAAGCTCTTTACATTGCCAAGGAAAGTGGTAGAAATCAACTTAGAGTGTATGATAGTACTAATCAAGTAGACACGAACATTTAAATAGCTAAGAAGGTGTTTTAGATCAAGGAGAAAAGATTGATGATTTATATTAAAATTCGATTATTTATAATAAAGATCGATAATTTGTAGTATAGTTTGATAAAAATAACTTAACATTTAAAAAAAACCATTCATTTTGATAAACTATTTTCAAAATGCATGGGTTTCTTCTATTATAAATTCACCATTTGCAACAAACTTTATTCCAAACCAACAGGTCAACCAGCTCCATTCAATTCCTGAAGCCTGCTTTGGATTACTAAAAACACCAGGTACTCAGCTATTAAATTTGTTCCTTATGAGCGCTTGCCGTTGTAGTTTTATAATAAAGTTTGATTAAAATCCTGTGTTGATAATAGGCTTTTTTGTTATTCCACAATCGGGCCATTGCCACTTAATAAAATTAAGTACGCAGCTATTTACGGGACTTAGAATATGTTTAATGATAATTTAAGCATTTAACACATGTAGCACCGTCTATTTTTATGACGGTGCTAGAAATTAAGCTATTTAATAATTGTTTGAGAAGTAGGATAATTTGCTTGTTAGAAACATCCTTATTCTTTCTCTCAATCTATATAATTCGTTTGTACGATTTTTATCGTAGTAAAATGCATACCTTCATGATATAAATAAAAACTGAGTATTTCTGCTACTGTTGATATAGTAAGACCTGTTGACGTAGTAAAAGGCTTCTTGTTAACTTCTTTTAAGCCACGCTGCCGAAGCAGGCAATCGGCGCTACAATCACGCATACATCACGTGTGGCTAGAAAACGACGTGATTAATTGAAGAATGATGAAAAAAATAGCCTACACCGACTGTTTCAATACACCGAAATCCTGCATCAAGTCTACAGTTGGAAAGAAGCCTTTATCGAATGGTACGACTGTAGCTCCACCTATGAAGTGGCGAAAAAGGCTTCGGACGTTGGTTGGCGCAAGGTACTACCATCAAGCATCCAGCCGTGGCATCCTGTCTGTTAACGATGCGCAATTGGCAAGAAGAAATCTGTAATTATCATCAATTACGCTTTACTAATGCGGCAGTAGAAGGGAAAAATAATCTCATTAAAGCGCTACAAAGACGCCATTTTTTCACGCGCAATCCGCAGCGCTATTAAGAGACAATTTTACTAGAAGGCAATGCAGAATGGATTCAATATGGCTCTTAGTCAAGCACATGTTTTGGTGAAGAGCCATAAAATAAAATGTGAATTTTATTTCTTGCACAACATATATATGTCCTAGATTCCATTTTATATGATTATTAAATCCTTCTGGAATAATCAGTGATGTATCATCATTCATTTCTGCCACAAAATTAAATTAATTGTATTTGTATTTTCTCGAACAAATCTTAATTGTTTAAAAATGTAGTTTTTCATCTTTTTTCCACCCTAGCAATCTTTAAATGATGGAATTGTTTTAGAAACAATTAAATATATAAATTTATTTTTTTAACTTCTTCTACAATATTTTTAATTAATGATTCAACGGTTTGACTTTTGGCTAATCTTGGACTTTGACCAGACCAAAGTGACATGAAATCTGGATTATTCTGTGTACTAGAAGTCTTTCTAATATCCTGGGTTAGTGTATTTTGAATAGGGAAATCTGGTAAAAGTGCTTCATGATTTTGCATTTCTAAAATAAATTTATTTTTAATTCCTCTTGCCCATTTACCAGAAAATGAACGAGTTAAAACACTCTGGTCTTCGTTAGCATTGAGAATTGCTTCTTTATATACCTTATGTGCTCCACTTTCAATGCAAGTCAAGAAAGCTGTACCCATTTGTACTCCCTTCGCTCCTAAGCAAATCGAAGCTATTAGCCCTCTTCCATCCATGATTCCTCCAGCAGCAATAACAGGAATGTTTATTGTATCAACAACCTGTGGAATTAGTGACATTAAACCAACTAAGCTCTCCTGTTTCCCATCGATAAAGCTTCCCCGATGCCCACCAGCTTCACTACCTTGAACAACGACAATATCCATTCCTGCTCTTTCGTTTTCAACTGATTCTCTAACAGTTGTAGCAGTTCCCATCAGAGTAATGTTAGATTGTTTTAATTCAGCAATCACTTCTTTAGAAGGAATACCAAATGTAAAAGAACAAATAGGAACCTTTTCTTCAATTACAACCTTAATTTGTTCAATAAATGTTTCAAAAACATCATTAAAATTGGGAATATCAAAGTTATCTTTTGGTTGTAAATTCAATTGCTGTCGAATGGAGTTTAAGACATGGTTAGCTGATTTGATTTCATTCTCTTTCACTTTAAATGCGCTAGGAACAAATAGATTAATACCAAAAGGGTTTGAAGTTAACTGCTTTATTTCTTTAATTTGTTCTCGCATTTGAATAGGTGTCATATAACCTCCACCAATCATTCCTAGACCACCAGAATTTGAAACCTCCGCCACTAATTTAGAAGTGGTTATTCCGCCAGCCATTGGAGCTTGTATAATCGGATACTCAACTTTCAAAAGTTCTGTTATTTTCTTATTTAACATAATTTTACACCTCGTAATTATTTTCACTTAATATTTTTTTAAGATTTCCTATCAAGTTTCATTCCATTTAAAAGTTTTCCCGCCCCAATTAAAACGACACAAGATGTTCCTATCAAAGCAGTATTAAAATTATGAGTGAATGATGATAAGACTCCAGCAAGGATTGGTCCTATCAACTATTCTATAGCAAAAAAGCGGTTAGAATTCCAAGCATTCGACTGCTATTAGATGGATTCATTTGTTGTCCCATTGTTGTTATGCCCATAAACATAGCTCCAAATAATAAGGCATATATGATAAAATACTTTTTTTAGATCTCCAAAATGCTGGGATCACCTGATTGTTCTTCGTCTGAAGGTTATCATCTAGCTCTTTGGAACGACTGACATGATGAGGATTCACCATACTAAACGGAATTCCATGTGCACAAAGATAGACAGCTAGATTTATCCAGTAATGACCAGTAGGTTTAAAACCAACTAACACATCACTTTTTTCATGGGTAGCACGTAAAGCCAGTAATCTTTCATAAAAAGTATCGAAACCTTCTCTTGTTTGTAAGGGAACGATTTTGAGCATGCATCCTCTGTCTTCAACCGCGCATGCATTATGTGTACGCTTGGCAATATCGATACCGATGACGAGTGTTTTCTCAGAGACTTGATTAATCTTTTGTTTCGTTTTAGAATTCATAAATGGAGTTCTCCTATGTGATGATGGGCCAATTTACCGTTGACACTCATGCATCATACAAGAGAGCTTTTTCTTTTTTTAGCCCCTGAGAATTCTTCTAACAGGAATGCTCCTATTAAAATAAGATAAGTTTGCTTCTTCAAATAAAAACCTCCAAATATCAAGCATATCTTTATAAGCTATAATGAACTAGTTAGAAATTGTGCTTCTCCTAGTCCGAAACTCCAGTCGGCATCGCTGTTTTCTGTTATAGAAACTATCAAATCTTGTGGAGAAATCCCACAATCAGATTCAAGTTTATGGGCTAGAAGTGAGTATAAGGTTTCTTTCTGTTTGACGGTTCTTTTTTTACTTACAATACTTAAAATTACAAGATTGCTGCTTCTTTTAAAACCTAGTCCTGTATCCTCAATTATTAGTTCATCTGGCGGGTGTTGATGAACTATTTGATACCGGTCACTTTCAGGCACTTGGAAAGCTTCTACCACAGCACTGTGAGCCGAATTTAATAATTTTTTTAGCGATTCTTCGTTTCTACCTTTTATTAAATCAAAGCGTAATAATGGCATTTTATGTGTCTCCCTTCAATTTCCAATAATGTATTTAGAGTTTTCCTTTTTTACAAATATTAACCTCTGGTTAAAATGTAGGATATTTAAATCATATTGCAGTTTTGTTATATGGTAAAATACTTAAAAACGATATCTGGTATCACTCTAATTGATAGCTAAAGGATATTTAAATTAAGGAGAGATTGTTTTGGATTTGCATACATTGAAAATTTTCAAGACTGTAGCAAAGTTGGGGAGTATTTCGCAAGCAGCAAGAGAGCTTCAATATGCACAGTCTAATATCACGATTAAAATTCAACAGTTGGAATCGGATCTTCAAACAACCCTTTTTCATAGACATAATCGTGGTACTGCACTAACTGCTAAAGGAAGCATGTTATTAACATATACAGAAAAAATATTCAATCTTATAGAAGAAACAAAAAACGTGATGAATGATGATCCAACACCAAAAGGTCCATTAATTATTGGTTCTATGGAAACAACTGCTGCTGTTCGTTTACCAGCCCTATTTTCAAAATACCTTAAAGACAATCCGGAAGTTGACTTAACCTTAAAAACAGGGCCCACGAAAGAAAATATTGAAGGAGTTCTTCAGTATGACCTTGATGGAGCATTTGTGTCTGGACCTATTGAACACCCAGATATCATTCAAAAGGATGTAATAAAAGAAGAATTGGTACTTATAACAGATACAATTCACGCTCCTTTATCCTCTATCAGGGATATTCAAACAAAGACACTACTTGTATTCCGTACTGGATGTTCTTATCGAGAAAAGCTTGAACAATGGTTACATCAAGAGGGGGTGATTCCTAAAAAAATAATGGAATTCGGAACCCTAGATGGAATAGTCGGGTGTGTATCTGCTGGTTTAGGTGTAAGTGTGGTTCCACAAAGTGTTGTTGCGAAACAAATACAAGAAGGAACTCTTAGAAAGCATACGCTTCCGAATTTATACGGAAAAGTTAAAACAGTATTCATTTATAGAAAAGATAAGTATGTATCTACGACTTTATTAAAATTTATAGCTACGATAAGTGAGTGGGTGAGCTTGGATAGGCTACACTAAGTTGGACAGATAAAATAAGGGGTTGTAAACTTAGACTGTTAAAAAATGGGAGCGAACTACTATGTATAAGGGGAAAATTATCTTAGTGCGAAATGGTCATTTATTGAGTTGTGCATCCGGAATTAACCTGTGATTCAAGAATTCTAGAATATTTTGTATCCTATGGTATGACTTGCGAGATCTGTTTTCATATAGTACAGTATGGTTAAAATGTAAATAACTGAACACGATGATGGGAAGTAGTAGCAAGCACGTTTTTTTTAGAGAGTCAGCGGTTGGTGGAAGCTGATAGAAGCACTTGTGAATCCGTCCTGGAGTTGCACAGTCGAAGTAAATGTAAGTAGGCTGTAGCCGGCTGAAATGCCGTTATGAAATAAGTGGATTAGGTATATGCCTAATCAATTAGGGTGGCAACGCGGGTAGCTCTCGTCCCTTTTTAGGGAAGGGGGCTTTTTTGTGTTTATTTTGATTCAAAGCGGAGCTATTCGAATTTAGCTTGCAACGCAATTACACCAATGTCATTAAACTAACTACTGGAGGTATTACTATGTTAGATATTAAACGCGTACGCGATAATTTCGCGGAAACTAAAGAAATGCTATTAACACGTAATGAAGATTTAGGCAACTTAGATGACTTTGAGGATTTAGATGCAAAGCGTAGTGAGTTAATTGCTAAAACAGAAGAATTAGAAGCAGAACGAAATAAAGTATCTGAACAAATTTCAATAATGAAACGCAACAAGGAAAATGCAGATGAAGTTAATGCTCGTATGCGTCAAGTAGGCGATGAAATAAAAGAGCTAGATGTTCAACTAAATGATGTTGAAGAGTGCTTTAAAGATATGATGATGCGCTTGCCAAACATTCCCCACGAATCTGTACCAGTAGGGACAACAGAAGACGACAATGTAGAAGAATATACTTGGGGTGAAATGCCAACATTTGATTTTGACATTAAAGCACACTGGGATCTTGCTACAGATTTGAAGATTGTTGACTTTGAACGAGGTACAAAAGTAACAGGTAGCCGTTTCTTATTCTACCGCGGGCTTGGAGCTCGTTTAGAACGTGCATTAATGACATTTATGATGGATTTACATGCAGAGGAGCATGGTTATGAGGAAATGCTACCACCTGTCATTGTGAATCGTGATAGCTTGACGGGTACTGGAAATCTTCCTAAATTTGAAGAAGATGTATTTAAATTAGAGGAAACAGATTATTTCATGATTCCAACGGCAGAGGTACCTGTAACAAACTTCTATCGTGATGAAATTTTACTGGCTGAGACTTTACCACAAGGCTTTGCTTCTTATAGTGCATGCTTCCGTTCAGAGGCAGGCTCTGCGGGTCGTGATACACGTGGTTTAATCCGTCAGCACCAATTCAACAAAGTAGAATTAGTACGCTTTGTAAAACCAGAGGAGTCCTATGAACAGCTAGAGTTGTTAACAGGTCATGCTGAAAAAGTACTGCAATTACTAGGCTTACCGTATCGTAAACTAAAAATGTGTACGGCTGATTTAGGATTTACTGCAGCGAAGAAATATGATTTAGAAGTTTGGATCCCAGCACAAAACATGTACCGTGAAATTTCTTCTTGCTCTAACTTTGAGGATTTCCAAGCACGACGAGCGAATATTCGCTTCCGTCGTGAGCAAAATGCAAAACCAGAATTTGTTCATACATTAAACGGTTCAGGTCTTGCCATTGGCCGTACAGTTGCCGCTATCCTAGAAAACTACCAACAAGCTGATGGAAGCGTAGCAATTCCTGAAATTTTAAGACCATACATGGGTGGTAAAGAAATAATTGCGCCAAAATAAATAACGAGTAAAAGCAATTTTAGATATCCTTTAACAGGTATTTGTATTGCCTTTTTATCGATTGACAATAGTATCGGGTGGTGTAAACGCCGTGGAATTGAAAAAATGCTTTATTTCTTAAAGGAATTTTAGCGAGACTAAAAAAGATGTTACTATAATCAAGGATGAGGTGCATTAGAAAAAATTTAGAAATGACATTTTGCAGCTCTTTCACATTTTCCACTATTCCACAATCGGGAAACAAATACGGTCTCTATATCAAATGGCGCAAGATTGTTAACAGGATTAGGTGTTTCTAATGAAAGCATCAAATACTACGCTTCATCTGTAGGACATTACTCGGTCTACATGCATAAGCAATAGAATGAATGGGGAGGTTACGTGTATTTATTATGTTTTATACACTACCGCTTTCAACGGATGCATGACAATCTGGAAGAAGCTAAGTTGGCAGCTAGAGAAAAAGTATATGAGTGTTATACAGAAGGTAACCTAATATGTAAAAAAGGTAAGTTATTAAGCTATTCATAGAAGACAGTATTCCTCCGCACACACCTTTTCAGGACATAAGGGATAAGGTGTTTACTATTTTAGATCGTAATAACTTGGGGGTTCTTGCGAATCAGATTGTTACAAATACAAAATTTGATGAAACGGCATTCCAATGGGAACATATTGACAAATTAGTTCATCGGTTAAAACAGAATTTGCGGCCTATATTTCTTATGGTTGATTTTTCAGACCCTTCCATCATGATTCATTGATGGAGGCTATCCACTTTATGAAAGGCTGTTTTCTCAAAGATTGTTGCTTTTTGAATTAATTTATCATAAAGGAATTTCTTGTTAAAATAGTAATATAACTCAATGGTCAGATTTCTCAATTAATATGAAGGAAGGAAATAAAATGAAATTAAACTTGTTTATTTTGCTTATATGTTCATATCTACTTGCTTTTTCAACTAATTTAATCTCGTCATTGAAGCATCCAGATTCAACTATGAGTATTTTTAACTTATTCGCTACAGCTTTGTTTCTAATCGTTTTGCTAATACTATTAAAAAAAGCATCTTATAGTGGTGAATTTAATAAAGGATTAAAGGCATTTTTAATATTTGGTTTTATATCAGGCTTAGTTGTTTATGTCATTAAAATGTTTGAAGGCACTATGATGGATTATGCCATTTTGGATATGATAGCGTCAATTCAGTATCCATTTTATTTGATGTTCACGACACCGTTATTTGGATTGAATTACCTATTTGACATAAGTTATGAGTCTTTTTCATTATTGATGTCAGTAGTGTATGTCATTGCATTCATATTAGTAATGAGTTTTAAAAAAGTAGATACCCAAAATGTTTAAGTGACCTCTTTGTAGAGGTCTTTCTTTATGTACTATGGAACATCTCAACCGTTGTGTAATTGGATTTTTGACACGCTGAAATGAGCATTTGCTTTACTCGTTTATCAAATGCTAAATCCTTGCCCAATTCGAGCCAACGGAACCAATAGAGGTAGTTGTCCGAATAATGAGTTCCCACACCTTGAAAACGCTCCAACCAACCTTTTAAGAGATTGAGGAAGTTATTAACATGTTGTATATGGAATATCCCTTTCTTAACACGCCTTGTTCCCCACTTTTTGTGTTCCTATCATGTGCTACTACAACAGCAATTTTAAGGTTAGAAATACCTCTTTTCTTATCCTTTTCTCCACGTTTATTGGCTTTAAATGGTACTCGTTTCTTCTGAAAGCTTTGTTCTCAAATATATTTTTTGTTGTTCCCATTTCTCTTTCACCATTAACTTACGATTATTTCCTTCTTCTGCTTTTGTACATAATGAACGGAAGGGGCATCCAGAACAGTCTTCACATTTGTATATCTTAAAATCATCCGAAGACTATCTTTCAAATGCGTTTCAATTTTGTGCCCTGAGAAGACAGATTGCGTGTAGGTATATAAGATAATTTTAAGCATCATGCGTGGATGGTAGGCAGGACAGTCCTCATTTAGAAGGAATGGTTCAAACGCTTCTAGGGGATATTTTCGACTTAATGGTGGACATGGAAAGCAATATCATTCTTTTGTAACTTCACTTCTATATCTAAAGGCAAAACTAATTGATTCATGTTATTAAACATAAGGATCCTTTCTGTATAATTTTGTTGTGGTGACTATTTTATAGATGGGTTTTGTCCCAGTCTCTCTGATTTTTGCTATTCCATACATAATGCGGTTGCCGTTGAAAGTGAAAAAATTAGCACCGAACAAATATGTAGTTACTGACTATTAAATTGAAAACGGTGGAAATATTAATATACAGCAACAAACACAATAAATATTTAAGAGTAATAACGAAAAAGGATTAGAGCCAATGTTAGCTCCAATCTTTCTTACTTTAACATTCCTATACACTCGCTCATCTATTTTAATTAGCCCCATTCAGCCCAAAAATAAAGCTATTATATGCAATATTCTGCAAGTATAAAGTGAGGAGAGACTTCCTAAATCATTGACATATCAACGGTTAATTAGTCTTTCATGTTCACTTTGCACCCTGTATTATATGCAGTAGAATCAGGTAGCCAGCATGGGGCTAACCCTCCAAGGATAGCGATTATGATGTTCGTTTTATTTATATTTATAAGTCTAACTGGTATCTTTCAATCGATCCCCTGGGAATAGGCAAGAGTGGGATGTGGTAGAGTTACCTCTTGATGATTTGCTAGAATCAGTGGTTGGGAAATAACAAATGCATTAAGGCTATTTCATAAAAGTAAACCACCTCTTTTAAAATGATTAAGAAGCAATATAGTTTATTATCAAAAATTTTCTTTTATTGAAAAATTACGATTATTAGAAAATGAAGTATTTTATCCGAATGCACCTATATCATTATTTAAATATGGCTAAAAACAATTATCAAACGTATTTACAAGATTCAGAAGTAAAAATAAAAAAATATTTCTATGCGCTTAGACCAGTTTTAGCATGTAAATGGATAGAGAATAATCAAACGTTCCCACCGATTGATTTTCAGGAACTATTAAGAAATAATATCTAATAGTACTTTAAAAATGGATATTCAGCAACTCTTAAAGAGTAAAATTGCAGGAGAAGAGCTAAATATAGAGCCATTAATTGAAAGTATTCATGAGTATTTAGATAAAGAAATAAAGCATATTGAAACTTACTGTAGAAACCTTACCGTAAAAGTGGATGATCCTACACATAAATTAGATGAATTATTTAGATGTACATTGCAAGAAGTGTGGGAAAAAGAATAATTTTTAATTTGCAGGTCATACTAAATAGGATTTCACTTATGAAATCTATAATGATGAGGAGGATGGAAAATGAGTAGGTTTGAACAATTAGACCCAAAATCTCAAAAAATCCACCGCAACTGGTCAAGGATTAAGCATTCTAAATCTCAAGTAAATGGTGAAACGGAGATTACTCTCCACAACCGTATCTTGAGAAGTGAAGCAAAGGCCCGTCAGTTTTAATCATACTAGAAAAGTAAGTGTCATCAAGCCCAGAATTTATTCTGGGCTTTTTATGTGCAGTTATTAAATAAAAGAAAGCTGTCATTTGTGATGGACAACCCTGTCATGCTCGGTGAACGGAAATTGCCCTCATATGGAAGCACCTCCTTGTCTAACATGTGGCGATAATCAAACACCATGTAAGGATTTAGCAGTAGGTTTTTCAGAGTTAGATAAGGAAATTACCACAAAGGCGATTGAAATAACAGGGCCATTATGCGGAATAAAGATTGATAGTGTTAGACCTGTTTGTAATAATTTATTTATAAACAATAACAATGAAATATTTGAAAGGATAGTATTATGTATACAATAGGGAAATTATCTAAAATATGTGATTTACCTGTAAAAACATTGCGATATTATGATGATATTGGTTTACTAAAACCCTCATACATAGATTCTGAAACTAATTATCGCTATTATGACTATGACAAAATTGAAGCTATTAAAATAATACTGCTTTTAAAAAGTTTACATATTCCATTAGCCGATATTAAGCAAATTATTGAGAGTGCTGATCATGTACAGTGGAATAGCATAATCGAACAAAAAATTTCTGAACTTGCAAAGCAAAAACAACAAATCACCAAAAAAATAGAAGAAATGGAACAGTTGAAAATAAAAATAGCAGCCGGAGTTCCAATGATTCAGGGTCCGATTTTGTCTGATTGTTATTTTGAAAATCAGGAGGATACATTGGTATATACTCTCCGTAAAAAAGTTCAGTTAAAATTTATAGATATACTTGTGAAAAATTTATTCGACCAAGTTTATGCTTATAATCTTAAGGTTAATGGAAAACTCATGGCTATTTTCCATGATAGAGATTTGAAGGATAATGAGGTGGATGTTGAAGTGCTTATACCAGTAAAAAATTCGAATGATATAGATGGCTGCAAAATATTAGCCAATGGAAAATACGCCTGCATTACTGTTAAAGGACCTTACACAGACTTGGCTGCAGGATATGAAGTGCTGAAAATGTGGATCGCTCAAAAGAATCTGACTCAAAATGGAGATATGATGGAGGTATATGAAAAGGGACTTATTCCTGCCAATTTGGATTTGAGGAATTTACGGCCAAATTTAAGTAGACATCCATCAGACTTTCTTACCAAAATATGTGTACCTGTTATCTAGAATTGTTTTAAAAAATTTTTAATAAAATCCGGGTAAACTCTCCATCTACTGGAGGGTTTATTATTTTTATATAGAGAGATTTTGTTAACAAAGGAGGAAATGGAATATGTATCATCCGAGATTAAAAGGGGACCCATACGAAGCAGGGAAGCATTATGCAGAAATTATTTTTAAAAATGGCTTTCGTTTCCCAAAAGTTACAGAAGAAAAAATGAATTATGGTAAATTATGTATATCGTTTTTGGATGAGTTTGATTCGAAAATAAAAAAGGAAATACAAGGTTTTGCTGACGGATGTCATACCTCATTTGAGGAAGTAAGTGCCTTTCTGTTAAGTATAGGAGTTTTTGAACCAGCAGGCCAATGTAGTATTTTTGCTGCGTTTAATGGGAGTGAAGTCATTATTGGACGCAATTATGATATGCTCTTTAGTTTGAAGAAAATTACAGAGTCATTATTGGTTAGTTTTGATGGAAAAAATAAATATCTAGGTCACTCAGATTGTTTTATTGGAAAAGTAGATGGCATTAACGAACATGGTTTGTTTGTAGGTATTACAGCAGTCTCTCATGAAGGAATTAAACCGGGTTTAAATTTTTATTTTGCATGTAAACATACTTTGGAAAATTGTAGTAATGTTGAAGAAGGAATTAAGGTGTTAAAAAGTTTTTCAAGTTCGGTAGCAAATAACTATTTACTAGCTGATCCATCAGGTACTATGGCGGTTGTTGAAGTTACTCCAAACGGATGTCAAGTTCGTCTACCGAAAAATAATTATATTCATTGCACGAACCATCATGTAGGTGTATCTGTTTCAGAAAGCTGGAATTGGAGCAAATCAAAAGATCGTTTTGAAACATTAGATATACGTCCTAAAGAAAACGTCAATAAAATGACGCTTTCCATTGCACAATCAATTATGTCAGAAACAAAGGGACATGTTTGTTTAAATTTAAAAGAACATGATTTTGGTACGCTCTTCTCTGTTGTAGCAAACTAAATACATTAGATATAAACAGAGCCGAGGGACAACCAAACAGAGCAAAATATGTAACAGATAGACGATTGATAGATGCCGTTTTAAAAGAGACACACCATGTATAACCAAGATATAATCATTAATTTAGACTGGAGATAACAAATATGAAGGATTTAGTTCAAGCTTATTTTTCTTTTCTTGAAGGCAACAGCTACGAGATTGGTAAAAGGCAAGGAGAGGAAATAAAAAAGATTCCTAATGCAATGAATGTAATTTTATCATCTGAATCAATAGGTGAAACAAAGTTTAAGGATACGAAAAAACTAATTGACCAATACTGTCCTGGTTTAAACGAAGAGCTACAAGGATTTGCAGATTCATTAAATGTAAATCCGAGTTATCTAAACTTTTTTGATGAAACTTTGTTACAACCAGGTGGATGTAGTTTGGGTGCTATTTTACCGTCTAAAACAAATAATAGTAAAACCTATGTCCTTAGAAACTACGACTTGTCACCAGCAATATCTGATATGAGACTCTGTACAACAAAAGTAAAGGGTAAATACAGTCATACCGGATTCTCCGTTTCTTATTTTGGTCGAAGTGAAGGCTTAAATGAAAAGGGATTCTGTGTAGCTTTTGCCTCTTGCGGTATGCCAGTTGGAAAACATCTGGGAATGAAAAAGCCTAGCATAAAAGGACTACAGTTTATGGTAATAGTCAGAGCTTTACTTGAAAATTGTAAAGACGTTGAGGAAGGAATTTCTTATTTAGAGGATATGCCTATTGGAACAAATATGAATTTGCTTCTGGCAGATGCAAATGGTAACGCAGCTTTAATAGAAACCTATGATGGGAAAAGAGCTGTAGAAAGAGTCAATAACAAATCAGAATTCATTATTGCAACTAACCATGCGCTATTTCCCAATATTTCAAGAAAAGAGAATGGAATGTTGGAACAGTCCAGAGTACGTTATGACTTAATGGAAAACAACTTAAAAAGCAATGATTTTATTTCGAAGAACCATCTACGAAGTTTAACATTAAAAGAGTATCCTGAGGGATTAACTGTACACAATTATAAACAAAATTTTGGAACCGTTCATTCTATATTGTTTGATTTAGATGCCAAACAATTAGAGTTCTCCTTTGGCTCTCCTATATACAACAAAATATGTAAGTTAACAGTTGGAGAAACCTTACCTTACTTGGATTTAAATGTTTTTATTGAGAATACTGATTATGGACCAAATTTTTGGAGGATTATTGGTGAATAATAGGGTTTAGAAAGAATAAAGGTGAATAATAGGGTTTAGAAAGAATAAAGATGAGAATGAAAAATTAGGGAAAAATTATGGTGAAGAATTAAACAATTTTAATGTTATTCGTTTTCATGAAAAAAATAGTTCCTGCACACTATACTATTGATGCTCAGATTGAGGAATAAATATAAAAGCAATGGCTCCTGATGTTGCTAAACACACCGTCACTTCTTTTCATATTTAATATTAGTTTGTAAAGAATGGAAATCCATGATGGGGGAAATAATGTAGTTCTCTTTTGCAAATAACAATTCAAAATAAAACAAAATCAATACGGAGGTAAAAAATGAATGTCCTTGATTGTATCATTATAGGTGGAGGTCCTTCTGGGCTAAGTGCTAGCTTAACTTTGGGAAGGGCTAGGAGAAACATTGCATTATTTGACAATAGAACGAATAGGAATAGAGTGACACAAGCGTCACATGGATTTATTACTCGAGATGGGATAAAACCACAAGCGTTTAAAGAAATAGCGTTAAAAGAGTTGGAGAATTACCCGTCCGTATCATATTTTACTGCAACAGTTACTGAAATCATAAAGGATATAGGTAATGAACGATTTACTGTCAAAACATCTACTAGTGAGGAATTTGTTTCAGAAAGAATAATACTCGCCACCGGTATTCAAGAAATATTTACTATACCAAGTATAAGAAAGTTTTATGGGAAAAGTCTATTTAGTTGTCCGTATTGTGATGGCTGGGAGCAAAAAGATAAGCCATTAGTGGTTATTGCAGAAAAAGAAGAGCATGTACTGCATTTGACTAAGTTGATTTATAATTGGTCGCAGGATTTGGTTGTCTTAACGAATGGAGTTCAATTATCTAAAGAAGGTAAAATAGAGTTACAAAAACACAATATCAAAATTATATCCGAAAAGATAAAAGACTTAATAGGTAATGACGGTTACTTACAAAAAATAGAGTTTGAAACAGGAGCAACAATTATAAGATCGAGTGGATTTGTTGCCCCATCTTATTATCGCCCAAATCAGTTTGCTGAGAAGCTTGGCTGTGAAATTCATGAAAATGGAAAAGTTATAACAGATGGTGTTGGTAGAACAACCCAAAAAAACATATATATCGCAGGGGAAACAGAAAAATCTAAACCATCCTCTTTAATGATTTCAGCTGCTAAAGGTAATAAAGCTGCGGTTTCAGTAAATACTGATCTAACGATGGAACGCTTTTGATTACGTCATAACACCTTCTGCTTCAACTAAATAGGAGCTTAGCTAATATAATTAAACACATCAGCGCCAATGTGTACTCCAAACATTGTTTTAGAGTTAGTATAAGAATTTACGAAGAACGGATTTTGCTTTTAGAATTCGTTTTTTCTTGTTGTTTAAAAGCATAAAAGTTATTGAACTAACGGCACAGCTTAGTTTATAGACTTATTCAACAATCAGGCGCTTTCCTGGAGTAAGGAAAGCGCTTTTTTCATTAAAGGGCCAGATTATTGAAGATCAACATCCCTGAAAATGAGAATATTTGAGATGAATGGTATTAAACAAACGGAGTAGGTTAGTTCAATAAGGAGTTTGTTATATCATTTAACAACAGAGATAGATGGACGAAGAATAAGAATTAATACAGTTTAATATTAGTTTCGATGAGCCGTATCATAAGCAAGTGCGGTTTATGAGAAGAACCACCTAGAACATTGATGTAATAAAGTTTTAGGTGGTTTTATCTATATAATGAATAGGAGAGTTTTTAGTTTGATAACATTAAGCTCAATATAAATTAGATTAAATTTGGTATGAAAAGATAACTTGGTATGGGTCTCTTTGTTTCATTTGTAGGCTTTTAAAAGTTTTATATTCTCGGGGCTATTTTACTCTGCTTTATTTAAAGTTTACTGACGATAAGTTGTCCTGTTGTTGCATCTATACCAACAATCCGTTGTTTTGTTTCCGATTGTCCCAATCGATATTGTAATACTTCATCGTTTTTATTTTCATCATACTGTCTTGACCATTGTAAAAAGGCATCGGCCTCTTTTAAGGCAGGTATTACGTTCTCTATAGGTTGAATAGTTGCAGAATCATAGGAGTAAAGAAGTTCTAGGTCAATACGAGGAGACCCTAATGTATCGATGAATCCCGTCGTTTTGTTTACGCCAACGTAAAAATGTTCCCCCTCTATTTGTAAGGCATTAGCTACGTGCAGCGGAAAAGTGAAAAATGCACGGTTCACCTCATTAAAGGATGGTTTCTTGATTTGCAATTGTAAATAAGGAACATACTCTTTAAAATATGTCGCAATAAATGTACAAGCAATATCGCGACAAGCTTCGAACGAAAGATCCAGTTCACCTGTACGCTCTTTAAACCATATGAACTCCTTTAATTTCCTTGAATGCTTATCAACCTTCGCCTTCACCGTATCCTCCATACGTTCAAGCAGGAAATTTTCCATCGATTTATCTTTCGGAGCTTTCCAATCTTTTTTTCGCCATACAATGCCGAGTGTATTTTCATCCATTTCGACTTCCCGTAGCTTTTCCATACAATCTGTTACACCTATAATATTTTCAAGTGTCTTCTGCTTTTCGAGTGGTTGTACGTATGGAAATTTGGTGAAGGAAGTTACATCTTCCTCAACTTCCTCTTCAAATAATGCTTTTCCATCAATTGCATTAAATGACTGGTATACAATTGGACTCTCGTAAATCGGGTACAGGCCAGACTGTGCAACAGAATAATTGTCACTAACTAAATACTTCATCGATAAAGTCCATGGGGCTGTAAATGCTTGTTGTAAAATCCTGTCGTTGCTAGCAAGCTGCGTTGGGAACTTTGGTGGAGCTTTCGTATAGCCATTGTACTTAAAATCAATGATTTCTCCGTACTTGGAAACGATTATTTTTGTGTAGTGGCTTGCAAGAGGATAGCCTCCCACAAATTGTTCATATAAAAATTTTGTTTCATCCTCTTTTTCAATGATAGTAGACACAGTTAAATAATCTAATGCTTCAGTGTATTGCTCTGTTAAAAATTGTTCTGCAATGGCTTGCTGCTGCTGCGTTGTGACAAGTGTACCTGTTGTCGAAGGAGGCCTAGTTAAATCTAATAATTTTCCGTTCGGATCAAGCGACACTTCAATTCCTTCTTCTAAATCGTCTGTCGACCACATAAATGTAGCTTGTTCGTTTGAATAATCCTCTACTAGTAATTGATAGTTATCAGGAATTGACACAAAGTTTAACGCTAATTTCGCTAGTTGTTCCTTTAGCATATGTATCACTTCTTTCTGTTTAATTGGCTTGTTCATGCGTTGTTCTAGTTGCTTTTTTAATTGGATACGACCACGATGTAAATACATTTTGATCGTATTGATTGGCTTATCTAGGAGATAGGCGATTTCTTGTACTTTAAAATCATAAAAATAAAATAATATAAATACGGTTTGATAATCTTTTCGAAGTAAAGACAATGCCTCATGGACAAATTCGTAGTTCATTGATTGTTCTTGTTCAATTAGCTGTTGCTGTATAAGCTCGGTTTCCACTACTAGTGTACGCTTTTTTTGTCGTAGAAAAGCAAAACATTGTCGTATTAATATCTTAAAGAGCCATGTAGAGAAATATTTTGCTTCTTTTAATTGATGCATTGATTTGAAAGCTTGCAGCAATGTTTCTTGTACAATATCTGATGCGTCTTCTCTGTTACCAACATAGGAGTAAGCTTTTGCGAGAAGCTTAGACTTTTCAGCTTCTACTAGCTGCTCAAATGCAGCTTGCTGACCGTCGATAGCTGCTCTTACTAATTGTTCCATTTAAATACCTCCTATTATTGTTAGAGTAACATTTTAGATGAAAAGGTTTCACTAAATAATAAATTTTTTTGTTTTTTCTTATATTTTGTAGAGAATTGCAATAATGGACGACTAAACGACACTTTATCAAGGTGAATGTATGTTGAAAAAATATTTTGACTAATCAGCATTCTCGGTGAAAAAGTAAAAAATAGATACGAGCGATTTTTCATTATGAGAGATTGC
Source organism: Lysinibacillus sp. B2A1 (assembly GCA_002973635.1). Classification (GTDB taxonomy): domain Bacteria; phylum Bacillota; class Bacilli; order Bacillales_A; family Planococcaceae; genus Lysinibacillus. Next base: position 3,050,636 of record CP027224.1, read on the forward strand.
TTTTTCTATTGCAGCTAACGGGGTAGCATTCCTTTAATAATTGAACTAATCTGCTAAGTAAAGCATTTAAGTTTATGAATAAATGCACTTAAACTCCCATGAAAGAACATAATCATCTTTCATTTTCTGTGGTGAAGTGCTGATTTTTGCGCTTCATGGATGACTAACGGGCGCTTTTCCGTAATAAGGAAAGTGTCTTTATTCATGGAAAGGGCCATATTATTGAATAACAAATTTTTAAGATTTTGTTACCAAACGATGGTTTGGGGCTTTATTTAATTCAAATAACGAAGCAGAATACTTTATTAAAGCGAAGATAAATATTTAAAACAAATGAATGAACATTATATGATAAGATGGTTATTAATTACATTAAATGGTTTTAATTCGTATGGAGGGTATTTATGCATGATTTTTATTTAATAAAAAAGACCAAAACACAAGATGAAGATTTTTTCGAATATTTTTGGAGAGATAAAGAGAATTACAAAGATTTAATTGTTGATTACATTGGACTTGAAGATAACATAGTTGACTATATCTATGATTCCCTTACATGGATTCCATGCAGGAACCCTTGCTTGCCTGGAATGCCTAAACACATAGGCTTTAATAACATTGGCGTCACCCTATTTGATGAGCATTCGGCTATTTCCCTTATTTCTATTTTTACTGCTTGGAGTGATTTATTAAAAAATGGTCCAAAAGAAATCCTAAAAATGATTTATTACCATAATTACTCCGAGGATGAATTAGTGCGTTTCGATAGAGACTATGCGATAGCGAAATTTGAAAAATTCAGTTCTATATCCAAACAACTGTCTGAGGGCAATTATTATATATATCATTGTGGGATATGAAAATCAAAAACTAATTTTACTTTGAGCAGAAAGCGATAAGAGTTTATACTGATTAACAATCATTAAGCAAAAATCGTTACCAAACACTGTTTTGGGAAGGTTATATATACTATAGACTGGAATTCATAAAGTATTTCGGAAGGTGGTGTTGTTAATTGGAAAACAAAGAAATAATACTTAATATCTTAAATGAAATCAAAAATGGAAATATACCTGTTCATACAGATTACAATTTTAATTTAGACATGTGGGCAGATCTTATTGAATATATGCATGATAGAACGTATATTGCCGATGTTACAATTTATTGGTTTGGCGATGATGATACATATAACGATGAAAGAGTTCACTCTGTTGATCTAACTAAAGTCAGACTGACAACTTTTGGAGAGAGATTTTTAACTGAAGAAATGAATTAATTATACAAATTAAATCAAAATAACGTTCCCAAGTGAAGTTAAGGAATAGCCCCCCATTCATTGAATTAGGGGTTATTTTGGTTGCTAATGATCAGTATGTCCCCAAACCATGCTTTGAGGACGTTTTACATTCAACTAACATAATCCGAATAGTTCAATAAAATATGGATTAATTTGGTGAAATAGATTCGGAAGGGAGGAAATGTAGTGAGAAATTTTATTTCTGTTTTCATAATAATTGTTGTAGTCGTCTTAGTAATTAATATAAACATTGACAAAAATGATAGTTTCTCTATTAATAATGTTGAGAAACAATGGAACCGTATTGCATCTGTGCTTGATAATACGTGGGATGAATTTGGTTTATTTAGTTTTCAAGTAACCCCAGATTCAACAATTTTAATTGAAATGGATGAAACTAAAAGTGAATTACAATTGATAAAGTATTTAGAGGAAAATGTAAATAAAACAGATTTGAACCAATACAACATTGAAATTACTAAAAGAAGTTTACACGAAGTTGAGACAGAGAGTTTTATGATGGAGGTTTCAGGTATTGTATCTGATTATTTACAAGAAAAAAATTATCACGATGTTGACCTTTACCAGCCTTCAATGGAACCTACACCGATACTAAAAATATCAATTCCTAAGTCCAGTGAACAATCTAGCGAAAACATGAAAAAGGAGCTAGAAGATGTATTAGCTTCCAAGAGCGCCGAACTACCAAACAAAGATATTTCCTATGAAATCCAGGTGATAGAGAATGTTGATGAAAGTACTATTGAATTAGATGCCTTAATCAGTGATGTTGTTGAAGATATTCAAGGAACAGGAAACCATTTAATTATTTCTGATACAGATATTTTTAAAGGAAATGGTATCTATAAAATGTCTTGGGCGCAACCATCAGATTCGAAGGACTATAAATTTCATGTTACAAACAATACAGGGACAAAAGTAACCGTGCAAATTCAACAGAGTAGTCACACGCAAACTTATAATTTAGTGGCTAATGGTTCTACTACATGGGTCCAATCAGCTGCTTCTTCTGGTGACCATGCAATAGTGGTCACAACATCTGATGGACGGATTTTTAAAGGGGATGTTTTTGTCAGTAGATCTGATGTTCCATTGAACTAATTAGAAAGACTTTAACAAAGTTAATTTTTTAACAGGGGATTGAGTGCAACAAAGATTTATAACGTATACATAAATAAACCTGCCAATTCAAATAGTGAAGGGCTTGTTCATTTCTATTTATGGGTAGAGAATCTTCAACAAGAGGTTGAACGATTAACAGAATTGAAGGACTGTTTTATTTTAAAAAATGGTGAGGTCATTTATCGTGTAGAGAATGGTTATTTGTGTAAGATTGAAGCACCTGAAGGAACAATCATTGAATTACGTGATAACAAAGAAATTTAAGGACTATTAATTAATTGGATTTTGTAGATCGTTCGGGCTTCTCATATTAAAGCAGTCGGTAAAAATGTTGAATATGAGGGGAAAATTATCTTAACGCGAAATAGTCATTTATTGGGTTGTGCATTTCATCCAGAATTAACCGTGATTCAAGAATTCTAGAATATTTTGTATCCTATGGTCTGACTTGCGAGATCTGTTTTCATATAGTACAGTATGGTTAAAATGTAAATAACTGAACACGATGATGGGAAGTAGTAGCAAGCACGTTTTTTTTAGAGAGTCAGCGGTTGGTGGAAGCTGATAGAAGCACTTGTGAATCCGTCCTGGAGTTGCACAGTCGAAGTAATGTAAGTGGCTGTAGCCGGCTGAAATGCCGTTATGAAATAAGTGGATTAGGTATATGCCTAATCAATTAGGGTGGCAACGCGGGTAGCTCTCGTCCCTTTTTAGGGATGGGGGCTTTTTTGTGTTTATTTTGATTCAAAGCGGAGCTATTCGAGTTTAGCTTGCAACGCAATTACAACAATGTCATTAAACTAACTACTGGAGGTATTACTATGTTAGATATTAAACGCGTACGCGATAATTTCGCGGAAATTAAAGAATTGCTATTAACACGTAATGAAGATTTAGGCAACTTAGATGACTTTGAGGATTTAGATGCAAAGCGTCGTGAGTTAATTGCTAAAACAGAAGAATTAAAAGCAGAACGAAATAATGTATCTGAACAAATTTCAATTATGAAACGCAACAAGGAAAATGCAGATGAAGTTATTGCTCGTATGCGTCAAGTAGGCGATGAAATTAAAGGGCTAGATGTTCAACTAAATGATGTTGAAGAGTGCTTTAAAGATATGATGATGCGTTTGCCAAACATTCCACACGAATCTGTACCAGTAGGGACAACAGAAGACGACAATGTAGAAGAATATACTTGGGGTGAAATGCCAACATTTGATTTTGACATTAAAGCACACTGGGATCTTGCTACAGATTTGAAGATTGTTGACTTTGAACGAGGTACAAAAGTAACAGGTAGCCGTTTCTTATTCTACCGCGGGCTTGGAGCTCGTTTAGAACGTGCATTAATGACATTTATGATGGATTTACATGCAGAGGAGCATGGTTATGAGGAAATGCTACCACCTGTCATTGTGAATCGTAATAGCTTGACGGGTACTGGAAATCTTCCTAAATTTGAAGAAGATGTATTTAAATTAGAGGAAACAGATTATTTCATGATTCCAACGGCAGAAGTACCTGTAACAAACTTCTATCGTGATGAAATTTTACTGGCTGAGGCTTTACCACATGGCTTTGCTTCCTATAGTGCGTGCTTCCGTTCAGAAGCAGGCTCTGCGGGTCGTGATACACGTGGTTTAATCCGTCAACATCAGTTCAACAAAGTAGAACTAGTTCGCTTTGTAAAACCAGAGGAATCATACGAACAATTAGAGCTATTAACAAATCATGCGGAAAAAGTATTGCAATTACTAGGCTTACCATATCGTAAGCTAAAAATGTGTACAGCCGATTTAGGTTTTACTGCAGCGAAGAAATATGATTTAGAAGTTTGGATTCCTGCACAAAACATGTACCGTGAAATTTCTTCTTGCTCTAACTTTGAGGATTTCCAAGCACGACGAGCGAATATCCGCTTCCGTCGTGAGCAAAATGCAAAACCAGAATTTGTTCATACATTAAACGGTTCAGGTCTTGCCATTGGTCGTACAGTTGCCGCTATCCTAGAAAACTATCAACAAGCTGATGGAAGCGTAGTAATTCCTGAAGTTTTAAGACCATACATGGGTGGTAAAGAAATAATTGCGCCAAAATAAATAACGAGTAAAAGCAATTTTAGCTATCCTTTAACAGGTAATTGTATTGCCTTTTTATCGATTTACAGATGCTTTTAATAGTATCAGGTGGTGTAAACGCCGTGGAATTGAAAAAAATGCTTTATTTCTTAAAGGAATTTTAGCGAGACTAAAAAAGATGTTACTATAATCAAGGATGGGGTGCATTAGAAAAAATTTAGAAATGACATTTTGCAGCTCTTTCGCATTTTCCACTATTCTGCAGTCGAGCGCTTTTCTGTAATAAGAAAGCCCTTTATTCATGGAAAGGGACAGATTGTGACATAATAATACATTTCATAATTGGGGATTAATGTTAAAATATAAAAAGTTATGAAATAATGAACTAAAACTAAAGTCTGTCTTCAATTGAGGGAGAACTAAGTTGAAAATTATTATAGTAATGCTTGCTTTAATTGTAGTAGCGATTTCAATGTACGGATTAATGACAAAGGATTTTTCATATGGTCCAATATCATCTTTATTGCTTGGAATTCTCTTTGCAATTATGGGAATTGAAGAATATAAAATGAAAGGAAAAGATGGTTGGGGAATGTTTCTTATAATAGGATCTTTGATAATTATTGTGATGGCTCTTTTTAGTTTTTTATTATGTTTGAGTGGCATTAACAACTAATGGAGTACTAATGAACAATTCGAAAACATTGTAAGTTGTTATTCTATAATTGGGCACAATTCTTGTACATGGAATTGTGTCTTCTTTAGTTATGTGGTATTTCTTACTTACTTGAAACAAACTGCGCATTAAATTAAAATGAAGAGTCTAATAAAATAAAGCCAAAGTTTTTAAAAAGCAATTATGGTAACAAGTCCGAAGATGATATATTGGTATCCGTAGTATAAGATAAGGAGTAAAACTATGAATGAATTTAATAAAACGTTGACATTTGTAAATGAATTACTTTATGAACCGAATCATTTAACTATAAAAAACATCCAAGAGGAATCCCAAAATTCAGATTACGGGGCTGGGGTATTTCAGTTAAATTCTAAATCTGTTAGATTTAGAGTCGCAAAAATAACACCTAACAAGGTAGGACAATTTGTTTCCTTTTGGGAAAAGGATGAAGCTAATAAAAATCAAGCATTCTCATACGATAATGCCACTGATTTACTAGTAATAAACACTTTTAATAATACTGGTGATTTTGGCCAATTTGTTTTTCAAAAAGAAGTTCTTTTAAAACAAAACATCCTTAAAACTGCTAATACAAAGGGGAAAATGGCTATTAGAGTTTATCCTAGTTGGGATACTCCCACCAGCAAACAAGCAATAGCAACTAAAAAGTGGCAATCACCATATTTTGTTAAAATGGAAGCTGCTACTAATTTATCAATACTTGAGCTATTAAAATTATACTCCTTCTAAAATTAGATATCTTTAACTGTGTCATTCAAATATTTACTGTACATTTCGAGGGCATATGCAGTAGTTTATTCCACAATTGGGCACAGTTCTTTAATAAAGAATGCGTCTTTTTCCATTAAAGGGCCAGATTGTGGAATAACAAGCTTATAAGAAATGTTTACCAAATGACGCTTTGGAGACTATTTTAGCTACAACAAAACTAGCTTCAGTTCAAAAAACATAGGCGCCGACATCTTACTTTCGTAAAATGCTAGCACCTATGTTTAGAAATAGGTTTTTTCCCAACCTCTATCAAATTTCCATACCGCTAATTAAAAGCCCTTTGCAGCTTCCTTCAAGCCGAGTACGACGTCTAATTGCTCCTCATACTTATCTTGCGTTGTATACTTACGATTCAATTCAATATGTGCTAGCATTTTCTCCACTAGCTTTGTATACGAAAAATCCGGTTGCTCAAAAATATCAATATAACCCGGCTCATCTCGGTGTCGAATACGCCAATGCCCATTCCCATCCTGATACGCATTCGCTATAATCTCCTGTACCGCCACCTGCGTAAACATAACTATGTGTTCCTTCAACGACAGCCCACTCACATAGCTTTTCACCGACTGTGGTGCATCCTTTGGGAAAATTCCATTATCCATATTCGCCTCTGCTGCCTGAGCCTCTGCCGCTGCATTCACTCTCTCTAGCGACCCTTGATGACCACTTAGCTCTTTCATATAACGCTCATAACCAATCAAATCGCCTTGCCTGAAAGCGACAATCGCGTTATGCTCGAGTTCAATCATTTCTTTAAACGATAACTCGCGCACTTCCTCATTCTGACCATTATCACGCTGCTCTGCTGCCTGCTGCGTCGCAACAAGTAGATTACCAAAATCCGCATCGTATCCTTGCTTCGCCACCTGCGGATAAATATTCATTACCCTATCTTGTAACGCTTGCATCTTCATCCATTCACACCTACCAATAATATATTAACTATTATATACATCGACAAACACACAATAATGTCCATATGAATTAGAAATCCTTTTTAAAGAATTTAGTGATTATATTTATTTGTTTTATACAAATCAAATACAAATAACGTTTCCAAATCAAAGTTTGGAGAGAGCGCGAAATCCAAGAAATGCTGTTAAACCAACATTTATTGGATTTTACTTTGAATATTGTTTATACATCTTTTTAAGCAAATATATAAACAGTGCTACGATAGTACTTTTCAAGATTATGCAGAGTGTGTTATCTGAATAAAAACTTTGTATATTGACGCTTTAAAACTGCATTTTTTTATTGTTCCTATACTTCAATTACAGGGCCTTTTATTCTTGAAAAGGGATTGTACCTTCTTCTGCTAAAGGGCTATTTTATTGAATAACATTTTTGTGAAATATTACTAATATGTACTTCAGGAAGGTTATGCCTCAATGTTTGGAACTCCTACCAATTAATTTCGTTACGCTTAGAAATGGAAAATTATTGTGAAAAAATGAAAAAGTATTTAGGTTTAATTTCAATAATAGTACTTACTACATTGTTTTTTCTACCAAACGATTGGAAGATAGAAACTTTAGGAATTCTTTTAGGCTTATTCCTGGCAATAAAAGCCCCGAAAGGAATATGGAAAACTGTTGCTTATGTTATTTACACAATTTGTATCTTATTATTGTTATATTTAGTGATTATGGGTATTTTAATGGCAGGTCTAATAAAAATTGATTAAAGAAAATTGCGAATATTTTGAAAGTGTCTTCTTCAAGTAACGGAGTGTTAAAGTGAAACAAGGATTTATAAAGCATACATCAAAGTTTGGGACACAGAAAAAAATGATCTTCAACAATCGGGCGCAATACACAGGTAGAAAATAATCAAACATTTTTATAAAAACTATCAATATTAAATCCACTCATTTTGACTAATTTTTTTTTCAAAATGACTGGGTTTCTTTTATTATCTATAAAACTATAAAAAAACATTTGTAGCTTATTTTTCATCTTTATTCATGAGCTACATCAGAAGCTTATCTTAATAAAAAAACAGTGGAACTCTTTACTTTTATTGAAATGATGGTAGTATAAAACTCCGGTTTATTATAACTAGAAAGGAATATTTTTCACAGTAATTCTTTGTATACTCTGATTCCGTTCTTTTTATTTACACTATCTACTTGACGGGAAGTAGTTCAAACTGTATTACTTGCAATATTTAAATGTTTTGCAATTTGTGCGATCCTTAAACCTCGCTTTTTTAATGGGTGAATCACAATATATAACACTAACTTCTCCTTCATTGATACAGCCTCCTATAAACAGAATATTTCTAGTTTATAAGATTTGGCGAATTTTGGCGAAAAGTGTTCATTCGATTCAAGCAGTTTCTGTTAATTCTATTTTAGCTGTTACATTCATCTTCTTTTTCATATACATCGAGTAAAAGAATACTTACGATATACTGATTATCTTGAATCCATTGATTATAAATTCCACCATGTTCTTCTACAATTCTTTTCACATTTTTAATTCCTATTCCCTCGAATCGTCTATTCTTTCGAGTTTGAAGCTCCGAAGTATCAAATACATTTGAAATTTCTATAAGTAGGTTATTATCAAATTGTTTGATAATAAGTGAAATCTCTTTTTCTTTAGAATTAGATAAACGTAAGACTGCGTTTATAGAATTATCTATTAAATTTCCTAGCACAACTGCAAAAATATCAGTATCTAATTTAATCTTTTCAGGAAAGAAAGATTTAACGTTTAAAGTTATTCCATTGCTTTCAGCAATAGATATTTTTTCATTCAGAAGATAATTTAGCACATAGTTATTTGTAAAATAATAATCAATGTGTTCGATTTTCTGTATCGAATTTTGAAGATATTTTTCAGCTCCAGTAGTATCTCCCTGACTTAACATCCCCATTAGAACCACGTATTGATTTTTCAAGTCATGCTTCATTGAATATAGTTTAGATTGTGAATCCTTTAGTTGTTTGAAAAATTTTAATTCTGATTCAAATACCTTCTTTTGCGTTTTAGTTTTTTCAAGCTGTTCATAATATTTTCCGAGGGTTATATAAAGATATAGTATGCATAAATTCATATAAATAATACAAGTAGCAATCAATATAAAAAGAAAATTAGGTTGATTAATAATTTGATTTTCAGGTAATACGGCAGTACTTACCAGAAATAGCGATATCACTGGTATAGAAAATGTTATCATTAGGGTAAAAATATTTATAGGACCCTTTAATTTGTACATTTGAAGAACGATAATTATCAAAAAAGCTACAGCCTGTAGCATTAAAATTAAAGCCATACCTCTCCCCCCAGCCACAAAGAGAAAATTTGAATCATAAATTTTTAATCGTAATATATATAGAACGAATCAATAACTAAAAACATAAATAGAAAATAAGTTTTCCAAAAGAAATACTCTCAAATTGGATTTGAGTCTCTTTGCTAACCTTAAAAAACTATAATGTAATGAAGATGATATTGATAAGAATAGATGGAAAATAGTTAAAGTTGAATAATTTAACGATATTTTCCATTCATTATATTATGTCTCTTAACTTCATCAAAATTTGTTTTCTCGCATTATCCTTAAATTTGCGACTTATTGGTATGTCAACAGTTTGTTTATCATTTAAAATAACAATAATAGTATTATTTCTAATTTGTTTTACATATCTAACATTAACAATATACGAGGAGTGAACCTGTATAAAATTATCATTAACTTTGGATAAAAGGGCTTTTGTCTGAAGAATCGTTTCATATATATCAGAGGGTGTGTGAATAAGTACTTTCCTTTTATTTTTTTCAAAGTAAATAATTTCACTAAAAGAAAGGCTGTAAAAAACTTTGTTAAATGTAAACATAAATTTTGAATCATCTAAATCTAAATATTTAATAGCGCGATTCAAGGTAGGATATAGTTTGTCTTTTGTTACTGGTTTTAAAATGTAATCAAAAGTGTTAACCTTAAAAGCCTTTTCCATATACTCTTTGAAATTTGTAATAAAGATAATTGGACAATTATAATTATTCGTTCTAATGGTTTCGGCAATCACTATTCCCGATAGATTTGGAAACTCAAAATCTAAAATAAACAAATCATATGTATTTTCTTTAAGTAATTCAATTAAACGAAATGGATTGTAGAATATATCAATATCAAATAACGAGGAGTCATATTCTAACATTAAATCTTCGATAGCTTTTGCAATAACTGGAACATCATCACAAATAGCAACTTTTATTACCATCGTTTCACTCCTAAATTCTTACTATATTTGTCCTAGACAGTAACCTGAGACATTCTGAAAATGCTTGTCATTTTTATAGTTTACCACTTCTACCATTCTACAACTATCTTCCATAATCAGTTTAGTTAGACAGTATTATTAGAAAAGATCCTATTCTCTATCATTAGACTAGAATAGAAATAATGTCAACAATTACATATAATTTGCAGTTTGTTACACAAAAGAAAAATAGCTTAAAAATAGATTATTATTAAAACAAATATTTTAGTTATCTGAAACCATTAACGATGTTAAGTTCCTATTTGTTTAATTTAGAAACTGAAATTCTGTTAATCAATACTAATTTCAAAGGAGATATTTATATTGACGAATACTACAAACAATATTGTTATATCACAATTATGTAAGCGACATGGAGAAAAAGATATTTTAAAAGATGTGTCATTTGAAGCGAAACAAGGGAGAATCACAGCCTTCCTTGGACCAAATGGTGCAGGAAAAAGCTCAACACTTCGTATTTTGTTAGGACTTGATCGTTCAACAGGAACGGCAACTTTTGGTGGAAGTAACTATGTAACATTTAATACTCCATTGAAAGTGGTAGGAGCAGCATTTGACGGTATAGGTGGTACTCCTTCTAGAAGGGTAAAAACCCATCTGAAAATCATAGCACAAAGTAACAACATTTCTTTCCGTCGTGTGTCCGAAGTATTGAAAATAGTTGGTTTATCAGAAAAAAGCAAAGCTAGGCTGGGAACTTTATCATTGGGTGAAGGACAACGTCTTGGACTTGCAGTAGCTCTTTTGGGAGACCCTCAATATATTGTTCTTGATGAACCAACCAATGGACTTGATCCAACAGGAATTCGCTGGTTTAGAAAATTTATTCGTCAGCAATCAGACATGGGAAAGACTATTTTGTTGTCATCACATCTTCTTTCTGAAGTGGAAGCTGTGGCAGATGATGTAGTTATTATTAATCATGGAAAAGTAATAGCAACTGGTGAACTTCAGCATGTTATGAAAAATCTAGAGTCATTGGAAGATGTGTTCTTTTCTCTTACAGAAGAAGGTGAAGCAAAAGATGAAGACTTTTTCTAGAACCATACGATTTGAACTGCTAAAGATTTGTTCAAGTAGAGTGTGGTGGGTAATTTGTGCTTTAGTTGTCGTTATTCAACCATTACTTGCACTTATCTCTGCAAAAAGCTTCGCTGAGATGGGTTTAGACGCGACACCAGAAACTCACCCAGAATTAGCGGTAGCCTTACCTCCTTTGGATTATTTGGGATTTGATGTAGTACTTTTTGGGTTATTACCGATGGTTGTCTTTGGAGGAATTTTAGGGGCAAATGAATATAAACATCATATATTACGTACAACTTTGCTATGTCAAAGTAGTCGTAGTAAGGTTTTCTGTGGAAAAGTACTTGCACTTTTAATATGTAGTACATTTATATCATCTTTGACAATTTTTACTACTATTTCTATTGCGCATTTTGGTTTGGGGGAACTAGGATTACATCCATTTTATTTAAGTACAATAGCTTGGCAGTTTATTGGCTTTTCAGTGTTGGAATGGATTTTACTAACAATACTTTCTTTTGGAATTGGAATGCTCTTTAGAAATGCTATAGTACCTTTAGTATTTTTAATTCCTCAAGTTTACAATCTTGGGAATTATTTAGCGCAAAAATGGGGATGGGGGGAGTATCTTCCTGTGGCAGCAGGTAATCTTCTTATTGCAATACCAACAGACCCTTTTGAACATGATCCATTAAAAGGCGGTATCGTACTGTTGATATGGGTGATATTAACTTTAATCACTTCTTATTATGCTTTTATTCGTAATGATGTAGGAGGGAAATATTGATGTACGCTTCGTTGCGTAGTGAAAAAACTAAATTTTTTTCTTTTGGTTGGTGTATTTTAGGTGTAATCGGAGCTATTATCGTTCCCTTACTCTTCTTATTAACATCCGATACACCAAAGATAGGGAGAGAGAAGGAGATACTTTCTCTTTGCTTGCAAGCCCTCTATTTAGGTCAACTAGGAATTATTGTTGCCAGTGCAAGTTATTTTGGACAAGAATATTCGCACTCTGTTCTAAGAACAACGCTTCTTACACAACCATCAAGATTAAAATTATTATGTGCGAAATTTGTGAATATTACCATAATTATAGTATTTACAGGAATAGTTTCAAGTGTACTTAGTTTACTTGTTCTTTTTTTTCAACATGATCTGGAATGGACAGGTTCTTTAATGATACGGTTACTTGGAAGTACTTCTCTTGGCATACTTAGTTGGATTCAATTAGCTTGGATTACCTCTGCCTTATCTATTATGACAAAATCGCTTATAGCACCTATCGCTATTATGTTCCCGCTTATTTTGGGACTTAGCCAAATGTTGTTTACAATTTCTCAGTTGGCAAAATTTTTACCTACTCTTGCTACATTGAATCTTTTTTCAATACCAGCTTTAAATACCTTATTGGATAAATGGTCGGGGCTAGCGGTTCAATTTTCTTGGGCAGTATTATTTTTAATTATTTCTTCTTGGTTGTTTTCATATCGTAATGTTCGATAATTTGGTATAGACATGATTCTATAAATAAAGTGCAATTATACTGAAGATTTTGTTGCAAATTCTTCAGTATAATTAAGTATTTTGTTTTAATGTAAAGATTCCTGAAAGACTTTTTTATGGATTACTAGAGGGCTTTCAAATGGTTATAGAACAGTTGAGATTGTAGTGGACCACAGCCCTGAGTATGGAAAGATGAGTGTACATTTTAAGCTTAAACAACAAATGGATGCACATGTAATATATCGTGATATGCAATATTTATGTCAATAAGGCTTGGTATAAAAATTTACATAAATCAATCCCGCTCCCAACTGTTGTTTTCTAATAGAAAAGTCTTACCTGAATATTGATGATGATAAGCCAATAATTAAAAGTAATCTTATTTATCGTTTTCTAATTGGAGGAAATAACATAGATTTATTTCAGAAACAAATTACTAGCGTCACATTAAAATAGTTTAACGTAGTAGATGAAACTGAATTTTCTGTAACTATATTTAGATCAATCGCATGGATAAGTTTACACGAAAAACATCAGAACCTACTTTAACTTCAATCGTATTAAAGATAAAACGTGAAAGAGGTGGGCATACTTGAGTGCCGCATTAAAAGAAAAAAATAATGATGTCAATATAATTATAGGCTTTCTAGTCTTTTTTTACTTAGCTTGGACCATTAAAGAATTATGGTTAATCGAATACATATATTCATTGGGTGAAATAATATCCCCTCTATTAGAGGCATTGGTTAAGAGTCTCATTTGGATTGTTCCAGTGTGGTTTTATATAAAAATTCATTTACATTCAGATCCAATCAGCCATCTAAAAATGAATGTTAATGTGAAGGAAGGTGTGTTTTGGGGAATTCTACTTTCGTTACTGTTAGGAGCCGGTTTAATTTTAGAAGCATTCATCTTTAATGGTGTTTCTTTTCATTTTTCATTGTCTTTTGATGACTATCTAAATACTGTTCTAATGGCAGGGCTTGCTGAAGAGATTGTATTTAGAGGATTAATTTTACAAGAGTTCAATAAAAAATTAGCTTTTTGGAAAGCGAATATAATGACGGCTTTATTATTTTTAGTCATACATTATCCAATTTGGATATACAATGATATCATTTTTCAATTTGGTTCTCATATTTACGTTTTTCTTATTGGCTTACTATTTGGATTTGTTTTTAAAAAGACGGGTTCCTTATGGACTGTCATCTTACTACATGCATTTCATAATTATGTTCTTAGCATCATTTAATCAAAAGGATTTATTATTAAGAGGAATTATTCAATTAAAGGGCGCTATTCTTGAATAACATAGGTGGAAAATAATCAAACTTTTTTATAAAAATCTCATTCTTACCTAAAAAGAGTAACTCCATTTTGATCAAACTTTTTTCAAAATGGAGTTTTTGAAGTTGTTGTTAGATAAAGATTGAGGGATATTTTATTATAAAGGGGACTTCGACTTCTTGTTAGATTTCTTATTACTAGTTTAATGACTAAGATATATCGAGGTAAATCTTTTTTGTAGTAGTAAATTGGGTTAAATATTGAAGAAAACACATTTAAAGTCCAATATCTAGAGAAGACTCACTCAGGAATGCTACGAACAGTATCATTTAAAGGATTTAATTTTGTTCAAGCTCATTCAAATAACCAGGACTCAATATATGCTAAAGCAGAGCGACAGCAATAAGTGGCTTTATGTAAAGTGACAAAGTAGTTTTATGCATAAAATGTAGGTTAACAGCTGTAGAATTGTACCAACTATTTTATCCATTTAATGATGGTGAGTAACATGCTTATACTTTACTTTTCTTTTGAGGGAAGAAAATATTTAAAGTTCTACACTATTGCTGATTGGAGTGCTAGGCTACTCGACTCCCGTGGGATAGCGAGACAGACGAGAAACTGAGGCCAACACGATGTTGGTCACGAAGGCGTAGTCACAGGACGAGACGCACTTAGCCTTCGTTCCTCCAGCGCAGGAAGCGGCTCGTCGCTCGCCCACAGGAAGCCTTGCTCTGCGCGAAAGCGAAGCATCAGCGACAAAGCGAGTAGCCTGGAACGGAAATCACCTTCATTTTGACTAAATATTCACAAAGAGTCCCTTGACTATTTAGTTTTTCAACACTATGTCCAGAATTTATTCTGGGCTTTTTTGTTTTACAAGTTATTATTTTATTTTCAAGTATTTTGCAATTAATCCGATATAAACGCTGACTAATTTAAAAAGAGAGGGGATTATAATGAAAATAGCATCTTATACAAATACAGTAAATTTTCTTCAAACTATTAATACTTCGTCTAAGGGAGATGGAAATTCTCAAGCCTTAAAAAAGGATCAGGATACTGTCATAATTGGAAAAGAAGCACGTAGTTTATTCGATTCTCAAATTCAACTGCAAGATGCACCAGAGGAGATAGCACAAAAAATAGCCTCTATGTTTAAAAGGATGGGGGTAAATTAAACTTCGTCGAAAGTGAGGAGCAGCTTGCTATTCGTGCGGAACAGCAGGCACGACTTGATGAGGAAATTGAACATAATGTTCTTGCCATCATCATCCCGCATATTCAAACAAATGAGAAACTTGTCAATAGCTTAAAAGGTGCAAGTCAGCAAGTGCTCGATGCTGCATACTCAACAATATCTCAAAATCTCTTAGTACACAATGTTGGCAATATGACAGAAGAACAGCGCCAAGCCATGATATCGCTTGGTGTAGAAAAAGCACAATTTATTGCAGACAACTACTTAGAGGGGAAACAGGCAAAAGATTTTATGGAGGCTATGACAACGATTGCAAAATTTGCGGTCAATGGCAAGAAAAATGACAATGGTACTGTTTCATATGCTATTGAGAAGGACCCGTTAGTACATGCACCGGATGATTACATTCATATAGATGATTTAGTGAAAGAGGCCTTTCCTGAAAAATGGCAGAGCTTTAAAGATAAAATAGTAGCTGCTACTGAAAAACAGGATAAAGATGCGCTTGTGGAAGCATTCAAGGAATATAATCAATTGGTTAAATCGATTTATACAAATCAACCAAATCTCGTGCAAGATAAAATAAAAGACTATGGTAATTGGCAAGAAACCATTAAAAATACTGAGGTTTCAAAGCATTTTAGTCAATTAGATAAAACCTCTCTTTCCAATTTTATGGAGGATATCAAGACAACAAATGCTTGGTTATCCAATGAGTTTTTAGTAAAGGATTTAAAAAATTTCCAAAGATATCTGACTAGAAATCATTAAATTCATTAGTCTCCTTTATGTCCATATAAGGAGACTTTTTGTGCTGATATTTTTAAAGGGAGAGATTTGAATGAAAGAACAAATTAAAATTAGAGTTGCCACTGAAGAGGATGCTGAAAATATACTGGCAATTCAGAGTGAGGTTTTAGCAGAAGAAGATTATTTAATCACTACGTTAGAGGAATTCCAGCAAACGATTGGTGAACAAAAAAATGGATACAAGCAAAATTAGCAAATGAACAGGAAATAATCTTAATTGCACAATATCAAGAAAAAACGGTTGGCTGGCTTGTGTTTCAAACACCCAATCGAAAAAGATTAGCTCATACAGGTTCCTTCAGTATGTTGATATTAAATGAATATCGTGGTCTGGGAATTGGAAAACGTTTGCTTGAGCAGCTATTAAAGTGG
Source organism: Lysinibacillus sp. B2A1 (assembly GCA_002973635.1). Classification (GTDB taxonomy): domain Bacteria; phylum Bacillota; class Bacilli; order Bacillales_A; family Planococcaceae; genus Lysinibacillus. The sequence goes on from CP027224.1 coordinate 3,067,130, forward strand.
GCAGAGCTCAATCCACATATTGAAAAAATTAGTTTTGGTGTATTTTCAACAAATGAAAGTGCCATTGCGCTCTATAAAAAGATGGGATTTGTGGAGGAAGGAAAATCAATGAAATTAAGTTAAATGATAAGCAATATATTGATGATGTTTTAATGTATAAGATGGTTTGATTTCATTAAATTGGCTAATCAAATTCTAGCTATAAATTTTTATAAAAAAAGGGTGACCTAAAATGAAAATAGGTCACTTTCTGTTTACTGCACGTTTCCATTATCACTTTAACATCTCCATTTCCTCTTTTGATAAAGGTGAATATTTCTTTTTATGATGATGTTGTTTAAGATAATTTATAAAGGAGAGACAGCGATGATTATTCCAATTCCAACTTATTTACAGCAATTTGCAGAAAATGATCAACAACTGGACGAGGTTGAATCACAATTACAGCTTTGTTCTAGCGCTGGCAATCAACAATTTGAAATTTGGTATTATGGTGATTTGTTGTTGATTGAGGGGGAGGAAATGCCTTTCATTACAGGCTCAACCGCTAAAATCGTCGCAAATGACCCATTAACAGCAGAGGAAATTTTACTGTTTGATGGGACCATGCATGGCTATAATGCGTTGTTTTGTGATGAATATACAATAGAGCAACGTGGTAATCGTCCACTTCAAAAATATAACATGCCCGCAACGGAAATTGTATTATCATTTTATTATAATATTGATTACGATGAAGAAGTGGACGACTATGAGGTAGATGACCAAGGTTATGTACAACTGATCAGCGGAGAGACAGCAGACTGGAACACAATAAAAAGAAATGGCTATGATGCATTTGCTTTTTATTTCAAGAAAGAAGATAAGACGCTGTTAGCATTTGCACAGGAAGAATTAGCATAGCCAACAATTTAAAATCGAGTGGATACTTCCATTATGGCAATCTCCTTACTCAACCAATTTAAAAGAAATTTTAAGTAAAAAGGAGGTTGATAGCTATAACAGTGGAAGAGAAAGGTGATATGGTTACTCACCGCATAGACGGTTATCTAGATACCTTTCAAGGCGATATGTATTTGGAATGTCAACTTATAACAAAACGCTTAGATTGTGTGACTCAACAGGTTACGATGATCCACGCAGACAGGAATTAGAGTCCTGGAGCGACTAGATTATCAATTATTGCTTCAGATTTATTCTGAGGATGAGCTCGGGTTTATGTTGGGGGATAGCGATAGATTATTTTTCTAGATTCGTGAGGAAGATTGTAAAAATAAACAAAATGAGAAGGTATGGGTTGTTTTACAATGCTATTGAGGAAAAAGAAGGTTTAAGGAAGGAATATGTAAATCACATGAAAATTTTTAATTTCACACAAGAGTTTGCCAATCAAATTATAAATTATGATTCAGTAGACGCTTTCTATAAGAGGATAATGAGAACGGTAGAACCAACAAGTATTGGCTTTATGTATATAGAGCCAGGTGGTGTTGTTGGCATGCATGAGGCCCCTGTTCCACAGTTATTTATAGTCATTCAAGGTGAAGGATGGGTTTGTGGAGCAAATAGGGAGAAGATATTTTTAAAGGCTGGTCAGGGTGTGCTTTGGCAAACAGGACAAGCACATGAATCTGGAAGCGACACAGGATTAACAGCACTTATCCTTGAATCTAAGCAAATCAATCTTGCCTAGTCACAAATTGTAACGGAGTAGTTTTAGCTCCGTTATAGTTTTAAACTGAGTTTAATCGTTGTAATATATGCCCATCGAATAGATCATCATACTCTGCTATTCTAACAAAGCCTCTTGCGTGATAAAAGCTCATACCTGTTGTATTTTCCTTCTCTACATAAACGATAAGTGACTTGATTTCTGAAAACATTTGGATACCTTGCTGTAATAGCGCTGAGCCAATACCTTTGCCCTGTGTTTCAGGAAGAATATAGATTGCCAAAAGCTCAGCTTCATCATTTTTTACATTTTAAAAAATTAGGAAAGCCTTCTATTGATTCCTCTAGTATAGTAACTAAAAAAATTGCTTTCTAGACGTTCTTTTAAGCGCTCTCTACTATAAGTAATCTGTAAAAAACGATCCTAGTTGTCGCGTGGGGTGATGCTTTCGTATGTTTGATGTTAGCTTCTCTTGGCAATTTCTTGCACGAAAAAGATGTCATTCTCTTGCATCTGCCGTATAATTAATGTCAACACTTTCTACCTACAATTCCAATTTTTATATTTATTGTAACATTAAATCATGTGAAAGGAGATGACTTCATGCAAGTTGTTGAAAAAGCATTTGGCTATATTACGAGAGAGCATGAGGGGCAGTTACAGGTGCTAGTATTTGAGCAAAATACAGAAGGAGCAGGTATCCAAATTCCAAAAGGCACAGTAGAGGAAGGGGAAGCACCGCTAGAGGCTGTATCTCGAGAGATGTTTGAGGAGACAGGCTTATCGCATTTAACAGTTAAGGGATTAATTGCTGAAGATTATTTTAATCATTATTCAGGCGCTTTACAAAAACGCTATTTTTATCATCTAACGACAAATGAAAAACGAGATACATGGCAGCATCATACTACAGGCTTAAACGAAACAGGTTTTATATTCTCCTTTTATTGGATAACAGATGAACAGGAAGTGACACTAGCAAAAGGGCATGGAGATTATCTGTATAGACTAATGGCCCATGTTAATCATTAAGTGTATGTCCATTATTATTGAGTCATTTGGGGAAAGCTGAAAATCAGCGAGAGACTATGTTTATTAGTCTTCAGCTTTATTATTCAGAAATGATTGTTGGGAAATTTACGGACAGCTAAAGTTTGAAAAAGTAAACCGCAACTAATTAATAAAAAATTCCATAGCCATTGTCTCCTAAACTTAACATGAAAAAGGATTCAGTTTACAGCAAAGGCAGCCATGAATAAAAGCTATATTTTTTACCAATCACATTACAGAGTGGAAAAATAACAAACAATAATAAAATGGAAGTCATTAATGATTCAACTGTTCTATATAATAGGCTGAGAATTTGTGAAATTTTTGCACGCTTGAATGTGGAATCCCAAGCAGAAGCAGTTGCTATGGCAAAAGAAAAGTGCTTTATTGAGTGGGGCAAATAAAACAACCGCGTTTCTAGTTGATAGAGACACGGTTGTTTTGTTTGCTATTTTTTAAGCCTTTTCGGCAATATCTAATGCTTGAGCGAAATCAGCAATCAGATCGTCAACATGCTCTAGTCCTACAGAGAAGCGTAATAGCCCGTCAGTAATACCACGTTTTGCCCGTTCCTCAGGCTCCATCGCAGCATGACTCATTTTGGCAGGGTACGATAAAATTGATTCAACACCACCAAGAGAAACAGCGAAAACAGGAATTTTCATTGCTTCTACAAGAGCTTTTGCGGCATTGTAGCTTGGCAGGCGGAAAGATAGGACAGCACCTGCACTAGTGCATTGACTACGATGAATATCATAGCCTGGATGAGATGCAAGCCCAGGGTAATATACTTGCTCGACAAGAGCGTTTGTAGCTAAAAATTCTGCGATTTTTTGTGCCGATTCAGCGGAGCGGCTAAAGCGTACATCAGTTGTCTTCATATTTTGCAATAATGTAAAGGAATCCTGTACACCTAGAATATTGCCGAATGAATTTTGGATAAAGTAAAGATCCTGTCCTAGCTTTTCATCAGCTGTAACCGTCAATCCTGCAATAATATCAGAGTGTCCAGATAAAAACTTCGTAGCACTATGGATGACAACATCTACGCCTAGCTCAAGTGGGCGTTGGTGTAAAGGTGTCATAAATGTATTATCTAAAAACGTTAAACAATTATGTTGTTTGGCTAAGGTAACTACCCCGCGAATATCTGTAATGCCAAGAGTTGGATTTGATGGTGTTTCCATATAAAGCAATTTAGTTGTAGGTGTGATAGCCGCTTCAACGGCTGCTAAATCTGTGAAATCAACAAAAGTATGCTTTATACCAAAACGTGGTAATACTTTAGTGACGAAACGGTATGTTCCACCATAAACATCTTCTGTCAACACAATATGATCACCCTGAGATAATAGCATCAAGGCTGCGGACACAGCGGCAATTCCAGAAGAAAATGCATGGGCACGAACTCCACCTTCGAGTTCTGCAACTGCTTTTTCTAATGCATCTCTTGTAGGGTTACCTGAACGAGCATAATCATATTCACCAAATTCATCAATACTCTCCTGATGAAACGTCGATGATAAATACATAGGCACATTGACTGCACCTTTTTTATTAGCGTAGCCGTCACGAACACCTGCGTGAATTAGGCTTGTTTCAATACGTTGCTTCATGTCTATGCCTCTTTTCTAAGGATATCGAATACTTGTTTTAAATCAGCAATTAAATCCTCAGCCTCTTCAATTCCAACTGAGAAGCGTAGTAAACGATCACATACGCCACGTTCAATGCGTTCCTCATATGGCATATCTGCATGTGTTTGAGTAGCAGGATATGTAATAAAGCTTTCCACACCGCCAAGGCTCTCAGCGAACGTAATTAATTTTAAGTTTCGAAGGAATGGGTCAATCCACTCAGCCTTCTGTAAACGGAAGGACAGCATACCACCCTTTCCTGTATATAACACGTCAGTTACAAGCTCTTCATTCTCTAAATAGGCTGCAATTGCTTTAGCATTTGCATCGTGCTGCTTTAGACGAAGATGCATTGTTTTTAAGCCGCGAATAAGTAACCAAGCATCCATCGCTCCTAATACCATTCCGCTGCCATTATGAAGAAAGGCAATACGCTCAGCTAATTCAGCGCCTTTTGCAACAACTAAACCTGCTAAGACATCATTATGACCACCAATATACTTAGTAGCTGAATGAATAACAATGTCTGCACCTAATTCGATTGGGCGTTGGAAATATGGTGTATAGAATGTGTTATCAACAATCAACCATGCACCATGCTTGTGGGCTAATTCCGCGTATGTTTGCAAATCAAATTCCTGCATAAGTGGGTTTGTCGGAGTTTCAATGAAAAGGGCACGTGTCTTGTCATTGATTAAAGCTTCAACCTGTTCAACGGATTCAAATTTGGAGTAAATAGGCTTAATATTATAGGTTTCTTCGAAGAAATTAAAAAGTCGATATGTACCTCCGTATAAATCATCAGGCACGACTAATTCATCCCCAGGCTTAAATAATGATAGAATTAGCTGAATAGCGGCCATACCTGAGCTACAGGCAAAGCCCACGTCCCCACCCTCTAAATCTGCAATTCCTTCTTCTAATAAGGTACGGGTTGGATTTTTTGTACGTGTATAGTCAAAACCAGTGGATTCACCAATTCCTGTATGCTTGTACGCTGTTGATAGATGGATTGGTGGGCTGACAGCACCTGTTCTTGGATCACTTAAATTGCCAAGCTGTACAAGTTTTGTTTCAATACTTCTGTTGATTGTCATATTGTCACTCTTTTCTTCATCATAGTCATGGAAAGAGTCAAATTTTCTCTTTATCCATATTCTCAATAATTGTTACCAATTTAACATGTATAGTAAAGAAGAACAAGATGATTTCAGAAAATTAGCTAGATTATTTAAGGTAAATCGCCTAGGAATAGTAGGAGATGGTAGAAGGAGGAGTATCCAGGAGTAATAGGTGGAACAAGGAATGCTAAAAAATGTGCCCTTATGGCTAGTAAGGCAAGGGATTATATTTCTTTAAATCATGACACTTTACTCAAAAAGCTTCTAATTGTTGTTTTAAAAATAAAAGAATCTGCCTGCTTCCTAATAGGAAATGCGACAGATTCTTTTATCCTCATTCAGTAGAAGTCTTCCACCTCTACAGGTGGTGAGATGAATGCGGTTTTGATTCTCCTTTTCAGAGGGAGTCCAAACACCTACTGAAATAGATGAACTAAGTCTAAGAACGCCACATCCTGTGGCAATGACTGAGTGACCAACATCTTGCTACTGACGCTACGTTAGCACTACGCTTTCGCGCAAAAAACAACTGTTGGCCCAAAGCCTCCGACGGATGTCACGGATTTTCAAGGGAATGAATAAAGGATGTTAGCCTAAAACCTTCGCATCCTGCGAAAACGGCTAACTGACCTGCCTCGGTAAAAACGCCACGTCCTGTGGCATTGCCGAAATGACCGACATCGTGTCGGCCCTCGTGCAGGCCTGGGCACAATTCAAAATCCGGACGCATTGTTTATCTGTGCGAAAGCATAGCGGCAGCTACAATTACGCCAAGGCGAAATTGATAAATTTTATGCTTGTTCTTTTTTTAATAAATCTCGAATTTCCTTTAGCAGCTCTTCCTTCGCATCTAATTCAGGTGCTGGTTCTTCCACAATTGCTTCTTCTTTTTTACGAGAAAACTTGGTCATAATTCGTAATGCCATAAAAATTGCAAAGGCAATTATTAAAAAGTCAATAATCGACTGTAAAAACTCACCCAATTTAACTGTAGCATCTCCAGAGCCATAGACAAAGCTTTCTGTTAAATCGATACCACCTGTTAAAATACCTACTAATGGCATAATGATATTTGCAACTAAGGAGGTAACAATTTTACCGAAAGCACCACCAATTACTACTGCTACTGCTAAATCGACAATATTGCCCTTCATAGCAAACTCTTTAAAGTCTTTCCACAAAACAAATTCCTCCAGTATTTATCCATATAAATGAATCGAAATATATTTTACTATATTTTTCCCGTTCATTTCAACTATTATAATAGTGGAAATTATATACTGAAAAATCTACTACAAAAAACGACAAATTTGGTAATATAGAAAGAGAATAATTAATTAGGTGTGAATTATGACGAAAAACATGAAGAAAAAACCATTATCATCATCCGTTAAATTGGGAATGATAGCATTATTAGTACCTATAGCAATAACAATGTATGTCTTTGTTTTTTTTGCTTGGAAGGAGCTTCAAACATTACCGATATTCGAGAAAATTGCTCAACAACGGGCAATAGAAGAAATTCAGCAAAGCTTTGATATGAAAATTCCTGAACAATTTATTCCTATTTATGTAGCCGCAGAGGAGAAGTATGGTGTTCCATGGACTTTACTAGCAGCCCATCATCGGATTGAAACTCGCTTTTCCTCCATGAAATCCCTTGTATCACCAGCAGGGGCTGAAGGTCACATGCAAGTGCGACCATAAGGTCATATAAGAAATCTCCACTAGCAAGGAGTAGGCGAGACTACAATGCCTATCATTACCCAACTTATCCGTGAGGGGAAACCAAATATCGGGGAGTGTAGCATGTTGGGAAAGCTATAAGTTATCGAATCATCACGATACGACTGAATAGCAAAATGAAAAGATGTAAATGAGGATAAAAGCTAAACTGCCTGAATGACAGTCCGAGGGGGTTATTGGCCCACCTATGACGGAAGATGATTATTTACGTCATACAGCGAAACAGAATGGGTAATTGTAGACCATTGCTGAATACACTTTGATTAATTGCATGTCAAAAGTGCGTAGTCTATCGCTGACCAACTATGATAAATAGTAAAGGTCGAACGTCATATCCGACATTACATCGTGCTTGTTCTTATATGTGCTAAATGGTGATTACCTACGTCAGAACGCTCTGATAAGGAGCTATGATAAAATGTATCTGAATATCTGATATGGTAACGGAGTTCTCGTAGTAGTCCGAGGTGGGGAAAGCCCATCACATGGCGAAGGGGAACAGCTTATCAAGTCTAACTAAAATTGGAAAGGAGCGTGAGGCTCTATGAGAAGTCCAAACACTGTGTTAGACAGTCTAACGAAACAATCAACACGCGAAAATTACAAATTCGAACGACTCTATCGAAACTTGTATAATGTGGAATTCTATTTAATGGCTTACGCTAAGATTTATGCGAAAGAAGGCAATATGACACAAGGTGTTGATGGACAAACCATTGATGGTATGAGTCTAGAACGTATTGAAAGATTAATTGAAAGCCTGAAAGACTGTAGTTATCAACCAAAACCGTCCAAAAGGGTTTATATTCCAAAAAAGAACGGTGGTAAAAGACCACTAGGTATACCATCTTTTGAAGATAAATTAGTTCAAGAAGTAGTAAGAAATTTACTTGAAGCTATGTATGAAAAAACTTTCTCGATACACTCTCATGGTTTCAGACCAGAAAAAAGCTGTCATACTGCACTTATGCAAGTGAAAGACAGATTTACTGGAGCTAAATGGTTTGTGGAAGGTGATATTAAAGGATTCTTTGATAATATTGACCACCACAAACTAATTGAGATCTTGAAAAGAAGAATTAATGATGAAAAGTTCATTGACTTAATTTGGAAATTTCTTAAAGCAGGTTTCCTAGAGGACTGGCAATATCACAAAACTTATAGTGGCACTCCACAAGGTGGAATTATCAGTCCAATCCTTTCGAATATCTATTTAAATGATTTAGATGCCTTTGTATTAGCTTATAAAGAAAAATTCGATAAAGGTAAAGGGCGGAAACGCCTAAAGGAATACCGTACAAGAGAAGCTAGATTATACCGAGCAAATGCAAGGTATAAGGAAAAATGGGAAGAAATGAACGAGGAAGAAAAAGAACAAGCACTTCAACACTTGGACGAGTTGAAAAATCACATGATGGAATTACCCTATAAAGACCCTATGGATGAAAACTACAAACGAATACAGTATGTGCGATACGCTGATGATTTCTTAATTGGTGTTATTGGGAGTAAGGAAGATTGTCAACAAATAAAACATGATATTAGCACTTTTCTGAGTGAAGAGTTGAGAATTGAATTATCACAAGAAAAAACGCTCATTACGCATTCAAGCAAAAGAGCAAGGTTTCTTGGATATGATATTAAAATTAGTCATGATAATAAAACGACAAAATACACAGCGAGTGGACATAAACAACGTACACGAACAATGAGCTGTGAACTTCTTCTACCACATGAAGTATGGCAAAATAAATTAATTGAATACAAAGCGTTAAAAATAGACGAAAAAACACAAAAATGGAAGTCGACTCATCGGGCGCATTTATTGCAAAACGATGACCTTGAAATATTGATGATTTATAACGCAGAAATTAGAGGTTTGTATAATTATTACAAGTTAGCGAACAATGTTTATAAACTAGATGGATTTAAATTCATCATGGAATATAGTATGTATAAAACCTTCGCAAACAAATATAAATCTAGTGTAAGAAAAATCCACAGGAAATACAGTATAAATGGAGATTTTGCGGTTAGGTATGAAACTGCCAATGGTAATAAAATCGCATATTTCTACAAAGATGGATTTAAAAAGAAATTATTACCATCTTCATTTGCCGAAATGGATGTTATTTCTAATACAAGAAACATAATTTACAACCGAACAGGTCTTATTGAAAGGCTTGTAGCAAAGGAATGTGAATGGTGTCATGCCACAGATGTGGATTTAGAAATTCATCACATTAAGAAGTTAAAAGACCTCGAAGGCAAAAAACGTTGGGAAAAGCGTATGATTGAAAGAAACCGTAAAACAATGGCACTTTGCAAAATATGTCATCTTGATTTACATATCGGTAAGTTAGACTGATAGGTAGAGAGCCGTATACGCTGAGAGGTGTACGTACGGTTCGGGGAGGAGTTCTTGGAAACCTAGCATAGTAATATGTCAAGGCGCCGGGTTCTTACTCTACTTTATGCCCTGTACATTCGTGGGCTGGAAACATCCTTCCTGTTCAGGCTTAGGAAAAGGAAATATTTCAAAAGCAGAACTAATGAGTCCAGAAGCCATAAAGAAATACGGTGGATATGGTGTTGATGCCAATGGTGATGGAATTGCTGATCCATATGATATTGAGGATGCCGTTTATAGTGCGGCAAATTATTTATCAAAATACGGGGCAGCAAACGGTGATGTAAAACAAGCTGTTTTTCAGTACAATCATAGTGATGAATATGTTGAAAAGGTGTTACATTATTTCAATTTATATAACGATTATCATGATGAGTTGAAACAAGCAATGCTGTTAAATGACAAAAAGTAAAGAGCCATCAAAATTGATGGCTCTTTCCAACATATTTAGGTTGCTTTACGCATACTCTTTAAAATAATGCTTACGATGAAAATAAGCACAATCGCACCAATTAATGCTGGGAATACGTAAAAATCACTAACTCTCCAACCCCAATTGCCCAGAACCATACTACCAATCCATGAACCGACAATCCCTGCAACGATATTTCCAATGATGCCGCCAGGTACATCTTTTCCTAAAATGACACCAGCTAACCAACCTAAAATACCGCCGATGATTAAATACCAAATGAAGCTAATCATTTTCTTCATCTCCTTAAAATTAAGATATAATGGCGATTACTTAGTTATACCCTGAATAGGGCATATTAAACGCACCTAGCTTCTATGGTTTTTATTACAAATCCATGATATGGCTTTTAGTACTGAATGACTGTTGCACCTAATGTTTGTTCAAAATGACGTAATGCCCATTCATGACCTGCAACATCAAAACTTGCAACTCCACGTGCATAAACAACTGTAGAAATACCCAAATTATAAGCATCGACTGCTGTATGTAATACGCAAATATCCGTACATACACCAACTAAATGAATTTCTTCAATGCCTCGTTCTTTCAATAATATGAATAAATTAGTTCCTGCAAATGCACTATAACGTGTTTTATCAAGCCATATTACCTTATCTTTGTTAAGATTATACATTTCGCCAACTTGCCCATATAAATGGCGCCCCTTTGTGCCACGAATATTGTGTGGAGGAAATAGCTTTGTTTCAGGATGAAAGCTATCATTTTCCTCATGTAAATCATTGGCAAAAACAACGAATTCTTGATCAGCAATAAACTGTTCAATTAAGGATGCTATTTTTTCATCTAATGCTTGACCGGGTTCACCACATGTTAGTTTTCCGTCAGAAGCTACAAAATCATACGTATAATCGATAACTAATAACGCTTTTTTCAATTTTTTCACTCTCCCAATAGGTATAATTTCACTTTAATCATGCCATATTTGGGCCTGGTTGTCAGAAAAATGATTATATTTTAATATTAAGAATAGTTTGAAAATTGGTTTTTGTGTGAGTATAATATGAAAAAAGGAGAGTGTTATTTATGGATATGACAATTATGAAGCGTTTAAATCGACAAGGTTTACTTATTGCAGGTTTACATTTACTTGTGATGCTAAATATAGCAGCAGAGTTCATTTTTGTCTCATAAGCTAATAATAATAATATAGAAAGGTGAGTTTAATGCTTGTCGAAAACTAAAGCAACCGTGATGGCTATTCTGATGATATGTCCACGGTTGTTTTTTGTTGTCTTGAACTATTATATGAAATACTTTTGAAAGAGTGATATGAAAAGGAATTTTTTAGACAATGAACAAATACATAGTACATGTAAAGGAGTGATTGGATGACAACAAGATTTGACCAAGCTTTTCAAGAAATAGAGCGACCATTTGCTTGGATAGATTTTGATGCTTTAGATAAAAATATTGCAACTGTCCGCAATGATTGTGGAGAAAAAAATATTCGAATTGCTACAAAATCTATTCGCTCTATAGAGATACTACGTTATATACACGACAACCTTCCAAATGGTATTGGATATATGACGTTTACAGCTGCAGAGACTCTTTTCTTATTGCAGCAGCATTTTGACGATTTATTGCTTGGCTATCCAGTAATGGAAGAAGACTCAGTACGACAGTTATTACACTTCGTAAAAGCAGGAAAAACTGTCACTTTTATGGTGGATAAGCAGGAGCATGTGTCATTTTTAGCTAGGCTTGGACAAGAGCTTGGCGTTCGTGTACAGGTATGTATAGATATTAATGTATCCAATGATTTTAAATTACTTTATTTCGGTACAAAACGTTCTTCACTTTATTCACTAGAGTCATTAACACCGTTCTTGAAATTTATCGAACAACAACCGTATATCGAGGTAGTGGGGGCTATGGGCTACGAGGCACAAATTGCAGGAGTGGGCAATCGACCTGCAAATGCTATAAAAGGAAGAATTATAGAAGCTATGCAGCAACAAGCTAAAAAGCAAGTTACTCAGTTTCGTCGATTAGCCATTGCTCATATAAAGGCGTATTTTCCTAAAATTCGCTTTATCAATGGTGGCGGTTCAGGAAGTATGGCGTATACTGCACAGCAGAGAGAGGTAACTGAAATAACAGTGGGCTCTGCATTTTATGCACCAGCATTGTTTGATCAATTCACCCATTTACAACTTGAAAAGGCTGCTGGATTTGCTTTAAGAGTAACAAGGAAGCCAGAAAAAAATATTGTTGTTTGTCATGGAGGAGGATACACTGCCTCTGGAGCAATCGGTGTTGATCGTTTACCAGTATTCTACGAGCCTGCCTTCTATTCATATCTTAGCTTAGAAGGAGCGGGGGAAGTTCAGTCACCGATTAAGGTAAAGCATAAAAAAGTTAAAGTAGGTGATACATTGTATTTTCGACACGCAAAGGCAGGAGAGCTTTGTGAAAGATTTCAAAAACTGCATGGTATTCGAGGGGACAAGTATGCAGGGTCCTTTAATACTTATAGGGGGATGGACAATGTTTTCTATAGAGAAATGGAAAAATGGTGAGAAATGGACGAATTGGGCTGGCAATGTGATCTCTTATCCAGGTGAAATGTATTTACCTCAATCGATTGAGGATGTAGTCAATATAGTAAAGCAAGCGCGTGAATCGGGAAAAACAATTCGTGTCACAGGTGCAGCCCACTCCTTTAGTGCTGTAGCAATGCCTGAGCATATCGCACTTTCTTTACATAAAATGCGTGGGCTTATCGCTGTAAATGAGGCAAAGCAAGAGGCAACACTCTGGGCTGGTACCTATTTATATGAAATAGGACCTCTGCTTGCAAAACTTGGCTTTGCTCTTAGTAATATGGGAGATATTCAGGAACAATCCATTGCAGGAGCCGTGTCAACAGGTACACATGGAACAGGAGTAACACTAGGCTCGTTATCTTCAACAGTCACAAAATGGGGGTTTGTTGACGGCACTGGGACATATCGAGAGCATACTAGAGGCTTGGATGATTTATCTGAGGCTCTACATGTATCGCTCGGTATGCTTGGTGTACTTGTGAAGGTGACAATTAAAGTAATACCTCTTTACGGCTTACATTATGTAGGAACAAGGGATAAGCTGACAAACGGACTGACAAACTTTGCTGAGGATATTCGACAGCATCGTCATGTGGAATGGTTTTATTTTCCTGGTAGTGAGACCATACAGGTTAAACGCATGAATGCGGTAGACCCTGTTTATCAAAGTGACTGGAGCAAGAGAATTGAAACAATGAAACTTCAAATAGTAGAAAACGGTGCCTTTTTTGCTATGTCTGAGCTATGTAAATGGAAACCTTTGTTAAGTGGTGCTTTGAGTAAGATAGCAGCAGCAAATGTTGTAGAAGGGGAGAAAACAGGTATTAGTTATGAAATTTATCCATCCCCAAGAAGCGTAAGGTTCCAAGAGAGTGAATATGCTATTCCGCTAATGTATTTCGAAGCCTGTATGGAGGAGATACATGCAACCTTCAAAAAGGGGCATTTTAATGTTCATTTTCCATTAGAATGTAGAACTACAGCGGGAGAAGCGGGTTATTTAAGTCCTACACAGGGGCAAGAATCAGCCTTTATTGCCTTTCATATGTATAAAGGAATGCCTGAAGAACCTTATTTTGAATGGATTCATACGATGATGAAGAAATATAAGGGTCGTCCACATTGGGGGAAACAAAACCATCTAACTGCTCAATATGTATACGAACTATATCCAGATATCGAGAAGTTTTTAGCGATCCGTCATCAGTATGATCCAGATAATGTGTTTTTTACTGGTTATTTAAGTAAATTATTCACATTATAGGCGTTATTTTATACTGTAGTTTTCCACTCATCTTTAAATGAATTAGGGAGTCTGCACGAAGATAATTTATGAAAAATTTAAATTTGAACGAAATGTCAAAAAATTTATCAAAACGAGATAAAAGTGATGCTTAATCAGCATGAAAACGATTTCAAATTTGATGAATAATTTAAATTGTTTAAACAATTCAAAAAATACTGTTGACGAGACCTTTTTTTCGTACTATGATAACAACAATTTAACACGTTCGTTATAGCAGTTAGCTGTCTTTCAGGCAGATAACATATAGACAAAAACAAAATAGACAGAACATTTTGTATATAGCAACGAACATAGCAATAAATGAGGGGCGTTTAAAATGAGAAGTGACATGATAAAAGTAGGCGTAGATCGTGCGCCGCATCGAAGCCTTTTATATGCAACAGGCAAAGTAAAAGTAAAAGATTTAGGCAAGCCATTTATTGGGGTTTGTAATTCTTACATCGACATTATACCAGGTCACGTTCATTTACGTACATTTGCTGATGTTGTCAAAGAAGCCATTATTGAAGCAGGAGGAATTCCATTCGAGTTTAATACTATCGGTGTAGATGATGGAATTGCGATGGGGCATATTGGTATGCGTTATTCCTTACCGAGCCGTGAAATTATCGCAGACTCTGCGGAAACTGTAATTAATGCACACTGGTTTGATGGAGTATTCTACATTCCAAACTGTGACAAAATTACACCAGGAATGCTAATGGCAGCAGTTCGTACTAACGTACCATCAATTTTCGTTTCTGGTGGTCCAATGGAGGCTGGTACTTCTGCAACAGGCAAGCAACTATCATTAACTTCTGTATTTGAAGGGGTAGGGGCACATAAATCAGGGAAAATGTCAGCTGAAGAGCTATTAGATATTGAAAATAACGCATGCCCAACATGTGGCTCATGCTCAGGAATGTTCACAGCAAACTCTATGAACTGCTTAATGGAAATGTTAGGTGTAGCTTTACCAGGTAATGGTACAATCGTTGCTACATCTGAAGACCGCCATCAGCTTATAAAAGAGGCGGCTAAACAGCTAGTTCGTATGATTAAAGAAGAGGTTAAGCCTCGTGACATTATTACAAAAGAGGCAATTGATGATGCATTTGCACTGGATATGGCGATGGGTGGATCAACAAACACAGTCCTTCATACGTTAGCCATTGCTAATGAGGCTGAAATCGATTATAACATTGAAGATATTAATAAAGTGGCAGAACGTGTTCCATATCTAGCAAAAATTATGCCAGCTTCAGATCTTTCAATGGATGATATTAATAAAGCAGGTGGCGTTAGTGCCATTATTAATGAATTAGTATCTATTCCGGGAGCTATTCATCCGGATCGTCCAACAGTTGCTGGTGTAACTATGGGAGAACTTGTAAAGGATTATCACATCACAAATGATCAAGTTATCCGCACAAAAGACAATCCATATAGCCCAGTCGGTGGCTTATCCGTTTTATTTGGTAATATCGCACCAGAAGGCTCTGTTATTAAAGTAGGAGCTGTAGACCCTTCTATTCAGGTATTCAGAGGCGAAGCAATCGTCTTTGATTCACAGGAAGCGGCACAAGAAAATATTGATAATGGAATAGTGAAAGAGGGCCATGTAGTCGTCATTCGCTACGAAGGACCTAAAGGTGGCCCAGGGATGCCTGAAATGCTCGCACCAACATCTGCGATTCAAGGTCGAGGTCTTGGCACGAAGGTTGCATTAATTACAGATGGACGTTTCTCAGGTGCATCTCGCGGTATTTCAATTGGACATATTTCACCAGAAGCAGCAGAAGGTGGTCCAATCGCATTAGTTGAAAACGGTGATATCATCACAATTGATCTACCAAATCGTACAATCAATTTAGAAGTTTCAGATGAAGTTTTAGCTGAACGTCGTGCAAAACTACCAGTATTTGAACCAAAAATTAAACGTGGTTGGCTTGCAAGATATTCGAAATTAGTAACAAACGCTTCTACAGGTGGCGTGATGAAAATTTAACAATTTGATATGTTAAAACGTTGATGAGGTTAAAGGTTCTAGAACCTTGTATCTACCAGAGAGCCGGTCGTGCTGGAAGCCGGCGATACAACTAGATCCGACATCCCCTCGGAGTGAGCTATTAAACGCAGTTGCCATTAGATAGCTCCGGGCATAATCGAAAGTGCTCGTTATTAATGAATAAATGTTTTATGACGCCGTATTGGATGCGATGATTTCGCATTGGTCCATAAATGCTTTCATTTATTCACGAGGTAGCAAGTTTTTTGCTATAAAAAAGGGTGGTACCATGGAAAGTCTTTTTCATCCCTACGTAAGGTAGTTCTTTGCGTGTGGAGAAAAAGGCTTTTTATTATTTTTGTCGACGTTTCAGAAGATCTCTTACTTTTTTAGGAGACCTTCAGCCAGTTATACTTCACTGATGCGCATCACTAATGTGAAATTGAATGAATAAGAAGAAGGAGGCATATTTGATGAGTGCGAATGTTTCTATCAATGAAAAAGAAGAATTAGCAACAACAGCAAAGGCTGAACAAACCTATCAAGCGAAAGATGGTGCTGACGTATTAGTGCAAGCATTGCATGATCAAGGTGTCGAAATTATTTTCGGTTATCCAGGTGGAGCTGTTCTACAAATTTATGATGCAATGTATAAAAATCCAATTCGTCATATTTTAACTAGACATGAACAAGGGGCAATCCATGCAGCAGAGGGATATGCACGGGTTTCCAATAAACCAGGTGTTGTCATTGCCACTAGTGGACCAGGAGCAACGAATCTAGTTACAGGTATTGCTGATGCCATGATTGACTCGATTCCGTTAGTTGTTTTTACAGGTCAAGTGGCCACATCTGTCATTGGTACAGATGCATTCCAAGAAGCTGATATCATGGGAATTACAACGCCAATTACAAAGCATAACTACCAGGTACAGGATGTCAATGATATTCCGCGCATTGTACAAGAGGCTTTCCATATCGCAAACACAGGCAGAAAAGGTCCTGTAGTAGTGGATTTCCCAAAAAACGTGTCTCAAATGCTGTTTGATGTGGAAAATCCTCCACAAGCTCCAAATGAAATTTATTTACCAGGTTATCAACCAACCTATAAGCCGAACTATTTACAAATACAAAAAGCGATTCAGGCTATTTCATTAGCAAAGAATCCCCTTATTTTAGCTGGTGCTGGCGTTCTCTTTGCGGATGCACGTGAAGAATTAACAACATTTGCTGAAAAATACCGTATTCCAGTAACAAACACGCTTTTAGGGCTTGGCTCCATCCATGGAGAACATGAATTATTTATCGGAATGGCTGGTATGCATGGTACTGTTACTGCGAATACAGCTATTACAAAATCTGATTTATTAGTAAATATCGGCGCCCGTTTTGATGATCGCCTAACTGGGAATTTAGCAACATTTGCTCCAAATGCGACAATTATTCACATTGATATTGATCCAGCAGAAATTGGCAAAAATGTACCAACTGATATTCCAATTGTGGCAGATGCAAAAGAAGCATTAAAAGCATTGCTGAAAAAGGATTTTGAGGGTCCTGATACAGCAGAATGGTTGGCATACTTAAGAAATAATGCCAATGAATACCCTCTGTGGTATTGTAAAGATTCTGAAGAAAAGGAAGTTTTGCCACAGGAAGCATTAGAGCTTGTGCATAAAATTACAGAAGGCGATGCAATTGTTACAACGGATGTTGGGCAGCATCAAATGTGGGCTGCACAATATTATCGCTTAAATAATGATCATGGATGGGTAACGTCTGGTGGACTTGGTACGATGGGCTTCGGCTTCCCAGCTGCAATTGGAGCCCAGTTTGCGAAGCCAGACAAAAAGGTTGTTTCTATTGTAGGGGATGCAGGATTCCAAATGACTGCACAAGAGCTATCCCTACTAAAAGAATTCAACCTACCAGTAAAAGTGGTGATTTTAAATAACAGCTGTCTTGGAATGGTACGCCAATGGCAACAAACATTCTATGAGGAACGCTATTCATCTTCATTAATGCCAATCCAACCAGACTTTGTTAAATTAGCTGATGCATATGGTATTAAGGGCTATCGTATTAATACAATCGATGAAGCAGAAAGCATTTTCCGTGAGGCCCTTCTTTCAGATGATCCAGTATTGATTGATTGTCGTGTTAAACAGCTTGAATGTGTTTATCCGATGGTAGCACCTGGTAAAGGCTTGCACGAAATGATTGGGGTGACAAAGAATTGAAACGAGTAATTACAGTAACAGTGATTAACCAAAGTGGCGTATTAAACCGTGTAACAGGCTTGCTGATGAAACGTCAATTCAATATTGAATCCATTACAGTTGGTCATACAGAGCAGCCTAACTTCTCAAAAATGACATTTGTTGTACATGTAGAAGATGAGAGTAAGATTGAACAGTTGGTGAAGCAGTTATCAAAACAAATTGATGTATTAAAGGTCAATGATATAACAGATAAATCAATCGTGTTACGTGAGTTAGCGCTTGTCAAAGTTATTTCACCACCAAATTTACGACTGGAAATGAATTCAATTGTTGAACCATTCCGTCCACAAATTATTGATACAGCGAAAAACGTTGTCACATATCAAGTTGTAGGACATCCAGATAAGATTGATGCCTTTATAGAGCTCATTCGACCATATGGAATTAAAGAATTAACACGTACAGGAGCAACTGCCTCTGTTCGAGAAACACAAAAAATCTCAAATCCACAGCTCTCTATTTTAAAATAGTTTGCATATAAAATTGATCGCTTTAGATGCATAGCACAATCCAGTACTGTGCATTTAAAGTCAAAATTTAAACCCATAATTTAGGAGGAAACAAACAATGACTACTATGTACTATGAACAAAACATCAACGAGGAAGTATTAAAAGGAAAAAAAATCGCAATTATCGGATACGGCTCACAAGGACATGCACACGCACTTAACCTAAAAGAATCAGGTTTTGATGTAGTAGTAGGTGTTCGTCCAGGTGGATCTTTCGATGCAGCTAAGGCTGATGGATTAGACGTTAAAACTGTGGCTGAGGCAGCACAAGAAGCAGATGTTATCCAAATCTTACTTCCAGATGAGCGCCAAAAAGCTGTCTATGAGGCTGAAATTGCTCCACATCTTGAAGCGGGTAAAGCACTTATGTTTGCACACGGCTTCAATATTCATTTCGGACAAATTACACCACCAGCAGATGTTGATGTTTTCTTAGTGGCACCAAAAGGTCCAGGACACTTAGTACGTCGTCAATACCAAGCAGGTGCAGGTGTACCAGGCTTATTCGCAATCCATCAAGATGCAACAGGTCAAGCAAAAGACTTAGCTCTAGCATACGGAAAAGGAATTGGCTCAGCTCGCGGTGGTCTGCTTGAAACGTCATTCAAAGAGGAAACTGAAACAGACCTATTCGGTGAACAAGCAGTACTTTGTGGTGGTGCTACACAATTAGTAAGAGCAGGTTTTGAAACATTAGTTGAAGCTGGTTACCAACCAGAACTAGCCTACTTTGAAACACTTCACGAATTAAAATTAATTGTTGACCTTATGTTTGAAGGCGGTATGGCAACAATGCGTTACTCAGTATCAGATACAGCTGAGTGGGGTGACTATGTTGCAGGACCACGTATTATCGACGAATCTGTAAAAGGTCGTATGAAAGAAGTATTAACAGATATCCAAGATGGTACGTTTGCTCGCCGTTGGATTCAAGAAAACGAAAACGGTCGTCCTGAATATACAAAATTCAAAGAAGCAGGTGCAAACCACCAAATCGAAGAAGTTGGTGCTAAATTACGTGCTATGATGCCATTCATCAACGAAGGGAAAGAAAAAGTTGTGAGAGAAGTGGCTACAAGTGCGAAAAATTGATATTTTCGATACAACTCTTCGCGACGGCGAACAATCTGCTGGTATTAATTTAAATACAGCAGAAAAGATTGAAATCGCCAAGCAACTAGAACGTCTAGGGGTGACAATTATTGAAGCAGGTTTTCCTGCTTCGTCACCTGGTGACTTTGATGCGGTAAATCGCATTGCAGGCACCGTGAAAAACTCCATTGTTACAGGCTTAGCTCGCTGTGTCCAAAAGGATATCGATACAACATGGGATGCGATTAAAGTAGCCGAGCAGCCACATATCCATATTTTCCTTGCAACCTCACCAATTCATATGGAATACAAGCTAAAAAAATCACCGGATCAAGTGGTGGAACAAGCGGTTGAAGCTGTAAAATACGCAAAAAAATTCTTTCCGCTCGTGCAGTGGTCTGCAGAAGATGCATTCCGCTCAAATCGTGAGTTTTTAGTCCATATTATCAATGAAGTGGTTGCGGCAGGAGCGACAACAATTAACGTGCCTGACACAGTGGGGTATGCATCTCCACAAGAATACGGTGCATTATTTAAATTCCTCCTTGATAATGTGAAAGGTGCTGAAACAGTAAAATTCTCTGCACATTGTCACGATGATTTAGGAATGGCAACTGCTAATACGATTGCTGCTATTGAAAATGGAGCCTCTCAAGTTGAGGGTACGATTAACGGTATAGGAGAGCGTGCTGGAAATGTCGCACTTGAAGAAATTGCAGTTGCTCTTCATATCCGCAAAGATATCTATCCTGTAGAAACAGGCATTCAATTACAAGAAATTAAACGCACATCTCAATTAGTCAGTAAATTGACGAATGTGGTTATTCAACCGAATAAAGCGATTGTTGGTAAAAATGCATTTGCACACGAATCTGGTATCCATCAAGATGGTGTGTTAAAGAATCCAGAAACGTATGAAATTATTTCACCTGCTCTTATTGGTGAAGGTGAGGTACCTCTTGTTTTAGGAAAGCACTCAGGTCGCGCGGCATTCCGTGATCGTGCAGAAACAATGGGCTTCAATCTTTCGGATGACAAATTAAACAAAGCGTTTACTGAATTTAAGAAACTTGCTGATCGTAAAAAGGAAATTACGGAAGAGGACTTATTAACTCTTTTAACAGAACAACAAGTTCAACTAGAAGATGTACCACTCTTTGAATTAAAGATGGTACAGGTACAATATGGCACAGAAAATATTCCAACTGCAACAGCGATCGTGCACACACCTGAAGGGGTTGAAAAGACGGTTGTTGCAACAGGTTCAGGCTCGGTGGAAGCAATCTTCAATACGCTTGAGCAACTTGTACAGGGACATATTCATGTGATAGATTACCGTGTAAAATCTGTTGGCAAGGGGCGAGATGCACTAGGGGAAGCTGTCATTAATATTCGTTATGATGATGTGTCAACAACTGGCAGAAATTCCTCACAGGATGTATTAGAAGCTTCCGCAAAAGCTTATTTAAATGCTATTAATCGTCATTTAATTCATGCAAGTTTACGTGCACAACCTGTTAGTTAAGCATTTAGCCTCTGGTGAATGTCACAGATCAGTGGTTGTGAATGGACCAACCTTTAGGCAATTATGCCGTGATGTAATTGATGGCTCTCATCTATACATATAGGTGAGAGTCTTTACTAAAATAGTGTATATCTACACTATACAAAGAAAGGTGTTTTGACGATGGAGAAAAAAATTACAGTACTTCCTGGTGACGGAATTGGCCCAGAGGTTGTTGCTTCTGCTGTACGTGTATTGCAAGTAATTGGTAAACGTTTCAACCATAAATTCCATTTAGGTTATGCAACAATCGGAGGCGCTGCCATCGACCAACACAATAATCCACTACCAGATGAGACAATTGAAATGTGTGAAAACAGCGATGCTATTCTGCTTGGAGCAGTAGGTGGTCCAAAATGGGATAATAATCCACCTGAATTACGTCCAGAAAAAGGCTTATTGCGTATTCGCAAGCATTTTGATTTATTTGCAAATCTACGTCCAGTAAAGGCGTTCCCGAGTTTACTTGATGCTTCACCATTAAAGCGTGAAGTTGCCGAAAACGTCGATTTAATGATTGTACGTGAATTAACAGGCGGCGTATACTTCGGGGAACCACGTATGCGTACTGAAAATGGAGCGATTGATACAACCGTTTATTCAACTGCTGAAGTTGAAAGGATTGTTGAAAATGCCTTTGAATTAGCACGCTTACGTGGAGGCAAATTATGTTCTGTCGATAAAGCAAATGTGCTTGAAACTAGTCGACTGTGGCGCGAAGTAGTAGAAGCGAAGAAAAAAGAGTATCCAGATGTACAGGTTGAGCACAACTTAGTCGATTCAGTTGCGATGAAATTAATTACAAATCCAGGCCACTATGATGTGGTCGTTACTGAAAATATGTTTGGTGATATTTTAAGTGATGAAGCATCTGTTATTACAGGTTCTTTAGGAGTATTACCATCGGCATCCATTCGTGGCGATAATTTCGGTCTATATGAACCAGTACATGGCTCAGCACCAGAAATTGCGGGCCAAGGTGTAGCAAATCCAGCAGCAACTATTCTTTCTGTCGCGATGATGTTGCAATATTCATTTGGCTTAAAAGAAGAAGCAGCAGAAATTGAACGTGCAGTCAGTGCAGTATTTGATGATGGTTATTTCACAGCAGATCTTGCTCGTGATGGTGACCGTATTCTATCTACAAATGAATGGACAGATAAAGTAATTAACGAGATTGATACTAGCTTTGTTTCAGAAAGCATTATGACAACATACATTTAAGAAATAGGTGAAGACAATGGGCAAAAATATAATTGAAAAGATTTGGGATAAACATGTTGTTTATCAGGAAGAGGGCAAACCTGACCTGTTATATATTGATCTTCATTTAATTCATGAAGTTACTTCTCCGCAGGCTTTTGAAGGTCTACGTATGAACGGACGTAAGGTGCGTCGGCCAGATTTAAGCTTTGCAACAATGGATCATAACGTGCCAACCAAAAATCTACCGACAATCAATGACCCGATTGCGCGTAATCAAATAGAAACTTTGGCTAAAAATGCTGAAGAATTCGGTGTGGAGCTAGCTGGAATGGGGCATCCTGATCAGGGAATTGTTCATGTTATTGGACCAGAACTAGGCTTAACACAGCCTGGTAAAACAATAGTTTGCGGTGATTCCCATACGTCCACACATGGTGCCTTTGGAGCTATTGCCTTTGGTATTGGTACGTCTGAGGTAGAGCATGTACTTTCAACACAAACACTTTGGCAAAACAAGCCAAAAACAATGGAAATTCGTGTAGAAGGCGAGCTACCTGTAGGTGTAGCTGCAAAAGATATTATTCTAGCAATTATTGCTAAATTCGGTATCGGGGTTGGTACTGGTCATATTGTGGAATTCACTGGAGAGGCTATCCACAAACTATCAATGGAAGAACGTATGACAATTTGTAACATGTCTATTGAAGCAGGTGCAAAGGCTGGTCTTATTTCACCTGACCAAATTACTGTGGACTATATACGTGATCGTAAATATGCACCGCAGGGAGAAAAATTTGATGAAGCAGCAGCCTATTGGGTAAGCCTTGCCTCTGATGCGGATGCAACATATGATACAGTTCGTATTATTAAAGCAGAAGAGATTGAGCCTATCATTACTTGGGGAACAAATCCTTCGATGGGTACAGGTGTCTCAAGAACAGTTCCAACACAAGCGGATTACGTGGATGAATCAGATAAAGCGGCACTTCGTAAAGCCCTTACCTACATGGGCTTAGAAGAAGGTCAACCATTAACATCCATCGATATCCAACACGTATTTATTGGCTCTTGTACAAACTCACGTATCAGTGATTTACGTGCAGCGGCAAGTGTCATCCAAGGACGAAAGGTGCATGACAATGTCACAGCAATCGTTGTGCCGGGCTCCCATTCTACGAAAAAACAAGCTGAGGCAGAAGGGTTAGATAAAATCTTTACAGAAGCAGGCTTTGAATGGCGTGAATCAGGCTGCTCCATGTGCTTAGCTATGAATGATGATGTCGTTCCTGCTGGTGAACGCTGTGCATCTACATCCAACCGTAACTTTGAAGGGCGCCAGGGAGCTGGTTCTCGTACGCATCTTGTATCTCCACCGATGGCAGCAGCCGCAGCAATTGCTGGACATTTTGTGGATGTACGTGAATTTGTAAAGGAAACGGTGTAAGTTTGTTTTACACGGAAGGGATGATTGAACATGGAACCAATTAATATCGTGAAGAGTGTCATAACACCACTTGATCGAAAAAACGTAGATACAGATCAAATTATTTCGAAAGAATTTTTAAAACGAATTGAGCGCACAGGCTTTGGACAATTTTTATTTTACCATTGGCGTTTTGACGCACAGGGTAATGAAATTTCAGATTTTGTGTTAAATAAACCTGAATTTAAAAACTCTAAAATTTTAGTAGCACAAGATAACTTTGGATGTGGTTCTTCTCGTGAACATGCTCCATGGGCTATCCTAGATTATGGCTTCAATGTCGTTATCGCACCATCATTTGCAGATATTTTCCATAATAACTGCTTTAAAAATGGCATTTTACCAATTAAACTAACAGAAGCAGAGTGTGATGAAATTTTAGCAAAGGGCCTCGATAAGCCCTACATGATGGAAGTCAATCTTGAAGCTCAATCAGTAACGGGTGAAGATGGAATCGTCTATAAGTTTAACATCGATTCTTATTATAAAGAGACTTTACTTAATGGCTGGGATGAAATTGCTCTAACAATTAAATACGAGGAACAAATCGCTGCTTACGAAGCAAAACGTATTGTATTTTAATAGATGAATACTTTTTCTAAGACTGAAGACAAGGTTACGATTGTCTTCAGTTTTTTTATTGAAGTTAAAAGAGCTTGCTGGTTAAATGGAGGATGCTGAATGCATGGGGAGGAGAGAAAATCGCTCGGGTAGGAGAGAAAACCGCTCAGTTAAGAAGAACCACTCGGGAAGTAGGGAAAACCGCTCAGGTAACAGTAGGAACGCTCAGGTAGGAGAGAAAACCGCTCAGGTAATAGGACTTACTAGGGTAGAAGAGAAAACCGTACTTCGATAGAATATAAGCAAAGAAAGGTAGTGAAAAAGATGATTACAGTTATAGGAAGTCTAAATATGGATTTGGTTGTACAAATGGATACTTTTCCAAAGCAAGGTGAAACGATTTTAGGTTCAGCGTTTCAAACGTCACCAGGCGGAAAGGGGGCAAATCAGGCAATTGCTGCCGCACGTCTTGGAAGTGAGGTTACAATGATTGGCTGTGTGGGCGCAGATAGCTTTGGTGATGCCTTACAAAAGGTTTTGCAGCAAGAGTCTATCCAAACAAAGGCTATTGAAAGTACAGCGGTGCCTACTGGAATTGCAAATATTTTAATCTATAATCACGACAACCGCATTATTGTAGTGCCTGGTGCTAATTATGAATTAAAGCCTGCAAAGATAGAAGCGGCAAAGGAAATCATTCAGCAAAGCCAAATGGTCATTATACAGCTAGAAATCCCTAAGGAAACAGTGGCCTATGCCATAAAATTATGCAAAGAAGTCAATATACCTGTGCTATTAAATCCCGCACCAGCAGCTAATTTTGATGTCCAATGGATGGAAGATATTACGTATATTACACAGAATGAAACAGAATGTGCAGAAATTTTTGGCGATGATTTTGACACTATTTTAGAAAAATATCCAAATAAATTGATTGTAACCTTAGGAAGTGATGGAGCTCGGTATTTTGATGGGGAATACCCGATTCATGTGCCAGCTTATATGACGAAGGCAGTAGATACAACAGGTGCAGGTGATACGTTTAACGGAGCACTTGCCTATGCTTTAGTAGAGGGGGAGTCATTAGATCAGGCTTTATATTTTGCTAACATTGCAGCCTCTTTATCCATAGAGAAATTTGGTGCTCAAGGTGGCATGCCGACACTTGGAGAGGTATATGCACGTATGGCTGGATTAGAAGAATAATAGATATGAAATTTATATTTTCAATAAAACAGGAAATAATATACGTAAATGTTACTTGGTTATATATGAAATAATTACTAATTATGACGACTGCAGGTGAGTATTTTGTCCTTTTTTGTCAATATTTCTTAGTACTATGTATTAGAATAGGATTCGTATCATTTATAATGGATTTATAGATACATACGAAAAGAGGTTTTGAGGATGACAAACATTGACAAACTGCCAATCAAAAATACAGCCTCAGCGAATAATATTTTACCACAGCTTGTTGATCGTTTACGACAATTACATGGCATCATCGTACAGAATACATATGTAAAAGACACTGCTAAGCATCTTAATCGAATTATACAGGATGCTAATAATCAAACGATGATTCTAATTGTGGGGAAAGAGCGTGTTGGAAAAACCACACTTGTGAACGGGCTTTTAGGACGTCACGTTTTACCTGTGAGTGAGCAACATCCAACTGGAGTAAATACATTTTTGCGATATGGCGAGCATGAAGAAATAAGGGCCTATTTTTTAGATGGTGTTGTGGCAATTTTTGATATGAGTAAGCTGGAATTACTGACAACTGGTGATACTTTCGCGTCGGAAATATTACGGGAACATTTAGATTACTTGGAGGTATATCTAAAAAATGATTTATTAAAGTCAGTAACAATTATTGATTCAGTGTCGTTGGAAGCTGGTGGTGGGGAAAGAGCCTACTTCTCTGAAACATTGATTAACCGAGTGGATGAAATTTTTTGGGTATTACGCTCAGGATCTATGGCCATTGATGCGGAAATATTATTAATGGAAACATTAAAAAATAAAGGTGTTGAACCACTTTGTGTGATTAATGGTATTGATTCGAATGATGAAACGGAGGGGTTTATTCATTCAGAGAGGGAACGAATTGGTCATTTAGTCAGTGAATTTATCCCTATCTCGGCTACAAATGCGCTGAAGGCTAAACAAACTAATAATGACGAGCTATGGCATAAGAGCCGATATGAGCATTTAATTACACAAATTCATCGAGTTGCGAAAAATAGCGATAAAAAAACGTATGCTATTTTAATTCGCTTTTTGCAATGGTTAGAACGATTCCGATTTGAGCTAACTGTGATACCTCAACGTGATCCATTCCAATCTGCTGTTGAGAACATTGAAAAATATGCAGGTGATACTCAATATGAGTTTTCTCGCTATCAACGCGATTTAACGATTGTCACGGAATATGAACAAGAATATGAAGATGTCGCCAATGTATTTAAAAATGTTCAGACATTATATCAGCTTTTACAAACCATTTCTCAACATGATTATTTGCAGGACAATATTGTAGAAGGCTTTACAGAAAAGGCCATACATTATCAGCAAGTGTTAAGAGAATATCGTAATATGTATAGCGAATATAAGCGTGAATATGATCGATTGGATGCACAGCATAAAAAAATTCATGGAAAAGGATTAATGAAAGCAATTTTTGGTCAGCATACACAAAATGAATTTTTCAAGGAACGTGTAAATAAGCTAAATGAGCAGCAGGCTATTTGTATTGAACAGTTTAAGCAGGTACAGGAAGCTGAGGCAATCATGCTTCAAGCTATTCAACCTATCCAAAGCTATCTAATGGATTTAACGAAAAAGCGTTTGCTCCGCATTGAGCAAAAGGTGCAAGAGCTCAATCTACAACGTTCAAAAGAAAAACGTCAATTAAAATTATATGCCAATAAATTAAATGAATTTTCTTGTTTAATCGAAGCACAGGGCTATATTAAGGAAAACATTCAGCCGTTTTTATTAAACGGACAAATGCCACTTAAAGCAAAAGATCTTGAAATGCTAAAAGAAACGATCCATAGTATTATGAGCATTGATTTATCCTATAATGGTATTCTTGCACGTAGTCAGATGAATAATAAGATGGAAAGCATTGCAATTCCTTTTGATGTTCAAGACAAATATCCAATTTATACATTAAGCTTAGTAGAAACAGATGTGAAATCAAATGATATTCCAGACATACCGAAAAAATTAGATATTCATTATGAAGAGTAGATGCTAGAAAAAAAGTTCTAAAAGTTGACAATACTTTTAGAACTTTTATTCATTTGAAACAAATGATGGTATTTTTACGTATAGTTAGGAAGGAGGGATTTTTATGATTACTGTTAACGGACGTTTTACAGAAGCAAAAATTTATGCTAAAACGGCACTGCCATCAGCCATTGATCAAATTCAGGAATTAACAGATCAGGCATTTATGGCAGGCACAAAAATACGGATTATGCCTGATTATCATGCAGGAAAGGGGTGTGTGATTGGCACAACGATTCAGCTACAAGATCGTGTAGTTCCAAATCTTGTCGGTGTTGATGTCGGTTGTGGTGTTTTTGTAGCGGAATTGAATAAATCAGCAATTGATTTTGCCAAGCTGGATGCAATTATCCGAGATTTTGTACCTAGTGGGCAGGACGTTCATTCTGAAGTTTCACCTAAACGCCAATTTGTAGAATTTGAAGGAAATCAATTTAGGGCGAGTGGCATAAAGGATGAGTATACCAATCTATCCTTAGGCACACTTGGTGGAGGAAATCATTTCATCGAATTGGCAAAAGACGAAAACGATGTACATTATTTATTAATTCATACCGGCTCCCGATATGTTGGGGCCAAAGTTGCTAGCTGGCACCAAAAGAGAGCCTACGAAACCTTGCGTCGAGAAGATTTAACAGTAAAGATTGAGGAGCTTAAATCACAGGGGCGTCAAAAAGAAATTCAAGCAATGATAAAGGCCTTTAAAGAACAAAACCCTTTAATTCCCAAAGAATTAGCATATTTAGAGGGCGAGTATTTCCATGATTATATGCATGATATGAAAATCGCGCAGCAATATGCTCGAATGAATCGTTGGATCATTGCTGAAACAATTGCTCAGCATATGGGCTGGAATTTTAATGAAACATTCGATACTATTCATAACTATATTGATACAGATACTATGACATTGCGAAAAGGAGCAGTTCGTGCCAATAAAGGAGAAAAGTTAGTCATTCCAATGAATATGAGAGATGGCTCGCTGATTTGTGTGGGAAAAGGAAATGAAGATTGGAATTTCTCAGCGCCGCATGGGGCAGGGAGAATGTACTCAAGAAGAGCTGCCAAGGCGACATTAAATATGAATGATTTTAAAGAAACAATGCAAGGTATATGGACAACATCTGTTAATGAAGAAACATTAGATGAGGCTCCAATGGCCTATAAGCCAATGATAGAGATTACATCAGCCATTGAAGAAACGGTAGATATCATCAAAGTAATTAAACCTGTTTATAATTTTAAAGCGAGTGAAGCAGCAATGCCTTATGATCGAAAAAAATAAATACCTTCCAAGATGTTAAATCACTCATTATACATCTATGACTGTCTATTAACATTATC
The DNA here is from genome assembly GCA_002973635.1 of Lysinibacillus sp. B2A1. Lineage (GTDB taxonomy): Bacteria > Bacillota > Bacilli > Bacillales_A > Planococcaceae > Lysinibacillus. The sequence goes on from CP027224.1 coordinate 3,096,446, forward strand.
TCTGTAATGGTATAAAATAGGCTTACAAAGATGAAATGGGTGGTTTTTTGGTATCTTCAAAAGATGTGGCAAAGTATGCGGGTGTTTCTCAAACAACTGTGTCTAGAGTATTAAATACGCCTGAGCTAGTCAAGCAGAAAACAATTGAAAAGGTGATGAAGGCGATCGAGGAATTAAATTACATTCCGAATGATATAGCAAGATCGCTTGTTCAGCAAAAAACAGGGACAATCACATTGATTTCGGGCCCTTTACACAATCCTTTTTTTGTTGATACAACAACAGCAATTGTTAACTATGTTAATGCTCAAGGCTATAAAGTGCATGTTTATTTTGGAACAGAGGATAACTTAGACACGATTTATAATTCTGTTTTAGAAACGAAGGCTGATGCGATTATTTTATCGTCAATGCTGTATACAGATCCTTTATTTTTTAAGCTAGAAAAATTAGGCATACCGTTTATCATGTTTAATCGCAAGCATCAAGAAAATAGACATTTTGTAGAGATCGATAATGTAGACGCAGGATATATCGCGACAAATCATATATTATCTTTAGCTCATCGTGATATTTGCTGGATTGGCGGTCCTCATGAAATGAGTACCTTTTATGGAAGATATAAGGGCTTTAAAAAGGCTCTAGAGGATCACGAAATCGATGCAAAAGCAGTGCCGTCTTTTTTCACAAATACTAATAAAATTGATATTGAACGGGTATTTGAAGAGATTGTACAGCTTTCGAAGCGTCCAACAGCTATTTGTGCTGCGACGGATGCTATAGCGATTGAAATATTAAATTTATGTTTAGCGCAGGGCTATAGGGTGCCAGAGGATTTTAATGTAATAGGTATAGATAATGTTGAGCTTAGTAAGCATCATTCTATTGCCTTAACAACGGTAGGTTTAGAATCAGAAAAAAACCTTGGATTTATGGCAATTGAAAAATTATTTGAGGTTATGGAGAAAAAAAGTACTTGCATCCAGCAAACTGAATCTGTTAAACTTTTCCCAAGAAATACAACGTGTAAGAAAATAAACTGATATACGTCAGTTTGTTTTTTTACACCGAAATGGTTACGTATTCATTTCTTTATATTCTGAAATGAATACGTAACCATTAAAAGAAAGGAGTGATTAAGTCTTGAAAAGGGGCTTATGGATGAATGGACAATGGCAAATGACAGACGAATTTATGGAGGTTCAAGCCCCCTATTCGAAAGAGGTAATTGCACAATTTGCGATGGCAACTGAACAGGATGTACAGTATGCCATTGAAAGTGCACAAGCAGCAGCCTCTGAAATGGCAGCCTTAACTGCGTTCCAACGAGCAGAAATTTTAGAGCATCTATCCAGATTGTTTTTGGAAAATCGTGAGGAAGCAGCTAGTATTATTTCACTAGAATCAGCAAAACCATTAAAGTATGCCTATGCTGAAATTGATCGTACGATTGAAACCTATAAATTTGCAGCAGAGGAAGCAAAACGATTATCAGGCGAAATGATTCCGATGGACGCTTCTAAAAATGGGGAAGGGCGCTTTGCCTATACGATTCGAGAACCAATAGGCGTTATTGCAGCTATTACACCCTTTAATTTTCCACAAAATTTAGTAGCTCATAAAGTAGGACCGGCATTAGCTGCGGGCAATACGATTGTGTTAAAGCCAGCTACACAAACGGCTTTATCAGCTCATTTTCTAGTAAAATTATTGGCACAAACTAAATTACCAGCAGGCGCTTTTAATCTAGTGACTGGCCAAGGGAAATTAATAGGGGATGTATTTTTAGCACATCCTAATGTGAAAATGATAACGTTTACGGGAAGCCCTGCTGTAGGTATTTCACTAAGAAATCGCGCTGGTTTAAAAAAGGTCACATTAGAACTAGGCTCTAATGCAGGGGTAATTGTTGACGAAGGGGTTCAACTTGATAAGATTATGGACCGAATTGTAATGGGGGCATTTTCAAATCAAGGTCAGGTATGTATCTCATTACAACGGATATATGTAATGGAAAGCATGTTGCAAACGTTTTTAGAAAAGCTAAGTGCAAAAGTAGAACAGCTTATTATTGGTGATCCTCTTGACCAAACAACGGATATAGCAATGATGATTTCAGAAACGGAACAACAACGGGCCCTTCAATGGATTAAAGAAGCGGTTGCAGAAGGGGCAAAAATAATAGCTGGTGGTCATATTGATAATAATGTTCTACTGCCAACGGTGTTATCCAACGTTTCATCACATAGCAAAGTGTCATGTGATGAAATTTTTGCACCAGTTGTGATCGTGAATTCAGTGTCTACTATAGAGGAGGCAATAGAAGCTGTTAATGATTCTCATTATGGCTTACAGGCAGGTATTTTTACACCATCGATAGAGACTGCTTTTAAGGCTTCAAGGGCATTACAGGTAGGGGGTGTCCTTATCAATGATGTGCCAACTTATCGTGTAGATCATATGCCATATGGTGGCGTAAAAGAAAGTGGCACAGGTCGTGAGGGCATAAAATATGCAATAGAGGAAATGACAGAATTGAAGCTCGTTATTTGGAATAACTAATAATCACGAATGGAGATGGAAGAAATGAAGATTATCAAACAACACCCAAAATTGTATGTAATGGATAATGGTACGATGCGAATGGATAAAAACTATATGATTGCCATGCATAACCCAGCAACGATTGATCATCCAAACCAGCCAAATGAATTTGTAGAATTTCCCGTTTATACAGTTTTAATCGATCATCCAGAAGGGAAAATATTATTTGATACAGCATGTAATCCAAACTCAATGGGACCTGAGGGGCGTTGGGGAGAATTTACACAGAAAGCATTTCCTATTAACATGCCAGAAGAATGCTATTTACATCATCGATTAGAAGAGTTGAATGTGCGTCCTGAGGATATTAAATATGTTGTTGCCTCCCATTTACATTTAGATCATGCAGGCTGCTTAGAGCTGTTTACAAATGCTACGATTATCGTACAGGAAGATGAATTCAATGGTACACTTCAAACCTATGCGAGAAATGTAAAAGAAGGTGCCTATATTTGGGGTGACATTGATATGTGGATTAAAAATAATTTACAATGGCGCCTCATTAAACGTGGTGAGGATAACGTGAAGCTTGCAGAAGGGATTCAAGTATTGAATTTTGGCAGTGGTCATGCCTGGGGTATGCTTGGTCTGCATATTAATATGCCAGAAACGGGTGGTATTATTTTAGCTTCAGATGCTATTTACACAGCCGAAAGCTATGGTCCACCTGTCAAGCCACCAGGCATTATTTATGATTCGGTTGGCTATAATTCTACAGTTGAACGAATTCGCCGACTTGCCAATGAAACGAACTCACAGGTTTGGTTTGGTCATGATCCTGTCCAATTTAAATCATTTAGAAAATCGACGGAAGGTCACTATGAATAGTTAGGAGTAGATCATTTATGCATAAATTAACCTTTACTCCTGTAAGTTATACAGGCTGGGGATGCTTAAATCAACTTCTACCTGAAGTAGAAAGATTTAAAGCTACCAATATATTAATTGTCACAGACCCATTTTTAAAAGAATTAGGGTTAACAGATAAAATCCAACAACCCTTGCTTTCAAAGGGATACGCGACTACGATTTATACAGATATTGCCCCAGAGCCACCACTTGCTATTGGAGAAAAGCTAGTTGACTTTACTAGAAAGCATCACTTTGATTTAGTCATCGGTTTAGGTGGCGGAAGTGCTCTAGATTTAGCCAAGCTTGCTGCCGTATTAGCAGTACATGATGGAAAAGTAGCGGATTACTTAAATTTAACAGGCACAAAAACACTAGAACAAAAAGGATTACCCAAAATTTTAATCCCCACTACATCTGGAACAGGCTCAGAAGTGACAAATATTTCTGTGCTATCACTCGAAACAACAAAAGACGTTGTGACACATGACTACTTATTGGCAGACATTGCTATTGTAGACCCAGAGCTAACAATTTCATTACCACCAAAAATAACAGCTGCAACGGGCGTAGATGCCTTAACACATGCAATTGAGGCATATGTTTCAATCAATGCAAACGAAGTAACCGATGCCCTTGCACTACAGGCAATTCGCTTAATCAGTGGCTCTATTCGCACGGCTGTGCAGGAAGGTCAAAATAAGCAAGCCCGCTCAGATATGAGCTATGGTAGTTATTTAGCTGGCTTGGCCTTTTTTAATGCTGGCGTAGCAGGTGTTCATGCCCTAGCCTATCCATTGGGAGGTCAATTCCATATAGCTCATGGCGATTCCAACGCAGTGCTTTTACCATATGTCATGGGGTATATTCGTCAAAGCTGTGAAAAACGTATGAAAGATATTTTAGATGCAATGGGTATCTCATCTGCCTATTTATCACAAGAAGAAGCTTCCTATAAATGTGTAGATGCATTACAACAACTCGTTCAAGATGTTAATATTCCTTCTACATTAAAGGGATTTAATATACCAGAAGAAGCCTTAGAACAATTAACGTCTGATGCAACAAAGCAAACAAGAATTTTAGCCCGAAGTCCGATGCTGCTAGAACGAGAAGATATCTATACTATTTATCGAGCTGCATTTGATGGAGAAGTTCGCGAGCCTCATAGATCATAATGAAGATAAGAGAAACGTTGATTTTAAACGTTTCTCTTTTTTATGTGCGCCCGGCATGCGTATGAACTATAGGGTGTAAGTCCCGAACCCCGAAGACAGAAGTAGAGGTTAGCCAAGAGCAAGGGTGTCCGTGACGACGCGGAATCTGAAGGAAGCTGGAGGCAAAACACCGGTCCGAGGAACACGAATCTCATATAAGGCTATGTATGATTGGATGAGTGTGCATAGCAACACAAAGTCCTTTTCTGTCGAAGGTCATATCGAGTAAATGAGGCGGATAGATGGTGTGAAAGTGCATACGCTTACCCGGGGAGGTCTGTTGGAAACGCAAAGTACACTTTGTAACCTACTTAGCGATAGGTAGCTGAACCATCAGAAGTCAGCAGAGGTCATAGTACCGTTTACATGGGAAGGACCAAACTATGAAGAAGTGTGGAATAAACTCGAATTTCACTTGTTCGATGAAGCAGACAATCCAAAGAAGGACTTACTTAGTGGAAGAAATGGTGAATCCCATAGGAGACACTAAGAGGGCTGAGAATACAAGTGGCAAGGAGAGACAGAAAAGCATAACGGACAGGGAGATACAAAATCGCTGTCCGTCAGACTTCATGGAACCGCCGTATACGGATCCATACGTACGGTGGTTAGAGAGGCCGGGGGTTAGTCACCCCCTCCTACTCGATGAAGAAATATAACATTAAAATGAACGATACTGTTATTTCAACGGTCTAATAAATAGAAAGGAGTGAGAAAGATGGATGAACAAGCTTTTTTATATTTACTTAAACAATATGAAGAGACCATGTATCGAATGGCCTTTGCCTATTTAAAAAATGAGCATGATGCTATTGAAGCTGTGCAAGAAGCTACTTACCGAAGCTTAAAAAAGAAACATACTTTAAAAGAAACAGCTTATTTTGGAACGTGGCTTGTACGAATTTTACTGAATGTTTGTCATGATATGCGTAATAAAAGTATGAGATTTCATTTACAGGAAGATATAGAAATTGGAGAAAACGTACATAACCACGACCGCTTTGAAATGACGGATATCATTACCAAACTACCCAAAGAGCAACAGGAGCTAATTTTTCTAAAATATTTTCATGACTATAAAAATCAAGATATTGCTGTTCTTCAAAATATACCAGAAGGTACTGTGAAATCTCGATTGCATTCGGCATTGAAAAAGCTAAAACTTTATTTTCAAGAGAAAGGGGAGTTGTAGGTGAAAAAGGAAGAGAAGTATGACTATTATACATTTATCCAGGAATTGGAACAAATTCATGTTCCACATGATCGACTAGCTAAGGCACATATGGAAAGTGTCCGTCGCTATCAACAAGAAAAACCGAAACGTCTACAAATATGGAAAGGCATGGCTCTAACCTGTGCAATTCTTTTAATTTTTGTAGGATGTATCCGTATATCTCCAGCTTTTGCTAGTGTCGTCAGTAATATTCCAGGTCTTTCACCACTTGTTCAAATGATTACGTATGATAAAGGTGTTGCTGATATTCTTGACAATCAATATTATGAGGACTTGGGGCTATCTCAAACTCAAAATGGCTTATCGTTTACACTTCAAGGAATAATTGCTGATGAAACAGGGATGATTTTACCTTATAAATTTTCGGCACCCATGGATCTACGAAATTTAGAAACTGAGAAAATAGAGCTTCGTTTAAACGGTGAAGTACTAAATGCTGAAGTAGATTTTTACCGATATCGTGAGGAAGAAACTTTTGAAATTGAAGATAATTTGATTGTTACATTCTTTGAACCAATAAATTATGAAAATGCCCAATTTGAATTATATATACAATTTGCAGATGAAAAACAATCTGAATTTACGTTTCTATTTTCACTTAAAAAGGAAATTGCGCAAACTAAAACCTATGAATTGAATAAGAAAATGAGCTTCGAAGGACAAAATATTACAGTTAAGTCAGTCTCGATTTCACCAATTCGCACTGGTGTTACAATCACACTTGACCCCAATAATGATAAAAGTATTTATGATTTTGATGATATTCGTCTTTTGGATGAAAAAGGGGAGGAATGGTCTTCAATCCGAAGAGGTTTAGTAGCTACAGGTTCAGCTGCTGGAGAAACAACATACTTTATGCAAAGTAATTACTTTAGAGAACCTGAGAAGCTAACTTTATCTATTGGCAAAGTACTAGTAATACGAAAAGAACAGGATTATATTGAAGTAGATTTTAATCAGAACAAGGTGTTATCTAAGCCTTCTATTCCAGGTTTACAAGTAAAAGTAGAGAATCCAATGGTGACACTAAATATACCAACTTCAAGTTATATACAGGGATTTAATGATATTGTAAAAGATGCAAATGATATTATAATAGATGCAAAAAGTAAAGTTATTACTAGTAATAATGACAGTCAGTCTGAACAAATTGAAATATTGGACCTAAATGGAGTTACTAATCCAGTTCGACTTTATTTTATAACAGATGAACTCTATTTACAGGGAACTCAAACAGTGGATATTCCCTTGAAATAGAGCGTAATACCTAAATTTTAGAAAAAGAGAAACGTTCATTTTTGAGCGTTTCTCTTTTTTATAAAATCGAAAGTATCATTCAAAAGATATTCTGAAGTATATAGTAAATAATGGGTAATTAGTATATAATATTATTTATTTTTCAATATGTGGAGGATGTGCTAATGAAACGGGTACTACAGATAACAAGTATAATTTTATTTGTTTCAGCTTTAATTTTTAGTTTATCTCAACTATCAAGTTTAAAGGAAGAAAGAGAGGATATGAAGTACTGGGAAAAAGCGGCGAATGAACATTATGATAACAACCTTATAGAAGAAAGATATTATATATTTAAAGATAGCTATACCTCTCATCTTACAACAACTTTGGTATCAGCAATATCAATTGTGTTAACGGGAATATTCTTTCTAGCAATAGCAAAAATAATTTCATTACTTCAAGAAATAAGTTCAAAAGTTACTAATAAGCCTCAAGAGGAAGAATTCGAATTGTTGAATTAATAGGAGGAATAGGATGTTAGTTGATATAAATTGTCCAGTTGAATTGCTTGAATATCAGCTATATAGAAGTAAAAAAACAGGCAAAGTTTATTGTTCATTTAAATTTAATAATATTTCAGAAAAAAGTATAAAAGGTTTTAATGCTACCGTCTATTGTTATGATCAATTTGGTGAGCCAGTAGGGATGGAATCAAATAGCTTTGAATATACACAGCAGTTAACGGAATCAATAAAGCCCAACCAGCCTTTTGATAACGATGAAAAAATTCCATTAGATAGTTTTCACCATACAAGGAAAATGGATATCGTCATTCATAAAGTCCTATTTAGTGATGAAACTACATGGACTAAAAAGGAAACTGAACTAGAGAATGTAGAACTAAAAGAAATTAATCACCCCAAGCATTTATCTTATGTAAAAGCACATGAAGGAAATGATGCAAAATACTATTCACAAATAGTAAACGAAAAATGGTTATGTGTATGTGGACGTCTTAACTTGGAGGATACGAAAACATGTAAACGATGTAAGAGAGAAAAAGAGCGTGTTCTTTCAATGTATAGGAATGATGAAGCAATAAATGAAAATATGACATTATATGAAAAACAGATAGAAGATAATAGACAGGAAGAACTAGTAGAAAAAGAACGTCAACATAAAATATATAAGAAAAAGGTAAAGAAAGTTGCTAAATATTGCTCAATCTTTATAAGCCTTTTATTGCTTATCAGTATTGCGGTCTATGGTTTTATCACCAAGTTTACATTTTCGTGGGATAATTATCTTTTATTAAAAGATAAGCATAACTCTTTAATTGAGGCCGTTAAAATGGAGGATATAAAGAATATAGAATTTTTACTTAAAAACGATGCAAATGTTACTTTTACAAATAAAAACGGTGAAAATTCTGTAAGTGAAGCTATAAAATTACCAAATAAAAAAATAGCTATGTCATTAATGAATAAAGAAATAGGAAGTATAAAGGTTGGTAAAGAAAAAGATACTCTTGCACATATTGCGGTCATAAATAAACAATATAAAATACTAAAAGAGCTTCATCAATTTGGGGTTGATATGAACGCAAAAAATGAGCAAGGGCACACGGTGCTATATTATGCGATAAAAATAGGAAACAAAGATATAATTGACTATCTTGTTCATGAAATTAGAGTAAATCTACAGGAAGTGGACAATGAGGGAAATAGTATAGTGCAAGTAGCCCTATTACATCAATTCAACAATATAGATTTAATAAAGGAATTATTGAACCTAGACCTTGATTTTAATAGAAAGAATGCAGCGGGTCAAAATACATATGAAACGGCTATTCTTACTCAAAATAAGGATATTGTTCAAATATTTATAGATAAAGGACTGAACCTCAATGGGGTTGATGAAAATGGAAATAATGCTATCCATATCTTACTTACTCATAAAATAGATAATCTGACTTTCTTGTCTGAGCTAATCAAAAAGGGAACAGATCTAAATGGACTAAATAAGCAAGGTCAAACACCTTTATATTTAGCAATATTAAATGGAGATAAAAATACTGTTGAGGTGCTACTTAAAAATAAGGTAAATCTAAATAGTGTAAATAGTAATGGGGAGTCAGCAGTGGAGATTGCTGAAAAGCATAACCAATCATTGGTGGAATTATTTGAACGGGGTAAATTTATCATTAAGATCGATAAACAAAAAAATGAATTTTTAGTAAATGGGATTGCTTTAGGTTCCTCGAGAAAAGATGTAGTTAATAAGTTAGGAAACCCAGTTAAGAGGAAACAATACATAACTGGAGATGGTGAGACAGACTGTAATATTTATTACTTGAAAGATAGCACAGGAAAAGATATAGAGACGCATTATTGTTCTTATATAGGTATAAGCGATACGATTGAATCTATTTCGTTTGATTTTTATTCTAAACAACAGAATGAAAAATGGTATAAAGATTTAGGAAAACCGTATAGTAATTTTGATGCGCCCTTATTTTACCTAAAGGGTACTGAACAACTATTGCTTTTAAAACCGAACGAAGAAGTAGGGTTTCTTGGCTATGCAGATGGCAATTTTTATTAAAACTAAAAAAATTTTATCTGTATAAAATCAGCAAAAAAGTAAGCTACTAAGTTTCCATCAAAAACTTAGTAGCTTTTTTTGCACCATCCAAGTTAAATCTTCATTGAAATAGTATAAATATAATTCTATGCCTCAGTATCAGGCGTAAATGTTCGTGTAGCTAATTCGGCATCTAGCATAAAGATAGCATTGGAGTCATTTTCAATACGTTCAATTTTACGGATTAGTGTATCGAAAGTTGATTCTTCCTCTACCTGCTCATCAATAAACCATTTTAAGAATGCCATTGTCGCATGCTCACGTTCATCTAAAGCGATGTCTGACAAATTGTAAATACGACGTGTCACTTCTTTTTCATGAGAAAGCGCAGTTTTGAAGGCATCTAAAATCGATTCGAAATGGTTACCTGGACTATCAAAGCCCTGGATAGTTGCACGGTAGCCCATATCACTTAGGAAATTATAAAATTTCATAGCATGGAAGCGTTCTTCCTCCGCCTGTACTAAAAAGAAATTAGCAAAGCCATCATAATCTTGATCTGTACAGTAGGCAGCCATCGCCATATAGGCATGTGCTGAGTAAAATTCAAAATTCATTTGATCATTTAGTGCTGTGTGTAGTTTTTCAGATAACATAAAAGTTCCTCCCTTTGCAGTAAATACCTTCTGCTCTCTTCTAGTATACAGCGAAGAGAGGCAGACATACAAAAATTTAATTTTTCGCCGTAAATCCTACAAAACTTAATTGATATTAGTTCTCAATTAGCATTTTTAATCAAATTCATTTTGAAATACTGATGCTGTATATAATGGATATAAAAAATCGCCCAGAATATTTCGAGGGCACTGAAAAAGTCGATTTGCCACAAAAATTGTGATGCAAATCGACTTTTTTAAGTTTTCAAATCCAACAAAAGACAAAATTCTAATATAAAAAAGTGAATTTCTTTAGTTTTTCAGTGCCCTCGAATATTTCTAGGCAATTTTTTCAAAGTATATTAATTTGTATTTTTCTTTTGATTTTTGACACCCACTAAATAACCACCAAGGGCGATACCTACTAACACAATCCAGAAAGTCACTTTCCATAAAGTGGAGTGAGGGAATTCGTGTGGAATTACACCTAGTTTTTCGTGAGCTAATGTTAATACTGCTAACTTTACACCAACCCATCCAACAATTAGGAAGGCAGCTGTTTCAAGAGATGGGAATTTATCGAGCACACGTACAAACCAACGTGCTGCAAATCGCATCATTATAACACCGATAATTCCTCCCAGGAACATGACTGCAAATTGACCTGCATTAATCCCGCCAATATCAAAATCACCGATATGTGGTAACGTTACTGCAATAGCAACTGCTGCTAAAATTGAATCTACTGCAAAGGCGATGTCAGCTAACTCTACTTTCACTACTGTCATCCAGAAGCCAGATTTCTTTTTAGGCTCCTCAATTTCTTCTGGATTTTCTGAGGCTTTCCGAGAATCATAAATATGCTTGATAGACATGAATAATAAATAGGCAGCACCTATAGCTTGAATTTGCCAGAAATTAACGAGTGTTGTGATCAGGAATAGGGCGGCGAAGCGGAAAATAAATGCACCCACTAAACCATATAATAATGCTTTTTGTTGCTGAGCCTTTGGTAAATGTTTGACCATCACAGCCATCACGACAGCGTTATCAGCAGCTAATAAACCCTCTAGTACAATTAATACAACGAGTACCCATGCGTATTCTAATAAAATTGCCTCCAAATTTGTTTCCTCCTTTAATCTTTTAATAGAAGTGAATAACTGCTTTTAACTTAGTCTTCCCCTATTTTAGGCAAAAGAAAAAGACCTATGCCTAAAAAATAGGCAAAGGTCTTGCTAAGCGATTAACTGTATGTATACAGAAAAAATATCTTATCATTTAAGATATGCCTTCACACCCGATGGTCAATAACCATGTAATGACGAATGTGAAATCAGATGGATTACTCACATCTGCTAGCTACTCCCCTTTGACAATAATGTCAAAAGCTATTCAATTCTTTATATATGAATTATAACACTTTAAAAAATAAATGCAAATAGAAATATGAAAATATGGCGAAAAAATACTTTTGGAATGGTTTCAACAAGTGGTACTATTGGAGATAAGTGAAAAAATTTAGCAGCTAGAGAGGGGAACTTATGTATAAAAAGTTTTTTTCATATTACAAACCACATAAACGACTGTTTGTCATCGATTTTTCGAGTGCAATTATTGTAGCAATTCTAGAACTTGCATTTCCATTAGCAGTACAATGGTTTATCGATGAGCTTTTACCTACGGGTGACTGGGGCATGATTGTCAAAATTAGTGTATTATTACTGCTTGTTTATGCTTTGAGCACAGTTCTTAACTTTATCGTCAATTATTTAGGGCATAAACTAGGCATTAACATTGAAACAGATATGCGGAAAGAGCTCTTTACACATGTTCAACGACAATCATTTCGATTTTTTGATAATACAAAAACAGGTCATATCATGAGTCGTATCACAAATGATTTATTTGATATTGGGGAGTTTGCACATCATGGGCCAGAGGATTTATTTATTGCAATAATGACGTTTGTTGGTGCCTTTGCTATTATGTTTAATGTTAATCCAACACTGGCGTTAATTGCAGCGATTATGGTGCCATTTTTAACATGGCTAGTAACATTTAGTAATGTAAAAATGAATAACGCATGGAAAACCATGTATGGAAAAATCGCTGATGTCAATGGGCGTGTAGAGGATAGCGTATCTGGTGTACGTGTTGTTAAGTCCTTTACAAATGAAGCCTTTGAAATTGAACGATTTCAAGAGCAAAATGGCTTTTTCCGCGCTGCCAAATTGTATGCCTATAAAATTATGGCAGGGACTCACTCTAGTATTTATATGATGACACGCTTATTAACCTTAATTGTACTGGTTGTTGGGGCATGGCTAAGCTTTAATGGGAAGCTTTCTTATGGAGAACTAGTAAGCTTTGTTTTATATACAAATGTTCTTATTAAGCCTATTGATAAAATTAGCGCATTATTAGAGCTGTATCCGAAGGGAATGGCAGGTTTTAAACGTTTCCGTGAGTTAATTGAGCAAGACCCTGAAATTCAAGATCGTGATGGAGCCAAAAACGTTACGCACCTTTATGGAGATATTTCATTTAATAATGTTCATTTTAATTATGATACTTCAAAAACTGTGTTATCAGATATTTCATTTGATATACAGGCTGGACAAACGATTGCCTTTGTTGGTCCATCTGGTGCAGGTAAAACGACAATTTGTTCCTTAATTCCGAGATTTTATGATGTAAGCAGTGGAGCTATTACAATTGATGGTGTAGATATACGAAATATGACACAATCTTCACTTCGTTCACAAATTGGGATTGTTCAGCAGGATGTTTTCTTATTCACTGGAACGATTCGTGAAAATATTGCCTATGGAAAATTAGGAGCTAATGAGGAAGAAATTCAAGAGGCAGCTAGAAAAGCACATTTAGAGAATTTTATAGCAGAGTTGCCAGATGGATATGAAACACAGATTGGGGAGCGGGGTATGAAGCTTTCTGGTGGCCAAAAGCAACGAATTGCCATTGCACGAATGTTCCTTAAAAACCCACCAATTCTAATTTTAGATGAAGCAACCTCTGCCTTAGATACGGAAACAGAAATGATTATCCAGCAATCATTAACAGAGCTTGCTGAAAATCGAACAACCCTTGTGATTGCCCATCGATTAGCAACTATCCGCAATGCTGATCGTGTTCTTGTTGTTACACCAAATGGCATCGAAGAGGATGGTACTTACGATGAGCTAGTTGCGCAAAATGGAATATTTGCTAAGCTACACCATATTCAATTTCGTAAAGGCCAAGGTGAATTATCTATACAACAATATGTGGAAGTAAACACATAAATAAAAAATAAAATCTCCCCTTATTAGTAACTAAACTAGGGGAGATTTATTTGTTTTTATCCATTTTTCACGAAAAGGCATACGTAAACTACTGGAAACTTTTCTTTTTTTTCTTTTGCTTATTCAAAGAAGTTCGTGTGTAATCTTGTGGAGCCAATGCTTTATTCCGTTCTGTATAGCCTTTTGGTGAAAGTCGGAAGATGGATTTTTTAATGGTAGACCAATTTAAATCTGTGGCAAGATTCATGTAAGAATAACCATAGATTCGAATGTTACATAAGTACAAAAGTGTCGCGTATAGAGAGACGAAAAATCCAAATAAACCTAAAAAGCCACTTGCGAGAATAAAAACAATGCGTAATAAGCTAATTGTTGTGACTAGAGATTGGTTCACTAATGTAAATGAAGCAATTGTAGAGATGGCAATGATCACGATCATTTCTGGACTTGTTACACCAGCACGAATGGCTGCATCCCCAATAATTAAACCACCTACAACACTTATCGTTCCTCCAATAACAGAGGGAAGCCGTAAACCAGCTTCACGGAATAATTCGAACATTAGTAGCATCAGTAGCATTTCTAGTGAAGAGGGGAGCGGGAGCCCTGTTTTCGCTTGGACAACTGTTGCTAAAAGCTGCAATGGTAGCTGGTTTTGATGGTAGGTTGTCAGGGCTAACCAAAATGCTGGTAACAATAAGCCAATTAAAATACCGGATATCCTTAATAAACGTTCAACAGAACTAAAGATAATAGGGTATTCATTATCTTCAGCTGATTTTAATAATAGGAATAAATTCACAGGTGTGATAACAGCATATGCTACACCATCAACGAATATAAGAAAACGCCCCCTGATTAATGCTTGTATGGCATAATCAGGACGTCCAGTATAATCGAATTTTGGGAAAAGCTTAGAGTTTTTATTAATACGTTCCATTAATAAATCCCCACTGAACACTATATCTGTATCAACAGATGCCAATTGCTTCTTAATGCCATGTAAAATATCCATATCGACAATATCATCAAAATAAAGAATGGCAACAGTCGTTTTCGAGCGTTTTCCTAGCTCTACTTTTTCGACACAAAAAGAATTAGTCGGTAATCGTTTTCGCAAAAGAGCTATGTTGACACGTATATCCTCAATAAAATTATCTCGGGGTCCCTTTACAAGAACCTCCATTCTCGTTTCCTCAGGATTTCGATTAGGCTTTTTCGCAATATTACTTGCATATAACAATTCCTCTTCCTCAAAATAAAGCAGAAGAAACCCTGTATAGACAAATGTAATGGCCTCCTCTTTGCCCTTAACTTTTTGCAGTGTAGGGACATGGAGTTCCTTTTCAATATTATCTTCCAGCGGAGCATCTGTTAAATGGTCAAAGAGATACTGAACGCGCTTTATAATGACTTCATTCAGTAGCTGCTGGTCAATCATCGAATCACAGGTAACGAAATGTACTTTCTGCTGATTAAATGTATATTCTTGAAACTGAATATCTGCAGATTTTTGAAATAATTTTTTTAAGGTGCTCAGGTCTATAGCCTTCTCCTGCTGAGGCATTATGATTCACCACTTTCCATTTCTTGTTTGTCAGACTTCCCCTTTTTTGAGGATTTATCTGAAAAGAATGCTGCTAGGACGAGAAGAACAGAGATTGCAAAAAAGAAAATAACAGTAGCTGTTAATATATAGTTCCCTTTCACCTTTAAAAATATGTTTTCATTCAAAATAATTAATGGTAAACAAATAAAGAAAAATGGTGGAGCAAGCATTTTCCATATTTGCTTTGGATCGCTAGTCATTTTTAATAAATCAGCCACTACATATAAGAGGAAACTCACTCTTATAAATGTTCCAGTAAGCCATTGATAGATTGAGAAAAAGTCTAAATGCTCTATATAGCGACCGATGGAAACTAAGCCCCATTCCTCATAAGCAGGGTATCTTTGTTTAGCAGCTTCCACCGGGCCGAATTCTGTAATTGCGCCAATAAGAGGTCCTAAAGTAAGCCCCATTAAAATGAAAAGCATGATGCCAAAATGATACCAGCGGATGCGTTCTTTATATTGATGCTGTAGAAATAACAACATCAATAACTCAATAAATCCTGAAGTAGGATAAATCATTCCCTTTAGAACAGGTGAAAAGCCATGCTCAAAAAGGGGAAGTAATAAATGGTATTCCTTCACCTGTATATTCGTAAATGCTACAAAAAAACCAAAGACAACTACCCCAAACAATACAAAAACATTTAAAATAACGATTGTTTGTAGACTTGTTGTGACAAGTAAAATACAAAGAATCGTATAAATAAACAACAAAATGATGACTGGAGTTTGCGGTAAAAATGTAGTGTTCACCCATTGCAGCGTTTCAACCATCGTAAAAGCTGCTAAAATAATCAAATATATTGCGATACTATAAATAACAATTGTTGAGCCAGTTTTTCCAATAGTTCCATCTAACCAATCTCTAATGGGCTCTTGTTTTGACTTCGATTGAATATAAACTAACAAAAATAGCCAGAAGAATATAATCACTGCTCCTATTATCACGGATACCCACCCATCTCTTTTGGCAACGTCAAGCAGCGGTGGAATAATCGTCACATGGTTTTTTAAGCCAATAACAGTCATAGATAAGAAAATAACATGTAAAATACTGATTGATCCTACACCTTTCATATGAAAACCCTCTATCGTTAATTGATACCAATTAGTTTTGACAAAAAGTGAGCGGTTTATAAGTACGTTGACATTCTCTCAAAAGGAGAATTGTTGAATGGTGCAAGCTATTGAAAAAGCGAGGAACTTGACGTATATACATCAAATTCCTCGCATCTTGAATTTTTTTGTTTAGTGAATATATTGCATACTTACAAGATCATTTTTTAACACATTGGTTGGGATTTCGAATTCAACAACGCCCATATAACCAGGAGCAACTTCGTATTTATCGAAGGAAATTACAAGCTTCCCTTTATCTGAAATATAGAATTGTTGCTCAGCGTTAATTGTTTTAAACTCTTCCATAAGCTCCTCATCAGAGAGACCTGCACCTTTTACCCAATATACTTTCTCTTGGTTGGAGGCAGCAATTTGTTCCTGCATTTGTTCCTTAATATTATCACTTATAGTTTGAATATAATGATCGTCTTTAAAGAGCATTGGAAGTGTAATTAAAATTTCATTTTCTTTATCAATCGTATCATAGTGCATAACTGTAGAAGACGATCCGACTGTATTTACGATATAACGTCCAATTGATAGGATTTGGTCATTATCAGTTTTAATGTCATAGCCGCTGTCTACTCCTAAATGGCCTCCTCCATTTGCCTTCAAATCTCCGACCTCGGTGATAAAGTTATCGTAGAGGGCTTTACCTTCTGCACGGTATTTTTCGTTTAAAGTATTAGCAAGTTTTTGATTTTCAAGATTTTCAATAGAGGGCACCGTAATGTTCGCATCGTATGTGTCCTCAGCTACTTCATATTCCGTCCATGTTAAAACCTTCACAACACTACCAACTACAGGGATTTCAGAAAGTGTACGTGCCATTGCAGGACTGACATTTAACCCTGCTGTAAAAAGCATAGCGGCCGCTGCTGAACCAAGTAACCATTGTGGCGCTCGTTTTTTTCTCTTCTTTTTCCCTTGATGTAATGCACGTTCAACTACAAAATCAAGCTCCTTTGGAATGGGTACTTTATTATATTGCTTTTCTAGGTCTTTTAATTTTTCATCCATGTGCTGTTTCTCCCTTCACATCTTGCAATTGTATTTTCAGAAGCTTTAGCGCCTTATAAAGACGCGATTTGGCTGTACTCAGCTTTATGTTAAGGATAGTGGCAACATCAGCGAGCTTTAAATCTTCAAAATAGTGTAAAATGACTACTTCACGATACATTTGAGGTAACTCGTCCAATGCATGCTCTAAGTCAACATTTTCATAGACGTCCTCCTGAGCAGGTGTTAAATATTGCATTGTATCATCGTCTGTCACTTGTAAGCGTTTATGCTTACGTAAAAAATCTATGGCTGTCCGTACGACAATCTTATAAAACCAGCTTTTCATATACTCGACATTTTCGAGGCGATGGAGCGAAAGCATAGCTTTTTGGATACTGTCCTGTACGACATCTAGTGCGTCCTGTTCATTTTTTGTATAGCTATACGCGAGCAAATAAAATCGCTCTTTTTGTTCACGAATGAATTGGACAAACACCTCTTCATGTTGAAATGCATTTCTTGTTTTCATGTCCAAAGAAGCTCCTTTTTAACATTTTCAAATTGTATACAACTACTAGACGTATGGAGAGACAAAAAAAGTTGATGATATTTAAAAACTTACCCTAATATGAGATAAGTTTTATCATTTCAATGTAGCTACATACTAAATTAGGCAATCTTCAATCTTCAATCTTCAATCTTCATAAACTGGACTATTACATAAATCCCACATATAAAGAGAGCACCATAGTCATAATCTAAATGTCCAAAGTATATAAACATAAGGAGGGCATACAATTGCCTTGCTTAATTACATTCATTGCGATTTATCGTAGCTAAATGAAAGTTAGCTGTAAATATCCGTCGACAAAATGAAATAGTATGTAAGCATTATGATTCTATTGCAATTCTACAAAAAACAAAAATATTCTATTTTAAGTATTGTTTTTAGTGTATTATGTAGATAATGATGTTTTTTACGTAAAGGGGACGTGATGACATTTGAGTTTAACAAATCATCTCAGAGTGTTTATTTGTGTAGTGTTTATGGGTGTATTAGTGGGGTATGTTTTTAATGCCAAAAAGGATATAACGGACAATGAATATATTGAAGTAGTCAAAGAAGGATATTTGTCCAATTTTTCAGATGTAACGGTTCGTAATGCATTTAATTATGCGTTTTTTGAACCTTATTGGCGATATTATGAGGCAAAAACAGGGGAGCATGTTGTCGAATTATCAGGTGATATTACGTTTCAAGGGAAAAAAGGACATGCCATATTACAATTTGTTGTAGACGAACAAAACATGGCATTTTCTGCTCATGCGATGAAGTTTAATGATGATGTGTTAAGTGTTGAGCAAAAAAACAATTTGATTGGCATGGTTTATAAGACTTGGCAGATGAAGCAGCTTGCTTATCAATAAGCTTTTTTATTTTATAAAAAATGCATCCTATATTACAGTAGAAAGGGGAGTCTACAGAGAGAGAGGATGTTTTCAATGAAGTTAAGTATTTTAGATCAAATGCCTATACCGAAAGGTCACACGGCTGAGGAGGCATTTCAACGTACAGAACAATTGGCATTTTTAGGTGAAGCGCTTGGCTATCATCGTATGTGGCTAGCGGAACACCATAATAGTAACTCATTGGCAAGCTCTGCTCCAGAAGTTACAGCTGCTTTTTTAGCTGCGAAAACGAAGCGACTTCGTATTGGTACTGGTGGAGTGATGATGATGCACTACTCACCGTATAAGCTAGCAGAGGTCTTTAAAACATTAAGTGGCTTGGCACCTAATCGAATAGACTTTGGTGTTGGCAGAGCCCCTGGTGGCGATCATGCCGCTATTTATGCACTAGCAGAAGGGCGAAGACAGCGTTTTACGGAGCAATATGACAAGTTTGAAATTATATTAAAATTGATGAATAACCAAAAGACGGGCGAATATGTCTATGATCAGGTTATAGCAGCTCCCGTTGATATTCAGTTACCTGAGGCATGGTTGCTGGGGTCTAGCGGACAAAGTGCGATGCAGGCAGGACAGCTTGGTGTGGGCTATTCATATGCTCAATTTTTTACAGGCAATATGTCAAAGGATATTTTCGATTCTTATAGAGCTTACTTTACTCCTTCCTATTACATGGAAAATTCTCAAATTATCGTTACCTATGCTGCAACTGTTGCAGATACCTTAGAGGAAGCAGAATATTTGGCTAAGCCTATTGATATTACACGGTTGCACTTGATGAAAGGGCAAATCATTCAAGGAATGTCACCCGACGAGGCAAAGGATTTCCCGCTGACCGAAATGGATAAAATGTCAATTGCGAATAATCGCAAGGCTAATCTTGTAGGAACACCTAAGGAAATCGCTGACTTTTTAGTAGCAGAGCAAGAGCACTATGGCTTTGACGAAGTTATGCTGAACTGCAACCAATATGAACAAGAAAGTCGCATGAATTGCTATAAGCTACTTGCTAAAGAATTATTATAGAAACATAAAATGTCCAATGCTTGTTGATTTCCGCATTGGACATTTTTTTATATTTTAGCAGAGCCACTAACAAACTCCGCTCCTTTATAATACATATTTTTAACAAGCACGTTTGGACCTAAGCATCTGACTGCTGGACAATGACAGTTAAGTGACTTTGCTAAATCCGTGGACATCCATTTGTCAAAAATAGCTGGTAACTCATCCTTCACAATATTGCCAAGTGCTGGTGTATCGCCAAAGTCTGTGACAATAACATCACCTGAGAAAATATTGATATTTAAGCGAGAGCGACCATCTGGATCATTACGCATCGTAACATTTTTTGCTTCTCTTAATCGTTTCAAAAGCAGTTGATCTTTTTCATTTATACTACAAGGATAGAAAGGTAGGGTACCAAATAGCATCCATGTGTTTTCATCTCGAACATCCAGCAGATGATGAATCGCATCACGAGTTTCCTCTAGTGATAAAGAGGTAAGGGCACTGGCAAAATCAGAAGGGTATGTATCTGAATCTTGCATCTTTGGGAACTCAGTCATACCAGCGAATCCGCTATCATACATAGGGTGAATTTCATGCCTAGCACACCCCATTTCCTCAATGACTTGCTTATGAATCTTCTCTAAGTAAGGTAATGTTTTTTTGTTCAGCATTGTCTCAGCTGATACCAATACCCCCATTTCAGATAGAGCCTTAGCATTTTTAATCATGTTATCAAACAATGCTTCTCTTTGTTCTCTAGTAGGTTTTCTTTTCATCATGCCAAAACCTACATCAATAAATTCATCTACAGTTCCCCAGTTATGAGATATGTGTAGTACATCTAAATAGGGTGCTATGAGTTTGTATCTCTCTAAGTCTAATGTCAGATTAGAATTTATTTGAGTTTTTACTCCACGCTTATGGGCATATTTCAATAAAGGCAGTACATAGTTTTCTACAGATTTGAGAGACATCATAGGCTCTCCTCCAGTAATACTCATGGAGCGTAAGTGAGGTATCTCCTCTAATCTTTGTAGTAGTAGCTCTATTGGAAGTCCTTTAGCATCTTTGTGTGACAAGGTATGACCTACAGCACAGTGGGAGCATCTCATGTTACAGAGGTTTGTAGTGGTAAATTCAATATTGGAAAGAGTGAGCTGTCCATGCTGTTCTATGTCGAGGTAAGACTCCCATGCATCATTTTGAGGTGTAACTTTGGAGATGGTATTAATCTGTTCATTCATTTCAATTACTCCTATCTATTAAATACTTCTTTATTATGAGTAATTGGAGTAACATATGTCAATGTATCCGTCTGTTGTAAAAAACAATGCAATATGGAATGTAATAAATATTGCATCTACTTAAGAGCAAGTAATAAATGGTATATTACATAGATAAACATATCAGGAGATGAAGTTTAAAGATGGCAAAGGAGAAAAGAAATCAAGTCCTAGGATATGTCAGGAAGTCAAGACTCAAGGACTCAAAAGGAATGGAGATTGACAGACAGATTGAGCTGTTAGAGGACTATGCAGAACAACATAAACTAGATGTAAAAATATATGCTGAGCAGAGTAGCTCAGAGGATTGGGAAGGTAGGCCACAATTACAAGCTATGCTAATAGAGCTACAGATAGGTATATATGATGGGGTCCTAGTAACAGACCAAGATAGGATTGTGAGGGATAACTTTGATTTTCTAAAGTTTATAAAGATATTAGCTAACAATGGCTTACTATTGTATACACTCAACAAAGTCTATAACCCATTAGATGATGGTGATGCTTTCTTCTTAGGTTTACAGGGTGAGATGGATACTAGGCTAATGAAAATTACTAAGAGAAAGCTCAAAAGAGGTAGAATACAGGCTATTAACAAAGGAGTTTACTTTGGAATTGCTCCATATGGATATACTAAGGATACCGATAAGCACTTATTACCTTTAGAGAATGAGGCTCAAGTTGTTAAAGACGTCTTTGATATGTATGTTAATCAGGGACTTAATCAAGCTGAGATATGTGAGCAGTTGACTCTGAAAGGTAAGAAGTCTAGAAAAGGTAAAGCCTTTACTCCTAGAGCCACCTCCCTAATATTATCTAATGTAGCTTATAAAGGTATTGTACATTATGAAATGGAGGGAGAGCCTGTTATGCATGTAGAGGAGGCTCATCCTGCTTTAGTAGATGAGAATACATGGGATAAAGCGCAGCAGATAAGAAAGGTCAAAAGGAAAGTACCTCAGCAGTCACAGAGAGGAATATATACTTTATCTAGACTGTTAATATGTCTTGAGTGTAAGCAAACCTTATCTTTTTGTATGAAATACAATAACAGAAAAGGTAGAGCCAAACTAGATAAGGACAGTAGGGATCTTTATATATTAAATTGCTATTCAAGTAAAGGGCAGAGAGCTAGGACTGAGTGGAATGAGTCAGGTAAAACTAGATGTAAAAACAATGGAGTTAGGGCAAATAGGATTGAGGAGGCTTTGTTTGCTAAGCTCAAAGAAAATCTAAAAGACATAAATGATAGAATTAGTGCTGTAGTATCAGGTGAGATAGATGTAATATCTGTTGTAGAGAAAAAACAGCAGGAACTAACTATACAGCATATCAAGCTAGATGAAGAAAAGAAAAGGATACAAGATGGATACAAAGCAGGTATCTATGAGGCCGAAGAGGCTATTGCGGAGATAAAAAGAATAAAGGAGCAACAGAAAGCTATACAGCAGGAGTTAAAGAGTATGGAGGGAGCAGACGTTAAGGAAGTAGTAGATAAGCTACAGGAGCAAAAAAATAAGATACAGTATCTGCTTTCTATGGATATTAAAGCTAATCCAGCTAAGACAAACAAGCTGTTACATGAGATTATTGATAAGGTCTACTATTGGAAAGAGCTTACTGATAATGGTGGAGAAACAGACTTTGTAATAATACCTGTATATCACGGTGAGAGTGGGACTGATGATCTTTACAATAATAAAATACAGGATGAAGCGAAAAAACAAGAATATTTAACCTGAGAGGTTTGCTCACTCTTTATGTCACTGTTATTGAAATGGTAACCTTTTTGTAGGGTCGTCATAATTCGTACATCTTCCTTTCTAGCAATCTATTGTCTCATATTCGTTGCTATTTTCAAATATGAAATTATCAAAAGTGCTATTTTTAGGGTAATTATCGCCTTCATTTATTGAATAATCTGCTTGATCAAACCAAATATTGGATAAAGAAAAACGATTTTGCTGTTATTTTTTTAGAAAAACGTTATGATAGTAAGAGCGAAATGGTAATATAGCACCAAAGAAAGTAGGAAATAACATGACAAAGTATGAAACATTATTGTTTGATGTAGATGACACTTTATTAGATTTTGATGTTGCTGAAAATGCAGCACTTAACCATTTATTTAAGCAGGAAAACATCATAGCAACCCCAACATTGGTTTCACGTTATAAAGAAATAAATGAATCTATGTGGCGTGCTTTTGAACGTGGTGAAGTGGCTAAAGATACGCTACATAATACGCGATTTTCTATTGCATTAAAGGAATTCGGCTATGATGTTGATGGTACCTATTTTGAAGCAATTTTTCAGAAATATTTGCAGGAGGCACACCATTATGTAGATGGTGCCTATGAAGTCATTCAGCAGCTAGCTAATGACTATGATTTATATGTTGTATCTAATGGTAAAACAGGTACTCAAAATAAACGATTACAGGATGCACAACTAGCTCAATTTTTTAAAGGCATCTTTATATCAGAGCAAACTGGCTTTCAGAAACCAATGCCAGCCTTTTTTGACTACGTTTTTGAACGTATTGATGGGTTACAAAAGGATAAAACATTAATTATTGGCGATTCATTAACATCTGATATAAAAGGCGGATTACAAGCAGGCATTGATACATGCTGGTTTAATATACGCCATATTGACAATACAAGTACGATTCAACCGCATTATGAAATTAAAAAGCTACACGAGCTACATGTCCTATTAGACAATAAAATAACACTTATATAGAAACATGCTTACTACACTTCGCAAATTGAAGTGTAGTTTTTTGTTGGAAAATTTCTAGGACTAGAGAGCTTAGTGGAGTATATGCTAAAAATACTATATTTTTACAAAGTGTATTCCAGTATGATAGTTTTAGATGAAAAGAAAGGAGCAGCAACATGAAAGGAAAAATTCGAGCGGGAGTACTAGCCGGCATACTAAGTATTACATTGGCAACTCCTTTACAAGCACATGCCTATCAAGAGCCCACGGATTATGTACATATGAAAACATCAAATATGATTGTTTACTCTGCCTATGGCGCCAAAATTAATGCCTCTGAAAAGGGCGATACGTTTAGTATTAAAGCGACTATCGTCAATAACCGTCAGCCTCTAGAAATTGAAATTTTCAAAAATGGACAGGATGGAATTTTAAAACAAGTAGCTAAAAAAGGGGTAATGGAGCCTGTTGCGTATCGAGACTTAGGCGATCGCGTGGTTGCCATAATTCATAATAGTGCAGAATTAAAATTTGTAAATCCACAGCCAATTTACTTTCGAGATATAGATAATTCAGAGTATAGTACGTATATTTCTACATTAGCGGAACGGGGTATTGTCCAAGGAAGAACAGCAGATCATTTTGGCGTAAATGATTCTTTAACACGTGCTCAGTTTAGTGCATTACTAGCCCGTGCCTTCAGCTTTCAACCAGTTCAAGCAACCCAATTTAAAGATATTGATGCCAAGAAATCCTGGTATGGGGCTATGTTGGTGCATTACATTCTTTAGGAATTATCAAAGGAAAATCTCAAAATTTATTTGATCCTAATGGGAAAATAACACGACAGCAAGCAATACTAATGGTTGGTCGAACATTGGATGCAGTTGATTTTGTTCAAGAAGAATTTGTGTCTTTACCTTATCAAGATAGCTTTAATCTACAAGAGGAAGCATTGCACCATACACAAACTTTATATGCAATTGGAGCGTTAAACGACCATATGAATTTATTACCAAATCAAACGATTACACGAGGAGAATTTGCTAAAATGCTAGCGGTATCATTAGAAGCTGCTGGAAGAATGTAATAGTAACAGTAAGTCGAGGACATTATGTCTCTCGACTTTTTTTATTTGCTTTTATCAATAAATGTGATTAATTGCTCTGCAAAAAGCACAGAATCAATTTGAAATTGCTCCTATGCGGTACAAGTATATGCTGATTGCTTTTCAAAGATAAGTTTTTCAAAATTTGTTCTTTCATCTATTGACAACCATAAAAAATATGGTAAATTAAAAAACATGAATGATAATAGTAATCATTACGATTAACGTTGTTTTTCTAAATATGGGTGAAATATTGAGAAGGAGTTTATTATGTTACAGGAAGTTGAATTTATAAAAATGAACCCTACAGAAAATATGACTGTATTAATAAAAACACCTCATGCTATTGCAGATTACACAAAAATTGCGACCAAAATAATGTCTTATAGCAATGTCCATGCTGAACAGGTTGGCTTTATATGTGAATCAGCACATGATGATGTACATGCAAGGCTCTGCATGTCAGGTGGGGAGTTTTGTGGAAATGCTTGTATGGCACTAGCTTGTTTACTCGCATCAGAGCAGCCAAGTATAAAAAATGTTGTACTGGAGTCCTCCGGGATGGAGGATTTAGTTATTTGTACTGTTGAAAAAAATGCTCAGCAATTTGAATGCCAAGTAACTATGCCTGTGCCTGATAAAATTTGGAGCAGAAAGCTTCCTTTTGGAGAAATCAATCTGGAAACAATTTTTATTAAATATAACTGCTTTCTTCACATTATTGTCAAAGTAATTGCCTTTGATAATGCTGTAAAGGAAAATGCAGAGAGTCTAGCTAAATTATTGGGCAGCGCAATGGATGAACAACTAATCGGTATATTATTGTACAAAGAAGAAACTGCCGAATTAAAGCCTCTCATTTTTGTACCAGCTTTAGATAGCATGGTTTGGGAAAGTGGATGTGGCTCAGGAACAGCATCTATCGGTTATTTTTTAGCATGGAAAAACAGGGCTAAGATTATGACCAATGTGAAGCAGCCAGGAGGCATTATTCAAGTTTTTGCTAATTACACAGAGACATCAAAGTATGCACATATTAAGGGTGTTGTTGAAATAGTAGCAAAGGGAACAGCATATATTGAACTTTAATTCCAAAGCATAGGAGTGAAGTATGTGAAGGTTGCACAATCTTTTTTAGGAAAACTACATGACTTTGATAATAAATTTCAGCTCTTGATTAATCAAAGCAATCAGCATCAAGCGGAGAATGAAAATATAGAGCTACGAGAAATAATCGATGACTATTCTTCGTTTATTACGAATCCTGATCATGAAAAATATTGGCTTCATTTAGATTCATCAACTGAAATAGTAACGTTAATCGAGAAACTAAGAGCAAACTCCTCTGTTTGTGTGAAACTTATGGAAAAATATCGTGCTTTAAAATTATTGCATGAAAATGAGGAAATCGCTGACTATTTTCGTAATATTGAAGACTGTATTGAAAAGGAATTTGGCGGCTTTCAAATTACCAATCAATCCAAAGTGTTATTAGTGGGGTCTGGCGCTTTTCCTATGACCTTATTATTGATTGCAGAACGAACAGGTGCCGAAGTCTTTGGCATTGATATTGATGATGAAGCCATTCAATTGGGTAGACAGGTAGTACATAAATTAGGAAAGCATTTACCGATTCAAATTTACAATAAGCCTGTAGAGGACCTCGCAGCTATTCAACAAATTAGCCATATTATATTTAGCTCAACCGTTAGCTGCAAATATGACATATTAGAACAATTATATGATGTCACAAAACAGGATGTAATCGTTGCTATGCGATATGGAGATGGATTAAAGTCTCTTTTTAATTATCCAATGAGAACGGTAGACGCAACAAAATGGCAATTAGTAGAGCAAATTATGCACCCTCAAAGTGTATTCGATATTGCTTTGTATCAAAAAGCTCAATCAATTTGATAGATAGGGAGAAGGGTATGACTTATTTTAAAAGGGTTTTACTGTTAGGAACAGGGCCGACAGCTATTCAATTAGCTGTCAATCTTAAGAATTATTTAAATAGTAAAGTAGCTATAGCTGGCCGAGAGTCTTTACGCTCCAATATGTTCTATGAGGCTGTAATCCAACAGCAGCTTGCAATTAAAGTACATATACAAAATCCACAGCATCAATCTGTCGCGGGAGAATGTATGCTCGATGATCTTTTTAAGGGATATCATACAATTTCAGGGGATTGGGATACGGTTGTCCTAAGTGTCACTACTGATGCTTATATGGACGTATTATCACAAATTGATAGCCAAGTATTGAAGAAGGTCAAATGCTTTCTTTTAATTTCACCAACATTTGGCTCTAATCATTTAATTAGGAATTATTTAAAGCAAATTTCTTCTTGTGCTGAGGTGATTAGCTTTTCAACCTACTATGGTGATACAAGGTGGCTACAGGATGTACCTTCAAATGAGGTGATAACAACAGGAGTAAAGAAAACCATTTACATTGGCTCCTATGGGACGAAAATGGATCGCTTGGCAAAGCTAAGTGAACTATTTTATCAGCTAGGTATTGAATTAAAAGTTTTAGCAACACCGTTAGAGGCAGAAACAAGAAATATCTCTTTATATGTACATCCTGCCTTGTTTATGAATGATTTTTCATTAAAGGCTATATTTGACGAGCAAACAATAACGAAGTATGTTTATAAGCTTTATCCTGAGGGGCCTATTACATATACAATGATTCGCCATTTATTAAATTATTGGAAAGAAATGATGGAGATTGTGAAGCAGGTCAATATTCAACCTCTGAATTTATTAAAGTTCATGGTAGACGATAACTATCCATTACAATCTGCTAGTATTGCTCGACAAGATATAGAAAATTTCAGCAAGCTTGAGTCTATTCATCAAGAGTATCTGCTCTATATTCGATATGCTTCTTTATTAATAGATCCATTTTCTAAACCCACTCAAGAGGGAAAATATTTTGATTTTTCAGCAGTTCCTCTTAGAAGGATTTTTATGAATCATCAGGGTGAATGGGATATTCCTAGAATGCCCAAAGAAGATTACTACCGTGTGAAAATTATTCAGGGAATTGCTAAGGCACTAAGGCTGGAAAGTCCAACAATTGATTTATTCATACAGACTTATGAAGAAAAACTGCAACAAATGGTCGCTTCATCTCAGAACAGATCATACTCAGAGGCCTTTCAAGTAAAATCTTTTTCACAAGATATCGAGATGATATGCAAGGAATTAACATAAAAAGTTAATAAAATACAAATTGAATGCACTATAAGGAGCGAACGGCATTGGTTAAAAGAATACAAACAATTATAGCAATGATTTTTACACTATTCATACTAGTGGCATGTTCAACGACTACAGAAAAAAGTGAGTTGAAAAAAGATGAGCTTGTGTATGCCACTGTAAAGGACATTAATGACATGAACCCTCATTTATACCCTGGCTCCATGTCAGCCCAGGGCATGGTTTATGAATCGTTAGTAGAAAATACGGAGGATGGCATTAAACCATTGCTTGCTGAATCCTGGGATATTTCGAAGGATGGGACAATCTATACCTTCCATTTAAGAAAAGATGTTGTCTTTCATGATGGAGAGCCGTTTAATGCGGATGCTGTCAAACAAAATATTGAGGCCGTTCAGCGAAATAAGGAAAAGCATGCATGGATTAAATTATCAACAAAAATTTTGAATGTAGAGGCTGTTGATGAATGGACTGTACGTTTAACACTTTCTGAGGCATATTATCCAACATTAGTGGAATTATCCATGACACGTCCATATGTGTTCCTCTCGCCAAAAGATTTTAAAAATGGGGAAACAAAAGATGGTGTACAAGGTTTTCATGGCACAGGACCTTATCAGCTAATGGAGCATAAGGTAGATCAATATGCTGTGTTTGAGGCAAATGAAAAATATTGGGCGGGATCACCGAAGTTAAAAAAAATTACAGCGAAAGTTTTGCCTGCGGGAGAAACAACACTACTAGCCCTGCAAAAAGGGGAAGTGAATTTTGCCTTTACGGATGATCGAGGTGCGGACAGTATTCATATCGAAGGCATGAACAAGCTAGTACAGACAGGTGATTATCAACTTGTTAGAAGTAAACAAATGAATACAAAAATGATTGTGGCTAACAGCAGTAAAATGGATAATCCCGTTAGTGATAAGAGTGTTCGGGAGGCTATTTGGTACGCCATTGATCGCGAAACAATTAGCCGTGATATTTTCGAAGAGGCAGAAACACCAGCAAATTCACTTTTTTCCACAAATATTAATTATGCAGGTATTCCATTACAACAACGAAATTATGATGCTGTAAAAGCGAATGATTTATTAGAAAAAGCCGGATGGACAAGGAGTACTGAGGGAGCAGTACGAGAGAAAAATGGCAAGAAATTAATGATACAACTTTTTTACGATAGTAATTCATCGTCTCAAAAGGCACAGGGAGAGTATATGCAACACGCATTGAAAGGCATTGGCATCGATTTAGAATTAATTGGGGAGGAATCCACTTCCATCGCCAATCGAAGAACAACAGGAGAGTATGATTTATTATTCAATCAAACATGGGGCTTAGCCTATGATCCGCAAAGTACTGTGGCTGCTTTTACGGCTTCTTATAAACATGCAACACAGGGAATTGCAAATGCCAATCAATTCTATCAAAAAATTGAGGATGTTTTAGTTTCAAGAGAGGAAGACCAGCGCAGGGCATTATACAAGGATATTTTGACAACTGTACATGAGGAAGCAATCTTCATTCCTCTTACGAATGGCAATGTAACGGTAGTTGCTCCTAAGCAATTACAGGGTATTTCGTTTAAGCAGACGCAATACGAATTACCATTTGAACAAATGTATTTTCAATAGTTTAGCAAATGAAATTAGACCATTTGCTAAATTTACAGGAGGTTTTTGATGGGAGCTTATATTTTTAAGAGGATGCTTATCACAATTCCCATGCTTATTGCTGTATCATTTATAACCTTTCTATTAGTTAGTTTTTCTCCCATAGAGCCTGCTGAGATTGTGTTACAGGCTCAAGAGGTTCCTGTCATCACGGAGGAATTACTGCATCAAACGAATGAAGAGCTTGGATTTAATAAGCCATTTCTTACGCAATACTTAAATTGGCTGAAGGAAAGTCTGCGTTTTAATTTTGGTGATTCCTATGTGAAAAATGAATCAGTTATGAACCTTATCCAGCCCGCTTTTAGTAATACATTAAAATTGACGATTGCCTCCTCAATTTTTATTGTGATTTTTTCTATAGTATTCGGCGTAATTTGCGCCCTCCATGAAAGACAGGTTGTTGATCGAACATTAAGTGCGATTTTGATGTTATTGACGGCTATACCATCCTATGGGTTAGGTGCTTTATTTATTATACTGTTTTCCGTCAAACTCGATCTTCTACCAACTAGTGGAATGGAGGATGGACTCAAAAGCTATGTTTTACCTGTTATCGTATTAGCTTTAGGCTATATTGGCATTTATTTCAGAACAATTCGTAGTGCGATGCTTAATCAAATACAGGAGGATTATGTACTTTATGATCGCGCATGTGGTCTTTCAGAGGGAAAAATTACTTGGCATATTTTACGTAATTCACTACAGGTAGCGGTATCGATATTTTGTATGGCGATTCCGTTAATTTTAGGAGGAACAGTAGTGATTGAAAATATTTTTGCCTGGCCTGGATTGGGGAGCTTAAGTTTAAATGCCATTCTAAGCAGAGATTATCCAGTAATCCAAGCATACGTTTTGATTGTAACTGCTACATTTGTTGTTTTTAACATGCTTGCAGATATGATAAATGTCACGTTGAATCCTCGTCTAAGGAGTGGTGATAAGTGATAACTATAAAAAGTTTAAGCAAAGATAAAGTCGGTTTATGTTCCTTGTTTTTTATAGTGCTTGTCATGCTAGTCGGTTTGTTAGCACCAATGTTAGCACCACATGATCCATTGGCTGTTAGGATGGAGCTTCGTTATGCACCACCTGCCTGGGAGTACTTATTTGGAAACGATCATTTAGGTAGAGATATTTTTTCAAGAATTCTATATGGAATACGACCAAGTGTATTGTGGGTATTTGTTGCTTTAATTATTTCTACTTCATTAGGGGCATTGCTTGGCTTTTTATCGGGTTATTTTAGAGGGAATGTAGATGCATTGGTGATGAGGATCTGTGATGTGATGCTGTCCTTTCCTACATATGTTATTACCATGGCTATTGTAGCTATTTTAGGTGTGGGTTTAGAAAATATTCTGATTGCTTTTATCATCATTAAATGGGCATGGTTTACTCGTATTATCAGAACGTCTGTATTGCAGTATGTGGAGATGGATTATGTAAAATATGCCCGTACTATTGGCATGTCCCCATTCTATATCATCTATAAACATATTCTACCATTAAGTTTTTCAGATATAGCAGTTGTAGCAAGCAGCTCAATGAGTTCAATGATGCTGCAAATATCCGGCCTATCTTTTTTAGGATTAGGTATGAAGGCCCCACATGCAGAGTGGGGGATGATGTTAAGTGAAGCAAGGGAGGTTATGTTTACCCGTCCAGAATTAATGATTGCTCCTGGTGTTGCCATAGTAAGTGTAGTGTTAGCCTTTAATTTTTTAGCAGATTCTTTACAGGTTGCACTTAATCCAAAACTTCGACAACCTGAAAAACGAAAAAGAAATAAATTACAAATTATGCTACTTAAAAGAGAGGTGGCGAAATAGGCAATGGTTGTATTAGAGGTAAAGCAGTTAAGAGTATGGGATGAATACACAGGGCATGTCATTGTTCATAACACCTCTTTTAAGCTAGAAAGTGGGAAATGCCTTGCCATTGTTGGCGAGAGTGGAAGTGGCAAATCCCTTACTTGTCGAGCTATTATGCGACTTACTAAAAAATCATTCCGACAATCAGGTGAAATATATTTAACTGATGTTGCATTACATGAGTTATCTGAGCAAAACATGCGGAAAAAAAGAGGAAAACATTTATATATGATCCTTCAAAATGGGATGACAGCATTTGATCCTTCTAGCAAGATAAAGGTACAGTTAATGGAAATATTAAAAACTCATTTTGATTGGAATGAGCAGGTAATGGAGCAAAAGTTGACGCAAGCTATGGAGAGTGTCAATTTGAAAAATACCAAAAAAAGTTTAAATTGTTACCCACATCAGCTATCAGGTGGAATGCTTCAGCGAATAATGATTGCCTTAGCATTAGTGCTAGAGCCAGATGTCATCATTGCAGATGAACCTACTACTGCATTAGATACAATTTCACAGTTTGAGGTAATAAATCAGCTATTACAGCTTCGCCAATCAATGAAAAGTGCTATTATTTTTGTTTCCCATGATCTAGGAATCGTTCGCAAAATTGCTGATGAGGTGATTGTGATGAAGGACGGAGAGGTTGTCGAACAGGGGAGTGTAGAGAGGATTTTTACGAATCCATCCCATGACTACACGAAATTCTTGATGTCCACTCGGGAGGTCTTAAGTACCAAATTTAAAGAAATCATGGAGAAGAGCGATGCAGTTAAACGTTGAAGATGTCTACAAGTCATACGGGGCAAAGGGTTTTTTCAAAGGTAGCCGCCAACAAACCATACTTGAAAATATTAATCTAACATGTAGGCAGGGAGAATGCCTAGGGATTATTGGGGAGAGTGGGAGTGGCAAATCAACACTTGGGCGATTATTAACGGGTATTGAAAAGCCTGATAGCGGTACTATTACAATCGCTGGAAAGGATATTTTTAATAGGCAACAGCGTTTTGGCAATATTAGTGTTGTTTTTCAGGATTACCGTTCCTCCATCAATCCATTTTTTTCTGTAGAAGCAGCTATTTTAGAGCCTTTAAAAGCAGCTGAAAAGAAAGGAAATCTGGATATCTTTATAGATGAATTACTTGTAAAGGTTGGACTGTCGCCACAATACAGAAGTAAATACCCTCATGAATTATCAGGTGGTGAGGTTCAACGAGTATGTATAGCAAGAGCAATTTCTACTGAACCCAGTTATATTTTATTAGACGAAGCTGTTAGTTCATTGGATGTCACAATACAACTACAAATTCTAGATTTACTAATAGCGTTAAAAGATAATTATGGTATGGGCTATATCTTTATTACACATGATCTCCAAGTGGCAGCCTATATTTGTGATCGAATGATGATTTTTAAGGATGGGCAAATACAAGAAACACTCGATACAAAAGACTTATCTCAGGTAAAATCCATTTATGCTAAAAAGCTATTACAACATCATATATCCTTTTAAGGAAATTCTAATAATAAGGGGGAGGAGGATGTTGAAGGGTGCTATGTCATGGCCTTTTATACGACTGTATGTACTCGTATTACTTTATTTTAGTGCTAACTCTATTTTAAATGTATTTATTCCATTACAGGGTGAGGCACTTGGCGCTAGCAATACGACAATAGGTATTGTGATGGGTGCCTATTTATTTACAACAATGCTTTTTCGACCCTGGGCAGGGCAATTAATTGATCAATATGGTCCAATAAAGGTTTTACATATTATTTTACTAGTCAATGGCTTAGCTTTAATTCTGTATACAGTGACAGGTTTAGGTGGATATCTGATAGCTCGCATTTTGCAGGGGATATCAACAGCCTTCTTTTCAATGGCTTTACAAATTGGTATTATTGATGCTTTACCTGAGAAAGATCGATCCCAGGGAATTTCATTATATTCATTATTTTCATATATTCCGGGTATCATCGGGCCTCTGTTAGCGTTGGGAATTTGGCAACAAGGAATGAATACATTTACGATCGTTATGGTGACAATTGCTATTGTCACAGGAATCGTTGGTTTTAGCTCTAAAATAGAAGGAAAAGAAGTACTCACATCAAAAGAAAATATAAGAAAGATAAGTGTTTTTCATTCATTTAAAGAATTAGTGAATAATCGAATTTTCTTGAAATGTAGCATCATTATGCTTGTGTCTTCCATTGTCTTTGGGGCAGTTACGACATTTATTCCTTTATATGCACAGCAAATTAACAATGGTAGTGCGGGAATTTATTTGATGCTGCAGGCAACAGTAGTGGTACTGGCACGCTTAACCTTGAAAAAATATATTCCTTCAGATGGAAAATGGCATAATTCTTTTATGATACTTGCTATGATTATTTTAGCTTGTGCTGCAGGGGCTGTAAGTTTTGCTATAGAGGGCGGGGTTCTTTTCTTTTATGTAGGCTCAATTTTAATGGGTCTAGCACAGGCCATTGTCTATCCAACACTGACTACCTATTTAAGCTTTGTTTTAGACAAAGATAATCGGAATATGCTATTAGGTTTATTTATTGCCATGGCAGATTTAGGTGTTTCGCTCGGTAGTGTGATGATGGGACCAATTGCAGATGCTTTATCGTTTTCATATATGTATGGTATATGTGCATGTTTAGGTTTACTCATGATATTGATTTCATTTGAAAAGAGAGCAACTTATTGAAAATAGTAATGAGCACTATTTTCATAGATTGTTTTTTCCTATTTGGCGGGCGTTTGTACGCTTCAAAATAAAACCCCAGAGGCTGTCTATGGATTTTTGGAGAGCGGAGCTTTTCGAGCGAGCTCAAAAAAATCTGGACGTAATACGCTGAGGCATAATTGATATGTCTAAAGGTATAAAAATCATAACAACAGGTAAACCTTTTATGAGACTAGTTTCCATGAAAGGGGAAATTGACGTATGACTACAGTTTTAACAGCAATTAAACGTGAAAAAGGGCATCGCTCATCATTAACGCAGCTTAGACAGAACGGTGCTATTCCAGGTGTTGTCTATGGCTATCAGATGGAGTCAACAGCCATCTCAGTGGATGCTAGAGCATTTGCCAAAATACTAGCTACGTTCGGAAATAAAAGTGTCTTTCAATTAGATATGGATGGCAGGCAGATCAATGCAGTATTAACAGAAGTGCAACGTTGTGCGCTTAAGGGCAATGTAAAGCATGTGGATTTTAAATCCATCAATATGTCTGAGGAGCTAGAGGTAGATATTCCAGTGACAGTGGTTGGTCATGCAGTAGGAGTTGCAGATGGAGGATTCCTTTTACAGCCTAATCGTGAGGTACGTATAAAGGTGAAGCCGACAGAAATTCCTGAATCAATAGAGGTAGATGTCACTAGTTTAGCTATTGGGACTTCCCTCTATGTCGGAGATATCCGTCAGCAGTTTTCCTTTGATATCTTACAGGAGGATGATTATACATTAGTGACAATCACACCACCTGCTGCTGAAAATGTACAGGAAGATGATACAGTGGACGACACACCTGAAGTGATAGAAGCAACTGGCCAAAATACTGCTGAGCCAAAAGAATAGAGCAAGAGAGGAGCCATCTTACATGTAGTAAGTGGCTCCTTGCTGTTTATTGTATAAACTGCTGTATAGATTTACGATAACGGAAATACATGACTAGGTACATAGCGAAAGCTGCTAAAAATAGCCATGGTGGGATAAAACGCATGAGGGCAAAGGGTGTTTCAAATAAAAAAGCAAAAAGGAAAGCAGAACCTTCTTTATCCCATAAACCTGGGGTAAAATAAGCATCTTTTATATGGAGAAACTTGGAGAAATTGTCGTTATTATAAAAAATCATAAACCATATAAAAGAGAGGATCGCCCAATTGCTGGAATGCTTCATTAATCGTTTATATTTAGCAATTTGGGAATCATTATCAGAAAATAATTGGTCATTGCCATCTTTTCTTTTTAACCAGTAATAAGTACCATCGTATGATTTTTCTTTTAATGCTTGCCAGCCAAAATCCTCATATAACTGCTTATAGTTAGTTTGGTCTTCTTTCCGAAGATCCTGTTGACAATCAATGCGGATAACTTGTTCAAGATCAGCTGTACTTTTAAATGTATAAAAACCAACAGAATTGATTTTTGTACAAACCCATCCTTTGGACAGCATATGATTTAACCATTGCTCTTCCTTATCGATATCAAAAAAGATTTTAAACTTTTTCAAATCCATCAGCTCCCTCATATAAAGATAAAATTCGCTGCAATCTTTGTTGCTCGGCTGCTAATATTTTTAGTCCCTCAGCCGTTGTTTGGTAAACCTTGCGTCTTGTGTCCTGAGTCTCAACGGGCGAAATCCAATGATATTTCAATAAATTTTCAATTGCTCCGTACATAGTGCCAGCAGCAATTCTTACACTACCAGCACTCATTTCCTCGATTTTTTGCATCATTGCATAGCCATGTAACGGTTCCCGTAAGGCGAGTAGAATATAATGCATGGTTTCAGATAAAGGCAGTAATTTATGTTTTTTCACTAGTTCACCTCATATACAGTTCGACTATATAGTTTGATTATATATAGTCGAACTGTATATTGCAACTGAATAAAAAAAGACAATGCACTTTTTGCATTGTCTTGAAAGCTTATACTACGGCGCTTTTCACGCCAGTCCATCTCATAAATAATTTTTCATTAAAAGTTAAAGCAAATTGTACGATTGGTCCGAGTCCAAAAGCCATCAGCATAGTACCTATACCGATAGGACCACCCAGTAAAAAGCCAATCACAGCAACCGTTACTTCCATAGTTGTTCGGGAGCGTGTGACACTCCAGCCTAGTTTATGAACCATAAGTAACATTAGTGTATCTCGCGGGCCAATGCCTAAATTTGCTACCATATACATACCGCAGCCCCAGCCCAATAAGACTAATCCTGTTAGGTAGGAAACGAGCTGCATCCAAAAACCATCAATGTCAGGCAGCCAGTAATTAAAAACATCAATAAAAATACCTGCTAAAAACATATCGATAAAAGTCCCTGGTAATGGGAATTTTTTCGTGATAACCATATCAAAGGCTAAGATTGCAAGTCCCAATAAGATGGACCAAGTGCCAATCGTTAATCCAATTGATTTCGTTAAGCCGATATGCAGTACATCCCATGAGCCTACACCAAAGAGTTGGCCTTTAATGGTTAATGTAATACCAAAAGAAAGTACAATAATGCCTGTTATGAAAAACAAACATCGCGTAAAAAAAGCTTGTTTCATTTTTTAACCTCATTCATC
This sequence comes from Lysinibacillus sp. B2A1, assembly GCA_002973635.1. Lineage (GTDB taxonomy): Bacteria > Bacillota > Bacilli > Bacillales_A > Planococcaceae > Lysinibacillus. The sequence continues at coordinate 3,133,550 of CP027224.1, forward strand.
CGGAAATTCCTGTTGTCTATCAAATTATTATAGCAATGGATTTTCAATATGTCCGAAGATTGTCATTTCACATTTTTCAAAAAAAACGGTTTAGCTTTATTATGAGAGGGCAAAATAGATAATGTAGATGAAAGGATGGGATGAAATGATTTCTGTACGCGATGAAATTTTAGAAGTTTTGAATCGTGAAAAAATAGGAACGATGGCAACAGTAGAAAATGGTAAACCCTACTCACGTTACATGACTTTCCAACATGAAGATTTTGTGTTATATACGGTGACAAATAAACATTCTGAGAAAATGGAAGAGCTTCGCAAAAATCCATATACCCATATATTATATGGCTACGAAAATGGAGGCTTTGGTGATACGTATGTTGAAATAGAGGGTAAACTCACAGAAGTACACGAGGAAGGCATTAAAAATAAAATAGCAGAGTTTTTTACGAGTATTTTTGTAGGCAATCAGGACGAAATGGTATCACTTAAAATTGAACCTATTCGTATGCGCTTAATGAATAAAAAGGGGCAACCTCCAAAAGAGTTAGAATTTACAAACGACCATGAGTAAATGGTCGTTTTTATGAGCATAAAAATAGCAAAAGCAATAAAATTTATGAATCCAACCGTTGAGTGAACGAAAGATAAAATATAAGTGGAAAAGGGAATATGACTTACACACAAATACCATCTGAAAGGAAAAAATAATCCATTCATAAACAATTTTACAAAAAGATACTTGTAAATAATAGTTAAGTGTAGTTAACTTAACTAAAGGGATATTTTAAAATAGGAGTTGAGAGTATTGAGGTTGTTTGAAGGGATTTTAATTGTTGTTCATATTTTTTGGCTTTTTTCTTTTTTGTTTAGATTCGATGCAAAAGTTAAAACAATGATTAATGTTATCGCACTAATTCTTTTGGTTATTCATCTTGGGTTTGAGGGTTACAGATGGCAAATGGGATTAACCTATATATTATTTATTCTTTTAACTGCTTTCACAATAAAGCCATTTAGACAAAGGAACGTAGAAAGAGCCACGCTTGGAAGCGTAAAAAATAAACGGAAGGTCAAAAAGCTTTTATACATATTATTTATTGTTATTTATACGTTCAGCAGCTTTGGTTTAGTCACTATTATGCCTGTATTTCAACTTCCAAAGCCTACAGGTCCTTTTGAGGTAGGTATGAATTCAAGGCATTTGATAGATGAATCCAGATATGACTCGCACCAAAATGCTAGGGAATTAATGATACAAATATGGTATCCAGCTGAGTTGAAAGATGATTCGAGAGAAATTCATTATGAATCCTTTCCTTACGAAGAATGGGCAGGAACGCTGGAATTTATTTTTTCAGTTCCGCGCTATCTATTTGAGTATTTGAAGTATGGACAAACTAACAGCATAAAAGATGTAGCAGTATCTAATCAAGAAGATAAATATCCCGTTCTTTTATTTTCTCACGGATTTGGCAGTACTAGAATGCAAAGTATTTCCCAAATGGAGGAATTGGCTAGTCATGGATACATTGTTGTCAGCGTTGACCATACGAATGATGCAGCCTATACGAAATTCCCAGATGGACGGGAAATTATGAATCAAACAGACGCATATTCTTATTCATATAATATTGAAGATGAGAAAGATGTTAAAACGAGATCAAAAGATATGAGCTATGTGCTCAATCAATTAACAATAATAAATGGTAAGGACCCTCAAAGCTTGTTTACTGGAAAGATGGACATAAACAAAATCGGAATATTTGGCCATTCATATGGAGGTTCAACAGCTGCCCAAGCATTGTTAGATGATAGCAGGATTTCTGCAGGAATCAACATAGATGGGCCATTGCATGAACCAGTGGCTAGCTCAGGATTTGAACAACCATTTATGTTTATTTTAGATGAAGATTATCTCTACTTATCAGACGAAGAAATTCAATACACGAAAATCACCCCAGAGGAATTTCAAAAGTATCATGATAAAATAACAGAACTTGCAGATTTTCACTATAAAGAGGGGATAAAGGGAGATACTTTTATGCTTACTTTTATAGCAGGAGATCATTATACTTTTACAGATTTCCCTTATCTCTCTCCATTGTTGTCGTGGAATATTGACGTACATCAATTCCATCAAGTAATGAATCGGTATATTTTGGCTTTCTTTGATCATTATGTGAAAGATGAAGAGCCTAGTCCATTGCTTAGAAAAGAGGAAAAAGAAGACAAGTTCTACTATTTTAAAACGAATCTTAAAAATCATTGACAGAATAAAATAATAAACTAATCAGATTAATATATATGGAATAAAGATTATCTTTAGAGTATAAAATGGAGAACACTGTAGGCCTAAATCATTTCAATTTACTAGTTGACGAGGCTATTTAATGAAGCGTCCTTCAAGCATATTCCAGTAGTAGAAGCATAAATAAGGAAAAACGACCTAAAAGTAAGGGAGCTTTTGGGTCGTTTTTTATATTATAAAGCACGAGTTTTTAACTTCTCGTTCAATATTTTTGCTTGGGCTAAAGCCTGTGCATCGTTTGTGATTTCTCCAGGCTTGTTGCCATTTCCGATAATATAGGAGGAAAAGGGCATTTTTAGGAAGTCGAAAATATATTGGAATTGCTGAATCATTGGAAGCCCTTTAATATAAGGCTCGTCGCCACCGACGGCAAGGACGATTGCCTCTGTTGTCTGAAGCTTTTCCTTGAGCTGTGGGAAACGCTCGTCACGAATGGCATGGCTTAAGCGATCTATCATATTTTTCATGATGCCTGACATGCTGTACCAATAAATTGGTGTTGCGAAAATCACAATATCACTTGTAAGAAATGCTTGAATAATTTGATTATAGTCATCATCTACAAACTGAAAGCCGTTGTCGTCATGACGTAAATCGTGAATTGGCTGTATCATTATATTTTTTAAAACTATTTTTTGATGCGGAATATCTGCTAATACATAATCAGCTAGCTGTTCGCTATTACTCGCGGTTCTGGAGCTACCGATAAAAGCAGTAATGTTCATATGAATCCTCCTCTATCTTTCAGGTTATAACTAGTGTAAACTTAATTTTATTATCGATAAAGCTGAATGTTTCGATGAAATATATCGAAAAAAACGATTTATAGGGGATGTTAATAATGGATTTAAAACAGTTACAAACGTTTTTAACGGCTGCAGAAACATTGAGCTTTACACAGACCGCACAGTTGCTTGATTATGCACAGTCCAGTATTACAGCACAAATTAAATCACTTGAAGAAGAGCTCGGAGTTATTCTTTTTGAGAGGCTTGGAAAGCGTGTCATTCTTACGGATGAGGGCAAGCGATTACAACAGTATGCCCAAAAAATGCTGGAGTTAGATAGCGAAATGAAAAAAGCAGTGTCCAATGAACAAGCACAAGTGGTGCTGAAAATTGGCGCACAAGAAAGTCAATGTGTTTACCGTCTACCAAGTATTTTGCAGCAATATCAGAAAGCTTATCCACAAGTAAAAATCATTTTTAAGCCCGTCCATACAACTGAAATTGCCAAAGATCTATTACAGTCTGGAATTCTTGATGTAGCCTTTATTTCGGATGTATATAAGGAAACGCCTATGTTGTACCGCGAGAGACTTATACAGGAACAATTAATCTTTGTAAGTGCACCAACTAGTATAAAAGGCCCTTTCTTATCAGTGCATCAATTATCAACAGAGACAATGCTTCTGACTGAAAATGGGTGCTCTTATCGCAATCAATTAGAAGCGCAGCTACAGCAAGAGGGGGTCATGTCATTACAAATGATTGAATTTGCAAGTATTGAAGCTATTAAACAATGTGTAATGGCAGGCTTAGGTATTACAATTTTACCTAAAATGGTGGTGGAAAGAGAAATAGCGAAAGGACAGCTAATTGAATTACAGTCTTCATTCAATGTAAAGCCTATTTATACGGATATTGCTTGGCATAAAGATAAGCATATCCAGCCGTATCTTAGTGATTTTATAGAGATCGCAAGGGATTGGTATCGAGCACTGTAAAAGCAAAGGTGCCTGTATGAATTAGGCACCTCAATCGAAAATGTTGCTTATAATTTTGTGGTTAGATGCTTTGTTGCTGGTTGTTTCATTTTACTGTTTTTTTAAAGTTCCAGAAAAATTAGTATCTTCATCATGTGCAGCCCGACAATCCACTTCGGTTATTTTTAAAGCATTAGTAAGTCTCTCAAATTCGATAACACAGCGATTACCAGCAGAGGATTTGTTCATTACCGCTTTATCACCTGTAGTAATTGTCGCAGTTCCATCAACACTTCCAGCAGCGGTTCCATCATTCGCAGTGATGAAAATGTTAAAGCTTTTGCTTGTTGCATTAGAAATAATGGCTTCACGGCGGTTAAAATCAGTCGCACCTTTTCCCCATTTGTAGCTATAGAAATAGGTACCTTCCCAGGCGCTTTTCGTAGGTGTTGTAAGCCGCATTGTTGGATCAAGCTGATTTTGACCGTTTTTAGCACGTACATTTAATGAAGCATTACTAGTATTTTCATAAATAGCTTGTGCATCCTGAGAAATTTCATAAAAATTTCTTTCATCCATTCGATGAAGTATTGTCACAACTTGAGCACGTGTCATTTTATTTGTCACGCCGAAAAACTTTTGTAAATTACGATTTTCATACTGTGGATTTTGACCAGTAGAAATGTAATAATCAAGTAAAAACTGGATGGATTGATCTAATCCACTTTTGCCTTTAGCTAAATGTGTAATCGCTTGAGCAACCACGCCACGCTTGATGGAAGCTGCCCGAATATTATTATCTAAATAGCCGTTTAATGGCACACCATAGCTTGCCAGACGGTTGTAATATTCATCTGACCAGTTGGCAGCAGGGGTTTGTTTTTTTAATTCATCATAGGGTGTTTCCAGTTCATAAAAATTAGACAATAATTTTGCGAATTGTTGCTCAGTAATCGTTTCATTAGGCTTAAAAGTGCCATCTGAATAGCCATTTACAATATCGTATTCCTCAGCCCATAAAATAGCATCATAGGCAAAATGATCCTCAGGCACATCTTTAAAACCTGCAGCCTGCACCTTGTCCCCACTTGCAATAACAAGAAGTGAAAATAGTAAGGTATACACTAATTTTTTCATTAGTCTTATTCATCCCTTCTAGCTAGTTATACTAATAGTTTGCAGGAAATGGATAAAAACTGCAAATATTTCTAGTCTCAAATTCAAAGTACAAAGGGCTAACAGTCACAGGGATTTCAATAGGAGAGGGGGAGCTTTTAAATGCTACATCGATTCAATCAATACCTTCAAAAATGGATGCCTATTTTAACGCCACTTAGCTTAATCATAGGCGTGCTATTTGAAAATATCGGGCACCAGCTGTTATTTTTAGTGCCATGGATATTTGCCTTTATGACATTTGCGGGTAGCTTAAGTATGAATATAGAAGGGATAAAAAGCTTAAAAAAGTATCCAGCAGTCATTTTTATAGCCATTGCCTTTCTACATATACTCATGCCAATTTGGGCTTACATTGTATCCATAATCATCTTTCATGAGCATTTCCTAACAATTGGCTTTGTCTTAGCGGTTGCGATTCCAACAGGGGTTACAAGCTTTATATGGGTGAGCATGTGTAGAGGGCATCTTGCGTTATGTCTTGCTATTATTTTAATTGATACAGTTCTATCACCTATCATCATTCCTGCATTATTACATATCGTTGTGGGGCAATCAATTGAAATAGATACAGCTGGATTGATATTAGATTTACTTTGGATGATTGTTGTACCATCCCTTGCTGGAGTTGTATGTAATGAGTTAACGAAAGGGAAAATTGCTGTGACACTAGGGAAAAAATTAGCTCCTTTTTCGAAACTGTGCTTATTCAGCATTGTTATGATTAATAGTAGTGTGATTGCACCTTATATGAAAACAATTAGTTGGGAGCTTTTTAGTATCATTTTGGTCGTTTTTCTACTGGCTGTTTCAGGGTATGTCCTATGTTTGCTGCTGGGGCATTATCTTTGGAAAGATAGTAGTATAATCACGATGTTTGTTTTCACAGGAGGGATGCGCAATATTGCTGTTGGGGTTGTTATTGCTACCACCTATTTTCCAGCTAAAACGGTTATGCCTGTTGTATTTGGTATGCTCTTCCAACAAGTGTTAGCTTCATTCTTTAGTCGTGTTATGGAAAGATATCAATTAAAATACGGGGGAGCTTAAGGCAAAAAATATTCGCTATCCCAAGAAGGTTAGCGAATATTGATACTGTGGCTTATTGAGCTGTATAACCACCATCGACTGTTAACGTATTACCTGTCATAAATGTAGAGTCATCACAAGCCATAAACAGGACAGCTTTCGCCATTTCCTCTGGCTGACCTAATCGTTGCATAGGTGTTATTTGACGTAATGGCTCCTTACTTTCCTCAGGAATAATCGGTGTATCGATGAAACCTGGGCATAGCGCATTAATACGGATACCACGAGTCGCAAATTCAAGTGCTAATGAGCGTGTCAAGTTTATGACTCCACCTTTTGCCGCATTATAGGCAGCTGAGCCGGGTGAGCCAACCCAGCCATACATGGAAGCTGTATTAACGATTGTTCCACCATGTCCTTTTAACATTTCTTTAATAGCTGCCTGTGCCATTAGAAATACACCGTCTAAATCTACGTTTACAGTATTGCGCCATTCACTGTAGGCTAGTTCCTCTGTTGGAGTGACACGACCAATTCCTGCATTATTGAATAGGACATTCACTTGTCCAAAAGTATCAATGGTTGTTTGATAAATTTTCGCAACCTCTTCCTCATTCGTCACGTTTGCCTTTACGAAAATAGCATCTGCACCTGTAGACTGTAATTGTGCTACAAATTCGTTTCCTTTTTCCTCGTTTAGATCTACGAGTACGACTTTTGCTCCTTCTGCTACAAACAATTTAGCAGTTGCTGCACCAATACCAGATACTCCTCCAGTAATGATGGCTACTTTATCTTGTAATTTTCCCATAGTAAACACCCCTAATAAATAATTTCTTACACACTTTGCAAATCGCTGTGTACTTTTATTGTAAAACGCTACAATAAGGAAACAATCATTAAAGTAACTACAACTATCTAGCTAGTAGACAAAATAGAGAGAAGTGTCTAAAAAAGGAGACGATATTTTGACAAAATGGACACAAAGACAGGAACGAACACGACGTCATTTTTATGAGGCTTTGATTGAATTAATTCAAAAACATGGCTTTCAATCTATAACTGTAAAAGATATTGTTGAGCGTGCTGGCTATAATCGTAGTACGTTTTATATACATTTTCAGGATAAATTTGAGCTGGCTGACAATTTATTGGAAATGATGCTTGATGGACTTGAGGTAGCAGTTGGCAAACCTTATCTATTTGGAGAAAAAGTTTATACAACTAAGCTTAAGGCACCTTCTTTTAATATTATTCATTATATCTATCAAAATCGTAAATTTTTTGAATTATTAACCCTAGATGATACAATTCCAAGTTTGCATACAAGAATGCCTCTAACTATTACAAAAATTTATATGGAACAATTTAAATTTGAAACAATTAACAATCAACCAGTTAATATGGATATGTTTAAGCACTATACGTCCTATGGATTTTATGGATTGATGCTGCAATGGATTACAAATGGTTTTGAAAAATCAGAAGAGGCACTTATTCGAGATATAATCGAGCTAACCAAAACGCATATTTATGCATATGAGTTTATCGGCAAACCCAAAATAGAGTGAGTATGCTTAGAATAAAGGTTGTTGTATAAAAAAGAGTAGTTTCATTTCAATATCCAAAATCATCAAATACAAATCGTAAATTATTTCTAAAATAGAACTTTTGTTTTGTCAAATACATAACAAAATCTTTGTTTTTAGAGAGGTTTGCTGAACTGATGAGAAAATGTGCAGGATTGACTAGTTTTTATACAAGATAGAATGCTACTTGTACGGAATAGAATAACTGTCATACTTAAAAGATATAAAATGATGGCTTGAGGAAATGCGTACCATAAGCTGCTTCCTGTACTAAAGAACTATGGCCAAGTGGCAAGATACCTGAGCAAACATTGGCTTCATTTTTGCCACAGAGAAATATTTTGCATGGAATAACTTATTTTCATTGGATAACATAATTTTTCAACAACATAAACACCACTATTCTTGTGAAAAAATAGTGGTGTTTTTTGTGCTGGGCATTTATCTAATTTTATTTATTTACCATAAGAAAAAATTTTTTTAAAAGAAATTTTCATAAAAGAGTTGAATTTTTTTATATTAAGCATATATTTTTCCTAAGGGAAACAAAATATCGTTCGAGAAAGAAGAGTGACTGAATGAAAGAGTTAGATGATTTAAAGCTGACGATCCTTCCGTTGAGCATTTTACTAATTCTTACACTTTTATGGGAACTAACAGAATCTGTTGGAGCGGGAATAATGATAATTGTTTTCTGGATAGGCTGGCGCCAGCTTATAAGAAAATTATTATAAAAAAGGCATCGATGATACTACTATATGACAGCAGCTGCTTGAGCGGACATGACGATTTAATTCTAAAAATAAAGTAGTGTAAGCATGTTAATGTCCGCGTCAAATAATCTATAGCAAGGATCATCATGTCTGAATATAAAGAAAGAAGAGGTATTTATACATGAAACGTTTTTTGGGTGTAGTTGCTTTTTCACTCTCACTTTTACTTTTCGGTTGTTCTGCTGATACAACTAAAGAGGAAAGGGAAGGGGTTGTTGTCGCAACAACTGGGCAAATTGCGGATGCCATTAAAGCAATCAGTGGGGATCACTTACAGGTTTCAGCATTAATGGGACCGGGTGTTGATCCACATTTATACAAAGCAACGCAAAGTGATTTATCGAAACTGGATAAGGCAGAAGTTATTTTTTATAATGGCCTACATTTAGAGGGACAAATGCTGGATATTTTTGAGCAGATGTCAAAAAGCAAATCCGTACTTGCCGTTGGAGAAACATTAAATAAGCAGGATTTATTAGCAAGTGATGATGATGCCATGTTACATGATCCGCATATTTGGTTTGATATCGAGCTTTGGAAGGGAGTCGTTCAGGCGATCGGTACTAAGCTTCAGGAGGAGTATCCAGAATTTAAAGATGATTTTGTAGCAAACGAGAAAGAATATTTAAAACAGCTCGATGAATTACAAACATATGCAAAGGATAGAGTAAATGAAATTCCAGAAAAGCAACGTATTTTAGTAACAGCTCATGACGCTTTTAATTATTTTGGGAGAAGTCAGGGATTCGATGTGCGCGGTTTACAGGGGCTAAGTACTGATTCTGAATATGGTGTAAAAGATGTGCAGCAAATGGTTGATTTTTTAGTAGCCAACAAAATTAAAGCCATTTTTATCGAATCTAGTGTCTCCGATAAAGCGATGAAAGCAGTTATTGAAGGGGCAAAGGAAAAAGGACATGACATTGTTATTGGTGGAGAATTATTCTCGGATGCAATGGGAGCAGAAGGAACAAAGGAAGGTACATATATGGGTATGTATCAACATAACATCGACACAATTGTCGATGCATTAAAGTAGGTGAAGAATATGTATGCATTAACAGTAGAAAATCTTTCAGTAGCTTATGATAAAAAAACAGTTTTAGAAAATGCTTGTGTTTCAGTTCCAACTGGTCATCTATCTGCAATTATTGGTCCGAATGGAGCGGGAAAGTCAACCTTTTTAAAGGCAATTTTAAATCAACTACCAAATAAGGTAGGGAAAGTTGAGATACTTGGCAAGATTTTTGAGCCGAAAAGCTTAGTGGTTGGCTATGTTCCTCAGCGCAATGCTGTAGATTGGGATTTCCCTACAAATGCACTGGATATTGTATTGATGGGACGTTATGGTCATACGGGATTATTTAGAAGACCGTCTAGAAAGGATAAAATTTTGGCACAGCAAGCTCTTGCAAGTGTAGGGATGGAGGACTTCGCTGATCGTTCCATTGGTCAACTTTCTGGTGGACAGCAGCAACGGGTATTTTTAGCACGAGCACTTGCCCAAAACGCAGATATCTATTTTTTAGATGAGCCATTTGCTGGAGTGGATGCTGCTACGGAAAAAACGATTATTGATATTTTAAAAGATTTAAAGGCACAGGGTAAAAGTATTTTTGTCGTCCATCATGACTTACAAACAGTAAAAGACTATTTTGATTATACGATTCTATTAAATAAAACAATTTTAGCATCAGGTGCAACAGAAGATGTTTTTACACCAGAGCAATTACAAAAAACATATGGTGGTAAACTTTTCATGATGCAGAATGTGTAAGGAGGGGACAATATGTTAAGTGGTAACTTATTGTGGGTACTTAGTGGAACTATGCTACTTGGAATAGCAGCTGGCATAACAGGCACTTTTTCCTTCTTACAAAAACAAAGCTTAGTTGGTGATGCTGCAGCTCATGCAGCTTTACCAGGTATTGCACTCGCTTTTTTGCTAACGGGACAAAAGGAATTACCAATATTAATGCTTGGTGCAGGGATCACATCTGCATTGTCCGTGTATTGTATACAATGGATTGTTTCTTTTTCAAAATTAAAGGCAGATGCAGCAATTGGCTTAGTATTAACTGTATTTTTTGGGATTGGTGTTGTTTTTTTAACGGTAGTTAATCGCAGCCCTTTAGGGAATCAAAGTGGACTGAACAATTTTATTTTTGGTAAGGCAGCTACGATGACAAAGGCAGATTTAATGTGGCTGTTTATCAGTGCAACAATTATTATTGTAGTCAGTCTTCTGCTTTATAAAGAATGGAAGCTACTTATCTTTGACCAAGTATATGCCAAAGGAATTGGTTTACCCATTGAAGCACTAAAGGCAACACTTACCGTTTTAATTGTTATGACTATCGTAACAGGTATACAGGCAGTGGGTGTTATTCTTATGTCAGCATTATTAATTATTCCAGCTGCAAGTGCAAAATTATGGACGAAAAAATTGAGTTCCATGCTTGTACTAAGTGCCATTATTGGTGGAATATCTGGCATTACGGGAACCTTTATTAGTGCTATGCGTACTGGCTTATCTACAGGTCCAATTATTGTATTAGTAGCGGCTGCTATTTTCTTTATCTCTTATTTTATCAGTCCATCTGGACAAATTAGTAAATATCGTAGGAAAATGCAGTTTCGAAAGCAAGGTGAGCTAGGATGATAGAATTTTGGGTTGTTTTAACTGGCATTTTAGTCGGTATTACCTGTGGGATTGCAGGGGTTTTTCTTATTTTGCGTAGAATGTCAATGATTGCAGATGCGATTAGCCATACGGTATTGTTTGGTATTGTAATGGCGTATATTATTACCCAAACATTAAATGGTTTTTGGATGCTCATCGGGGCAGCAACTGCGGGGATTTTAACAGCCTATCTAGTGCAATTGCTACATTCTTCAGGTATACAGGAGGACGCAGCCATTGGTGTGGTCTTTACATCCTTATTTGTGGCTGGTGTGCTCCTCATTACTTTATTTGCGGGTAATGTCCATTTAGATGTGGAGCACGTATTGATGGGAGAAATTGCGTTTGTTCCTTGGGATAGATGGACTTTTCTTTCCATCACATTGCCAAAGGCTGTATGGATGCTATTGCTTGTGCTCCTCATTAACATAGGGTTCCTTCTATTATTCTTCAAGGAAATGAAGCTAACTACCTTTGACCCTGTTTATGCTGCCTCCATTGGTGTTCCTGTACTATTTCTGCATTATGGGTTTATGACATCAATCTCCTTTACAACGGTAGCAGCTTTTGATAGTGTTGGTGCTATTTTAGTTGTTGCTATGCTAATAGGGCCAGCAGCCACTTCTTATTTAATAAGTAAATCCATCAAGCAAATGTTTTTATATAGCATGGCTTTTGGAGCCGCCGCCGCAGTAATAGGTTATTATTTGGCAAAGTTTTGGGATACGTCCATTGCAGGGATGATGGCGACTATAGTAGGTGTTCTATTTGTGATGACATTAATCAGTCAAAAAATTATCGATCAACGTAGAAAAGCGCTTGTAAGTAAATTAGAAGTAAAAAGAATCATTTAAAAGGAATCGAGCAATATTTCTCGATTCCTTTTACTATTTTTAGAAAAGTTCATTTTCCCTATTTTCTCTAAATAAAATCAGCCTACATCCAGTTGGAAACTGCATGAGGCGTGATCCATTTCATAATATCACTACTTATCAATTTTAGTTAGTCTCGTTTTTTAGAAATAAAATACTTAAAAATTTATATATTTCTATATACGAACTATTTTCATTTTGTTACGATGAGTGATATTAATTGAAATGGAACAACAGGGGAGATACAGCATGTGGCACAATCGGAATGTTTGGATTATTTTATTAGGTGAATTTGTTGTAGGTCTAGGCTTGTGGGCTGGGATTATAGGAAATCTTGCTTTTATGCAAGAGGTTGTACCTTCTGATTTTCACAAATCTTTAATTATTTCTTGTGGTATATTAGCAGGTTTAGTAGTTGGTCCGTTAGCTGGATGCATTATTGATCGATCGAGGAAGAAAACCGTTGTACAGCAGGCAAGTGTCGCACGAATCATTAGTGTCCTTTTTATGTTTATGGCACTCTATACAAATTCGGTAATTTGGATGATTCTTTTTTTAATTACTTTGCAAATTGCGGCTGCCTTTTATATGCCTGCCCTTCAATCAATTATTCCGATGATCGTTAAGGATAATGATTTAATGGCCTTAAATGCATGGCAAATGAATGCGCGGACAATTTCAAGGATTATTGGTACTGCCGCCGCAGGATTTATGCTAAGCTTCTTTGAGCTGAAATGGTTGTACATTATTTCATTTATCGTTTATATGATTATGTTTTTTATTACAAGTTTCCTACAGTTGGATGAAACGGAGAATTCATCTTTAACAAATAAGGAGAAGGGTAACTTCAAAGAGGTGCTACCAATGGTAAAGGAGCATCCTATTGTCTTGATGACTCTTGTCCTAATGCTTATTCCAACATTATTTTTAGGCTCCTTTAATTTAGTCATTATGAAGATTTCCGAAATTCATCAGTCAACGACTATCTCAGGATTATTATATACGGTTGAAGGCATCGGTTTCATGCTGGGAGCAGCTGGCTTGAAAATGATAGCAGAGCGAGTGAAAATAGGGACCTTGCTTTTCACCTTAGCATTTATTATTGGTTCAATGGAGCTAATGCTCTTATTATCAGATATAAAATTCTTTGCACTCCTAACATTTGGCGTTTTTGGATTTTCAGTAGGATGCTTTTTCCCAACTACTATGGTCATTTTTCAAAAGCAGGTACCTAAAAATTTCCACGGTCGATTTTTCTCCTTCCGCAATATGATTGATTCTGTCATCTTTCAGGTTGTCCTGTTATCAACAGGGATGATGCTTGATTTAATTGGACTAAGTGGAATGGGGCTTGTTTTTGGGATTATTAGCTTAAGCCTAACGATTTCTTTTTTACTTTATTCAAAGAAAAAGAATGTTGTGATGCAGGTACAATAATGAAAAATAGGAAGAGTCCATTTTGAGTTTGTGTCAAAATGGACTCTATTTTATAGGCAAAGTGAGCCTACTTAATGCTTATTCAAAGACAATCATTTCACCGACTTCTATAAATCCGAAGCGTTTATAAATATTTTTTCCATCCTCTGATGCCTGTAAGACTACTGGCTTTTGTTTATCGATTGTTTGACTGAGTAGGAACTGAAACATCTCACTGCCATAGCCCTTTCCCCTAAACATATCTTTTGTCATTACATCATAAATACCGTAGCAATCATTACTGTCGATTAATAATCCCGTAGCTACAGGCATTTCCTTTATACAACCAATAAACATTCGAGCTTTGGTTGCTAATTTTTCCTGAGAGAATTTATGAAAATAAATTTCTAGCGCATCTCTTTCGGGTGTTCCTTCAAATAAACTTAGAAAAACCTCTTGATACTGTAGTAGCCCTTGCTTGTTGCTTACTTGTGTAATATTAAGATGATTGGAAATTCGTTGACTGGTATGAAGTGTATGGTCAAGCTTCATCATAATATTTCGTTCAGCTTCCTTTAAGTTATATTCCTTTATTAGTTGTAACCAATCATCGCTTAGAATATTGGCATCCACCCATGTACTGAAAGGATGTTCTTTTACAATAAAATGATTAATTCCTTGTTTTATATGATTTTCGTTATGAATCGTAGGGGATTTTACCAATAACATATTAAATGTATCAGTAGGAATCTCTGTGTTGGCTATTACAAAGTCAGCTTCCTTTATCAATTCTCCAGAAACTGCATGAGTAAATAATTTTAGTTTTTCCTCTAAATTACTTATCACTAATTGTTGACTTGTTTTCATATTTTTCAACCTTCCACTTTTAGTAGTGCGCACTATATTTCATTATAAAGTCAATGAAAGATAAAAAATACAGAGTTCACTGTTTTTATATCCTCCCATAATTTTCTGAAAATATGTTTAATAATTGTTCCTTTCATTTATTAATTTAAGTCAACTGACCCCCTTCCTTGTTTGACAAAAGGTTGTGTTAAGCTTAAAATTCAACTATTCAATAAATTAATTGAATAGTTGAAGGGTGGTTTGTTTGTATGGTGGACGAACGAAATTTAAAGGACTTATTATATCAAGAATTTGCAAGGATAGGGAAATGCTTATCAAGTCCAAAACGATTAGAAATTCTTGATATTTTATCTCAAGGCCCTAAATCTGTGGAGGCATTAGCCAAAAATACGGATATGTCAGTAGCCAATGTATCACAGCATTTGAAAGTACTATTTAATGCAAGACTAGTCATATTTGAAAAAGAAGGAAATTTTGTTTTTTATGAACTAGCCAATGAAATCATAGCCGATTTTTTAACCACATTCCATGCATTATCGGAAAAACAACTTAGCCAGGTTCAACAAATAAGGGAAGAGTTTTTAAATAATCAACTTGGATTAGATGGAATCACCTTAACAGATCTTGCTAGCCGTATGGATAAAGGGGAGGTATTGTTACTTGATGTAAGACCTAAGGAGGAATATGAAAAAGCCCATATTCCAGGAGCGGTTTCGATTCCTATTGCGGAATTAGAAGCGCATCTAGCATCGTTACCAACCAATTGTGATGTTGTTGCTTATTGTAGAGGACCTTATTGTTTAATGTCTGCCGAAGCGGTAAAAATTCTGAAGGCAAGTGGAATTAATGCTTTTCGATTAGAAGAGGGCTTTAGAAAATGGCAGCAATTAGCAAAATAATCATATGAAATTAGGTTTTATTATAGAGACATAAGAACAAGAGAAGGTGTGCGAATGCTGCATGAATAAAAAAGTAAAAATATTTTTATAGGAGAAGCTGTAGAATGTAAAAAATTGAACATCCAAGTTTTAATGTGAAAGTGCTAATGAATAAATTTATAGAATTGGCTTGTGGAACACGCTTAAAGTCGAGATAACTAGTTGAAATCTCTTCTTATCGAATGGGCTGACAAAATGGTCACATTTTAACAACTAATAAAAATAGAAAGTAGGTGTTGTGAAGTGTTTAGTAAATCACAAAATTCCGTTGAACATTATATAGAATCACCCGAAAAGCTACAAAGTCTGTATAGGCGTGTGTTAATGGTTGTTAGTCTATCTCAAATATTCGGTGGAGCAGGACTTGCTGCAGGTATTACGGTAGGGGCTCTTTTAGCTCAACAAATGCTAGGAACGGATGCTTATGCTGGAGTACCTTCTGCTTTATTTACGTTAGGGTCGGCAGGTGCCGCTTTAATTGTGGGAAGACTATCACAGCGTTATGGGCGTCGTACGGGTTTATCAGCAGGGTTTATTGTAGGAGGTCTAGGTGCTATAGGAGTAGTGATTGCTGCTATGTTGAATAGTGTCATTTTATTATTTGCTTCACTTCTAATCTATGGAGCAGGCACTGCAACCAATTTACAAGCCCGCTATGCTGGAACCGATTTAGCAAATAATAAACAACGAGCAAAAGCCATTAGCACAACCATGGTGATGACTACATTTGGGGCGGTTGCAGGTCCGAATTTAGTAGAAGTCATGGGAAAGTTTGCATTATCCATTGGTATTCCTGCACTAGCTGGTCCATTTCTCTTATCAGCAACAGCATTTATTTTAGCAGGTCTAGTCCTATTTATTATGTTGCGACCTGATCCATTAGAAATTGCGCAAAGGATAGAAGCACATAAACAAAAGTCTGCATCTGAAAATAACACGCAATCCATCCAACCAACAACCAATAAAAGAGGTCTAACAGTCGGTGCAACAGTTATGGTACTTACTCAGATTGTAATGGTTGCTATCATGACGATGACACCAGTACATATGAAGCATCATGGACATGGTCTGACGGAAGTAGGCATTGTTATAGGATTTCATGTAGGCTCCATGTATCTTCCTTCTCTTGTGACAGGAATACTTGTTGATAAAATCGGACGCACAGCTATGAGTATTGCTTCCGGGATTACATTGTTATTCGCAGGTTTATTAGCAGCATTTGCACCGAGTGATTCGATGGTGCTATTAATCATTGCACTTTCTTTACTAGGATTGGGCTGGAACTTTGGCTTAATTAGTGGTACTGCTCAAATAGTAGATTCGACAGAGCCCTCTACTCGTGCAAAAACGCAGGGAAAAATGGATGTTTTAGTGGCACTCGCAGGAGCTTCAGGTGGTGCTCTTTCAGGCATGGTAGTGGCAAATGCAAGTTATGCGATACTTTCTTTAGCAGGGGGGCTTTTATCCCTATTACTTATCCCAGTTGTGATTTGGTCTAGAAGAGTTTGAGAAAGATAGTAATTCACTAAAAGACATTAAAGTTGTACTTTTTATTATGGTTACTAATTTCATTTAGCATAGTAATTGATGAATAAAATCTATAATTCTAGTAGTTTAAAAGAGGAGTCCAATATTCAGTTTAATGGACTTCCTCTATTAAAATTTATTCAATTATTTGCACCGTTCCTGGATATGGTGACAAGATTTTTATGTTCAATATGTCTCTTTGGGAGTGAACTGGCCGATTCCCTTTAATTCAAAGTCGAAAAATTTCAGTATTAGTTCATTTTCAGTTTCAATACAATATAATTTATCAATATCAGCTTTTCCGCGTTGTACAATATTTGCCAGTATAGGAGAGAAAAGCGGTAAATCGGTCAAGCTTAAATGTTTTGCCCCTTGGAAATGAACAGTATATGCTTCTTTGAAGTGTTCATTATTAGGTTTGTTTGCTATATAAATGGGACTAATTTCAAGCTGTCTCCAAACATCATCGGAATAAATGTTAAGGAGTGGGGTTGTAAAATCCTTGCTACTTGCTATAAAATCATCCAGTTCTTTCTTATAAATAAGTTCACTAAAGAAAGGGGCATCGATATTTACTACTGCACTTATATCATCACGCTCTCTGTCTAGCCAAACACTTGCTGCACCGCCCATTGAGTGACCAAATACACCAATTTTCTCTGTATTGATATGTGAATAAATAGGACTACTGTCTCTATTGGCTTTTTTTAGAATTGTGTCAATGACAAAATTCATATCGTCCGTTCGTAATTTCATCCATTTTTGAATGATTTTGTAGAGTTCTTCCTTTGTGTAAATACCTTCTTTATTAGAATTGGTGATTTCATCATAATAAACTTTATTGATCATGGTCACACTTCCATCCTCTGAACGAGTATAGAAGGAGTGATAGGGATGATCGATGGAAACGACTACATAACCATGGCTTGCCAGCTCAGTAAATGTTGAGGCGTTACTTTCCTTGATACCATATGCTCCATGTGAGAATACCAAAAGCGGATATGTTCCATCTGCCTTTTTTGGATACCAAAATGCCACATTCACGAATCTGTTTTGTTTCGTGTCTACAAATTCCTCGATGCGGTCTTCATCGTAAAATGTTTCAGTAGCGGTTGCGACTTCATATTCTCCTGTCACTTTTGGAGATGGATACTGTGGAAAAATAATGACAGGTGAAAATACAAATACAAATGTCAATATCATCATAATGGACTTCCACACAATGCTAGAAGTTTTGTATGGTTTGTTATTTGTTTTCTTAAGGATAAGAGTTACTGTCCCATTTAGAGCTAATAAGAAAAGTAGTATAGCAAGCATTACCCAGCTAAAATTCCAGACAAGCACTGATGAAACAGTAAGTAACACAAATACTATAAATACAGCAATCCTAATCCAATTCTTTATTTTGTTATGGTTTTGCTTAGTCGCTATGCAGTAGATTGCAAAAGCAATTTCGAAAATCACAGCCATTAGTAATAGTAAAATTCCCATTGTTGTTCCTCCACCTCATAATTTTATGAAATCATCATAATAAACTGTTGGAAGGATGTATATGGAAAAACAGTAAGTTGTATTCACAGGCCAATAAGATGCAAAAAAACGGTAAGCTCTAATGCTTACCGTTAAATAATTTGTTATCAGATAACTACTGCTTATTGAATTTCTTGACTATTCACCAAAGTCTTTCTTCATTAATTTTAGTTTTTCATTGATTTTTTTTGCATCTTTTTTATCATTTTGCCATGAAAGTAAACGAACAATGATATAGATTACCGCGATTTGCAGTGCTAGAAAGATTACACCTGATGCATCATTAACAATATTAATAGCGCTGCCTAGGACAATCAATAAAATCTCCAAAGTGAAGAAATGAATAATTATTCTTATACGCATTTTGTTCTCACTGAGATCATGAGGAGAATAAAAAATAAATCCTGTTAATGCACTTAAAAATGAAGATGCCATAATGATATAAATCGATTTCAAATCAAAGGCCATGTCAGGATAAAACACTTGTCGCAACAAAGTAATCATCAAGATTATGGATGCGAAGATGATAAAGAAATCCTTAATTATCTTTTGTACAAATTTTAAAAAATTCATATGTATCCCTCTTTACAAACCAAGCATATTTTTAAGGACAGGCACATACTGTCTTGATATAACAGCACGTTCTCCGTTATCTAGCACCGCTTCGAATCGACCACTTATCGTTGGATAAACAGATGAAATTTTCGTGATGTTCAAAATGGTTGATTTCGATGCGCGAAAGCAGTTTTTTCCTTTGCATAATTCCTCTAGCTCGTATAGTTTTTGTTTTACCTCAAAAACGTTGTCTCTGCAGTAAATAAAAACTTTACCCTCAACTGCCTCGAAATAATAGATATCACTAAGCTTAATGCGGTGAATATGATCATTTTGATATCCGAGTAAAATAAGGTTTTCCTTTTTCAGCTTATTTATGATGTCATCTATCTCCTCATCAGCCTTATGACACCTAATAACAATCTCTTCCTCTAAATCTTGGCTAATTTCTACTATTGAAATTTTCATATTATCACCCACGAAAATTCAAGTTATTTCATTCGTTTAGAATGCTATTAACTTGCATGCTCCTCCAGACAATCCTTTTTTTCATTTTAACAGATTAAAGTTTGGGATAGTAGTTAGAATCTGGCAAACAAAGTGGGGAGAGAAAAGGCGAGTTCCTATTCGTTATTTCTTTTATCCTCTTTATTAATAGGAATATTTTTAGAACTACTACAAACCAAGGGAAATCAATTTCAAAATTGGATTTTCTACATGAAACATTACAGTTCTTTATTCATTTTTATAAAGTATTAATACAAAGTTTTGAAATGCTGTTCTCCTGACATTCAGCTGACACAATTCACTGATAAAGTGAAGGCTAAGCTTAGTTCAACTCAAAGCTTAGAGGTAAAAGCCTCGTCTACACTAATTCAAGGAGTGAATAACAATGAAAAGAAAAAGTAAGATTGTAACTTATGCTATGACAGGAGCTTTATCACTAGGGATAATTGGAGGTACAATTATTCCAACTTATGCTGCTACCGTTCAAAAAGAAACAGTAAATGTAGAAGAATACAAAAAGTTGGATGCTGAAACACAACAAAAAGTTAATGAAATTTTAAATAATCTGAGGAAAGAACTAGCTGAATTAGGGATATCATTTCCTACAGGAAAAGGCGATATATTAGCAAATTTAGATGATGAAACGAGCACGAAGGTACAAGCCATTATGAATCAAGTGAAGGACGGTTCCTTAACGCAAGAGAAGGCCGATACACAACTTAAAGAACTGGGAGTGTCTCTTCCCGATCATAATTTTATGGGAAAAGGCGATAAATTAGCAAATTTAGATGATGAAACGAAAACAAAGGTACAAGAAATTATGAAACAGGTGGAAGATGGTTCCTTAACGCAAGAGGAAGCCGATACACAACTTAAAGAATTGGGAGTATCTCTTCCTGATCATAATTTTATGAGAAAAGGGGATAAATTAGCAAATTTAGATGAAGAAACGCGCACGAAGGTACAAGCCATTATGAAACAAGTGGAAGATGGTTCCTTAACGCAAGTGGAGACCGATACACAACTTAAAGAACTGAGAGTGTCTCTTCCTGATCATAATTTCATGGGAGAAGGCGATAAATTCTCAAATTTAGATGATGAAACGCGCACGAAGGTACAAGCCATTATGAAACAAGTGGAAGATGGTTCCTTAACGCAAAAGGAGGCTGATACACAACTTAAAGAATTGGGAGTATCTCTTCCTGATCATAAATTCATGAGAAAAGGCGATAAATTATTAGCAAATTTAGATGATGAAACGAAAAAAGAAGTTACAAAGTTAATTGAAAAAGCAAAAGTTCAAATGGAAGAACTAGGAGTGGATTTGCCTACAAAGTTCAATCAATTAATTGATTAAGCAAAGAAGACTATCTAACAATATTTTTCTATAAAATAAGATAATGGTAAGATGCTACTTTCGCCTGGAATTTATCGAAAGAGTAACAATTTTTAGATGAAGATGATGCTGAATTGAATTCTTATAAAAAATTTGTTAATATAAATATACAATTATGAGAGGACTGATGGATGAACAATGATGAACTAATCTATATTTTATGTTGAAATCAATAACTTCAAACTACAAAATATAGGATTAGTCTGTCCATTTTTATCAATCAATCAGTTTAAACTTTATTTGTCATGATTTCTATGGCAAAAAAGTCCTTATTCAATACCAGTGAAAGACTAATCCTTCCAATGACAAATTGGGAGGATTTTTTATTCTCTCATAAATAATTGAATCAATAAAGGGGAGAGAGAAATGGGCGATTCAGATACTATTGTTACGCATGTATTACTCCGTACAAGTCGTTAATATCCATCAAACTTATACGGAGAAATTTTAGAATGGATGGATATACCGACTTTGTATAAAAAGTAAAAAGTGTTGATATACAAAGGAGGAATTATCATGTCAATGATACAAGTTCAAAATTTAACTTTTTCTTATCCAAGCAGCTTTGACAATATTTTTGAAAATGTAAGCTTTCAAATAGATACGGATTGGAAACTTGGATTTATCGGTAGAAATGGACGAGGAAAAACAACATTCTTTAATTTATTATTAGGGAATTATGAGTATAGTGGAAAAATCAATTCTTCGGTAGAATTTAATTATTTCCCTTATCCAGTTTCGGATAAAAACAAGTATACTCATGAAATTATGGAAGAAATTTGTCCCCAGGCAGAAGATTGGGAAATTCTTCGTGAAATATCCTATTTAGACGTTGATGCCGAGGCTATGTATCGACCTTTTAGAACATTGTCAAATGGAGAACAAACGAAGGTGTTGCTAGCTGCACTTTTTTTGACGGAGGGTCAATTTCTATTAATTGATGAGCCAACCAACCATCTAGACACGGAAGCACGAAAGATGGTCTCTGAATATTTAAGGAAGAAAAAAGGGTTTATTTTAATTTCACATGACCGAAACTTTTTAGATGGCTGTGTTGACCATATCTTATCTATAAATAGGGCAAATATTGAAGTTCAAAGTGGTAACTATTCTTCTTGGAAGTTGAATTTTGATCGACAGCAAGAACATGAAGAGGCGACTAATGAGCGTCTACAAAAAGACATAGGGAGATTAAAACAGTCTTCAAAGCGTACATCAGGTTGGTCTAATCAAGTGGAAGCTTCCAAAAATGGAACAACGAATTCTGGCTCTAAGTTAGACAAAGGTTTTGTAGGACATAAAGCAGCGAAGATGATGAAGAGGGCAAAAAATCTTGAATCCAGGCAACAAAAAGCTATTGAGGAAAAGTCAAAATTACTAAAAAATGTGGAAAAAACCGAGTCATTAAAATTAGAATCATTGGCGTTTCATTCAAATGAATTGATTGTTTTGGCCGATGTGTCTGTTCAATATGATAATCAAATAGTGAATAAGCCAATTAGCTTTAAACTTGAGCAAGGTGACCGAATTGTACTTGATGGAAAGAATGGAAGCGGAAAAAGTAGTATTCTCAAACTCATTCAAGGTGAGCCGATACAGCATACAGGCTCCATGTATACAGGTTCAGGTCTCATTATATCCTATGTCCAACAAGATACTTCTCATTTGAAGGGACTGTTATCGGACTTTATCGAAGAGCATGGGATTGATGAAACGTTATTTAAATCTATCCTCCGTAAGATGGACTTTGACCGAATTCAATTTGAAAAAGATATTTCTTATTATTCGGGTGGACAAAAGAAAAAGCTCCTTATCGCCAAAAGTTTATGTGAAAAAGCGCATATCTATATTTGGGATGAACCGTTAAATTTTATTGATATTTATTCTCGCATGCAGATTGAAGAGCTTATTCAAAGATTTAATCCCACAATGGTTTTTGTTGAACATGATCAGGCATTTCAACAAACTGTTGCAACAAAAACTATAACTATGTAGTTAATACACTATATGATGGTTTAGTTGTGGAACGTAGCTAAAATGAACAAACGATTTTATTTCTGTTAAAGAAGAATCCATTTTGATTAATCTTTTTCAAAATGGATTCTTTCATTTATCAGTAAAAATACAGGATGTTTTGGGTAACTAGAAAGCTATATTGTCTCAGATACTGCTGTAAGAACCGCACTTAGCGGGCATTACTAATTAGAGTATTTTAAACTGTTTCACTCTATTATTTAAGTCATCTGATAGCTGACGTAATGCAGTAATTTTCTCGACAACTACTTGAATAGCATATGTTTGTTCATTTGTAGAAGCAGTTATCTCTTCTGTACCTGCCACATTTTCTTCTAGCATGTGATTTACATTTCCTACATGTTCAAGGACTTTCTCACCTAATCCTTTCGAATGTTTCATGCCTCGTGCTACTTCTTGAAGTTCATTCATGATACTACGAACTTCCGTTTCAATACTTTCAAATGCTGATGTCGTTTCATACATGGAGGTTTTTTGTTTATCTGCAATTTCAACACCTAGTCGTACTGAATCAGACATATTTTGCACGCCTGCTTGGATAGCACCAACAATTCCGAAAATTTTCTCTGTAGATTTACTTGTAGCTTCGGATAAATTACGTACTTCTTCTGCTACGACTGCAAAACCTTTGCCATGTTCTCCTGCGCGAGCTGCTTCAATAGAGGCGTTGAGCGCCAGTAAATTTGTTTGCGCTGAAATATCTGCAACAACCCCCGCCATTTCTTCGATACGAGCCGTATGCTCCATAAAGGTATTTGCCACATCGTGAATGACTTTGACCGTGTTAATATTTTCTTCAATCATTTGTTGTTGAGAGGAAATGACCTCTTTTCCTTTATCAATTGCACCAACAGCCAGATTGCCATGATCAACAGAAACCGTTGAGCGATGTACGTTTTGGTTGAAATCGGTATCCATCGTTTCGACAAGCTGCACGGTATGATGGAGTGAATTTGAAACGGATAGGGAATCACTCGAAATTTTTTCTGTAGCGCTTGCCACATGTTCACTGATTTCAGCAAATAATTTGTTTTCACGCTCTAAATCATTCGTAAATGTATCTATGTGTCCACTCACGTTATGAATCGCATCTAATAATTGCTTTAATTGATTCGTCATTGTATTAAATGAACGATTTAACACACCAATTTCATCATTTGTTTTATAATGAATAGGCTCAACCATAAGATTTCCAGACGCAATTTCATTGGCATTATGGGCCAGTTTACGTAGTGGTTTTGTAATATTTCTAATAATTAACACTGTAAAGACGCTACCAAATAAAACTAACAGAATAATTCCTGTTAAAGATATTGTAATAACAAAGGTAATTTGCTGTGCTAAATCTTTTTGTATATCTTGGTAATGTTCATTAGCATACAAGCCTAATACATGTACATCATTTAAAATGCCTGCAATACGTGCTTCTTGTGTACGTACATTTGTTGCATTTTTATCGGTTACCGCCTGGTTGGCTGCAGTTAAGAAGGCTTTCACTTTTCCTTGCAAATTAGCAAAGGTTTTTTCACTTTCCTTATTATGTAATAAAGGTTTTATAATTGCTAGTTTATCGCCAATTGTACCTTCTAATTTCTTCAATGATTCTATTTGTTTATCTGTCACACTCTGTGGTTGAGCGACACCTATGGCCGTTGCATAGCTGCTTAGCTCATTTTGTGTATTTTTCAACTCGGATTCAATCACTTGAATATTGATGATTTTCGGTAAAATATCTTGGTTCGATGATTGAATGCGTATCATCGATATTATGACAATAGCAATAAGGGCAATCGAAACTGTGATGAGTGTAAATGAGTTTACTAATATTTTTTTATTTAATGACATTTTTCTAACTCCTCTTATTGGCCAAATTGTTGCTGTGATATTGTATTCAGTTCATCTTCAATCCTCGTTGCATTATCAATCACACGCACAGGTGCAAGTTTCATCGCTTTTTCTTTCATTCCTAAAGCGACACGTTGCTGTCCAGTTGGTTTCTCTTTCGTATAATTTTCTATAAATTCATAAACGGCTACATCGATATTTTTTAACATAGAAGATACGACCGCTTTTTCTGCATATGTATATTGATCTGTATCAACCCCAATCGCTAAAACGCCACTTTCTTGCGCTTGTTGCAATAAACCAACACCTGTATACCCTGCAGCTGCGTAAAGGACATCTGCCCCTGTGTAATCATGTTAGCAGCCATGGTCTTACCGATCTTATCATCTGAAAATGTATCTGCATATGCCACAATCACTTCAATATTGGGATTGATGTCCTTTGCTCCTTCAGCAAATCCTTTTTCAAACTTTTCGATTACGGGGTCTACCATTCCACCAAGAAAAGCAACTTTTCCCGTTTTTGATGTCTTTGCAGCTAATGCACCTGCTAAATAGCTACCCTCATTTTCTTTAAAGGTAATAGAATGAATATTTTCAATGTCTGACTCTGAATCAATTAAAACAAATTGTTGTTTTGGATTTGCCTTTGCAATCTTTTCTAAATCTGCTTGTAGTGAAAAGCCTACTGCAAAGATTAAATCATTCCCCTCCTCCACAAGCTCTTTTATCCCTTTTTCATAGTTCGGCTCATTGCCAAGCTCACGGTAATCAAACACAATCCCAAGATCATCACGTGCCTCGATTAAACCTGCTACTGCTAAATCTGCAAATGACTGATCACCGAGTCCAACGTCTGGCAACATAATACCAACTTTGAATCTATCTTCTACACCCAATTCTGTTAAATCTTCATTTTGCGCCGAGTTGTTCCCACAAGCTGCTAATAATAGTCCCGCCGCCACTGTTATGGCATATAAACTCTTTTTCATAATACTTAACCTCATTCACACTTATTTTTGCCTATACTTCTATTCTGGAAATTACAAAAATACCTAATTAAGTATATATGAAATTAAGTCAAAGTGCTTAATAACTTTTTTTGATTTGTAATGTCATATATGTATTTTTACGTTGAAAATTTTTACTTTCGTTTATAGTTAGCAGCTAATGAGGTAGAAATCTATGCTTCGCACAGTTTGAGTCAAGTCTTTTCCTAAAGGGGGACACCTTGAAGTTTTTACTCCATAGTTTGAAGATTTTACAAAAAGGAGAATGCAAGGTAAAATGATTATAATCCGAAAACAGAAGGGAGATTAGACTTTTATGCTAAAACTTATTATCGCAAATTAAATTCCAATGAATTTAATAATTAGGACTATTCTATAATTTTAAGAAATTATAGGTTTATTAGTTATGTCCTTTTGCGATAATTGAGAGAAGCAAATGTTGTCTAATCCATATAAGCAAATAATAAAGTGTTATATCAGACTAAGATAAAACAAAAGGTTTGATTTTCAACGCTTTAGTTTGCGTATAAAAAGACTTTATGAGTTTATTCTCATAGAGTCTTTTGTTTGTTTTTAGGTGGTGATAATTCCCATAGAATACATGAAATGTAACAAGGTGATTGAAACAAAAATTGGAGGGAATTTAAATGGAAAAATATGAATTAGTAAGTGATTATCGAAATAATGAAAGCTTGAAGGAGAGTTTTAATGCCTTAGCAATGAAAACCTTCAAAATAGATTTTCGAGGCTGGTATAATAAAGGATATTGGAACGACACATATATACCATATTCACTTGTTGATGGAGGCAGGATTATCTCAAATGCTTCAATTAATAAAATGTCAATAATTATTAATGGTAAAAAGTATAAAGGTATTCAGATTGGTACAGTAATGACAGATGAAAATTATCGCAATCAAGGCTTGGCGAAGCAATTAATGCAGCATATTCTCAAAGAACATGAAAATACCTGTGATTTTATGTATCTTTTTGCGAATGATACTGTATTGGATTTCTATCCGAATTTTGGCTTTACACGTCTAAATGAAAGTGAGTTTAGCTTAGACCTAGCAAAAAGCCCCATTCAAATGAAATTGGGAGCAAAAGTTAAACAGCTTACTATTGAAAATGATCTTGCATTACTTGAAAAATTTGCGGAAAATCGTCATGTAAACTCAGTGATTTTAGATGTTGAGCATAATGAAAGTTTAATAATGTTTTATCTCACAGTAGTATTTCAGGAAGCCATTTTCTATGTGGAAGATTTAGAAACCATTGTGCTAATGGAGAAAGAGGAAGGTACGCTGCATATTTTCGATATCATTTCGTTAAATGCTCAAAATGTGGAGGCTGTATTAGCAAGTGTTGTAAAGGAAACAACGAAAAAAATGGTATTTTATTTCACACCTGATTTCACAATCGAGGGCATGACAGCAACCATTACGCCAAATGATGATGATGCGTTATTCATTTTAATGAAAAAACCATTGTTAAAGGGTAACTTTATGTTTCCCTTAACATCGCATTGTTAATTAGAGTGCAATTTTTTTACTGGAGTTAGTAATGGCAAACATGGTGTTATCGAAGAAACGCTCCGGTCCAAAGGAGATCAGCTCAGGTCAGTGGAAAAATCGCTCTGGTTCAAGAGAAACCTGCTCAGGTCAACGGAAGAATTGCTCCGGTCCAAGAGAAACTTGCTCAGGTCAGTGGAAAAATCGCTCTGGTCCAAGAGAAACTTGCTCAGGTCAGTGGAAAAATCGCTCTGGTTCAAGAGAAACCTGCTCAGGTCAACGGAAGAATTGCTCCGGTCCAAGAGAAACTTGCTCAGGTCAGTGGAAAAATCGCTCCGTTCCAAGGAGATCAGCTCAGGTCAGTGGAAGAAACGCTCCGATCTAAGAGGAACCAGCTCCCAGGCCACCTACCTTGCTTTTTCAAATTCGTCTTACTAACGCAGAAATATCCAAGTGAACACGTATCCTAACCTAGATGCCTGTTTACTTGGATATATTTTCTATCTCTACTTATGAGCCTTCGTCTGGAACTTCCCAAAAGAGTAATATAAATTTCTTGATTTTGTTAAAAGAATCAATTAATATTTACTTACCGGTCGGTAAAAACTGAAAATAAGCTTTTACATAGCATTAAAATTTCCGATAAAGCTGGAGTTTAATTTTAAGTTGATTTTAGAAGTTATAAATAGTGTGCTTAGGGGGAAAATTTATGAACAAACAGTTACAATCACAACGTATAGAAGGATTAGATTTTGCTAGAGCTTTGGCTATGTTTGGAATGCTTATAGTAAACTTTAAAATTATTATGGGAGCGGTAGGGAATGGGCCGGGTTGGCTTATATGGTTTACTGGACTTTTCGAAGGAAGAGCGTCTGCCACTTTTGTTACGCTGGCAGGTATCGGAGTTGCTTTAATGACAAG
This sequence comes from Lysinibacillus sp. B2A1, assembly GCA_002973635.1. GTDB lineage: Bacteria > Bacillota > Bacilli > Bacillales_A > Planococcaceae > Lysinibacillus. The sequence continues at coordinate 3,161,741 of CP027224.1, forward strand.
AAAAGCTAGAAATGGGGGTTCGCCTACCATTATTAAAGAAAATAGGATGAGTTTAATAAAACGTTCTGCTTTTCTCTTTATTCTAGGTTTACTTTTATATGTGGTAGATTGGACTGGAGATATCCTACATTATTATGGTGTTTATATGCTGATTGCATCATTTCTTATTGCAGCCTCTAAAAAGTTCATGATTATCATATCTAGTCTTTTTTTAATAACATCACAAATCCTACAAGTGATGATGAATTATTTAAAAGGATGGCATCCTGAACAACCATTTATGGTATATCTTGATTTTTGGACAATTGAAGGTTTTTTAAGAAATCTTTTGTTTAATGGGTATCATCCAGTATTCCCTTGGATATGTTTCTTTTTACTTGGAATGATTCTTGGTAGACTTGATTTATCGAAGAAAGCTATTAGAGATAAAATGTTGTTTATTTCTTTATTTTTACTCATAACAGTAGAGGTACTTTCAAAGGTGTTAATACAATTATCTCTGTCAGTATTAGATGTAAGCAGTGCAGAGTATTTGTTTCAAACTGGGCCAATTCCACCTAATATCTTATATATCTTATCAAACTCCGCTTCTGCGATAATTGTCATTATTGCTTCCATTTATTACACAGAAAAGTTTGCTGGGCAATGGGTGACAAAATCACTTATTCAAACAGGACAATTAACATTAACCCATTATGTAAGCCATGTATTTATTGGTGTTGGACTATTAGCTTTAGTAAATAGATTAGAGAACCAAACATTAGCATTTTCACTAGTATTCACAATATTATTTTTTGTAGCGAGTATTTTATTCTCTGTTTTATGGCGTATAAAATTTAAGAGAGGGCCTATTGAATGGATTATGAGAAAAATAACAAATTAATAGTTTAGTAGTGGAGTGTTACATATGGGAAGATAAGAAAAGAAGGGGCTGTCCTAAAAGTCCCTAAATAAAAAGGTCGATTTGGAAAACGAGTAGTTTTCCAAATCGACCTTTTTCCTTTTGGCTTAAATTAGCGAGGCGGATGCCAGCTACCTTAAGTAGGTTATGGGCGATTGCTACGAGTCCAAATTCTGTTCGGACCTTAGTTAGCCCACGCAATAAAAATCGCGTAAACGACCGATTGCCCTTGATGTCACCGAACACAGTTTCGACATCCACTTTGCGCTTCGCATAAAGGGCTGCTTTTTGTTCGTCATCAAGGGCTGCTCGTGCCTTTGCTTTCATTTCTTCATAGACCGGATTCAAGTGGACTTGACGATTGCCTTTTGCTTTTGTACAAAGCGCTTTCAACGGACAATCTGTACAATCCTCACATTCATAAATTTTGTAGTCTTGTTCGTATCCTCCGGTATTTTTTCGTTGACTATAGCGTTTAAATATCACCTTCCGATTGTTCGGACAAATAAAGACATCCTCTTCCTCGCGATAGGGCCAGTTTTGCACCTTCGAAATATCCTGTTTATATTTTTTTGTTTGTTCCTTTACATACGTGTTATACGGAGCCAGTAATTCAAATAGTGGTTCCTTTTCTTCGCCAATCGCAAATAAGTAATTTTCTTCACTCGCATAGCCCGCGTCTGCTATCACCTGTATTGGCGCTTTGGGTAACGCTTCGAGTAGTTGTTTCATAAATGGTTGGAAACAACGTGTGTCTCCTGGTCGTTGAAATAACTCGTATCCGATAATGAACTGATATTGTGTGGCCACTTGTACATTGTACCCAGCTTTTAATTGACCGTTTTTCATATGATCATCTTTCATTCGCATAAACGTGGCATCCGGGTCTGTTTTCGAATAACTACCACGTTCACCAAGAATTTCTCTTTGCGCTTCATAACGTGCTAGTCTTGGCAGATAATCCGTTTCAATCGTTTGGATGTGTTTTTTGCGTTTAGATTTCTCCATTCGAAGTCGTTTTCTTTCCTCTTTGTCCGTTGTCTGTTCATATTGACCTTCTAACGCTTGCACTTCCTCCGTTAGTTGTTCGACTGTCTTTGCTAGTTGTTCTTCTAGTTTGTCCTCACGTAACTCTTGGGTTGTCACAGCACGCACATCTTTTATCAGCGATTGGATCTTATCACGTAGCTTTTGGTCGTGATTGGCAATCGCTTTGCCCCATACAAACGAATATTTATTGGCGTTCGCTTCAATTTTCGTACCATCCACAAACATGTGCTCAAGGTCAATGAATTCTTGCTCCATCAGTTGAAGGAGGAATTGTTCAAACACCTCCTCTATGATGGCTGGCATACGAACACCACGGAAATCATTGATGGTACGATGGTCAGGTTCTTGCATGCCTGCTAACCACATAGCGGGTAGACTTTCTTCGACCATTCGTTTCATACTTCGGCTAGAATAAGTTTTTTGCGTGTAGGCATATAAAATGACTTTCAGTAACATTTTAGGATGATAAGGGGCACGACCACCACCTACGTAATGGGAAAATAACAATTCATCTGGAATAGATTCCACCATTTCATCGACCAAACGCGCTACATGATGCTCAGGAATATAGGATTCGATATCAATAATCATCATACTTTGACGATTTGTATAAGGCTGGAACACAAGAGGTTTAGGATGTTTCTGAGAGATGCCCGCCTCTGAAATTCCTTCTAGAGTCATTTCCATTTGCATGTTATAATCTGCTTGAGTAATCATTTGGTTATTCATTAAAAATCGTCCTTTCTGTTGAATGTGGTCTGGTAACTTCATTTTACAAAAGAGGGCGGTTTTTTTGTATACAAAAATGGAAAAAGGCTGTACCGAAAAGTCAATTTACATCGACTTTTCGGACAGCCCCTTCTACAACAGAAGCATGGATAATTGGTTTTGCTTTACCAACTCTTCAGTGGTTTGTTATTACGGAAAAACATTTATCACAACTGCAAAAATTGTTTCAAATGGCTGTCTATCACGAGAGAATCCTGTTCATTTTGACCGATCCCAAAGCAATGTCCCCACTTAGATTCGATTGGTTGAAAAACAGCATTAAGCATATGTTTCACTTCATATTCATTATCCTTTGGAGGGAAAAATAGATCGGTCGAACCTGGCATAACAAGGGCATGGGCGGTAATACGGTTTAATGCCTGTTCAAAATTTCTGTTGTCTAGAGGATTGGCGCTAATATCACCGTTAATTCCAGTACGAAGCATGGCAATTAAGTCGTTGGCGTCAAAGGAAAGGAACACTTGATCCCAATAGTCTTCCAGATATGCCTTTAACGTCGAGTATCCTTCGACCTGGTAAAGCTGTTCTAAATAATAAGCTTGAGAAAATCCCCAAGGAGCATAGGCGCGTCCCATCGCGGCAAGTCCTGCTACAGGCTGATGGGTATAGAAACCTTCCTTCCAGTTGGAATCCACTTGCAATGCTGCGATAAGTCCCTCAAAAACAAGCTGTGCATGTGGTCTCGTCTTTGCTGTTCCGCCAAACGGTGCAATCCGCTCGACCATCTCAGGATAACTTGATCCCCATTGAAAGGTTTGCAGTGCTCCAAGTGACCAGCCAACGACTAGCGCAATCTTCGTAATACCAAATTTCTCAGTAATGAGCCGATGTTGTAGCTGAACATTATCGTAAATCGTAATAAGCGGGAAATTTGCTCTGTCAAAAGGGGCGGGTGTATTGCTTGGGGAGGAAGATAGCCCATTTCCCAACATATTTGGCACAATAATAAAATATTTGTTCGGATCGAGAGCTTTATCAGGCCCAATCAACCACTCATTATCAGTATGCTGACCAGCAAACCAGGTAGGATAGACAATTACGTTTGACTTAGTAGAATTTAAAGTTCCATAGGTTTTATAGGCAAGAAAGGCTTGGGGCAGCTTTTGACCCGATTGTAGCTCGACATCTCCAAGTGAATAAATTTCGTAATCTTTCATAATTCAATTCTCCTTTGTTATACAAAATGTGTTGAAGCTTGATTTTTACTCTACGACACTGTTACCATCAAATCAACAAAACGTTTTTGATTATAACATTCAATTTTTTTGAATTAAGAGGAGCTGTCTCATTGGAAATTCGCCAACTTAAAACATTTTGGACGCTTGCTTCTACGCGTAGTTTTAGCCGTACTGCTGAAGTATTGAACTATGTTCCGTCTACTATAACAATGCAAATCAAGGCTTTAGAGGAAGAATTGGGAGTAAAGCTATTGGATCGCTTGGGCAAGAGTGTTGTTTTAACAGATGCAGGCCATCAGTTGCTGCCCTATGCCAATAAAATTTTAAATGATATAGAGGAGGCTCGGTATGTTTCAAGTCAGAGCGGAGAATTAACTGGTACAGTTACAATTGGTGCAGACGAAGTGCTCTGTACATATCGTCTACCCGCATTACTCCGGGTTTTTCGCGAACGATATCCGCACGTACGTCTTTTGTTTAGACCTTTGTCTAGTCACAATTTGAAACAGAGTCTGAGAGAAGGGAATGTTGATGTGGTCTTTATGCTGGATGAACCTATCGTATCTGCGGATCTACATACTGAGCTTTTAATGGATGAACCTTTTCTTATGGTAGTTTCCCCCAATCATCCATTAGCTGCATGCTCTACATTAAGTATTGAAGATTTTAACAGAGAGCATATTCTATTAAGTGAAAAGGGTTGTTCTTACAGAACTTTCTTCTATCGCACATTATTGAGAAAAGGAGCAGACAGCTTGAACGAACTAGAGTTTAATAGTGTAGAGGCTATTAAACAATGCGCAATGGTTGGACTAGGTATTGCCTTACTTCCTGAAATGTCGCTCAAGGGAGAGTTAGAGCGGGGAGAACTAATCACTTTACCTTGGGATTTATCTGAAATACGATTTGCTACTCAAATGCTGTGGCATCAAGAAAAATGGATTTCACCATCAATCAAGGTATTTATCGAATTGGCAAGAAGTGTATTAAAATAGTGTATAGTGAAGAGCATATTTAATATCCCAGAATGTTAGGGTGCAAATGTATTTCTTAAAGAAACAACATTGAACCAAATATTGCATTTGAAATTCAGAACGATTATTTCACCTACATTTAAACGTGTACTGAAATTACTGAGAATTGGTTAAAAAGGGGCTATAGTTAAATAAATACTTGTAAAATCCTTGTTACATAAACAGTAGCAAGACTTTTTATAAAGAAACTGGAATAGCTAGTAAAAAATATAAAAGCTTGAGCCTGACACTGTGTCAAGCTATATAATACTATTAATTCGTCCTAGGTTTTTTAAAGATGAGAAAATGCTAAGGCGATAAAATTTAAGGAATGGGACTGCATGATTAAATTTTATGCAGGTATTTACTAACAGAAGAGATAAATAGAATTTAAACTATAGGGGGTTTTAAGTATGCATTTATTTTCAAAAACGCTAACTAACTTTTGGGAGTCACAATTTTTAAATGGAGATATTGAGATGTAAAAATTGAAATTGTGAAAATTTAATGCTATTATGGATATGTAAAGTCTCTAATTGAGGTGAATAACAGTTATGAAATATTCTAAAGCTACAAATTACGCACTACACACAATGCTTTTTCTTGCAAAGGAAACACCAAATAAACCAATGGGTGTCCAACAATTAGCTGAGATGCAAAATGTTTCTCCCACATATTTGTCTAAAATCCTCACCAAGTTAGTCAAAGAGGGTATGATTAACTCTGTATCGGGTGCTAACGGTGGATATACACTTCGTCACAATTGGGAAGATATTTCATTTTTAGATATTATACATGCAATTGAAGGCAAATCTTCATTGTTTGATTGTTGTTTATATAACGATCCTAAGTGTGTCATAAAAGAAGTAATGCTATCTGCAGAAGAAAAACTGGAGAATGAGTTAAGAAACAGAAAAATATCGGATTTTGTGAAAAAATAGTCGTGGATTTATAGTCCACCATTATTTTTCGAACAATTATAGATATAAGGAGTCTTTTAAATCTCTGAATGTTTTTATACTCTGAACTTGAATTCTTTTTGGTTGTTGATCTTCTATAAATTTTCAAGCGGTTATATCTTAGAATCATTCTGTTTTTTAACTTTAATTTGAGCTAGAATGCATGTTGTATGCTGTAGAAATTTGATATTTTTAACGGAAACAACATGTACTCTAAATAACTTGTGGAGGAGATTTACATGATGAAATTATTTGATTGTGCAGTTATAGGTGCAGGTGGCGCTGGTTTAAACGCAAGTTTGATTTTAGGGAGGTCCCGCAAAAAAGTCGTTTTATTTGATAATGGAACAAATCGAAATCGTGTGACGCAGGAATCACATGGATTTCTTACACGTGATGGCATTAAACCAGCAGAGTTTAAAGAAATAGCTTTGAAAGATGTGAAAAAATACCCTTCAGTTCTTTTTTATCAAAACACAGTTATGAATATAACAAAACAATCAAACGGATTATTTAAAATTGAGACGTTAGAAGATGTAGAGTATGTTGCTGAGAGAATAATATTGGCAACGGGTGTTCAAGAGGTATTTCCATCGATACCTGATATTAAAAATTATTATGGAAAAAGTCTATTCAGCTGCCCAACTTGCGATGGATGGGAGTTAAGAGATAAACCTCTAATTATCATTTCAGAGGATGAAGAACAAACCCTTTTTAAAGGAAAGCTTTTATATAACTGGTCAAAAGATTTAGTAATAGCCACAAATGGTCATGAAGTTTCTGCTCCGACATTGAATGAACTACAAAGAAAAGATATAACTGTTATTACTGAGCCTATTCAAAGCTTATATGGTGAGGATGGGTATTTAAACAAAGTAGTGTTTAGTTCTGGAGTTGAAATCAAAAGAGTTGGAGGCTTTATCGTACCTAATTTTGTGCGACCAAATCAATTTGCAGAGCAGCTTGGTTGTCAATTTAATGAAAATGGTAGCATTGTGACAGATGAGGCAGGGCGAACGTCACAGGAAAATATTTATGCAGCGGGGGAGACAGCTAAATTAGGTCAGTCTTCATTAATAGTTGCTGCTGCTGAAGGTTATAAAACTGCAATGGCAGTTGTTTTCGATAGTACAATTTAAAAATTTTATTTTAATTATGGATATTAAAGGTCTCTAATGTTTGTTGGGAGGGGGGATTGTAGGTTCAAGCAAATAACAATTAAAGCATATTATATCTTTAAAATTTTAATTTTCATAAAAGAGGAAAATTATGTCAATTGCTCATGTAACAACAAAGCAAGAATTAGGAGAACACCTAAAAACTAAAAAAATTGTAATTATAAATTTTTGGGCGGAATGGTGTAGCCCATGTAAAATGTTCGGGATGGTTCTTAATCAACTTAATGAAGAGTACAGTGATAAGGTGAAAATTTTAAGGGTGAATGTTGACAAAAACCCAGAGCTTGCAGCGGAATACCAGGTGCTTGGGATCCCTCATTCACGTTTGATTATTCATAATAAATTACATGAACCAATTGTTGGATATATTCCTTTAGAAAACCTAAAGCAAATTATTGGAGTTTGATTCGTCGTAAAAACAGGAGGAAAAAAGATGGGAATTTTTGAATGTGCAATTATTGGTGGAGGACCAGCAGGATTAAATGCAGCATTATTGTTAGGTAGAGCGAATCGCTCAGTCGCATTGTTCGATACAAAGAATGAACACCTTGCATTCGAGCTTCAAGAGAGTATTTCAAGAAATGGAAATGCGGCCATTGAATTCATGCAAGCAGCAAAAGAAAAATTAAATCAATATCCAACTATTCAATCAATCGTCAGTCAAAATGTTAGGGCTATTAAACAATCTGACAATAAGCTTTTTAAAATTTATACAGAAGATGGCCAGAGCTTTTTTGCTGAGAAACTCCTTTTGACAGATGGTACTGAAATACAGACAGATATCCCTAATATTAAGCAATATTATAATAAGAGTATTTTCACTTCACCATATGGCTATGGATGGGAATTAAAGGATAAAAAATTGATTTATATAAATGAAACTGGTGATGTTGCACGAACAGCTAAAATAATTTTTAACTTATCAAATGATTTAGTCGTGGCAACAAACGGTCATGAAATAAAGGAAAATGAAAAGAGAGAACTGGAAAATAAAGGGATAGATGTGATTGTCGATAAGATTAAAAAAATAAAAGGGCATAATGGGATATTATGTAGTGTCGCCTTTCAAAATGGGTTAGAAATTGAGCGAGAAGCAGGCTTTATTACCCCATCTACTTATACAACAAATACCATTGGTCAAGGATTTTCTTGTGATTTAGATGAACATGGGTTAATCGTTGTTGATCATTTCGGAAGAACATCAGAAAAAAATGTATATGCAGCCGGTGATGCTGCTCAGCCTGCTCCAACAGAAATTGTTCTTTCAGAAGCAACGGGAATTCAAGTAGCAATAACAATTAATGCAGATATTTCAATTGAAAAATTTTAAATCTTAAAGGATAGCTTCACTTAGAATGGTTCGACGTGATCAAGTTACCAATGGTGCGAACAATCACAATTATTTTTCACCATAAGCGAGACAAATGCTTCAATAGGAAAGTTACCAAAGCTATAAAAGGTACCTCGAAGTGAAAAAATCATTACCAGCATATAAAATGTCTGCTTTTCGTTATAGGCAGACATTTTTATATGGAAAATCTAGAGAAAACGATGCTAGCATTTATGGTAATATTAAGAACGCGATAAGTTATACATGAGGAGGATTGATTTTGTTGTTAGAACCTCTTTCACAAGAAGAAAGAAATTTTTTATTATCTTTTGTTACAGAAGAACAGAGAAATTTTTTAGTACAAAAATTAAAACGGGGTAGGGAAACAATTTTCGGAAATTTTATGCTATCTGAAAAGGTTAGTGCAATCAAATCGACAGATGAAATTGTTTTATTAGAGGATGAGCAAAATGCTGCTGATTGGAAGATTATTAAATACCATGACTACGGATTCAGAAATCAAGTGGGGAAATGTGCATGCGGTCGTTCTTTGAGATACGAATTTACTGTGCAACATTCTAAGACTTTAAAAACTATTACATATGGGAAGGTTCATCTTGTGGACTTTCTAAACTTACAGGTAAGAGATATAAATGAAGTTGTGTATGGATTAATGGTAATTGATTATGAACTAGATGAAATATTAAGAAAAATAAGAATTAAAGACTACGGATATCAAATTTTAGATGAACTTTCTAACAAAATCAATATACCATCGGACATACAGGAACATATAGATTATAAGGTACCTTTATTAAATAGACAGCTTAGGTGGCTTTTGAAAATAATTCGAGATCAGGAAAAGAGCAGACCGAAAGCATCGTTAAACGTAGATCATCTGAAAATTTATGAGAAGGTGAGCCTGCTAATTGATGAGCGACTTCAACAAGAAAAAAATGAACAACAAAATAGGGAACAAAGGTTAGTGGAAATTGTGAATAATCAGCTTCCTATCCATCCAACATTAAAAGAAATTGCTTATTGTCTAGTAAAGAATGGGGTCACGAGTTCTACTGAAATTAGTCATCTAATTAGAACCTATTATGATGAGGATAAGCGAATTTCTAGAGGTAGATTGCAAAGACCTTATATTTATATGGATGTTGTTTTGGCTTGTATGGAATATGTAAAACAAGGATTTCTTATTTTTGATGAAGAATCTTCAACGATAGATGACTGCATTTTTTATATAGATACTCAAGAAGTCCTAATTAGTCATGAACAAGAAGAAATACAAATCACTCTTTTTTAACTACCAACTTACTATTTAACTGGCTGGATGTTTATCACTCTGACTTAGGTTTATTTTTTTGCATAATTTTATGAATTTACTTTTTATCCAGTGAAAAAATGGTCCATTTAGTGTGATGGTCGATAATATTCAAGACGTTATTGAGTATTATTAATAAGCTCTTACGAAACTAGTACCAACAATAATTAACTTCCCTCTTTTCAATTTAATAAGAATGCTTGTTAAAATGAACCACTACAATGATCTACTTACTAAATATATTTATAAAAATTAATAGCTTAGTTATATATCAAGAGGTTTAATGAAAAAAGGTCACTCATGTAAAAGTGACCTTGTCGTGAGGTGGTGTAAAGCTTGATAAGCTTTTACACATTATTTAATTCTAGCAACGGAGACTTTTTAGATAAAATACATCATAAAAGGCTTTTTAGATTAATACATGAAAGATGCGCCGACAATAATTAGAAGAATAAATAAAACAACAATTAGGACGAATGTTGAGCCGTTATAACCGCTGTTGCCGTCATAATAGCAGTTGTTATTTATGCCTCCTACATTACCATAGTATCCCATAAAGTATCCCTCCTTTTTATGATCTATAATATGTATAGTTATAGAAAATTTAAGAGGTATTCATCCAATTAAAAAACATTTAGGAATAAAACAGGGCACTGAAAAAGTCGATTTGCCACAAAAATTGTGATGCAAATCGACTTTTTTAAGTTTTCAAATCCAACAAAAGACAAAATTCTAATATAAAAAAGTGGATTTTTTTAGTTTTTCAGTGCCCTCGAATAAAACAGGGTTGTTCTTTTTGTTATGTGGGGCGACTTGAAAAAGATGATAAAAAATAATGGGCTTTTTCCTCTATCTAAAGGTCATATCCACTCGGGTTTGGCTTTGTATTATGGGACAGCAATGTATAAAAAAAGACAATGGGCGAGGTGAGAGTTTACTACTTCAGGCCCATTGGATGTAAGTATAAATTACTGTAATTGTGGAGAGGATGGTAATTAGAAAATACATTCACATATTTAGATTACACCAATCCAAGGTTTTATTTTAGGCGAGTCATTAATTTAGTTTATTCTTTCATTTTCAGGCTCTAAATGAATAAGAATATTGGCATTCTGAAAGATATTTTTAATCCTTTCTTCTATACGATCGCATAGATTATGAACTTTTTCTATGCTATTTTGCGATTCTACTACTAAATGAAAATCGATATATTCTTCAGCACCTGATCGTCTTGTTCTGAAATCATGATACTCAATATATTCATCTTTAAATGTTTCAATAATTTGTATAATTTCTCTTTCCTCTTCATTTGACAATCTAGCATCCAATAACGGAGGGAATGCTTCTTTCATCATTTTAATAGCCTCTATCATAATAAAACATGCTAAAACTATACCAATAATAGGATCTAAAATATACCACCCAGTTAAATGGACAATTAATAAGCTCAAGGCAACTCCTAATGAAGTATAGACATCTGTCAGTAAATGAAGTGCATTTGATTTCATTGCGACAGAATTAGTGTTTTTAGCAGTTCTATACACAATTCTTGATACAAAAATATTAATTATGGCGCCTAATACCATGACGAGTATACCTAATATTGGAAGTTTTATTGGGGTAGGTGCAATAATTTTATGAATGCATTCATAAATAATCCAAATTCCTGCAACAAAAATTAAAAGAGTTTCAATCGTTCCAGAAATATTTTCAACCTTACCATGACCGTATGGGTGCTCTTTATCTGCTGGTTTATTGGAGATTCTGACAGAGAAAAAGGCAATTAAAGAAGCAAGCAAATCTAGAAATGAATGGATTGCCTCTGATAAAATTGCCACTGATCCTGTGAACAAACCAACAATAATTTTTAAAATAACAATAGCAGAATTACTAATAACTGATAAAAAGGCGATTTTTGAAGAATTCACATTGAAATACCTCCTAATGAGTATGAATTTATGATAACAGTCATACTCCATGTGGGTCTATAGCAACGTTTTTTCCCAATATCTATTAATTAACGCAAACGAAAAAATGTTGGATTAGACAAAGTTTTTTTGAATAGCTATTAGCAGCAATGCAGGAGGTATAGAGCTTTAAATATACTGCAATGAATTTAAGCCCTCCGATAAAATTTCCAAAAAATTAAAATGAGTGTAAATCCCTTTAAATGCATCAGAAGTTTTATGTACCATATTAGAAGATAGATTGTGCAAGATAGTTGATGACCACTACTTTATGGGTGATCTTCAAAAAGACTCCTAAAATTAACGTTAATTCTTTATAGCTAAGCCACTAAAAGAAATGGGACCAACTATGTTTGCTTGTGTGTTGGAAAACAGCATCAACAGCCACAGATAATATTCGTTGCTATATGTTAAAATGGAGGTAATTTAGATAAATATTCAAATTATTTTATTTGATGGTTTTGATTTATTAGATGTCATTGCACCATATGAAGTATTAACTGCGACAGCCATGTACTCGAGTGAAGAAATCACAGTGCAGCAAGTACTGGAGGGAAATCTATTAAAAGGTCGATGAATGTTTAGAAGCTAATGCCTCTTACTTTAAAGTTTGTAGTATCTAAGGATGAAATCAACAAAATGTACGGTGAAGCAAAAGCTGGTATGCTACCATTGAAATTAATTGGACAACGTTTTTCTATGGATGGAATTGATGTATTTTATTATTAGTGTTTGTTCATATTGTTAGTGCTTTATTTTTGGGGAATTTGCTCGTTTTAACATTTGTATTAAATATTATTTTGTCTCGAAAGGGTAATGAATTAAAGACAGCACTGAAAACGACTTTGAGTTTACTCGAGCAAGTCATTATGCATTAATATTTTTATGATTTCAGGAGGTTGGATGAATGTTCTGTAGTCATCCTATCCTTCTGTAATATGGATGATACTAGCCATTTTACTACCGATCCTTATGGGTAGTTTAATAGGGATGATCCATAAAAACATAAAAAGAATTATTATCGCAGAAAATCATGAGAAGAAATTATTAGAAGCTGCAACAAAGCATAAAGGATACAGCTAGTTTACATGATTATCTATTATTTTGGCTATTTTATTTTCCTAATGGAGGAACAGGGTTGAATGAAAAGAAACATTGGAATATTATTATTAATTGTCTCGATTATGTGGGTACTTCATACATTTTCAAAAAATTTTATGGTTGATCCTACTTTTGAAAAATTTATTTCTAATAAGGATTTACACCTTTCTGATGAATCCCTGTGGAGATTCATGATACGGCTTCATATTTTGTTGGCTATTGTTTCGTTGCTTACTGGTCCATTAGGGATTATGAAAAAAATCCGAATTAAATCTATTAAATTCCATCGCTGGAATGGTCGATTCTATGTATTATCCATTATCTTAAATTTTATTCCCGGTCTCTATGTTTCATTTTTTGCCACTGGGGGATGGCTAAGTACAATCGGATTTCTTATTTTAAATAGTTTATGGCTTGCAACGACATGCCTTGGCTATTGGTATATCAAGAAACAAAAAGTAATTTTACATAGTCACTGGATGATTCGAAGTTTTTTCCTTTCCTTTTCGAACATGTTGATTTATATCATTGTCGCCATTACATATAACTTAATCAATATGCCCTATGAAATTTCCTATATCATAGCAGTCTGGTTATGCTGGATGATTAATCTTTTTGTAGCAGAGATAATTATTAGGAAGAAAATATGCTTATAAGCAGCAAAATGAATAGTAGTAGATTTGCAAAGCTATTTCTGTGTACAGTGAAATCTGTTTATAGAAATGGCTTTTTTAACATTGTTTGAAAAAATTCAGTTTCCTTTCATTTTTGATTCCTACAATGACAACAAAGGGAGGTATTGATAATGAAGAAATTAACTTTAGTAATCGTTCTAATAGCGGCAAGCTTTACAACAAGTGGTGCAGTCGTACATGCAGATGATCACAGGCATGAAGATAAAAAATACGAGAAGTATAAAGACTATGACGATGATGAGGACGATTACGAGTACAGTGAGGAATATTACGATGATGATGAAAATGAAGGTGACACTTATTATTTTCAAGATGTAGTAAGTGAAAAAGGGACTTGGAATATTTGGACTCGAACTGTTTCAGCAGATAAAGAAATATTACCTTTCACGAATTCTCAGAATGTTACGTTCAAGTTAGATGGAACAAATAAGGTATTAAACGTTTTTGTTATACCTAAAGATGGAGAGTTTTTTGTACCTGGAAAAACAATAGCACAGGCTTTAGGAGCAAAAGCAGCCTTTTATCAAGCAAGTAAAATATTAGATATTCAGGACCAAGCTAATGAATTAATTTTTCGCGCTGGAACAAACGTTGCCTATGATAACAACGTTAAAACACCCATTCCTGCACAAGCATTTTATGTGAATGAAGAACTGTATGTACCAATTAGTACAATCACGAATGGTTTAGGCTATATAGCTGAATGGCAAGCAAGCACTCAAACTTTTGTATGTCATCCAATTACGAAATAGGGAGGGTAGGATTATGAAAGATCCGAAAAAGGCAAAATGGGTTTTAGGTGCATCGGGGGTACTTTTATCTGCAGCATTACTAACTCAAATAAACAGCCCCACACAGGCTGAAACATCACGCTCGAACAATATACAAAATTTAGATCAGGAAAGTATGACAGAAAGAGAAAAAGAACTCGTGCAGCTTGACTGGACAAATTTTGAAGTTACAAGTCAAGCAGCTGTTAAAAGCGAGCGAAAAACGAAAAGAACTTAATGGAGTTGGTCGTGTGGATACACTAGCTTTGCAAATAATGAATACAGAATTTTATATTGCTATGCCAAAAGGTGTACACTTCACGTGGAAGGAAAAAGCAGAGAGTTGGCTGCAATACGTAGCAAAAGAATGGTCAAGGTTTCAACCAAACAATGAATTATCAAAACTAAATGGATTGAAAATCGGAGATACGCTCCGCATAAATTCATTTTTATATGATTGTCTCGTACAAGCAGATCAATATTATCAGCTTTCTAATGGTCTATTTTCTCCATATCTTAAACTGCAAATAGAACAGCATGGCTACAATCAGTCCTTCCCGTTTAAAACTGCCAAAAGCGACACCTATCAAAACAAATCTTTGATTGCGGGGAAAGCATTTCGATTTCTAGGTGATCAGCAAGTTATGAAGGTAGCAGATCAAGAAATTGATTTGGGTGGATTTGCTAAAGGATATGCTATAGAAAAATTGGCTAATTGGCTGGAGGAAGAGATAGCTGCTGATTTTGGTCTAATTGATGGAGGTGGGGATATGAAAATGTGGTCTTCTGGAGAAAAGACTTGGACAATCGGTGTTGCAGATGCCTGGGATATCAATCAGGAAGTTAGTTCTATAAAAATGAAAACAGGCGCTATTGCTACATCAAATCGTGTTTATCGAAGCTGGATGCAAGGAACAACAAAGAAACATCATTTATTAAATGGACAGACTGGTGAAGTTGTAAAAACAAATGTCTTGCAAGCTTCTGTTGTAACAACCTCGTTATGTGATGCGGAGGTTGGTGCAAAACTTTGCTTTCTAATGGAAGAAGTTGAGTTGCAGCAATGGTTTGAGAAAAATTGTCTGAAAAGTGCATGCTTTATTGTGAAAGAGGGGCAAACAGCTACTTGGAGGATGACAGGAGTGAACTAAATGCTTACAAGTACATGGGAATGGATTCGATTATTAGGGTTTTTAGCATATTTTTACTTTACTATTTCTATTATTTTTGGCTTGTTGAGAAAATCATCGTTTGTAACATCACATAAAAATTTAATTTATCATATACATCAAAATGCAGGGTGGTTGGGGCTCATCACGGTGATAGGGCATATGCTTGTGCTGATAATAGATCATTATGAGCCATATCGTATAGGAGAGATTTTACTTCCTTTTACAGCCAACTATCAGTCTTTATCATCGGCTCTTGGGACAATAGCATTTTATTTATTTTTAATCGTCATTCTAACATCTGATTTATGGATTCGAACGATGAATCGCTCTATATGGAAAAAAATTCACTTTCTTGTGTTACCGGCATGGGCATTATCACTTGCTCATGGGATGCTTATTGGAACTGATTCAGAAAATCCTGTAATTCTTTTGTTTTATTTAATCTCTGCTGGGCTTACACTTTCGTTTTTGGGAGCAAGAACAATAGGTCAAATAACGAAAAAGGTAGACGTATCAACGTCACATCGTAAATGAAAAGCATCACCCTATCTCCTAACAAAGAGATAGGGTGATGTTAATATGTCACAAAGGGAATTCAATATGGAATGTAGTACCTTTATTAATTTGACTTGTTGCGTAAATTTTTCCATCATGCTGTTCAACAATAGCTTTTGCTATCGCAAGACCCAAACCAGAGCCATTTCGCTGACGAGCAGTATCACTTCGGTAAAATCGTTCAAATACTAAAGGCAATTCCTGTTCCGTCATACCCATGCCACTATCCGCAACTGTAATTTTTAGTTTGTCTTTACTCTTTGACAGTGTAAGTGAGATTTCTCCACTATTTGTATATCTAATGGCATTGTCTAATAGTATATAAAGCAGCTCTTGAATTTTCGAAGCATCACCATGAAGCTGGATGTTTTCTTGAATGTCAGTAGAAAATCGTATTTTCGGAGGCATAATCCTTTGAAATTTCAAGCTAACTTTTTCAAGTAAGCTAGATAATGGTATTAATTCTTTAGTAGGAGAAACCTGCTGTTGATCGTGTCTTGCTAAAAATAATAGTTTATCAATTAGCTCTTTCATTATTTCAGCCTCATCTTTTAAGTCCTCAATTAATTCCTTCCCTAAAGGGCTTAACTGTTTAGCTTCTTCTACCTCTAAAATTTCAAGTGAACTATAAAAAATACTTAGGGGTGTACGTAATTCATGGGATGCATCGGATACAAACTTTTTTTGCTTATTGAAGGACCATTGAATCGGTATCATTGCTTTACCTGCTAAATAATAGCTCAGTAGCCCAATTAAGAACGTAGAAATACAAGTTAATAGAATTAGTAAATATCTTACATTTTGGAAAAAATGTTGCTGTGATGTTACAGATTTACCTACGATAATATAGCCGACTACCTCATCATTGCTGAAAATGGGCTTTTTTTCAAGCAAAAAATGCTCTTTCTGCCATTCATAATGTTTCACAAGGTTAACACTTGGGTCGCTCTTGTTGAAGACCTTTTCAATCTGTTCTTTCATCCCCTTATAGGATTCATCGCCATGGACAAACAGACGATCCTTTGTGTAAATATAGTAAAAAAAATTACGATTTGGATCATAGCTTAACATTTTTTTGTTTGCATGAACATGCTCAAAAAAATCATGTTCTTGCCTTACGTAAAAGTCCTCTAATTCTTTTATTTGTTGATTTTCCATAAGTTTAATAAGTGAAAAATAAAGAACAATTACAAAGAGTGAAAATAACAGAAAATAAAGTGTTGCATTGATATAAGCTAATTTTTTTCTGGTTGTCTGAAACATTAGTTTTCCCTCAGTTTATAGCCAATACCTCTTATATTTTGAATACGTGATTTGGATTGACCATCATCAATTTTTTTTCGTACAAGCTTGACTAGTGCGTCTAAGGAATTATTCGAAACATCATAATCATAGCCCCATATATAAACGCAAATTTGTTCTCGTGTGAGTATACGACCTTTATTCATAAATAAATATTCTAAAAGTAAGAATTCATTTTTAGTTAGGTCTATCACTTTATTATTGTACAAAAACATACGAGAATCTACATGTAGTTGTATATGATCAATTTGGATGACCTGTTCAATGACTTTATCTTTTCTTCGGAGCAATGCTCGAATTCTTGCTAGTAGTTCCTCCATTTTAAATGGTTTTATGATGTAATCATCTGCACCGCTATCAAGCCCTTTTATGATGTCATCTGTGTCATCCTTTGCAGTTAGCATTAAAATACTGCCATTAAACCCGGTGTTTCGCAGCTTTTGACAAACTTCAATTCCACTTAATTTTGGCATCATCCAGTCTAAAATAACAAGATCATATATCTCAGTATGAGTATGGTCTAGCGCATCTTGCCCATTCTCTGCCTCTATAACATGATGAAATTCCTTTTTTAATATATAAACGATATTTCTTCTAAGCCTTGCATCATCTTCTGCTAATAATATTTTCAAGGTTGTTTCCTCCCGTTCATACTATTCAGCTAACTATACGAATGTAAAATGACATGAAACTGAAAATTTCGCTAATTTGTATTCCATACTTCGATGAAAGTTGAAGCTTTTCCTATCTATAATGTTACTTAAATATAGCAAAAGGAGGGGCAACTATGAATATTTATAAATTTATTGCATTATTAGTCCTAACTACATTTTTGATGGGATCTTCCTTTGCCATTGTTAAGTTAGGTCTGCCTTATTCATCGCCATTATTATTAGCTGCACTACGATTTATACTAGCAGGAATTATAATGGCTGTTATAGTAATAGTTTTCAGAAGACCCCATCCAACCTCAAATAGTAGTTGGATGAAGATTTTAATAATTGGAGCATGTCAAACAGCTGGTGTTATGGGGTGTATTTTTTTTAGTTTGCGAACGATTACAGCAAGTGAATCTTCCATCCTAACATTTACAAACCCCTTACTCGTTGTAATATTTGCCACTCTCTTTACAAAGGCACGCTACCGCACATATCAATGGTGCGGTGTTATCCTAGGATTGGTAGGCGTGATGATTACAATGGGGGCACAGGTTACCATACAAATCGGGCTTGTTTTTGGTATTCTTTCTGCGGTTTTTTGGGCAATGGCAACATTACTAGCTAAAAAATGGGGAGTTCTATTTGATACTTGGGTTTTATCAGCTTATCAAATGCTTTTTGGTGGTTTCATTCTATTACTAGCTAGTTTCTTGCTTGAGCAGCCATTTTTTATTGTGAATAGGACTTCTATTTTTATTTTGTTATGGTTAAGTATTTTATCTTCAATCGTTCAATTTGCTGGCTGGTACTATCTTCTACAAAATAGTGATCCTGGAAAAACAAGTGCTTTTTTATTTTTAGCTCCTTTTTTTGGGGTATTAACAGGCTGGGTACTGTTAGATGATCCACTCAAGCCTTCATTACTAGTAGGAGGCGTATTTATTATTGCTGGGATCTATTTAGTAAATCGTAATTTTACAGCAAAAGATAAGAAAAATCTCCGTGAAGAGATGGTAGATGCTAAAAGGGTCTAGTCTAGGATATATCCATGTTAAAAACTTCTTTAAGGCCGGTTCGTCCTTTTTCAGTGACTTTAATAGCTCGGATAGATGGGACACGCGTAATCCATTCTAGGTTTAATAAATGTGTCAGCAGTCCGTGACCGAGAGCTCCACCAAGATGATATCGTCGTTCACTCCAATCTAAGCAGGCATGAGAGAAAGAACGACGCTTTCTTTTTAATTCATCTAAATCAAGGCCGAAATCCGTAAAAAATTGTGTACCTTCAGCTGTAATGACAAACTGTTTTTGGTCTAGCTCTAAATAACCAGTGTTAAGTAATGATTCAGTTAACTGCACACCTAATTTTCCTGCTAAATGATCGTAGCAGGTTCTTGCATCCTGTAGAATTTTCATTTGACTGGACTGCTTTAATGAACGCACTTCAGGTGGCGGAGACATTATGAGGAAGGATTCCAATAATTGTGCAATGTCTTCACCTGCCAGTTGAAAATATCGATGGCGACCTTGCTTTTCTACTTTGACAAGCTTGCCATCCACTAATTTAGCGAGATGAAAGCTAGCTGTTTGAGGTTTAATGGCGGCCATATATGCTAATTCACTGGCTGTATGGAAGCGTCCATCCATCATACTAGCAAGCATTGTAGCTCTTGAGGTTTCGCCTAGAAGGGAAGCAATTTCTGCAATGTTCGGATTAATACCCATTTGTCACAATCCTTTCTCAATCGATGTTTCATCTTCATTCAATAAATATTTTATGTAGCGAAAGCAAAGCGACAGCTACAAATGTTTTATATAGCGAAAGCAAAGCGACAGCTACAAATGTTTTATGTAGCGAAAGCAAAGCGACAGCTACAATTACGCCAAGGCGAAATTGATTTTTCGTAACAGTATTTATCGTTTACAATAATACATATAGAGGAGGGAGTAAATAGCATGGAGACGTATTATGCTGTAATTTTTACATCACAAAGAACAGAAAAGGATGGAGCGGGCTATGCTGAGATGGCTGAAGCCATGGATAGCCTGGCACAAAAGCAGCCAGGCTTTATTCGTGTAGAAAGTGTTAGAGATGTCGAAGGGAAGGGAATGACGGTATCCTATTGGGAAACGTTAGACGCTATTCAAGCGTGGAAGGAAAATGCCAAACACTTAGTTGCCCAGCAATTTGGGAAAGAGAATTGGTATATGCAATATCATGTAGAAATTTGTCAGGTCATGAAAGAATATTCTTTCACCAAATGAATGAAACCTTTTATAAAGGGAGTTCCCATATGACTACGTTTATTTTAGAAGAATGGCACGAACAACGGAAAAATTTCAATCTTTCTGATCAAGCTAGCATTAATCAATTGCATGAATTTATCTTCATTCAAATGTTTTATGTATCGAAGTAAAGCGGCAGCTACAATTACGTCAAGGCGAAATTGATTTTTTGCTGAAAACTATTGAGACCATGAAATAAAGATGACATAGTTACTATAATAAGCGCTTCTTAGCTCATATCCTACGATGTTAGTGTGAGAATGGAGGAATGAAAAATGTCAATTGAACAATTAGGTGAGTGGTTACTATCTTCAAAAAGGACAGTTATTTTAACAGGGGCTGGAATGTCAACTGAAAGTGGTATTCCAGATTTTCGTTCAGTATCAGGATGGTGGCAAAATATTGATCCTCGTACAGTAGCCACTACTGAGGCATTGGTAGAAAATTATACATTGTTTCATGAATTTTATAAAATGCGCATTGGGCATTTAGAAAATGTAGTACCACATGAGGGTCATAAAATTCTTGCGGATTGGGAAAAACGTGGGCTTGTATCTTTAGTGATGACTCAAAATGTAGATGGGTTTCATCAAATGGCAGGTAGTCAGCGAGTGGAGGAGTTACATGGTTCCATTCGTTCGATTCGCTGTCACCGCTGTCAGCAAGCTGCATCAATGGAATGTTTTTTGGATAAGGAGAGCTGCAGACATTGTAATGGGAAATTACGGCCAAATGTTGTACTCTTTGGTGAAAGTTTACCTCAAGAGAGTTGGCACAGATCGATGGATGCTATTCAATCAGCGGAACTTGTACTTGTCATTGGTACAAGCCTTGAAGTGTATCCAGTAAATCAGCTCCCTACAATGGCAAAAGGAAAAACAGTTTATATCAATTTAGATATAACACAGCATACCGTACCATTTGATTTAATTATCGAAGGGAAAACAAAAGAAGTGTTACAACAAGTGCAAATTTAAAAGAAGGCGCCTTGAGCAATCGATAGGCGCCTAAAACATTTGTGGTAAAAACTCCTTCATAAAGCGTTGATTTTTACGTAACCATATTTTCAAAATCATTCGATGTGTAAGCAATCTTTGTCTTTTATGAGGTCTAGCTTTTGCATCTATTAAGCTTTGTAGTAGAATACTTGTTTCTGTTGCAAATATTTGAGGATCGACAAGAACATCAAGCTTATAATCGATTAGCTGTGCAGCCTGAACTTTGGCGAGTAATTTTGAAAAGAGGCTATTCATTTCCTGAAAATTCTCTTCTAATTCTAAGTCGATTAAGGTATATAATGTTTGTTCAATTTCAGTTTCAAGTATTTGTAAATCGTATGTTGAAGGTATCAAAAAATCACCCCTTTCTTATACCATATAAAATCCAAGTGCCGCACAAAGTATTCCAAGCAAAATGGATGAACTCATATAAATAATCGCAGGACTCCATTTTTTCTGTTCAACGAGTTGTAGTGATTCAAAGCCAAATGTTGAAAAGGTTGTATAGGCCCCTAAGAAACCAATTCCAATAAAATGCCATAGCCAATCGCTTAGATGTAACGCAAACAAAACTCCAAGTGCGAAAGAACCTGTTATATTGATGAAAAATGTTGCCCATGGATATGTATGAACTATCCATTTCCCTAAATAAAATCTAGTCAATGCACCTAAAAATCCACCGATACCAATAAGAATCATTCGATACGCCCCTTTGCCAGCTTATGTCCTAGCCATGCACAAATTAATCCACCAACAACACTTATGAGACAATAAAGTAGGGCTTGTATCCATTGATGATCTTGTAGAAGTAATAGGGTCTCCAAGGAAAATGTCGAAAAGGTTGTAAAGGCACCAAAAAAGCCTGTCCCAACGCCTAACACAATGGGTGTACGCTTTGGAAAAGCAGTAAAAAGCCATGCTAAAAAGAAGCAACCTATTAAGTTAATACAAAGTGTTGTTACTGGAAAACCACCTGTAGTGGGAAAAGCCAGGCTAAGACTATAACGACTGATGGCTCCTAAAAATCCTCCAATTCCAACTGCGAAAAATGATTTCAAAGTTTGTCGCTCCTTAAATTTTACCTTGTACAAGCAGGCAGTAGTTTTATCATATTGTTTGATTAGCACCAAAAAAATTTCACATTCTATAAAGATTTTATCATGAGATATCGTTTATGGAAATTTTAGATGACTAATGCCAGCTAATTTTTAAAAAACAATATTGATATAACAATATAATTATAATAGAAGAAGCTCCAGTGGCTGCCTCTGGAGGTGTTGACATGCCAAAATTAAAGCAGGGTGAAGGTGTCAAGGTTGTGCTAACTAAAAATGAGGGTATAGTGGGTGACCCTGTAACACTGACATCCTCTGGCTTACCTAAGGAGACAGACATAGAACTTATTTGGAACACCATGAAAGGAAGCCGTGTAAGCGGCAAAGGCTTTGGAGAGGAAACAACATTACTGGAAAAAATTAAAACGGATGAAAATGGGGAGTTAAAGTATGATTTTACAGTTCCCGATGATTTAGGGGGCATACCTCATCGTCTCGATTTAGCGGCAGGAGGTAAGGTGTATGGGCAAGCTTATTTACGAGTTTTACCTTCTATCGTTGAATTTTCTCCAAAATCCGGTCCTGTTGGTACGAAAATCTCTATCACTATAAAGGGGGGGTGGCTGGACTGAGTTTGATAATGCCTATTATTTAACTTATGACAATGCCTATACAGGTTATTTATGTGCCTTTAATAGTCAAGGAAATTTAACATTTGATGTTATTGCAACGGGAGATACTGGATATCATTTAATTGATTTATATCCTGGCATTTATAAGCAGCAGGAAAAGGAGACGGATATGACCTTGATTCCGCAATTAACCTATTCCACGGATCATCCTGGCTCTGCAATGCCTGCTATTCGATTAGCTTTTGAAATCACAAAATAGTAATTCATTGCTTTAAAGCGCTAATTAATTCTTGAAAAACGTAAAAAATAACAGGAAGATAGTTGACAAATATTTCTATAGTATGATAATCTTCAAGAACACTATAACAAATCAAGTAAAGGAGGGCATGACAATGTTCAATTTAACAGTATCATTTCAAAACACATTTGCATACATTGTCCATGCCTAACTTTTATTTCTATTGCAGTAAAAGGCATGGGTTACACTTTGCCTTTTATAAGAGACACATGCTCTTTTTAGGGGATGTGTCTTTTTTGTTGCGTAAAAAGTTGTAGTGATCACACAAAAAGGAGTATATATAGTATGCAAAGTACAGGTCAAAAAATGATTTTCATCAAAGAATTTCTGGATAGTGGGTAGCTATGTTTTCACAGCACGAGAGAAAGAAGGTTATGATGTATGTTTGATGTTTTAAGTAAGCTAAGCTGGTTTTTTAAGCAATACTGGAAGCAATATACGGTGGCAATCGTGTTCTTAATAATTGCTAGTGGTCTAGAGGTAGTACCTCCTTATTTACTAGGTTCCATTATTGATATATTGACTGCTGGGGAAATGTCGCCAGCTATTTTAACAAAGTATATTTTGATTTTTGTGGGGATTATTATTGGTGGTTATGCCCTAAATTTTGTGTGGCAATTCCGATTATTTGAAGGGGCCATTAATTTAGAGAAAATATTACGACGGAATCTTATGCAGCATTTTTTACGTATGACACCAACATTCTATGAAAAAAATCGTACAGGGGATTTAATGGCTCGTGCAACTAATGATTTAAACGCTGTGTCATTAACTGCTGGATTTGGGATTATGACCCTGATTGATTCGACGATTTATATGGGATGCATTATTTTTGCCATGGGCTATCTGATTTCTTGGAAGCTCACATTTTTTGCCATGCTTCCTGTTCCAATCATGGCTATTCTTATTCAATATCTCGGAAAAATTGTGCATGAGCGTTATATGAAGGCGCAAGATGTATTTGGAGAGCTGAATGATAGTGTGCTAGAGTCGGTTGCAGGTGTGCGAGTTGTACGTGCTTATGTGCAAGAAAAAAAGGATGAGGCAAATTTTGCAGAGATGAGCGAAATTGTCTATGAAAAAAATATGCATACAGCAAAAATTAACGCTTTATTTGGACCGATTACAAAGGTCGGTACGGGCATTAGTTTTGTTGTAGCGCTTGGCTATGGTGCTCATTTAGTTGCCACTGAGGTGATGTCTGTAGGGCAGCTTGTGACATTCAATGTTTACTTGGGGTTAGCGGTTTGGCCAATATTTGCAATCGGTGAGCTTATTAATGTGATGCAGCAGGGAAATGCTTCTCTTGATCGTGTACAGGAAACGCTTAACTATGAGGCAGATGTTCAAAATATTGCGAATCCACAAATGATTGTGACACCAAATGGAATTGGTTTTGATGATTTAACATTCCAATATCCCATGAGTCAGGTGAAAAACCTGCAGCGAATTTCATTGTCGTTGAAAAAAGGGCAGACACTTGGCATTGTTGGGAAGACAGGTGCTGGTAAAACAACGTTCCTGCGACAATTATTACGTGAGTATCCAATCGGTGAGGGACAGCTATCAATTGATGGAATAGATATTACTGCACAAACGAAAGAGCAATTACTAGATTGGATTGGTTATGTACCACAGGATCATGTGCTGTTCTCCCGTACAATTCGTGAAAATATTTTATTCGGAAAAGAAGATGCGACACAGGCTGAATTGCAACAGGCGATTCACGCTGCATACTTTGAAAAGGATTTAGAAAATTTACCGATGGGTCTTGAAACACTTGTGGGTGAAAAGGGCGTTTCCCTTTCAGGTGGTCAAAAGCAACGTGTGTCTATTGCGCGTGCCTTGATTAAGGATCCTGAAATTTTAATGCTGGATGATTCATTATCTGCTGTAGATGCTAAAACAGAGGCAAAGATTATTGAAAATATTCAGCGAGAACGACAAGATAAAACGACGATTATTACCACGCACCGACTATCTGGTATACAGCATGCAGATTTAATCATCGTGCTAGATGAAGGTCAAATTGTCGAACAGGGCACACATGAGCAGCTTCTTGCACTACAGGGATGGTATAAAGAGCAATTCGACCGTCAGCAGCTAGAAGGAGGTGCCTCATGAGTACGAGTCAACGTTTAACACGCTATGCCATGTATTTTAAAAAACCAATTTTACTCGGCTTATTTTTCTTAACGATTGCGGTATTTACTGAGCTTGTTGGGCCATTTATTGCCAAGCATATCATTGATAATTATATGACAATTGGTCACATTGAAATAAAGCCAATTACGTGGCTATTACTAGTTTATTTAATTTTAGCAATTGCTACTGCGGTATTACGCTATTTTATGTATATTTATTTGCAGGTTGGTGCTAACCGTGTAGTGCAAAAATTGCGAAAGGATGTATTTGAGCATATTCAAACATTACCAATACAATATTTCGATAATTTACCAGCCGGAAAAATTGTAGCTCGTGTTACAAATGACACGGAGGCTGTTCGAAATTTATATGTACAGGTACTATCCAATTTTGCAACGAGCTTCATTTCAATTATTGGTGTTTACATTGCACTTTTCATTTTAAACTGGAAAATGGCTATGTTAGCCTTACTCATGATTCCAGTGGTTTACTTATGGATGATTTTATATCGTAAATTTGCTTCTAAGTATAATGATGTAATTCGTACCAAAATTGCTGATATCAACGCTATGATCAATGAATCCATTCAAGGAATGACGATTATTCAGGCATTTCGTCGAGAGCATCAAATGACAAAGGAATTTGATGATATGAATAATGAGCATTATGCGTACGAACGCAAGCTGCTTGTGCTTGATTCAGCGACTTCCTTTAACCTTGTCAATACATTAAGGTTAATCATGTTTACAGTCTTTATTTTCTACTTTGGTACACAATCCTTTACTGCAACGCAAGTGATATCCGCGGGAACCTTGTATGCCTTTGTTGATTATTTAACAAAATTATTCAATCCCATCACAAATATTGTAAATCAGTTTTCTCAGTTGGAACGTTCACTTGTTGCAGGGAAACGTGTATTCGAGGTGCTGGATATAAGCGGTGAGCCTGTCTCCGAAAAAAGCATACCAAGATATAAAGGAAATGTGGTTTTCGAAGATGTTTCCTTTGCTTATAAAAACGAGGAATATGTATTGAAAAACCTTTCCTTTGAAGCTCATCAAGGCGAAACGATTGCGTTAGTAGGTCATACTGGATCTGGGAAAAGCTCCATTATGAACTTATTATTCCGCTTCTATGATCCATCTAAAGGAAAAATTACAATTGATGATGTAGATATTACATCGGTGCCGCGTCAAACAATGCGTGAGCATATGGGCATTGTTTTACAGGACCCTTATTTATTTACGGGAACAATCGCAGCGAACGTAAGTTTAAATAATCCTAAAATCTCACGTGAAAAAATAGAAGCTTCATTGAAGGCTGTTGGAGGGGAACGTGTTTTAGCAAATCTACCAAATGGCTATGATGAACCAGTGATTGAGAAGGGGAGTACGTTGTCATCTGGACAGCGTCAGCTTATTTCCTTTGCCCGAGCGCTTGCCTTTGACCCCGCTATATTAATATTAGATGAGGCTACTTCAAATATTGATACAGAAACAGAGGAAATTATTCAGCATGCGATGGATGTGCTGAAAAAAGGGCGTACAACATTTATCATCGCACATAGACTTTCTACTATTAAAAATGCAGACCGTATCCTTGTATTAGATCGAGGTAAGATTGTAGAGAGAGGTACACATGATGAACTATTAGCACAGGGCGGTATTTACGAAAAAATGTATCAGATGCAGGCAAATTCATTACATCAATAATTAGGTTGGATGGATAGTTAGCTCTGTCAAGCTCAAGGAAGCCCCACTTTACAAAAAAAGTGGGGCTGTTTTTAAGATGTACTTTTTACATATTTAAAAACATTAATGAAGAACAATAGCACAGAAAGACCTACAGCAATACCACCGCCTGATACAAAAAGCTCAAATAACCAATGTGGTACATCTATATATACCATCATCATGCCGACCAATAGAAATGGTAATCCAATGTTATAAAGCCAAAATTGAGCTCTTGCAAGCCCTGTTTCGGCTGCATCTTTATAAATAGAATATATTAAACCAATAAATCCAGTAGTTAGCCAACCTACCACACCAATATGAGCATGTGTCGCTGTCCATTGAAGCTGAATTGTATAATGCATAAACAGTCCAAACGCCAAAACAATCACTAAATACATAACTGAAATTTTTATCCATTTTGCACCCATTATCACCAACTCCTTTCTCTAAAAGTGATTTAGCTAGCTATTTCAGTTTATTCTTGTCGAATAAAAATGGTGACATGTCATTCCTTGTAAAATAACAAAAGTGTTTCATTGTAAAAGGCTAACTTTTTCCGTAGAATAAAAGTTGAAATTTACCAATTGGAGGAACTATGAAAAAGAATTTTGTAATTTGTACAATGATTTTTCTGCTGTGCTGCTTCCCAATCACTTTTATGGACAATGTGGAAGCAAGTGAACAAACAATGACAACAAAAGTGAATAGCATTATCTCAAAAAACTGGAAGAACAATGAGTACAGCATTACCGTAAGAGATATGGAGACAGGAAGTATTCTTTATAATAAAAACGGTGATAAAATGATACGCCCTGCTTCTACACATAAGCTTTTAGTCAGTGCTGCTGCATTGGATTTGCTTGGATCAGATTATCGATTTGAGACAAAGGTTTATATTGATGGACCAATTGAAAATGGTGTTCTACAAGGCAATATTTATTTACAGGGCGGAGGAGACCCAACGCTTTTACCTGTCCATTTAGAATCATTTGCTAATGGACTGAAAAAATTAGGAATCTTGAAAATCACGGGCTCTTTAATTGCCGATGACACGTGGTTTGATACAGAACGTTTAGCAAAAGGCATTGTTCCTCAGGACGAAGCGCTATCCTATGCTTCACGTATTTCAGCATTAACGATTTCGCCGAATGATCAATATGATATTGCTACTGTGCAAGTGAAAGTGACAGGCTCAAAGGTTGGAACTATGGCAAATGTTCAGCTTGCCCCGTTTGCCAGTACAATTCCAATTATTAATAAGACTAAAATCGTTAATAAGGGTGAGAAAAATACCGTAGCTATTACTCGAGAATATGGCACAGACCGTATTGTTGCTAAAGGAAATTTACCAGCTGGTACAGAGAAAAATACATATGTGACTGTTTATGATCCAACCTTGTATACACTTGATGTATTTCGGGAAAAATTACTAGCAAAAGGAATTCAAACAATGCCTCTGGAGGTTGGCCAGGTACCCGACAATGCAAAGAGAGTAGGAATTTCCTATTCAAAGCCATTAAAGGATATTAATTTTCGTTTTTTAAAACTAAGTATTAATGGTATGGGGGAAATGCTTACAAAGCAAATTGGACGAGAGCTACTTGAAGAAGGAAGCTGGTCAGCAGGCATTCAAGCAATTCGTACATATGGGAATGATAGTGGACTAAATATGGAACAGTGGTATTTTGAAGATGGTTCAGGTTTAAATCATCAGAATCGTGTAAGCAGTATACAAGAAAGTCTACTGTTATATAAAATTCGAAGTAAGTCTTGGTATTTCTCTTACTTAGATGCATTGCCTCAGGCAGGAAGAAAAGGCAAGCTTGTTGGAGCGACTTTAGAAAATCGCTTAAAGGGATATAGTGTATCTGCTAAAACTGGGTATATTTCTGGTACATATGCTTTAAGTGGCTATGTCAAAGGAAAGAGTGGTAAATGGTATATTTTTAGTATTTTAACACAGGCCAATAAAACGTCAGCTATCCCAGCCATTGATGACATTGTCAAGCAGATTGCAAATGAATTGTAAAGACCTCGCGATTAGGAGTTCTTTGTGTAAGCACAAAGCCGATTCCGGACGCAATTATGCCATGGCAAATTTGATTGAACTGTGATCAATTGCCAAAAATTATCGATACAGTTATAGAAAAATACGGTAAACTAGATGTGCTAGTTAATAACGCTCATGCAGCGAAACAAGTTACTATAGAGCTACAACACAGGCTGATCTTGATTTATCATTTGGAACAGGATTTTATCCAACCTTCTATTTAATGCAAGCAGCATTACCCTATTTAAAATAAACAAAAGGAAATGTTATTAACTTTGCATCTGGTGCTGGCTTACAAGGACATGAAACACAAGCGGCCTTATGCGGCTGCGAAAGAGGCAATCCGTGGTCTGTCTTGTGTTGCCGCAAATGAATGGGGACGCTTTGGTATTAATGTAAATATTATTAGCCCACTTGCTAATTCACCAGGTGTACAAGCATGGGCAAAAGCACAGCCTGAGTATTATGAAGCTGTTAGAAGTAAAACCCCGCTAGGTCGCTTCGGGGATGTTGAACAAGATATTGGTCGTGTAGCTTTTTCTTAGCTTCCGACGATTCACAATATATCACTGGTCAAACCATTATGGTGGACGGGGGTTCAGTAATGCTTCACTAATTGCTCCGGGTTTTGAGGAGGATTTTTTTGAAACAAACAAATATTTTTAAACTCATTCATATGATTGAACAAATGAACAACGCTAATATTATTCGTTTTACGAAGTCATTTCCCTATCCGTTAGGGATTTCACCAATTCTAGTTTTAAGTGAGCTTCAGACAAAAGGACCGCAGAAACAAGCTGAATTAGCAGAAACGATTGGCTATACAAAAGGAGCAATGACGAATATTGCTGAAAAATTAGTCAAGCTCGGTTTGGCAGAAAGATTATATGACCCATCTGATCGTCGTACTATTCGCTTACAAATTACAACAGAAGGTGAAGAAGCCTTAATAAAAGCCCAATCCATTGGACAAGAGGTTTTTATGCAGCTTTTTGAAGTATTGAATGAGGATGAGATTGCACAATATTTGCTAATCCAAGAAAAATTAGTTCAAGGAATACAAGACAAAAATATATAGATAGAAAAGTCGCTTCAAAGTGAAGTGGCTTTTTTATCTTCATTCAGCAAATGTTTTTCGTATCGAAAGCGTAGCGGCAGCGGCAGATACAGAAGACTTACAGGTAGTGAGATGAATGTGGTTTTGGTTCCTTTTCAGTGGACACCTACTCTTAGTGCAAGCACAAAGCCGATTCCGAACGCAATTACGCCAAGGTGAAATTGATTGTGAAATATATACATAATTTAGCTGGCAGGATTGAAAATTATTTAGCTACATTTTATAATCAAATTGTGGTTCTAATATAGAGACATTCGAGGTGAAAAATGGCATTAAAAACTTTAGATAATTCATTAGAAGTATTAAAATATTTTAGTAAAGAGAATCCTGCATGGGGTGTGCGTGAATTAGCAAAAGAAATGAATATAAGCCATTCTATTATTCACAGGATTTTAGCTACCTTTGAAAATCATGGCTTTTTAAACCAGAACCCTGAGACAAAAAAATATGAATTAGGACTACGTTTTTTAGAGTATGGGCAAATGGTAAAAGAAAAATTGAATCTTTCTGATTTTGTTTTACCAATTATGAAAAAACTTTCTGAGGAAATAAAAGAATCCGTCTTTTTAACATGGCTTGACGGAGCAGATGGTGTAACGGTTGAAATTGCAGAAAGCTCGCAAACAATTAAGTTCTCTGTTTCAATGGGGACTCGTACACCGTTATACATAGGTGCATCTTGTAAGACCATTATGGCTTATCTTCCAGAGAAGAAGCAGAAGGATATTATGGATAGTGGCATGAAAAAGTTAACAACTGAAACGATTACAGACCCAGAGGAGTTGTTAATTGATTTAGAAAAAATTAGAACACAGGGCTGGTGCTTTTCTACAGGCGAATATTCTCATTCAGTATTTGGTCTCGGCGTACCACTTTTTAATAATAAAGGTGAGATTATTGCTTCATTAACCATTGCTGGTCCTAATTATCGTAAACCAGTAGAGGAAAAACTGCCTGATATGGTCAAAGTGCTCCAATATGCAGCGATGAGTATCCAACGATATTTCGATCAGTATAGCTTTAAATTTTATCATAAGTAATCCACAAAAGGCTCAGGGAGTTTTCTCTACTCTGAGCCCTTGCTTTTGTCATTTATCGTAGTTCCTTTATCAATGAAATGGCAATATCAATCTCCTTGAACGTGTTAAAATAATGTGGCGAGAAACGAGCCATCTTATTAATGCTATTACGTTCCATAATCGTATTTGCCATAAAGGTTCCTGCCTCAATAATGACTCCATGCTGTGCTAAATAATTGGTCACATCATCTGGTGAAATACCTTTAATATTAAACGGGGTAATCGATAAACGATTTGCTACTTGCTGAGGCCCGTATATGACGATACCTTCTATAGATTGAAGCTGCTCTAGCAAATAAGTAGTTAATAGCTTTACTTGCTGATGGATGGCATGAATGCCAATATCATTTGCATAATCGATAGCCGCACCTAATCCTAAAATACTAGGAATAACAGGGCATCCAGGTTCAAAGCGTTTGGCTGTTGTTACAAAGGAATAGTCATTGTTGCGATAGTCCCAATTGGTGCTTCCCCAACCAATCATAATCGGTGTTAGTGTTTGGATAAGCTCTTGACGAACATAAAGAATGCCTGATCCTTCTGGACCTCGAAGCCACTTTCGTCCACAGGTAAGTAAGAAATCACAGTCAAGATCTTTGACATCGATAGGAATCAAGCCAACTGTTTGATTTGCATTGATTAATGTTAAAACATTTTTTTGCTTGGCTAGCTGACATATTTCCTTTGCCGGCTGAATAGCACCCGAAGCATTAGACATATGTGCAAATGCAATCATTTTTGTTTTAGGTGTTATGAATTTTTCTAGCTTGTCTAGATCCACCATATAGTTTAAATTTGTTTTAAAAATCTTTAAATGAACACCTTGTTGCTCAAGTGCAAGCCAAGGTACATAGTTACTTAGCATCTCTGTATCCAAAACAATGACTTCATCGCCTTTTTCCCACTGCAAACCCCCTGAAACAAAATTAACAGCCATCGAACCATTCGGGACAAAGGCGATTTCTTCTTTTTTTGCGCCTATTAATATTGCTGATTTTTCACGAACAATTTCAATATTTTCATAGGTTTCCTGACGAAAGGAGGGCAGATAGGGACCAATGCTAGCTTGTTTCTGTATATAGCTTGTCATGGCATCTACTACTGGCTGTGGCATTGCTGAAGCAGCAGCAGTATTAAGATAGATATATTTGTCCAACAGCGGCATATCCTTTTGAATCTTTTTTATATCAATTGTCATGTCCATCCCAACCTTATAAAATGATTAATTCTTTGGAAAACGTCATTAAATTTTCATAGCCATCTTCTGTGACAATCAAGTTATCTTCGATACGAACACCACCCACATCCTTTACATATATCCCTGGTTCAATGGTAAAGGCCATGCCAGCTTTTAAAACAAGATTATTTTGCTGCATTAAATAAGGTTCCTCATGAGCACTTAGTCCAATTCCATGTCCTAGTCGATGTGTGAAAAACTCTCCATAGCCAGCAGTTTGAATAATAGCTCTTGCAGTTTCATCAATTTCATGAGCCGTTTGTCCAGGTTTAATAGTCTCAATGGCAGCTTCATTTGCTTGCTTAACAATACTATAGATTTTTTCTAATGTTGGTGAAATTTCTCCCACTGCCACTGTTCTTGTTATATCTGCCACATAGCCTTTGTAGATCGAGCCGAAATCTAAAACGATTAATTCACCAGCTTCAATTGTTTTCGTAGAGGCTCTACCGTGTGGAAGTGCACCTCTATAGCCAGAAGCAACAATTGTTCCAAATGGTGTTCCTTCCGATCCTCGACGTCTCATTTCATACTCTAATTGTGCAGCCACCTCCATTTCTGAAATCCCAGCTTTAATAATTGGTAATGTTGCTTCGAGACTCTCTTCTACTATGTTTACAGCTTGTTTCATTAATTGAATTTCGTTGCTATCTTTATTTATACGAAGTTCTCGAATCACCTCTCCTATATCATATAAATGCTCATATGTAAGTGACTCAATTATTTTTTGTTCTTTCACATGCATGAGGTCAAATTCTACTCCCACTACACGCAATGAACCTATTTGCTGCTTTAATTGCTGAAGCGCATGATTAGGTCCTTCTTCATCTGAATAAGAGAAAATGGCATTGCTGCTTTTGGCATCCATTTTATTTAACTCTACTTGTGGCATTAAAAAATATAATTTTTCGTCTTTCGTGATAATCGCTAAAGCTATGCGTTCACTTTGTTTTAAATGTAAGCCTGTAAAATAATACATATTGGGTCCAGGAACTAAGACAGTTATGTCGATAGAGTTTTCCTTCATAAGGGAGACTAATTTTTCTCTTCTTTTTGGATACATTAAAAATACCTCCTAAATGCTAGTGAAATTATCCAACATTGTTTCTTTTATAGAGACAATGTATCTACTAATTTTTTAAAAATTATATATCAACAATAATGAATTTTCAATTAATCAGAAAATTTTTCTCGACTAGGTACAATTGCTTTGGTGATGAAGTGGTTTACACAGACCTTTTAAATCGGGGGATTGATCTATTAGAAGGTTTTGAAGATTATTTACCTATTCAGGAATAGGTTGGCGTATATTTAGTAAATACTAGTGTACGTCTTTTTTTCGTCCAATATGCATATAAATAGACTATATAAACTTTTTTCCAACTTAAAACGTCAAAAAGAGGGGTAAATCTGTTTAGCAAGAAAGGACTTATGTATGGAAAAAAATATGAAGCGCTCTAAAGAGAGAAAGAGCAAGAAGAGAATATGGCTTTGGATATTAGGTAGCCTAGTAGCAATTTTTTTAATCTTTATAGGTACTGCTTATTATACGATCCAGAAAACGATGAATAAAATAAATACACCTTTAATTGAAGCAGCAGATAATGAGGGGATAGATCAAAAAACAGTAACAAAAAAAGAGCCATTTTCTGTGTTACTGCTTGGAGTGGATGAGCGTAAAGATGATAGTGGACGCTCAGATACAATGATTGTTGTAACGGTTAATCCTGAAAAACAAACGATGAAAATGCTTAGTATACCACGAGATACTCGGACGGAGATTATTGGTCATGATTCTGTTGACAAAATTAATCATGCCTATGCATTTGGGGGAGTTCCCATGGCTGTCGATACGGTAGAGCATTTTTTAGATATTCCAATTGATTATTATGTGTTTATTAATATGGAGGGTTTCCTTCAAATTATTGATACGATTGGTGGCGTTACTATCGAAAATGACATGGATTTAACCTATAATTCATATCATTTTCCAAAGGGAGATGTCACTTTAACAGGGGATGAGGCACTAATTTTTTCTCGCATTCGATATGAAGATCCTCGCGGTGATTTTGGTCGACAAATTCGTCAACGACAAATTATTGAGGCGGTTTTGAAAAAAGCATCTTCCACATCATCTTTACTTTTAAAGGCTACAGATATGCTGGAGGTAGTTGGAGATAATGTACGTATGAATTTCACCATGAAAGATTTAATTCAATTACAAAGTATTTATAAAAAAATGAATCGCAATATTGATCAGCTGTCATTTGAAGAGGGAGATGGCAAAAAAATCGATCATATATGGTACTATATCCCAAATGAGACAGAGCTTCAAAAAATTCAAGCAGAGCTAAAAGAGCATTTGCAATAAACGGGAAGGAGGTTGATAGGGATTTTTTAGGTAATATAGCTGTAAAATTTTCGATCGTGAAGGGAGGGAGATGAATGAATGGGAGGACCCAGGTGCTTAGGTATACAGCTCTCAATAATTGCATGCACAGCTATGTACCTAAACGTAAGGCTCAAAAACATCCAATTAGATCTACTATACAGCAGTTACAACTATTGTGCTTAAAAATCTTTATGTAAACCTAAAAAATCATTCAGGTAGGGTGCATGCCTAGTTGAATGATTTTTTTCTTTTTTATTTGAAATATCAGAAAATTTAGTGTATACTTTGATTTAGAAATGGTTAAGGGAGTGATTGTGATGATTATAGGCACAATTTTATTAGCAGTTGCATTACCTGTAGGTATTGTTTTAGCAGTAGACTTATTAAATGAACAACATCACTCTGCTACGCAAAGTAACCATTGATAATTTTAAAAAAATAGAATTAATCTAGGCAAAGTGAAAAAACTTTGTCTATTTTTTGTGGCTATGAAACAATTTGTGTGAATCATTCGTCAATATACTTTATAAAATGTTATACTATAAAAAAACAGTATCGGGGAATGAATATGCAAGAGGAAAAAACAAATTTTAAAAAAGAAATACTATCCTATCTTAAAATTATTGTGATTACAGCTATTGTGGTATTAGGCTGTAAGCAATTTTTATTCGCACCGATTAAAGTGCAGGGTGCTTCGATGTACCCCACTTATCATGATAAGGATATCATAATTGTTAGTAAAACGAGTAAAATTGAACACTTTGACCAAATTGTTTTTCAATCACCAACAGAGGACGAATTATATATCAAACGGGTAATTGGTTTGCCTGGTGACACGGTTGAAATGAAGGATGATGTTCTATATGTTAATGGTAAAGCTTATAAAGAGGATTATGTGAATCGTCAAACAGATGATCCGAATCAATTACGCATTACAGAAAATTTCACTTTAGAACAACTGGTCAATGAAAAAAAGGTGCCTGAGGGAATGTATTTTGTTCTTGGCGACAATCGACTAAAAAGTTACGATAGTCGTCATTATGGTTTAATTTCTAAGGATGCCATTTATGGTGAAGCTAAGGTTACACTCTATCCGTTTAATCAATTCCATATTGGTTCAAAAAAATAACGAATGTCTAAATTATAAATATAGAACTGAAAAGGCAGAAATATTGTTTTCAATCAATATTTCTGCCTTTTGCTATTTACTTTTTTAGCTGAAACACATTTTGTCTTTTTAGTTATTTGATAGAGCGGTACATTCTGTAGAGGAGGGATAATAGACACAAACGGTTGAGTTTTCTACAGTTTCTTTGATGGGAATTGGCGGTTTGCCTAGTTTAGAGGATATGTTTGCTGGTTCATCAATAGCCAGCTCTTCTATTACTAGTTCTACGCCATAAAACAACACTAAGAAATAGCATACTAAACCTACTATACGCAAACAATCACCTCACAATATTCTTTCTAGTATTATTTATGGCCAAATTTAAAAAAATATAAGTTAAATCTAAAATCTTTCTTCTGTAAATGGCATTTTTTATTGTAAGTGGCTAGCTAAATGTATAAATAAAATGGTTTGAATTCTATTTTTAACCATTTTTTGTATAGTGGATGTGAAGTAGAATCATAAAAAATTGTTGTCATGTAAAATTCAATATGCTAATATAGCTAGGGTAAATATTTGATCTGTATAACCTCAATAATATGGATTGAGGGTCTCTACCAGGAACCATAAAATCCTGACTACAAAAATTGTGCTTCATTTTTGTAGTCAGGATTTTTTTGTTTTTTAGCCCATCTCTGTTATTCCGGATAAATCAGGCTGATGTGTGTTGCTATTGCCACGTTTATATGGTGCAGGACGAATGAGAAGTATCCTCTACAAAAATGATGTCTAATGGAAGGGTGATTACGATGAATTGGAGAGTTTATATTCTTGCTGCTACTACGTTTGCAGTAGGATTAGTGGAGTTAATTGTTGGTGGTATATTACCAAAAATCGCAGAGGATTTAAATGTATCCTTAGCAACAGCAGGTCAATTAATTACCATTTTTGCTCTTGTCTATGCAATTTCTGCGCCTATCCTTTTATCATTAACAGCAAAAGTGGAAAGGAAGCGCCTATATCTTATTTCTTTATTAATCTTTACCATTGGGAATATCATGACATTTTTTAGTACAACATTCCTGACAGTGATGGTTGCTAGAATTTTTACAGCGATGAGCACAGCGTTAGTGATTGTTTTATCATTAACAATTACAACAAAGATTGTCCAGCCAAGACATCGTGCAAAAGCATTAGGGCTTGTTTTTGTTGGGGTTAGTTCTGCACTCGTCATCGGTGTACCAATGGGAATATTTGTGACCGAGGCATTTGGTTGGCGAGCTGTGTTCTTAGGAATCGCGCTTCTTTCAACGATATCCATGATTCTTATTGCGTTGCTGCTTGAAAAAATGCCAGTTGTAGAAGTGGTCCCATTAAAGGCTCAAATTAAATCATTGGCTAATTTAAAAATCTTTAGTGCACAACTAACAACACTATTTATGCTGGCAGGTCATTATATGCTCTATGCATACCTCACACCATTTTTAGTAGAAGCATTTCATATGAATGCTTCTTGGATTAGTATTTGCTATCTAATCTTTGGAGTCGCGTCTGTCAGTGGGAATGCACTAGGTGGCTGGTTAAGTGATAAAATTGGTACTGGAAAAGCGATTATAATGGTTGTCTCAGCATTTGCGGTTGTATTATTTAGTATTCCTTATACAATTGTTGCCCTACCACTGTTTTTAATTGTCACCGTTTTATGGGGGGCACTTAGCTGGGCACTTACTCCTCCGCTACAAAATTATTTAATACAAATTGATCCGAAAACTTCTGATATTCAACAAAGCTTAAATACAGCCGCATTACAGATTGGAATATCCATCGGTTCTGCTGTTGGAGGAGCGATGTTTGCTGTAACAGGGTCTGTCACGCATTTATCTAGCTTTGGTGCCATTTTAGTTTTATGTGCTTTAGGCTGTGCTATTTTCTCTTTAAAAAGAGCACCAGTTTCTAAAGAGCATGAGCTAGACTTAACATCCGCTCAACACAATTCATAGAGATTTTTACACATCGTTCTGGGGGAAATAGCCAAAAAAGTCATTTAAAAAGAAGGACAATCATGGCTCGAGATAGAATGTAAGTTTAAGGGAGGTTGGTAAATATATGCAGGTAGATTTAACAGAGTTTAAAAATGTCAAGGTGGTTGCAACAATTGATCAGACGTTTTATCGAAATGTGGGTGCTATTATTTTGTATGAAGAGGATTCACATACTTTATCTGTCCGCAAACTAAAAAGAAAAATCGACAATCAATATATACCAACAGATGAACTCGAAAACTTTATGTTTGATTCTCAAGCGGATGCCATAAAGTTTACCCATAAACTTACTAGAATGAGTGCACTTGATTATTTACTAGTGGTGAATAAAGAGAAGCAGTTAAAATAATGCCCTTTAGGGGAATCTAGGCATTTGGAGTAGCCATATTCCAAATGCCTTTTTGTATTTATACGATATTCATGGTTGAGTATTAGCTGATTACTGCTCAAATTGTTATGGTTGCATTTATTTACATTCAGCTATCAAACAAATAATTAATTTCTCTATCGATTATTATCATACTGGAATAGGACAAGGAATAGATTGTTGTAGTTAAAGTATTTTAGGGGCTCACAGAGAAAGAGATAAGGCCAATGTCATACTATTTTTTGATATTAGTTGAAAGAATTCTACTGATGAGAATCTAATCTTATGAGCTAATAAGGCGCAATGTAAAAATACAAAAAATTGTTTACAAAGACTTTACCTATTCTTGTAAAAGGGAAAGAGCCACTAATAATTTTTCTCCTGAATGTTAGTCAGTGAGAGGGATTTAGCATAATCAGGCCTTTACAAAGGGTACAGCTCGTCTAATCATTTCAAATGGAGGGGGAATCGAATGTCAGAGTATCATCAACAGTCATCAGCTGAAGTTATGAAAACATTGAATGTAACAGATCAAGGATTGAGTGATTATGACGTTCAAAAGAGACAGGAAGTATACGGTTATAATGTGTTGGAGGAAGGGAAAAAGACAAGTACATTAGCCGTTTTTCTTGGACAGTTTAAAGATTTATTAGTAATTATTTTAATCATTGCTGCATTCGTTTCATTTTTATTAGGGGAAGTAGAAAGTACAATCGTTATCATGATTGTTGTTATTTTAAATGCAATCCTAGGCACTGTACAGCATGTCAAGGCTGAACAATCTTTGGATAACTTAAAAGCATTAACCTCTCCAATTGCCAAAGTCATGCGCAATAATCAGCTAATAGAGATTTCTTCGGAAGATATAGTCGTGGGTGACCTTTTGTATTTGGAGGCTGGCGATTATATCAATGCGGATGGACGATTATTAGAAAGTCATAATTTGCATATCAATGAAAGCTCTTTAACAGGTGAATCCATTGCTGTAGCCAAACATATCGATCCAATCAGGAATAGCAATGTAACAGTGGCTGATAAAAAAAATATGGTGTACTCTGGAAGCTTTGTGACAAATGGTCGTGGCATTGTCATGGTTACAGCGATTGGCATGCAAACTGAAATCGGTAAAATTGCCAATCTATTAGATACGGCGAAAGAAAAGAAGACGCCTCTACAAATAAGTTTAGATCAATTTGGGGAAAAGTTAGCTTTAGGTATTACATTAATCTGTTTAGCTATTTTTACAATTGACCTATTTCGTGGACGAGCACTGGTAGAATCATTTATGTTTGCTGTATCACTTGCAGTTGCAGCAATTCCAGAGGCTTTAAGTTCAATTGTTACCATTGTACTGGCTTTTGGGACGCAAAAAATGGCTAAGGAAAATGCTATTATACGAAAGCTCTATGCCGTTGAGAGCTTGGGAAGTGTGTCCGTTATTTGTTCGGATAAAACAGGCACATTAACTGAAAATAAAATGGTGGTTCAAGAGGTCTATGTGGACCAAAAAGTGATTCCACATGATTGGCTACACACCACGAATACAGTCGAAAAAGATTTGATTATCAAGGGAATATTATGTAGTGATGCGGTGGAAAGAGATCAAAAGGAAATAGGTGACCCTACTGAAATTGCCCTTGTGAAATTGGGAAAGCAATATGGCTTTGATGAAGTCGTTATTAGGGAACGTTATCCAAGATTGACGGAAATTCCTTTTGATTCAGATAGAAAGCTGATGAGTACTGTGAATAAAATGGATCAGCAATCGATTATGATTACTAAAGGAGCAGTAGATGTTCTTTTACCTAAAGTCGTAAAAATTCAAACATCTGCAGGAATTCTTGATATTACACAGCACCATCGTCAAAAAATCAATGCAGCGAATCGTGATTTCTCTATGAATGGGCTAAGAGTACTAGCCATTGCCTATAAAGAGGTAAGGGACAATCAAGCAATCAATGTAAGAGCTGAACAAGATTTAATTTTTGTGGGGCTTGTCGCTATGATGGATCCGCCAAGAAAAGAATCCAAAGCAGCTGTTGAAAATTGTATAAAGGCTGGTATAAAGCCAGTGATGATTACTGGGGATCATAAAATAACGGCGACTGCTATCGCTACGCAAATCGGTATTTTAAAAGATCCGACAGAAGCGATTGAAGGGCATGAAATTGCAGATTTAACAGATCAACAATTACAAGAAAAAGTAAAAGATTTTTCAGTTTATGCACGTGTCACACCAGAACAAAAAATTCGCATTGTGAGAGCCTGGCAGGAAACAGGAAAGGTCGTTGCCATGACAGGAGACGGCGTTAATGATGGTCCTGCACTAAAACAAGCCGATATTGGTGTGGCGATGGGCATTACAGGCACAGAAGTAGCAAAAGATGCCTCCTCAATGATCTTAACGGATGATAATTTTTCAACGATTGTTAAGGCTATTGCAAATGGTAGAAGTATTTATACGAATATTAAAAACGCTATTTTGTTCTTATTATCTGGGAATGCGGGAGCCATTTTTGTTGTGTTATATGCAACTATTTTAGGCTTACCAGTGCCCTTTGCACCTGTGCATCTCTTGTTTATTAACCTGCTGACTGATAGCTTGCCAGCTATTGCAATTGGTCTAGAGCCTAATAACAAAAAAACAATGAAGGACAAGCCTAGAGATATCCATCAACCGCTATTAAATAAAGTATTCACGACGCAGGTGGTGCTTGAGGGGATATTAATTGCCATTTCAACCATTATTGCCTTTCAAATTGGGTTGTCAACAGGTGATACTTTAACTGCGAGCACGATGGCATTTACCACATTATGTTTGTCACGCTTAGTACATGGCTTTAACTCTAGATCTAAAGAATCTATTTTTACCATTGGCGTATTTTCCAATAAATATACTTGGGTAGCATTTTTAATTGGCTTTTTAAGCTTACACGCCGTATTATTTATGCCAATGCTTACAGGTGTTTTTGAGGTTGCTACATTAAGTTTGGCACAATTAGGTTTTATTTATAGTCTGTCTGTTCTACCATTCCTTGTCAATCAGTGGTACAAGCTGTTTTTTGTGAGAACTCGATAATAGGTGAAAAGTTAACAAGCTCTCGTTTCAGAAAAACGAGAGCTTGTTTTATCTATTTGCAGCTGGAGCTAGTAACCAGCCTTTGTCCTTACTTAACTGTATGAGTTTTGCACCCAGTATGGCATATCTCATATGAAGCTCCCCATATTTTGACACATACTTCTTTTTTACAGCTTTTTCAAAAGATTGGCTAACTGAAATAACAGAGGAAGCGATATTCATCGATAGGATGGCACTGATTTCGGTATCATTGATAGCAGTTTTCCCTCGTATATCTCCCATTTTTAATTTTTTATAGTCAATGGATGCAGAAGGGGCAAGCACGCCATTGTCCTTTAATAAGGCTTGTAATTGCTTATTTTCCTCTTTTAAACATTGAATAAATTCTACGATAATCACCTTCAAATTTTTATCGGTAGCATGCTTAAAAAATGCATGATTGGATGCTATATAGCTATTATTAACGCCAAGCTGTGTCCAAATCTGAAAAATTTCCTTAAAACGTAATGACTCTAAATTATTATTTGCCAATTCCATAATTACACTTCCTAATCCTCATTGCATTTATTTAAAATTAGGATGTGTTTTAAATCGGAATTTTAATCATTTTTTTACATCAAAGGGTTATTTTTCTT
Organism: Lysinibacillus sp. B2A1; assembly: GCA_002973635.1. GTDB lineage: Bacteria > Bacillota > Bacilli > Bacillales_A > Planococcaceae > Lysinibacillus. The sequence goes on from CP027224.1 coordinate 3,203,943, forward strand.
CTTATTTTTATAGCTATTAATGGTTGTTTTCAATGCTGCAAAGTTTCCAATTGCTGCGTACCCATAAAAAAAGCCCATAAATACGCCTGCAATAAGGCTATGTCGATGGCTTATAAAGATAGAAATAATCAAGCCAATAGCAAGGGCAATTGCTGGAACATATTTAGGCTGAATATGCATAAACACCTTTATTAGCTGCGTAATAAGTAAAACGGCTGGAACGGCTATTACAGCATCCCAAAAATTTGTATGGATCAGTGGAAATAATTCCATTCTCTACACCTCATTTAGTAAAAACAAAGCGATGACTTTACCATATATGGTTTCCATTTTATCTATTTTTATGCGATAAAAGTTAATCAACATTGAGTGCTGTTTGCCTATTAATTAGTAATAGGGGCCATATGGATACATATATCGGCTGCGGTGCGGGCATGAATACGGGTTTGTGTACTGTGGATACTGATACTTGTGTTTACAATGATGAGAATCTTTAGGTTTATCAGAAGCTGATTTTACACGATTACAGTCTTTGGCTGGTCCAATATATGTCGATGGTACAACTGGTGCTATTGCTTTTTTCCATAGATTTTCATCTAAGCAATAAGTGTGAGCCATAATATTGGAAGGTGTAAATCTCAATATATCTGAACCTAAAATAACCTCAGGAGTTGGGGCATCAAAAATAGCTAGTAGATGCGTGTCATCCTCAGTAGCCACCTCATAATGCCACCAGCCTTGAGGTACATTTGCAACTTGGCCCGGTTTTATAGGATAGTTTTGAAGCTTCTTAGTAAAAGGATTAAGTATGGATACGATAGCAGCACCAGCAATACAATATACAAGCTCTCCTGCATTTTGATGATAATGGGGTTCAATTACATTGTCCCTACTTAGAAAAATATCAAGCAAGGACACATTTTCCAATGTATTTAATTGTTCTATTCCAAGAACATTTATATAATTTCGATTATCTTTTTTAAACAGCGTACTTTTATTGACGTCAAAAGTGAACTGTGTGGACGGTGACGTATAATCAATTGTTGAGCTAATAATGACATCCCTTCTAAATCAAAATGAAATACTTATCATAAGCACAGCATATGTACAAAGTTATTTTAGGCTTAAACAAAAGCCTATGTTTAGTCCCATGTTAAAAGCCCAAATTAGCTAAAATTACCACTTCTAATTAGGAACGTACGTGCGTATAATAAAAATACAAACGTTTGTTCTGTGTTGAAAACAGCTCCTGTTAGAACTCACTTGATTTTTGAGGAGGAAAGTAAAGGTGAAAGAACAGTTAATAAAAGTAATGCAGCGTCAACAAATAGTCAGCATGATGTATATATCCCAGTCTGGTGCCATTACGAAAAGGCGTATAAAGATCATCAAGCTCGCTGGTAATTCATTTACAGCATTCTGCTTTACAAGACGAGCAAAGCGTACGTTTATGATTAACAATGTTCTAGCGATACTGCCTGTTGCACAAGGAAAGCGTGAGGTTATATGAATTATGACGCTCTGCCACATAGAGACATTTTTTGTATTGATATGAAATGTTTTTATGCTAGCTGTATTGCTGTGCTAGAGGGTTTAGATGTTTTGAAAGATCCCATTGCCGTTATAGGTAATTTTGAACAGCCGGGTAGTATTGTACTTGCAGCTTCACCAATGATGAAGGAAAAATTTAAAATCAAAACAGGAAATAGGCGTTATGAGATTCCTAAGCATCCAGATATTAAGCTTTTTGAACCGAAAATGTCATTTTTTCTAGACATGTCAATGGCGATTACTCGACTTATAGCTAAGTATGTCCCTGCTGACGCGATTCATGTCTACAGTGTCGATGAAAGCTTTGTGGATTTAACAGGTACAGAAAAGCTTTGGGGTTCGCCTGAGCAAGCGACAAAAACGATTCAACAAGCGATTTACGAGCAATTTCGCATCCCCTCCGCAATCGGTATGGGCCCCAATATGCTAATGGCTAAATTAGCATTAGATTTAGAGGCTAAAAAATCTGGTTTTGCTAAGTGGAGCTATGAAGATGTTCCAAAAAAGCTTTGGCCAGTACGACCATTGTCCGAAATGTGGGGCATTGGCAAACAGATGGAACGGAACTTACATGCAATGGGTATACAGACAGTTGGAGGGCTAGCAAACGCAGATTTAAAGGAATTAGAAAAGCGCTTTGGCGTTATGGGCAATCAATTATATTATCACGCATGGGGAATTGATCTTTCCACGTTAGGAGAGCCCTTGGTGACGAATGCAGCGCTAAGCTTTGGGAAAGGACAAATGCTAATGAGAGATTATCACACCCGAAAAGAGATTGCGGTTGTGCTCCTGGAAATGTGTGAAGATGTCATGCGACGAACGCGTGAAGCAGGATATGTTGGCCGCACAATTAGCTTAGGGCTTTCCTATAGCCGCAATGCGATGACAAAAGGGTTTCATCGCTCTCGAACAATTGAGACACCAACAAGTGAAACGCTCGTCATGTATCAAACTTGTCTTGAATTACTGGATGAGTACTTTGCAGGTGAACCAGCACGTCAATTGTCTGTTAGAATAACAAATTTGGAACCAGAACGCAGTATCCAATTGGACTTATTTGATGCACATAAGGAGCAGCGACAGATCATTGGTCATGTGATGGATGCGATCCGTAGAAAATATGGAGCAATAGCCTTATTAAGGGCAGCTTCTTATACAAAGGCGGGTACGGCTATCACACGAAGTCGCTTAGTAGGTGGACATTTAGCATAAGGAGTGAACGAGATGATACGAGATAGAGGAGAAATTTATATTAAATGTCAAGAAATTATTTTAAAGCTCAGTTTTTGCAAGTTATTCTATATAATGTTACACAAAATGTAAAAAGAGAGCAAGAGGTGACCTGAGTATTATAAATTTGGTCATTAAGAATTCGAGGAGTGTTTAGATGATACGTGACCGTAAATCAATGAAGTGGACAGCGATGATGCTTCCTGAGCATGTGAAGCTCATTAAAGAATGGAAACAAGAGGAATTTTATGATAAAAAGCGAGAATTAACCGAATGGGAGTTAGAGGAAATAGAACAGACCATACAACATGCTTTTAAAATGCAAAAACTTATTACGTTAACGCTGTGGAACAACAATAATTTGCATGACGAGACAGGGCTAGTTACAGGAACTGATACAATCAAAAGGGAATTACTATTAGACACTGATGTAGCTATAAAACGTCTTGCATTTGATAAAATTCAAGATGTAAAGATGGTTGACGTTGATGATTAATGGTGAGGATCAAAGTGCTTTGTATGAGTTTATAAAAATAGATATGGCAATAAGGTCTTTACAACAAGACTATTCGTCGCTTGAAAAGTTAAAAATGTCCAAAGTTTACATCAATATTGTAGAAGGTTTATTAAAAGATTTAAGAAATGATTTCTACAATAAAAGACGATTTCTGGCTAAGAAAAGTATCGCTGTTGTAAAATGGATTAAAATTGACGAATACTTCAGCGATATAGTCGTCAAAACGGCAGGCGAAGATGTAGTCCTACGTTATGCTAATCAAGCTCTAAAAGCACATGTAGAAGAGCTAATTAATAGCCGTTTAAACAGATAACTTGGGCTCGTTTTGAGCACCTGATTTAATTTACTGATTAAACTTGTAATTCATCATACTTTTTCTTTTTTTGAATAAAGAACTTAATAACAACATTCTTCAATAAGATTAAATATTATATTCCTGTTAATGTACAGAGATAATAAGAGTGTCTATGATGTTAGTCTAAATTATGGACACAGTGAATTGGGAGTTTATAAAGTATAATAATCTTAACAATTTACTAGGAGTGTCTAAGATGACAAAACGAAAAAGTTATGACAAAGAATTTAAATTAGAGGCCGTACAATTAGTTGAAAGTGGCAAGAGGGTTGCGGAGGTTGCACGTGAGCTGGATCTTGCAGAACAGACCTTACACAATTGGGTAAAGAAATTTAGTAAAGATGGCGAAGCTGCATTTGTCGGTAGTGGGAACTTAAAACCCGAAGACAAGGAAAATAAAGATTTACAAAAAAGAATACGTGACCTAGAAGAGGAAAATGCCATCTTAAAAAAGGCTATGGGCATCTTTGCAAAAGACCGGAAGTAGTTTACAACTTTATTCAACAGCACCGACACGATTTCCGTGTGGCAAAGATGTGCGAAGTATTAGGTGTTTCAAGAAGTGGTTACTACAAGTGGCTAAATCGACCAAAGAGTAATCAAAAAGAACGGAAAGAAAAGTTAACGAGCCAAATAAAACGAGTGTATTTGGACTCAAGAAGAAATTACGGTAGTCCAAAGATTACAAAACAATTGAATTCAGAAGGAGTCTCTGTATCGCAAAAAACCGTATCGCGAATTATGAAAGAAGAAGGCATTCGCTCAAAAACAGTGAAAAAATACAAAGCGACGACGAATTCAAAACATAATCTACCAGTATATCCCAATCTATTAGACCAACAATTCAAAGTAGAACGCCCTGGACAAGCGTGGGTAGCTGACATTACGTATATATGGACCAGTGAAGGTTGGCTCTATCTAGCAACGATTATGGAGTTGTATTCAAGACGAATCATCGGTTGGGCAATGGATGAGAGAATGACAAAGGAATTAGTGATCCTCGCCTTAAAACGAGCAATCCGAACTCAGACTCCCACTCCTGGGCTGATTCATCATTCAGATCGTGGGAGCCAGTATGCGTCGAAGGAATACCAACAAGTATTACGAACTAATGGAATAATTACAAGTATGAGCAGAAAAGGAAACTGTTACGATAATGCATGTATCGAGTCATTTCATAGCGTCATCAAAAGAGAGTTAGTTTTTCATGAAAAGTATAAAACGAGAGATCAAGCCAAGAAAAGTATCATTGAATACATCGTTAGTTTTTATAACTACAAGCGTATCCATTCATTCACAAATTATATGTCGCCCATTGCATACGAAAAGCAATATTTCAAAACTTCACAGAAAACTAAGGTCATATAATTAAACCCTTTTAACCTCCCAAATAATTTAAGGGTTACGCCCCTTAAATTATTTGGGAGGCGAGCAAGCGATAGCGCGCTTAAATTTAAAGCAAAATCTCAATTTTCCCTGTCCATTTTCTTGACATAGTATCACTATGTATATTTATGATACATTGGGATATGGAATAAGATACTATATTTAATGTATTTGGGAGTAAAAATAATGAAAAAGTATTTAGGTTTAATCTCAGTAATAATCTGATTATTACATTGTTTATTCTACCAAATAGCGATTGGAAGGTAGGAGTTTTAGGAATTCTCTTAGGGTTATTCCTGGCAATAAAAGCCCCGAAAGGAATATGGAAATCTGTTGCTTATGTTATTTTCATAATTTGTATCCTATTATTGATTAAAGAAAATCACTAATATTTTAAAAGTGTCTTCTTCAATTAACGGGAGTGGAACAAGAATTAAACAACTTTATTATTAATTTTCACATACAAACACATTTAAATAGATAGAAATTAAACAACTTTAAAAAGCCTTACTACAATAAGATGTAGCGAGGCTCTTATATTTTTATATTAAAATTAAATAACTTTATTATTACCTTACAAAACCAACATTTCGAGTGGTTTATTTTTTTAGTTCATTTACTTGTAAATTGCAAATAAATAAAGTATAAATATTTTATGGAATATTTAAAGATAAAGCTTATGAATAATATTAAATGATGAATAATATTAATTAAGGTTTAGAATAATAAATCCGATAAAATTTTTATTTCGGGTTATTATTGCGAATAAATACTTGCAAATTACAAATAATTTAAGGGGGAATAAAAATGAAAGAGATACTTGATACAATTGTAATTGGCGGAGGGCAGGCAGGGCTAGCATCGGGTTATCATTTACAGAAAAAAGGTCTACGTTTTTTAATATTGGAGGCAAGTAATCAGATTGGAGGCTCTTGGTCAAGTTATTATGACAGTCTTAAATTGTTTTCTCCAGCAGGTTTTTCCTCTATGCCTGGCATGAAGTTCCCAGGGTGTTGGAATCGTTATCCAGAACGAGATGAAGTCATTAGATATTTGCAGGATTATCAAAAAAGGTTTCAATTACCAGTCAGAATTAATCAAAGAGTAGATTTTATAGAGAAAAGCAAAGAAGGATTTATAATAAGAACGGTGCAAGGTGATACATTTAAAGCTCTAACAGTCATTAATGCTACGGGCTCATTTAATAACCCTTACATCCCTGAGATAGAAGGTGTAGAAGCGTTTCAGGGAAAAACACTTCACTCTTCAGCGTATAGAAATACACAACCATTTCACAACCAAAGAGTAGTTGTAATTGGGGGAGGTAATTCAGCTGTGCAGATTGCTACAGAGTTGGCAGAAGTGAGTAATACTTCTTTAGCTGTTCGAAAACCTATCCAGTTTGTGAAACAGCGATTTTTGGGTCTTGATATACATTTATGGTTAAGATTAATTGGTTTTGACACTTTCCCATTTTGGCGATTTGGCAAAACTGCACCTACGTCAAATGCTGTGAACGATACAGATCGATACAAAGACCGAATCACTGCAGGAAAACCAGATCAACAAACAATGTTTATGTCCTTTTATGAGAAAGGAGTAATTTGGCCAAATGGAAAAAAGGAACCTATAGATACTGTAATCTACGCAACAGGATTTAAACCGCGGCTTCCATATCTTAATTCAATAGGTGCACTTGATAAAGAGGGTAAGCCTTTACATAAGGCAGGAATAAGTAATGTTCCAGGTCTATATTTTGTGGGGCTTGAAGGGCAACGTTCTTTTGCATCTGCTACCTTAAGAGGGGTAGGTACAGATGCGAAATTTGTTGTGAAAAATATAACGAAATATATCAAATAAAGTATTTAAACAATATAGGACTGAATTTTGACCATAGTGTAGCTAGGAATACTCTACTTGTTCATTATACAATTGGAGTAATTCCTACGTTTGCTATATTATTGAATAAGTTAACGTAGTGCTAATCAGGTTAAATCTTATAAGTAAAATAAAAATATTGTAGGTGAGGAAATGGAAAACAAACGAGAGCTTTTTCAATTTTTGACTCAAAATTTTGGTATCTTAAATAAAAAATGTTGTTCAGTAGGTCAGATTGATATCACACCTATACAAAATCACATTCTATATGAGATTGATAAACAAACTTCGCCTTCGATGCAACAAGTCGCAGATGCATTAGGAATGGATATTACTACTTTCAGTAGACAAATTCAAACTCTCATTAAAATGAAACTAGTCAAAAAAACACCTTCATCCACAGACAAGAGGGTATACATATTATCACTAACAACAGAGGGGATGTTTGTTGCTGGGATGATTGATAAAATGATAAATGAATACTTGGATGAAGTTTTCGCTCAGATGAATGAATTTGAACAAGAAACAGTCATTCGATCAATACAGTTGTTAAACAAAGCCCTTACTAAAACTAACTTTTGCTGCACACCATTTTCATTAGGAAACGAATGATGATGATTTAAACTATAAGTCATCATATTTGGGGTTCAATTCTCAACACCTAATGAATTGCTTCTTACTTTGACCCAACGTCTTATCAGTACAGTTAGCTGATAAAAGAGTGTCATAATAATTAAAAAACATATAATACTCAATAATCGATTTAATAGCTGAAGCACTAGATTAATTTAGCCTCTTTAAAAATTTTTAAAAATAGGTAAATATTTATTGCAAATATTATTGAATAAGCATAATATAAGTGTATAGTTATATATTGATGTATTCACCTGTAAATAGTTGGGTGATTTTATTTTATAAAATATATAAGCAAATGATTATATAAGGAGCGAATATAGATGGAAAATACACTAATAGAGAAACAATTAAAGGCAGCAGCTGACTTGAATCGCATCAAATTACTTGCATGTATGAAAAATGGGGAGGTATGTGTATGTGACTTTGTGGATGTACTAGGTATTTCACAACCAGCAGTTAGTCAGCATCTTCGAAAATTAAAGGAGGCGGGCATTATTACGGAACGAAAAGTAGGGACTTGGAAACATTATCGTTTAGTGGAGGATCAAACGCCACTAATGAGGGGGATTTTAGAACAAATTCAGCCTTTAACTGGGTGCGATTGTGGCACCGATTGTTGCCACGTAGGGGGAAATTTAAATGAGTAATGAATCTTTAACCAAACAGCTTTCTTTTTTAGATCGCTACCTCACCCTTTGGATTTTTGTTGCAATGGGAATAGGGGTTTTATTAAGTGTGACAATGCCCAATATTGGTGAAGCATTAGAGTCCATGTCTATTGGCACAACATCGATACCGATTGCTATAGGGTTAATTGTGATGATGTATCCACCTTTGGCAAAAGTAAAGTATGAGGAAATGTGGCGTGTGTTCAAGGATTGGAAAGTTCTTTTATTGTCACTATTCCAAAACTGGTTACTTGGTCCGTTTCTAATGTTCTTCTTAGCCATTATATTTTTGAGAGACTATCCAGAGTATATGGCTGGGCTCATTATGATTGGGTTAGCTCGCTGTATTGCAATGGTGATTGTATGGAATGATCTGGCTCGTGGAGACCGTGAATATGTAGCTGGTTTAGTTGCTTTTAACTCCATTTTTCAAATCGTGACGTATTCGATTTTTGCTTACTTTTTCTTAAATATATTACCTGGTTGGTTTGGTTTAGAAAACTTCAATGTATCCATCTCCATGTGGGAAATTACAAAGAGCGTACTTATTTACTTAGGCATACCATTTGCTGCAGGGTTCCTAACACGATGGATCGGTATTAAAACAAAAGGCAAACAGTGGTATGAGGAAAAGTTCTTACCGAAGATTTCACCACTTACTTTAATTGCACTTTTGTTCACGATTGTGATGATGTTTGCCTTAAAAGGTGAGAAGTTAGTCGAACTACCACTCGATGTAGTACGAATTGCAATTCCATTATTTATTTACTTTGTAGTGATGTTTGCTGTTTCATTCTTTTCTTCACGTAAAGCAGGAGCATCTTATCCAGTCACAGCAGCTCTTTCATTCACAGCTGCAAGTAACAATTTTGAGTTAGCCATTGCCGTTGCAGTTGGCGTATTTGGTCTTCATAGTGGGGTAGCGTTTGCCGCTGTTATTGGACCACTAGTCGAGGTACCTGTTCTCATAGGACTTGTATGGGTTGCTTTACGTTGGCAGAAAAAATACTTTAAAACCATTAAATTATAAGGAGCAATCATTATGACAAATACACTTTATTTCTTGTGTACAGGGAACTCTTGCCGTAGCCAAATGGCTGAAGGATGGGCTAGAAAATTATTGCCAACTGATTGGACTGTACAAAGTGCTGGTATTGAAGCACATGG